>CAKOTZ010000001.1 GCA_934120395.1 uncultured Clostridia bacterium
AACACAGAAGTTAAGCTCCTAAGTGCCGACGATACTTGTGGGTTGCCCTGCTGGTAAAATAGGTTGTTGCCAGGTTTTTTTATTAATTTAAAAGAGCTATCAATTAAGAATAGGGTATTATTTTTAATTGATAGCTTTTTATTACATATAATGTAAGGAGAAAAAATGTCAAAAAGAGCGTGGAAACCAGGTTGCTTTGTATATCCATTACCAGCAGTAATGGTAAGTTGTGGAACTATGGATAAGTCAAATATTATTACTGTGGCATGGACAGGAATTATAAACACAAATCCAGCCATGGTATACATATCAGTTAGACCAGAAAGATATTCATATAAAATAATAAAAGAAAGTGGAGAATTTGTAATTAATCTAACTAATAAAGAATTAGCACGTGCAACAGATTGGTGTGGAGTAAAAACAGGAGAAAAGGTAGACAAGTTTAAAGAAATGAGGCTTACAAAGGAAAAGGCAAATTTCGTAAAATGTCCGTTAATAAAGGAAAGTCCAGTATCAATAGAGTGCAAGGTAAAAGAAATAAAAGAATTAGGAAGTCATCATATGTTTATAGCAGAAGTATTATCTATAGATGCTGACGAGAAATATATAGATGAAACTGGGAAATTCGATATATCTAAATGCAATTTAATAAGTTATGCAAATGGTCATTATTACAGTTTAGGTAAGCAAATAGGAAGATTTGGATATTCAGTTCAGAAAAACAAGAGAAAGTCTAGAAAATAGTATAAATTTTCTAGTTTTTCGTTGACATTAGAGCAAAAATATGATAAAGTATTAAAGCATGTATAAAAAGTACAGGCTAAATCACATCGTAAATATAGAAAAGCTTCACAAAACAAAAACGGAGGTGTAGTTAAATGGCTGCAAAAGGAGCAAGAGAACCAATAACATTAGAATGTACAGAATGTAAAAGAAGAAATTATATGTCAGAAAAAAATAAAAGAAATAATACTGATAGAATGGAATTAATAAAATATTGCAAGTTCTGCAAGAAACGTACAACACATAAAGAAACAAAATAACCTTTTAGGAGGAGAAAAATGGCTGACAATAAAAAGAAAAAAGAAAAAAAGCATTGGTTTAAAGATTTTAGAACAGAGCTAAAAAAAGTTACATGGTTAACACCAAAGCAATTAGCTAAAAACACTGCAACAGTTATCTTTATGGTATTAATAGTTGCTGTTATTGTCTTTGTTTTAGACTTTGCATTTGAAGCACTTAACAAACAAGGTGTAGAAAAATTAAAAAGTTATGTACAAGGAAATGAAACCAATCAAGTTGAAGAAAGCACAAGTAGTACAGATTCCGTAGAAGATGCAGTAAATAACATCATAGATGAAACTGTAAACACAGAAAATCAAGAATAGAATGTTATAGAAGAATAGGGGAGGCTTGAAAATGTCTCAAGAAGATAAAAGTTTAGAACCTAGATGGTATGTAGTGCATACTTATTCTGGTTATGAAAACAAAGTAAAGAAAGATCTAGAGAACACAATAAAAAACAGAGAGCTTGAAGAATTTTTCTTTGACATTGTAGTTCCTATGGAAGAACAAATAGAAATCAAAGACGGAAAAAGAAAAACAAATATTAAAAAGGTTTTTCCAGGATATGTTTTAGTAAAAATGATTGTAACAGAAGAATCTTGGTATATTGTTAGAAATACAAGAGGAGTTACAGGATTTGTTGGATCAGGAACAGACCCAATTCCATTAACAGATGAAGAAATTCGAAATATGGGATTTGAAGAGGTTCCAATCAATATTGATTATGGTATAAATGACAGTGTTAAAGTACTAAATGGACCATTAGAAAATTTTATTGGTGTTGTGCAAGAAATTAATAAAGAAAAAAATAAAGTTAAAGTTCTAGTATCTATGTTTGGAAGAGAAACACCAGTAGAATTAGAATTTTCACAAGTTCAAAAAATTATTTAATAAAAGAGAAGTTAGAAACTTCATAATAAAGGAGGCGCCAGCAAAATGGCAGAAAAAGAAGTAGTAAATGTAATTAAGTTACAAATAGAAGCTGGAAAAGCTACACCAGCTCCACCAGTTGGACCAGCATTAGGTTCTAGCGGTGTTAATATTATGCAATTTGTTAAAGAATTTAACGATAGAACAGCAAATCAACCTGGAATGATTATACCAGTTGTAATTACAGTATATAAGGATAAATCATTTGATTTTATTACAAAAGTTCCACCAGTGGCTGTTTTAATTAAAAAAGCATTAAAAATTGAAAAAGGTTCTGGAAAACCAAATAAAGAAAAAGTTGCTACAATTACAATGGAACAAGCAAAAGCAATTGCTGAACAAAAAATGCCAGACTTAAACGCTGCATCTATTGAAACAGCAACAAGCATGGTTTGTGGAACAGCAAGATCAATGGGTATCATTGTAAAAGAATAAGATAGTTGACAGACATATAATGTTTGTTTACAAATAAATAATTGGGAGAACAAAAAGTTCGTTAAAACCAAAGGAGGAAAAAATGAAAGAAGGAAAAAGATTTCAAGAAGCTAAAAAGCTTGTAGACAGAACAAAGTTATATGCTCCAAAAGAAGCATTAGACTTAATTGAAAAATTACCAAAAACAAAATTTGATGAAACAGTTGAATTACACGTAAAATTAGGTGTTGATTCAAAACATGCTGACCAACAAGTAAGAGGTACAGTAGTACTTCCAAATGGTACTGGTAAAACAGTAAAGGTATTAGTATTTGCTAAAGGTGACAAGGTTAAAGAAGCAGAAGATGCTGGCGCAGATTTTGTTGGAGCAGAAGAATTAATACCAAAGATTGAAAAAGAAAATTGGTTTGATTATGATGTAGTCGTTGCAACACCAGATATGATGGGAGTTGTAGGTAGACTAGGAAAGGTATTAGGACCAAAGGGATTAATGCCAAACCCAAAATCAGGAACAGTTACAATGGATGTAGCAAAAGCTATTCAAGAAATTAAATCTGGTAAAGTTGAATATCGTTTAGATAAAACAAACATTATCCATTTAGGTTTTGGAAAAGTTTCATTTGGAGCTGACAAGTTATTAGAAAACTATGATAGAATTATAGAAGCTATTATAAAAGCTAAACCAGCAGCTGCAAAAGGACAATATATTAAATCAGTATCAATTTCAACAACAATGGGACCTGGTATATTTATTAATCAAAAGTAACCAAAGACAGTAGGCAAAAAATAAGTCCTACCGAGGTAAGATATTAAAACGTGAAAAGGCGTTTTCTCTACCTCGATAGGTAGCTGAAAACGTCTTTTATATATTTAAAGGAGGTGAAATACAAAAATGGCAAATGAAAAAATAATTGCACAAAAACAAGAAGAAGTAACAAAATTGGCAGAAAAAATTAAAAATGCTAAATTTGTATTATTAACAGATTATAGAGGGATTAGTGTTGAAGATGTAACAGAATTAAGAGCTAACTTAAGAAAAAGCAACTCAGAATATACTGTTATAAAAAATAACATTATTAGAAGAGCATTAGCAGAAGCTAAAATAGAAGGTTTAGAAGATAGTGTATTAGAAGGACCTACAGCAGTTGTTTTAGATAACAACGATTACTTAGCACCTGCAAAAGTAATTTATAATTACATGAAGGCAAATGACTTCTATAAAATTAAAGGTGGAATTTTAGAGGGAAAGGTAATAAGCGTAGAGGAAATTATCGAACTTGCAAAACTTCCATCAAGAGAAGAATTACTATCAAAACTTGCTGGCAGCTTACTTGGAACTATTTCAAAATTGGCTGTTGGATTGGATCAAGTACGTATCCAAAAAGAAGAAAACTAATTTTATGTTAGTGAATCAAAATATAGATGTAAGCTTTACTTACAAAATAATAAAGAAGGAGAATTGAATAATGGAAAAAATAGAAAAATTATTAGAAGAAATCGACAGCTTAACAGTTAAAGAATTAGCTGACTTAGTTAAAGGAATTGAAGAAAAATATGGTGTATCAGCAGTAGCAGCTGCAGCACCTGCAGCTGGAGCAGCAGCTGGTGGAGCAGAAGAAAAATCTGACTTCGATGTTATATTAAAAGAAGCTGGAGCAAACAAAATTGCAGTTATCAAAGTTGTTAGAGACGTAACAGGATTAGGATTAAAAGAAGCTAAGGAATTAGTTGACGGAGCTCCTAAGACAGTTAAAGAAAAAGTTGCAAAAGCTGAAGCAGAAGAAATAAAAGCTAAATTCTCAGAAGCTGGAGCAGTAATCGAATTAAAATAATTTAATAGAATATAAATAAAAAGGTTTAAGTTTACAACAACTTAAGCCTTTTTATCATTTATTAGAAGTTTTAGTAAATTAGGATATAGGGAAACCGCATTTTCTTTCCAATTGTTGCAAATATATTTGGCTTGTTCTCGAGAGGCGGCTAAAATACGAACACTGAAAACAGCTTTGCTGTTCTCAATAACCTTACAATCAACATAATAATTATTATTGCCTTCAGGTTCAAAATCAGCAACAACTGAAAGCTCATTTTTTATAGTATTTTGACAAGGTTTTATATTTGTATCTACCCTAAGTTTTAAAATTCCAGGAACAATATTAATTGTTAGTTCTAAAGCTCTTTTACCTTCATCAGTTAAAGAATAAAAGCAATGATTTTCTTTGTCACTTTTTTTAACATAGTTAGATGAAATCAAATCAAGTACAAATTGTTGAAAGTAAAAATAGTTCATATCAGTGATTGAAAGCACAAGTTGTAGTAATTCATTATCTGATGTTGGTTTCCCAAGTTTATCAAGTATATACATAATTAAAACTTTATTTTCTGCTAATGATTCATTACTAGAAGCTAATTTCATTAAAAACACCTCGTATATAATTATTTTAGTAAAATTTCACAAATATCTTTAGTAGAATTACGCTTGGCAAGAAGCTTAGCCTTTATTTTCATATCCTTAAGTTTATCAGGATTAGAAAACAAACCTTTTAAAATGTCTTTTGGGTTATCTTTTTTGCGTATCCATATAGCAACACCTTTTTTTTCTAAAAAGCTAGCATTTTCCTCTTCTTGTCCAGGAATTGGGTCAATTACAATTATAGGTAGACCTGAAGCAAGACTTTCTGTTGTTGTTAGTCCACCAGGTTTTGTAATAACTAAATCAGATGCTTGCATTAATTGAGGAACTTTATCGGTAAAAGGAAAAACTTTAATATGTGATTCTTGTTTATACTCTTGAACAAGATTATCAAATTCCTCCTTTAAATGAGAACTTTTTCCTGTAATTGCAAGTACTTGAATGTCAGAGAAATCATTAATAAATGATGAAAAAATACTATTAGCTGTACCTCTAGCATAATGTGAACTACCACCAGCAAAGAATAACACAGTTGTCTTATCACAGCTAAGTCCGAACGAATTTAATATATCCTCTTTATTATAATTCATCAAAAATTTATTTGATAAGGGTATGCCAGTAGCAAAAATTTTTGACTCTTTAACGCCTTCTTTAACTAAATCAGTTTTCATTCCTGCATGTGCTACAAAAAAATAGTCGACATATTCATGATGAACAAGCCACTGCCCATGTGGCGCATAATCTGTTAAAACAGTAGCAATTTTGCAAGAAAGTTTATGTTTTCTCTTTAAAACAGTACACATTTCAGTGGCAAAGAAATGTGTTGATATAATTAAGTCAGGCTTAATTTCTTGAATTAGCGTATTTAATTTTAACGCAAATAAATGATTGGTTGCAGATGTAATTTTTAATATAGGCCATTTCTCAGAACCATAGTAAACTCCCTTCCAAACAAAAGGAGCTTTTTTTGAAAGACCATCATAAGTTTTGGACGTAAGTTTATTATAGTATTTATTAATATATTCAATACAGTCAACAATGTATGTTTCAACATTATTGTAGTTAGTATCTAGATATTCTTTAATAGAGCGTGCAGCAGAAAAGTGCCCAGCACCATATGAACCATAAAAAATTAAAACCTTTTTTTTCACAATAACCTCCGCATTATAAAAGTAATAATATTATAGCATAAAACTTGTTAAAAAAAGTATATTTTTCAAAAAAAGAAACAAACTAAGACTAAATATTTGATTAAAAACAAAAAGAGGGAGGTAAAATGAAAAAAATAATCGCTTCTATTTTAATAATTGCTTTATTAATTATAACAACACAAATATTTAATATAAACAATTATAACAGTTCGAGTAAAATATATGCAGTAAGTAGTGCCTCAGAAACTGATATACAGCTAATGGCTAGAGCAATAAATGGGGAAGCAAGAGGCGAAAGCTACGAGGGACAAGTAGCAGTTGGAGCTGTAATATTAAATCGAGTTAAGAGTTCCCAGTTTCCAAATACAATTGCAGGCGTAATATACGAAAAAGGAGCATTTACAGCAGTATCGGATGGACAAATTAATGTACCCATAGAAAAGAATTCAACAGTTTATAAAGCTGCTCGAGATGCTCTAAATGGATGGGATCCTACTAATGGATGTATTTATTATTTTAATCCAGATACTGCAACTAATAAATGGATATGGTCTAGACCATTAGTTAAAAAAATAGGAAAACATAATTTTTGTAAATAGAAAGGATGAATAAAAATGAAAAAAAATTATTTATATGGTGCTATAGCAATATTATTAGTAATTAGTGTTGCATTGGGTATTGTAGTGTACCAAAAGCAAAATAAATATATTCAAACAGTAGAAAATGGATACAATATGGCTTTTTATGAATTAGTTGATTATGTCCAAAATGTTGAAAGTTTTTTAGCTAAATCATTAATATCAAGTTCACCAGAACATGGAGCTGAAACGTTAACTAATGTGTGGAGAGAAGCCAATCTGGCAAGTAGTTATTTATCTCAATTGCCAATTCAAAATAATGAGCTTTTGAATACACAAAAATTTTTAAATCAAGTTAGTGACTATAGCTATACTTTATCTAGAAAAAATATATATAATGAGGCTTTAACAGAAGAAGATTTAAAAAATTTAAAAGAATTACATCAGTATAGTGTTGATTTAAAAAATACTTTGGGACAATTAGGAGCAGAATTGGCAGATGGAAATGTATCATGGAAGGAATTTAGCAAAAGTAATAATTTAGAATTTGCACAACAAGTAAGCAATATGTCTGATGACATGTTTAGTAATATTAATAAAAATTTTGAACAATATGCTGGCTTAATTTATGATGGAGCGTATTCAGAGCATGCAAACAAAGGACAAATGAAGGCATTGGGAAATGAAGAAATTGACGAAGAAACAGCAAAACAAAGAGCAATAAATTTTATTGGACAGGAAAAAGTAGAAGAAGTAATTTCTAATGGATATATTGAAAATGGAGATATACCAGTATACGATTTTTCAATAAAAATGAAAAATGGAGACAAAGACAATTATGCTTATGTTTCAATATCAAAAAAAGGTGGACAAATAGTTTTAATGAACTATAATAGAAACATAGATGCAGAAGCAATTAGTCAAGAAGATGCAAACAAAATTGGTAAAGAATTTTTAGAGAGTAAAGGTTTTGCGAATATGAAGGAAACATATTATTTAAAACAAGAAGGTACTGTAACGATTAATTACGCATATTTGCAAGACAATGTTACAATATATCCAGATTTAATAAAATTAAAAATAGCACTAGATAATGGTGAAATATTGGGAATAGAAACAAGTGGATATCTAAATTCACATATACAAAGAGATGTAAGTAATGTGAAAATTGATAAAGAAACGGCAGAACAAAAACTTAATAAGGAATTACAAATAAAAAGTGAAGGACTTGCAGTAATTCCAACGAAATGGAACAGTGAAATATTATGTTGGGAGTTTAAAGGAAAGGTAGATGATTCAGAATTTTTGGTATATATAAATGCTGAAAACGGAAGAGAAGAAGACATATTGGTTATTGTTAATACACCTAACGGAACATTAACAATGTAATTGAAAATCGGAATAGAAATTGTAATTTCTATTCCGATTTGTTATACATTATGGTATGATGAATAAAATGAAGTGGAGGAAATGTGGATGGAAATATTAAATATTGGAAAAATTGTGGAAATCACAAATGGAAAACTAATAAATGGTGATATAAATCAAGAAATAGAAAATTTTTCGAAAGATACAAGAACCTTAAAAAAAGGAGATATATATGTAGGAATAAAAGGTGAAAAATTTGATGGAAATCAATACTATAAAGAAGCATTAAGAAAGGGTGCAATAGCATGTATTTTGGATATTAATGACAAAGAAAAAAAATTAGAAGAACATAAAAATATTATTTTAGTGGAAGATACTATAAAGGCCCTACAAAAACTAGCAGCATATAAAAGAAGTTTATATGACATTCCTGTAATTGCAGTTACAGGAAGTGTTGGAAAAACTAGCACAAAAGATATGGTGGCAAGTGTTGTAGCACAAAAATATAAAGTATTAAAAACAGAGGGCAACAACAACAATCATATAGGGCTACCATTAACTTTATTAAAATTAAAAGACCATACAGCTGTTGTTATAGAAATGGGAATGAATCATTTTGGGGAAATTAGCCTATTAACTAATATAGCAAAACCAACGGCTTGTGTTTTAACCAATATAGGCACGTCGCATATTGGAAATTTAGGTTCAAGGGAAAATATTTTAAAAGCAAAACTAGAAATATTAGAGGGAATGAAAAAGGATGGCATTATTATTTTAAATAATGATAATGATTTATTGTACAAATGGGGAGAAGAAAATAAAGAGAAGTACAATATAAAAAGTTATGCAATTAAGAATAAAGCTGATTATAAGGCATATAATATTACAGAAAAAGAAGATGGTAGTACATATAATGTTGAATTAGAAGGCAAAGAACAGACAATTAAAGTACCAACACCAGGAACACCATTTATATATAATAGCCTTTGTGCGATTGGTGTTGGAGAACTATTGGAAATAGAAGAAGAAAAAATTATAAAAGGAATTTCCGAAATGCTGTTAACTAAAAATAGAATGGAAATTATAAAAACAAAAGATAAAATAACTATATTAAATGATTCATATAATGCAAGCTTAGATTCAGTAAAACCGGCGTTAGAGCAATTAAAAAGAACAAGTGGAAACCAAAAGATAGCAGTTTTAGGAGATATGTTGGAATTAGGAGAATACAGTGAAGAATTGCATAGAAGTGTTGGAAAAGAAGTTGTAAAAAACGAAATAGATATTTTAATAACTGTAGGGAAAGAAGCTGAGAATATTGCAGACGAAGCAAGGCTAGAAGGAATGAATGAAAAAGCAATTTACATTTGCCAAAACATTTATGAAGCTGAAAACATTATTAAAATGGTACAAACAGCGGAGAATGTAATTTTACTAAAAGCATCAAATTCTATGCATTTTAACGAGTTAGCACAAAAATTAGTAACAAAATAAAAGAGGAGGATATATTTGAAAAAAGTAGCGATTATTTTTGGTGGCGTATCTACCGAACATGATGTATCTGTTGTATCAGGAATGTCAATACTAAAGAATATAAATAAAGAAAAATACAGTATATTTCCGGTATACATAGATTTAAATGGTAATTGGTATGAATATAAAGGAAAATATGAAGCGAAGATAGAAGAAAAAATAAGTGAAATTTGTAAAATAGAAAATCCTTTTGAATATTTAAAACAAGTTGATGTTATATTTCCAGTTTTACATGGGAAATACGGAGAAGATGGAAGTATGCAAGGACTATTTGAGTGTTTAGCAATTCCCTATGTAGGTTGTGGAGTATTTGCATCAAGTGTAGGAATGGATAAATTGTATGCAAAAAAGATATTTAAAGATGCAGGAATTAAGCAGGCAAAATATTGCTACATACAAAAAGTAAAAGATGAATATTTCTATATAAATAATGAACTGGAAGAAGAAAAGATGAATTTAGAAAAAATAGA
This sequence comes from uncultured Clostridia bacterium, assembly GCA_934120395.1. Lineage (GTDB taxonomy): Bacteria > Bacillota > Clostridia > TANB77 > CAG-508 > CAKOTZ01. The sequence goes on from CAKOTZ010000001.1 coordinate 9,944, forward strand.
AAAAGAACTTGGTTATCCAATGTTCGTAAAACCAGCAAATTCAGGTTCATCAGTAGGAATAAGTAAAGCAAAAAATAAAAAAGAATTAGAGAAAGCAATTGAATATGCTGGAAAATTTGATAAGAAAATAATAATAGAAGAAAACATAGTAGGAAAAGAAATAGAATGTGCAGTGCTTGGAAATGATGAAATACAAGCATCATGTACAGGAGAAATTATACCAGCAGAAGAATTTTATAGTTATGAAGCTAAGTATAAAAACAAAAAATCAAAAATCCAAATTCCATCTGGAATTAAGCAAGAGGAGATGGTAAGAAAACTTGCAATAAAAGCGTTTAAAGCAATTGATGGAAGAGGATTAGCTAGAGTTGATTTTTTTGTAACAGAAGAAAAAATATATTTAAATGAAATAAATACCATGCCAGGTTTTACTAATATAAGCATGTATGCAAAGTTATGGGAAGCCTCAGGTATTTCGTATGTGCAGTTAGTGGATAGATTAATTGAATTAGCAATGTAGATTTAAAAATACATGAGCTGACTGTGTTATAAAATAATTTTGTATAAAGTATTGATATTCTAGTTAAGATTATGTATAATAAAAATAGAAAATGAGAGCCACAGACAATGTGTGCTACCTATAGGTTTACACCACAAAGCTATGTCAAAGTGTCTGTGGTGTATTTTTTTATATTTGCATATCTGTCCACATTATGTATATTATACACAATAAGGCGATATTTATGGTTATTAAAACTATAAATCCTAAGATTAGGAAAAGTAAAAAAATTACCATAAGCATTCACCTCCTTGCTCTCAACGTGGTTGAGTTATAGAGGCAACACACTCACATCTGCTTTTATCTCATTTTCTATAGACAATACTATATAATAATTTTCCATATAATGCAAGTAAAAAACAAAAAAATTGTCATAAATACAAAACGCGCAAGTTAGTTATCTAAAACTTGTGCATTTTTTAGGTGTAAGCATGTGTTACCGCCTACACAAAAATATATAAAAATTTAGCCGTTCCGTTCTCCAAGGCGTTTAGATAATAGCCTTTTCAAATTTTATTGAACACATTCTAAACTTGATGAATGAATAGCTGCTTCAAGGTCGAACTCACTTTTAAATTTTTATATATTTTTGCTTTCGGCTAGGAAGAGGCAGTTTAGTGACTTAAACTTAGCAATGCATTAGCGAGAAGAACAAATATATTTTTGAAATGAGGTTTTCCGTGGGGACCGCTGAGAGCTGTTAATTGCGAAAGCAATGTTACAGCTTCAGTGGGAAGAACCGAATGGAAAAAATGATATTTGTGATAAATCGCGGAAAAGAAAGTCTTAAGATGGGGCAGTGAAGGAGCGAAATATATAATGCAGTGGGAGCGACCAAATGGAGAAAAAGCAACAGCATATTTATGTGACACAAGAAACAAGTCATGTATGTGATTTATTTCCTAGGTCAGGTATTGGTAAATATTTCTTAAATCTTGCACGAAGAGTTCGACCAGTAGTTTGTTTGCAGGCAGATACAACTATAAAAATCGAACTATAAAATTAGCAATGTAGATTTTTTCTACTATACCTTGTATTACAAAAACAAGTATGTTATAGTAACATAGAAGTCAATTTTTAGAAAAAATAAAATTACTTAAATGTGTGCAAGAGGAGAGTGGACATCATGGCTAAATTATGGTTTTTTTATGGAGCAATGGGAGCTTCAAAATCAGCACAAGCAATTATGACTTGGTACAACTATGGAGAGCGGGGACAAAAGTGTCTAATAGCAAAATCAGGTGTCGACACGCGAGATGGCGACAAAATAATAAAATCGCGTATTGGACTACAAACAGAGTGCATTTTAGTGGAAGATCTTTGTAAAATGTCTGATGAGCAGATTAGGCATTATGATGCCATTGTAGTAGATGAAGTACAATTCTGCAAAAAAGAGCAAATTGAGAGACTAGCCGATATTGTTGACTACTGCAATATACCTGTTTTGTGTTACGGATTGAGAACAGCAAGCACTAATGATTTGTTTGAAGGCTCAATGTGGCTTTTAGCTTGGGCAGATGAAATTAGAGAGGTAAAATCTGTTTGCTGGTGTGGTAATGGTGCAATACATAATGCTAGATTTGATGAAAATGGAAATATCATAAAGCATGGTGCACAAATACAGCTGGGTGGCAACGATTGTTATACTTCGCTTTGTAGAAAACATTATAAGGAAAACCTAATAAAAAATCCAGAACAAAAGTAATAAAAAACAAAAGCAGGAGAATATAAATTTATATCTCCTGTTTTTGTTTTTATGATATAATAAAAGCAAAAAAGGAGAAAAATGTTAATGGATGAATTAGAACAAAGAGCAAAAGAAGCATTATCAGAAAGACGATTTAATCATAGTCTTTGTGTAAGAAAAAGATGTGGAGAATTAGCTAAAATATATGGAATAAATGTGGAAACAGCACAAAAGGTTGGAATGGTGCACGACATAGCAAAAGAAATACCAGATGAAGAAAAGTTTGAATACATAAAAAATCATAATGTAGAAATAGATGAAATAGAAAAAGCAAACACTGGATTACTACATGCAAAAATTGGAGCAAATATAGCAAAAGAAGAATTTGGATTTAATGAAGAAATGGTGGATGCAATAAAATACCATACAACAGCAAAAGAAAATATGTGTATGCTTACAAAAATTTTATTTGTAGCAGATGCCACTGGAGAAGACAGAAGCTGGACGGACTTAGAAAAGGTAAGAAAAATATCAGAAACAGATATAGACAAAGCAATTATATACATATTGGAACTTAACATTAAAAAGAATATAGAGCAAAAAAAGCTGATTCATCCAGACAGTATATTAGCTAGAAATTACTTATATATGCAAAAAATTTTGTAAATGTATTCACAAAACAGACCAAAATATGATATAATAAGCCAAATGCACATACCTATGGGAGGTCTCAAATGATTTTCAAAGATTATTATAAAATACTAGAACTAGAGACAAATCGCGTAAGTATAGATAAAATAAAAGCAAACTATAGGGAACTTGCAAAAAAATATCATCCAGATGTTAATATAGAAAATAAAAAAGCGGAAGAGCGATTTAAAGATATTAACGAAGCCTATAGAGTGTTATCCAATAGTAGTGCAAAAAGAAAGTATGACAGAATGTGGAACAACTATGTTGGTAAAAAAAGAAAGGAATTTGAAGAAAGTAAAAGAGATTCAGATTCCGTATTTAGCGATTTTTTTAATATGTTCTTTGGAAACGTAAGAGAAGAAAAAGAAGAAATACAAAAGAGAAATAAAAAGCCCGCAATTAAGGGCGAAAATATAGAAACTGAAATAGATGTTAGCATAGAAGAAGCATTTTATGGATTACAGAAAAAAATATCATTACGAACAGTTGATGGAAACATGAGAACTTTTTCAATAAAGGTACCATCAGGAATTAGAAATAGTGAAAAAATTCGTCTAATAGGACAAGGCAAAGAAGGCGAAAATGGTGGAAAAAGTGGAGATTTATTAATAAAAATAAATATCCAAGATAATGGTCAATTTAAACTAAGAGGGTGTGACTTGTATACAGACCTATTCCTTACGCCATGGGAGGCAGCTTTAGGGACAAGAGTAAGGGTAGCATCAATAGATGAAAACGTATCTTTATACATACCAGCTGGAATGCAAAGTGGTGAAAAGGTTAAAATACCACAAAAAGGATATAAAGATGGTAAAGGTGGAAGAGGAGATTTAATAATTGAAGCAAAAATTGTAGTGCCAAAAATGTTAACAGATGAAGAGAGGGCTTCTTATGAAAACATGGCAAAAGTTTCGAAATTTAATCCAAGAAAAGAATTAGGATAAAATTTACATAATTAATTTGTGACAAGTTGACAACAGTAGTAAAATTAGCTATAATATTACTGTAGGCATGTTACAAAGGAAAAAAAGTTGAAATGAGGTGTTTTTTAATGGAAAACAATATACAGGGAAAGCATTTCAGTATAACAGACCAAAAAAATGTAGACACAGTAATTTATCAAGTAAATAAAACAGAAAAAAAATATGCAAAAAATTCACCAAAATATACGGTTGAAAGACTTGACTATATTGAAGAATTGGTTGGAGACTACAAAAAGAAAACTTTTTTTGTAGATAATCCGTCACCATTTGGAAATCAATTAGTAATATTTTCATTTGGAAAAGATAAGGTGATTGTAAATATGGGAATTTTAGAAGAAGATAAAATTAGAATATCAAAAAAACCGATTCCGATGAAATTTCAAACATTGTATAGTGAACATGAAACCGAATACAAAGAATTTAACTATACACCAAATCTGAAAAGACCAATATCAATAATAGATCCAGTAACAACAGAAGAAATTAAACCAACTTTATATTTTGATGAAGAAACAAATGAAGTAAAAGGAAAATGCAAACTTAAGCCATATAAAAGTTACTTTGCATTTGAAATAAAAGAGAGCAAAAAAGGTTAAACATAGGAGGTATCTTTTAATGTCAGAAAATAATATTGGTGAAATTGAAATAGGAGTAATGGCAGTAGAATTTTCTAATGAAAGAATTAAGGTAAAAGAAGGCAAAATATTTTCAAGCAAAGATAGAAAGTTTGATACAGTAATACCAGTATATCCAGGAAACGAAAGACCAGCAAAGGTAACTGCTAAAACAGATAAAAAGAAAACTACAGTAGCAACTAAGAACAAAACAGCAAAAAAAGAACAAAAAGATAATGAAAGCCGTTAAAACATAAATATTACTAAAGAGATGGTGAGATAAATGGGCGATAAATTAAAAAATACAATAATCAATAATAAGGGCAAAATTATTGTTGTGGCAATGATATGGATTTTATTAGCAATCGCAGTTGTTGGACCATTAACAATGGGGATAATAGATGCAACAAAAGCAGATGGTAGTTTTGTATTATCTAAGTGCATAGAAGGATTTTGCATTTGGATAACAAAACCGCTTGAAGCATTTGGTGCGTCTATTTCAACTTCTACAGGAACTTTTTTTAAAGTGCTATTTGAGGTAACAATTGTATATGCAATAGCAATGGGAGTAGGTATAATAAAATCAAAAGGAAAAAACGACTATAAAGATATAGAGCATGGATCTAGTGATTGGTGTCAAAGTGGAGAAGAATACAAAATTTTAAGTCCTAAAAAAGGAATATTGCTTGCAGAAAAGCACTATTTACCGTTAGATAAAATAGGAAATGTAAATATTCTGGTAATACGGAGGTTCTGGAGCAGGTAAATCTGCATCATTTGTTATTCCAAATGCTTATCAACTGCTAGGTTCTTATGTGTTTACAGACCCAAAAGGTGAATTGTATGATAAAACAGCTGGATATCTAAGAGATAATGGCTACGATATAAAGGTTTTAAATTTAATTAATCCCAAAAATAGCGATGGATATAATCCATTAATGAATGTAAAAAATGAGTTAGATGTTGATGTTATTGCAAATACAATTGTAAAGGGACAGTCAGAGGGCTCGGCAGGAGGAGACCAATATTGGGATGACATGGCAGAAATGCTACTAAAAGCATTAATATTTTATCTAATTGCAAAAAGACCACCAGAAGAACAAAACCTAACCAGCTGTGCAGAATTGGTTAGAGCAGCAAATAATAATGGAGGAGACAACCTATTAACAAATTTAATGAGTGAATTACCGTATGATCATCCAGCTAGAATGTATTATAAATCAATTGAAATAGCACCAGAGAAAACGTATGCCTCAATATTAAGTTCATTACAATCAAAACTAGGAAAATTTGATTCATCTGAAATAGCAGAACTAACATCAACAAATACAATTAATTTTGAGGAAATAGGAAAACGAAAAACAGCTGTATATGTTATATCATCAGACACGCATTCAGCTTATGATTTCTTATTAACAATATTCTTCTCACAAATGATTCAACAATTATATGACTTTGCTGATAAAAGTGGAGGGATATTACAGGTACCAACATTCTTTATCTTAGATGAGTTTGCGAATATAGGAAGAATACCAGATTTTGATAAAAAAATATCAACAAGTAGAAGTAGAAGAATATCATTTAGCGTTATTTTACAAAATTTAGACCAACTTGAGGCTGTATACAAAGAATCACATGAAACTATTATGGGTAACTGTGATACCCACTTGTTTTTAGGAAGCAACTCGCAAAAAACGGTAGAATATTTTTCTAAAGCATTAGGAGAAAAAACTATTTTTAAGGATAGTGTTTCAGTAAGCCGTGATAAAAATAGCAATAAGCAAGGATACAATACATCTGACCAATCTATGGCAAGAGCTTTAATGACACCAGATGAAATAAGAAGATTAGATAATGACTATTGCTTAATTTTTGAAAAAGGAATAAAGCCTATTAAGTGTAGAAAATATTATTATTTTAAACATCCAACAGTACATTATTCAGCAAAATATCCAGCAAATCATAATGATGTTGAAATAAATCGTGGAAAATGGAGAAAGTATAATCCATATAATCCATACATAGAAGATGAGGAAAAAGAAATTGAGGAATCACAAATTGAGTCATTAGATGATTTGTTTGAAGATACAGATACTATTGAAAAAGTACAAAATAATGACAATGAAATACAAATAGAGGATATACCAGCAAAAGATGAACCAACAATAGATGAGATTGACCCATTTGAAGATTTATTAGCACCAACATTACCACAAGATGATGAAGAAAGTGCTAATGAACCAAAAGAGGAGGTAGATGAGAATATGACTATCGACATACAAAAAGAATTAGAAGCAAAATTTGATGAACTATTTGGGAATATCGAGGGAACGGTAAGTACAAATAAAAAATAAAGAAAGCGGGATTATTCCCGCTTTTTTTATTTTTCTGTTTCAACATTACTTAAACTTTCAAGAGCAAGCAAACTTTCCCATCTCTTATCAACTTCATTTTGAAACTCTTGTATCATCCATTCATTACCAGGTTTAAAAAGATGAGCAAAACGCTTTTGAGGTCTTAAAAATTCCTCAATAGGCAATTTATTCTTTGGCTTGTAATTAATATGATATTTACCGTTAATAACTTCATATAAAGGCCAGTAACAAGTATCCATAGCAAGTTTATTAATTAGCATTAAATCTTCAGTAGGGTATCCCCAACCGCGAGGGCAAGGAGAAAAAACATTTAAAAATGCAGGACCTTCTGTATAAATTGCCTTTTCAGATTTTTCATATAAATCCTTAAAATTGTTAACTCCCATAGTTTGAGCAACATAGGGAATATGATGTGAAACCATAATTTCGGTTAAATCTTTTCTAGATTGCATTTTGCCGGGAACAATATCTCCAGCAGGAGACGTTGTAGTATCTGCAAATTTTGGTGTTGCAGATGAACGTTGAATGCCAGTATTCATATATGCTCCATTATCATAGCAAACATAAACCATATCATGTCCACGTTCCATAGCACCAGATAAACTTTGAAGACCTATGTCGTAAGTTCCACCATCTCCACCAAAAGCTATAAATTTAGTATTTTTATCTTTAGGCAATTTGCCTTGTTTTTTTAATGCTTTATAAGCAGCTTCAACACCAGATTCAGTTGCAGCAGTACATTCGAAAGCTGTGTGAATAAAAGAATCTGTCCATGCTGTATAAGGATAAATACAGGTAGAAACCTCTAAACATCCAGTTGCACTTGCAATAACTGCATGGTCATCCTCGTGTAAAGCTCTTAAAACCATTCTTACAATAGGCGGAGCACCACAACCAGCACACATACGGTGACCAGAAGTAAGTCTTGAAGGCTTATTTGCCATTATTTCTTTTAAATTATATGCCATTTTTTTCATCTCCTCTTACACCTAAATAGCGATAAGGATTTTCTATATTTTTTCCATTAACAATGTCTTTTAAATCCATATACACTTTTTCTAAATCCATTTCTGTTGTATCTCTTCCACCAATACCATAAATATAATTTACTGTAGGTATTTGAATTGTATTCGCATATAAAGCAGAAGTAACATCTGTATAAAGTGGTCCGCCTACTGCATTTAAACCATCTGCTTTATCAAGAACTGCAATAGCTTTTAATGTAGATAATTTCTCACTAATTTGCTTTGCTGGAAAAGGCCTATATACATGGATTTTCAATACTCCAGCTTTAATACCTTTAGCACGAAGTTTATCGACAGTGTGCTTTGCTGTACCAGCAGTAGAATTCATGCAGACAATAGCAATTTCAGCATCGTCAAGTAAGTAAGATTCTGTAAAATCATATTTTCTACCAGTAAATTTTTCAAATTCCTTAAATACGTTAGTAATAACTGGAATTGCATTAATCATAGCTTGAGCTTGACTTCTCTTATGTTCAAATAAATAAGCCTGTAAATCTAAGGGACCAATGGCCATAGGTTCTTTATCATTTAAAAGATAATGTTCAGGTTTATATTCACCAACAAAAGTCTTTACTCTATCATCATCTTCCAACTCAATATTTTCAATAGCATGAGATGTAATAAAGCCATCTTGGCAAACCATTAATGGTAGTAAAACATCTTTATGTTCAGCAATGCGGTGTGCCATTAATAAGTTATCATAAGCTTCCTGGTTAGTTTCAGAAAAAAGTTGAATCCAACCAGAATCTCTAACTCCCATAGCATCTGAGTGGTCATTGTGTATATTTAAAGGGCCAGAAACAGCACGATTAACCAATGACATAACAATTGGTAAGCGAAGGCTAGAAGCTATATATATCATTTCCCACATAAGAGATAATCCGTTGGCAGATGTAGCTGTCATAGCTCTTGCTCCAGCAGCTTCTGCACCAATACACGCACTCATTGCACTATGTTCACTTTCTACAGCAACAAATTCAGTATCTACAACACCATTACTAACAAAAGTAGAAAAGTATTGAGGAATTTCTGTAGAAGGAGTAATAGGAAAAGCTGCTACTACATCAGGGTTAATTTGTTTCATAGCTGTAGCAACAGCCTCGTTACCACTTAAACGTTCTCTAATTTTCATAAATTTTCATCCTTTCTTAATATTTTAATAGTATTAATCATTTGGAACCATATCAATTGCTTTAAAAGGGCAGACTTTTGCACAAACTCCACATCCTTTACAAGCGTTATAATCAAAATCTTCACGTTTTTGTTCTTTGTTTACTGGAATTGCATCATCAGGGCAAACTGGAAAACACAGACCACATTGTTTACACTTTTCACTCAAAAAAACAGGTTTGATAGAGCGCCAAGAACCTGTTTCGAAATCCCTTGCGTTACCAGCATCGTAAATATTTCCGCCAGGAGTAATATTCTCCCAAGTAACATTTGCGTTAATAACTGTTTTATTAGACATAAAGATACCTCCTTAAATTTTCTTGATTTCTTGTAATGCCATTTTTAAAGCTCTTTCATTTCCTTCAATAACTTCTGGTTTTTTTGCAAATTTATGCTTAAAAGAGCTTTCCATATCTTTTAGGAAAACATCATCCGGCATAATATTTGCTACCTTAACTATAGCTGCTAGCATAGAGGTATTAGGGAAATATTTACCAAGAGTTTCTAAAGATATTTTTCTGGCATCAATTGTATAAATAGAACCAGTATAATTTTTTAACTTATGTTTAATCGTCGTAGCATCTTTTGTTGTATTGATTATAATAGCACCATCAGCTTTTAAACCAGCAGTAACATCAACACAATCCAAAAGTGAATCGTCTACTACAACAACATAATCAGGAAAATAAACATTACTGTGAATACGAATTGGTATATTACTAATGCGATTATATGCGGTAATAGGGGCTCCCATTCTTTCTGGACCATACTCAGGAAAACCTTGAATGTATTTTCCAGTATTAAAGGCAGCATCAGCAAGCAATAATGAAGCTGTTTTAGCACCTTGGCCTCCTCTACCATGCCATCTAATTTCAATTAAATCATTCATAGAGCAATAACCTCCTTTTCAATATGGTTTAAGTATATTATGATAAGGGCAATATGTCAATAAATTTGACCATAGGGTACAGCTTTGAATTTGCAAATATGCTAAGCCCTAAATGAAAGTAAAATTTTATGTTTATTTATGTCATAATTGTAACATAAATAAAATGAAAAGAATATTCAAAAGTAATACATTTTATGTTATACTATATATGGAAGAAAAAATTATCTAGATTAGATAAAATATAGTGTTATAAAACTATCGAAAAAGGCCTCATGCAAATTTGCAGGTGGTCTTTATATTTATTATGTATTAACAAAAAACAAAAAAATAACGGAGAAAAATATGGAAGAAATTATAAAAAAAATAGAACAGGCAGGAGGCAAACTTTATTTAGTTGGAGGAGCAGTAAGAGATGAATTGCTTGGTAAGAAGGCAAAAGATGAAGATTATTGTGTAGTTGGAATAAGTGAAGATAAATTTAGAGAGTTGTTTCCGGAGGCAAGAGAAAGGGGCAAAGCATTTGCTGTATTTGATTTAGCTGGAAGAGAGTTTGCAATGGCAAGGACGGAAAGCAAAATTGGTATAGGTCATAAAGCATTTAATATACAAACCGACGCAAGTATTACAATAGAACAGGACTTAGAACGAAGAGATATTACAATTAATGCTATAGCAAAAGATATTTCAAACGGGGAAATAATAGACCCATATAACGGAACTAATGATTTAAAAAACAAAGTAATTCGTGCTACAAGTGGTAAATTTAAAGAAGACCCATTAAGAGTTTATCGTGTAGCCCGATTTGCTGCACAGCTAGAATTTAATGTGGAATCAAATACAATAAAGTGTATGACAGAGCTAAAAAATGAACTTATAAGTTTATCAAAAGAAAGAGTGTTTTGTGAATTTCGCAAAGCTATGCAAACAAATAAACCATCGATATTTTTTAATGTGCTTAAACAAGCACAAATTTTAGATGTACATTTTAAAGAAATAGCAGACCTAATTGGTGTGGAACAACCAGTAATATATCATCCGGAAGGAGATGCGTATAACCACACTATGCAAAGTTTAAATATAGCATCTAGTTTAACAAGGGATGAAAAAATTAGATATGCAACATTAGTGCATGATTTGGGTAAGGGAATAACCCCAAAAGAAGAATATCCACACCATTATGGTCATGACAAAGCAGGGGCGCAACTAGTAAGAAACTTATCAAACAGAATTGGAACACCTAAAAATTGGAAGAAAGCAGGAATAACATCAGCAGAAGAGCATATGAGAGGTGGTATATTTGATAGAATGAGAGAAGCAAAAAAGGTAGATTTTTTAGAAAGAATTAATAAATCAATACTAGGTTTAGATGGTTTGCAAATTGTTGTTATAGCAGATAAATTTGGAAATAAAGCGGAAATAGAAACTATAAATTTTGAAAAGATAGGCAGACAGATGTTAGAAGAAATAGATGGAGAGAAAATCAAGAAAAAATATGGAATTGCAGAGGGGCTAGACTTAAAAGAAAAACTAAGAGAAGAGAGAATAAAGTGGATAAAGAATGTAAAAGAGGAAAATATTTGCATTAAATTACCAATAACAAACCAAAAATAGAAAAAATAGTTTGAAATCAAACTTTTTTTAAAAGTAAAAAAATGATATAATTTTAAACAGTGGTGCAGTATTCTAGTTATATTGCCTATTACGAGGGTGGGGCTAAAAATCCACTAAAGGGCATATCGATGAAGTTTCTTGTTGGTGCGCGAAACGCCAAGTTTGCGTGTTTTCAGGAAGTAAGGAGTTAGGAGACTATGTAATGGCATACATAGCAAGGTCCTAGTTTCGCGGAGACTTAAACCGAATCAGAGTTTTAAGTATAACCTATATAAAGTGCCAAGACACAATATATAGTGTAGCCTGTCTTGAGTGATAGTTTGGAATTAACGAAAAAGATTTTAATTATGATAGCTAGATAATTAAAAATTAGTTGTTATGAAATTATTATTTGCAAAAGAGACTAGTAATAGTAAACAATATATTAAGGAAAACTTCTAGAATGTTTGCTTTGTAAAAGGCAAGGAGAGTTAGGGATTAAGGTGCGGCTTAAGTGGCGATCTGGTTTCTTGCTAAAACAAGATATTTTCTTTAAACGGAAACGGCTAAACAGTAATGGTTAGTAGAAAATAGAGAAATTCGACTAGACCTCAAACCGTAAAATTTACCTAGGTCTTTACCACTTAACTATATTTTAGGAGAGATTAAAATAAAAATGAAACAAGAAAATAATAAAAAAAAGAAAAAGAATTCGACAAATAGTTGGTTTTTTATCATATTTGTGGGTTCCTTTTTTTTATCTCTATTTTTTTCATACGTATCAACTAATGCACTAACAGGATTAGATATAATACCAGCAATTTTATTAGTATTATTAGTTGTATTTTTAGGAATAATTTTTGATATAATAGGTTTAGCGGTAACAGTAGCAAAGGAAGAAAACTTTCATGCACAAGGAAGTAAAAAAATTAAAGGTGCAAAAACAGCAATTAAATTAATAAGAAATGCACCAAGAGTTTCAAATTTATGCGCAGATGTAATAGGAGATATAGCGGGAGTACTAAGTGGAGCAATGAGTGCAATTATCGCAATAAAACTAACAAGTAACTATGGAATAGATGAATTTGTGCAATATCTAATTAGTGCAACAGTAGCTGCTTTAACTATTGGTGGAAAGGCTATAGGAAAGGGCATTGCAATTAGATATTCAAATCAAATTGTTAACATGGTTAGCAAAGTTTTAAGTGGAGTATATAAATAATACTTGCATATAAAAAAAGAATTAAGTATAATAACAAAAGAAGTTTATACATAGGAGGCAAGTAAATGAATATAAAAAGCCAAAAAGGAGCAATTACTTTATATGTATTAGTATCAATGCTAGTATTTACAGCACTTGCAGTAGGACTATTTGTAACTAGTGCAAATAGACAGAGAGCCCAATTAGAAGCAATAGAACAAACAAAAAAAATATATAATAGCGATGAAACTGCTGAAGAGGCATATCAAAAATATATTGGTGGAGATGTAATACCAATATATAATGCGGAGCAGTTCCAAAAAATAGGGCAAGGAGAAAATGTTAATATAAATGGTAAAATATATACACTTTCTACAGGTAAAACCTATGTATTAAAAAATAATATAAACCTATCAACAGATTTTGCTAATATAAGGACACTTATAAAAAATGGCAGTATTACTTTAGAAGGACAAGGATATAAAATAACAGTAACAGTTAATGGGACAAGTAGTGTTTATATAAGTAATGATAATTATCAAAATCCAACATAAAATAAAAGTAATGAAAGTGGAGAAATTTTCTCCACTTTCATTGACTTTTTGCTAAAAAAAAGATAATATAGTATAGATAAAATATTGATAATTTGTTTAAAATCTGCAGTTAAAGTAGGTTAAGGAGGAAATTATGGGAGAAGTTATAGTAATAACATCAGGAAAGGGTGGCGTAGGAAAAACAACAACAACAGCGAATTTAGGTTCAGCTTTAGCACTTCAAGGAAAAAAAGTAGTATTAATAGATACAGATATTGGACTTAGAAACTTAGACGTTGTTATGGGATTAGAAAATAGAATTGTATACGACATTGTAGATGTAGTAGAACAAAAATGTAAACTAAGACAAGCCCTAATAAAAGATAAACGATTTAATGAGTTATATCTTTTACCTGCTGCGCAAACAAGAGATAAAAGTGCTGTAAATGAAGAACAAATGAAGGAATTAGTAAGTAAGCTAAAAGAAGAATTTGATTTTATATTAATTGATTGTCCTGCAGGAATAGAACAAGGATTTAAAAATGCAATAGCAGGGGCAACAAGGGCTGTAGTTGTTACAACGGCAGAAATTTCAGCAATTCGTGATGCTGACAGAATAATAGGCTTATTAGAGTCATCAGAAATTAAAAATCCTGAATTAGTAATAAACAGGTTACGTCCAAACATGGTAAAAAAGGGAGAAATGATGGAAGTAAGTGACATTGTAGATTTACTATCAATAGAACTAATAGGAGTTGTACCAGATGACGAATACATTATTACTCAAACAAATAAGGGAGAACCAGTTATTTCAAACAAAAAAGCACCAGCAGGAAAAGCTTATATAGAAATTTCAAAGAGAATTTTAGGTGAAAATATAGAAGTAACAATACCAGGAAAAGAAAAAATGAGTTTTATAGACAAAATAAAAAGTATATTTGGATTGAAAAAATAAAAGTGGAGGTTAGACCATGTTTGAAAAGATGGTAAAGTTTTTAAGAGGAATAGTCAAAAAAGAAGAACAAGAAAATCCATCTAAAGATACAGCAAAAGAAAGATTGCATTTAGTATTAATGCAAGATAGAGCAAATGTATCTGCTGATTTTCTAGAGTTAATGAAGCAAGAAATAATAGAAGTAATAAAGAAATATATTGAAATAGATGAAAATGCAATAGACGTAAGATTAACAAATAAATCAAACGAAGATGGAAGTAATGGTGCACCAGCTTTATATGCCAATATACCTATTGTAAATGTAAGAAATGACATGAAAAAAGAAACAATAAATCAACAAGAACGCTCAGAATATTTAAAACAAGAAGAACAAGAAGCTGAAGCAAATGTTCAAGAAGAAAATATTAATGAAATAGAAGAAAAAAATGAAGTTGATAAAAAAAGTACGGAAAGCAACGAAGGTATAGAAAATCATTGTGAAGAAGAACTAGATAATGAAAGTATAGATAATAATGAAGACAATGAAAAAGCAGAAGAGTTATCAAAAGAAGTTGATGAAAATTCTAAGGAAGAAATTGAAGTAAAAGAAGAAGTACAACAACATCAAAATAACAATAGACCAAATTATAATAATCAAAAAGGATATTATGGCAAGAAAAAGAACAAAAAACATAAGAAAAACAACAGAAACTATCCAAAAAGAGGTTAATGAATGAAAAAAAGAATTCTTAAAAATATGGATTGGGGGATATTAATATGTAGTTTAGCACTACTAGCGATTGGATTAATAGCGTTAATGTCTGCTACGCAGAATTCAGATTATGATGAAATGAGAAAGCAAATTCAATGGTTTATAATTAGTGTGCCCATAATGTTAATTGTAATGGCAATTGATTATGAAACTATTGCCAAATTTTCCCCTGTATTGTATGGAATATTTTTGGTTTTACTTGTAGGGGTTTTATTTACAGAACCAATAAATGGAGCAAGAAGTTGGTTTGATTTAAAGTTCTTTCAATTTCAACCAGCAGAATTTGCTAAAATATTTGTTATAGTTTTTTTAG
Organism: uncultured Clostridia bacterium; assembly: GCA_934120395.1. Taxonomy (GTDB): domain Bacteria; phylum Bacillota; class Clostridia; order TANB77; family CAG-508; genus CAKOTZ01. The sequence goes on from CAKOTZ010000001.1 coordinate 25,282, forward strand.
CATATTGCATTACAAAAGTGCAGGAGCGAAGAAAAGAAGAAATCAATAATCCGCTAAAGCTAGGATTAGTACTGCTAGCTTTATTAGTTCCAATGCTTTTAATTGTAAAACAACCAGATTATGGAACAGCAATAGCATTTTTGGTTGCAACAGGATTTATGCTATTTACAGCAGGAATAAATAAAAGATATATTATAGGGGCTATTTTAGCTGTAGTTATAATAGTGCCAATTTTATATCTCTATGTCTTGCCAGAACATGCAAAAAACAGAATTAACGTATTCCTAGACCCAACGTTAGACCCACGTGGTTCTGGTTATAATTTAATACAATCGAAATTAGCAATAGGAGCTGGACAATTATTTGGAATGGGAGTATTAAAAGGAAATCAAACACAATTAGGCTTTTTACATCCGAAAACAACAGATTTTATATTCTCTGTAATTGGAGAAGAAATGGGATTTATTGTAACAGGTGGAATAGTTGTATTATATGTAACATTAATTACAAGAGCTATATATGTTGCTAAAACTGCAAAAGATGAACTGCGGTTCATATATTGCAATAGGTATTGCACGGAATATTCTTTTTCCATATGACAGAAAACATTGGTATGACAATAGGATTATTGCCAATAACAGGAGTTCCATTACCATTTGTTAGTTACGGCGGAAGCTCGCTTATAACAAACTTTATTTTTATTGCATTATTGCTAAATATTAGTGGTAGAAGGCAAAAAGCAATTTTTGTGGAGTAAATGTAACAAAAATTGTAAGAGAGGAATAAAATAGTAGATGTATGTAAAATCATTAAAAATAGGAAATTTAATATTAGAAAATAACATTTTTCTAGCTCCAATGGCAGGTATTACGGACCTGCCATTTCGTAAATTATGTAAAGAATATGGACCAGGATTAGTTTTTACCGAGATGGTTAGTGCTAAAGGATTGTATTATGATGATAAAAAAACAGAAAAATTACTTAGCACAGAAGACGAAAAAAGACCAGTAGCAATGCAAATTTTTGGAAGTGATTGTGTATCTATGTGTGAGGCAACAAAAAAGGTTTCAAAAATAGCAGATGTAATTGATATAAACATGGGGTGTCCAGCACCAAAAGTTGTAAAAAACGGAGATGGAAGTAAATTATTATTAAATTTAGATTTAGTAGAACAAATAGTTAAAACAGTAGTAGAAAGTTCAGATAAACCAGTCAGTGTAAAAATACGAAAAGGATGGGATAGCAAACACATTGTGGCTGTTGAGGCTGCTAGAATTATTGAAAAAGCTGGAGCATCTATGATAACAATTCATGGACGAACTAGAGAAGAGTACTATTCAGGAAGAGCAGATTTAGAAATAATAAAGAAAGTGAAAGAAGCAGTATCAATTCCGGTAATAGGAAATGGAGATGTAAAAAGCGAAGAAGATGCCAAGAAAATGTTTGAATATACTGGAGTAGACGGAATTATGATAGGAAGAGCTAGTATGGGAAATCCATGGATTTTTGAAAAAATATTATATTACTTGAAAACAGGAGAAAAGCTACCAGAAACAAGCCCAAAAGAAAAGTTAAAGGTAATTTTAAAGCATATAGACTTAGTTACAATGCAAAAAGATGAGCCATATGCTATAAAGGAAATGAGAAAACATCTTATATGGTATGTTAAAAATTTAAAAGATTCTAGTAAGATAAGAGAAAAAATAACTACAATAGAAACTAAACAAGAAATGGTAACATGTCTTACAGAATACTTTGAATCCTTATGAATATAGATGGAATAAAAGAGATTACATTGCGTAATCTCTTTTATTTCGTTAAGGGAGGATAAGTTAAATGAAGAAAAAAGTTATAATAGCAATTTTTGCCATATTAATATTTGTTATGCTAACATTTTTTTTGCAAAATGCTTATAAAAAAACCAATCTTGGAAATAATATAAGTAATAAAACCACAGATGAGCTGGTAAATACTATTTTAAATATGAAGTCGTATAAGGCAGAAATAGAGTTGAATATCAAGAGCAATAAAAATGAACATAAATATGTACTAAAACAAGAAAAAACAGGGAATAAAAGCTATAGACAAGAAGTTTTGGAGCCAAGTAACATTAAAGGGACAATAATTAATTACGATGGCAAGAAAATTAGTGTAGAAAATACAAAATTAAATTTAAGCAAAATATATGAAGATTATCCATATATAACTGGAAATGATCTTTGGCTAGATAGCTTTATCCTAGATTATAAAGATGGGAAAAATGCAAGTGTACAAGAAATAAACGAAGAGATTATATTAAACACGGAAGTTAAAAACGAGAATAAATATAAAAAATATAAGACCTTAACAATAAATAAAAATACGGGCAAACCTATTAAGTTAGAAATAAAAGATATCACACAAAACATAGTAGTTTACATATTATATAATGAGATAAAGATTGACAGTTTGCAGTAATACAGAAGAGATACTCCTTAAAAGAAGCAAGCTGATATTTTTATATCCATATTTAAAATAGAACAGGATAACTGAAATATAGAAATTAATAGGAGTGAACTTATATGATAATAAAAAGAGGAGATATGTTTTATGCAGATTTAAGCCCAGTAGTTGGGTCTGAACAAGGTGGAATACGTCCAGTGTTAATAATCCAAAATGATATGGGAAATAAGTATAGTCCTACTGTAATTGCAGCTGCAATTACATCTCAGGTAAATAAAAATAAATTGCCTACGCATATTGAGATAGATTCAGAAGAATTTGGGTTAAAATCAGATTCAGTTATTTTAACAGAACAAATTAGAACAATTGATAAAAGTAGGTTAAAAGAAAAAATAGGGCATATAAATGATGAAGAAATAATGGATAAGATTAACAATGCAATTGGTGTTAGCTTTGGATTGTAAATGAAAAAACAAAAGCTCCAACTCAAAAAAATGAGTTGGAGCTTTTCAAGTGGATTAGATACCACTAAAACAGAAATATGTATATAAAAAATTGTTTACAACTATATTGTTAATATGGTATAAATTAATTAAGATATGAATTAATATTATAATAAATAAAGAGGAGAAAAAACATGAAAAAGAAAGGTATTATAATAGGAGCTATAGTAATTGTTGTGGCAATAATAGTAACTATAATTATTAAGAATAACATGGAGTATGTGTCAAAAGAAGAAATGCTAGAATTAATGAGTAAACCAACATGGGACAATTATAAAATGTTAGTAAGAGATAGTAATGATAATTTTAATAATTTAGACATTTATAAAAAGGATAATATAACTAAAATTATATTTAATGTAGATTCAAGATATGTTTGGATGAATGAAGACACATCAGAAGTTTATTTGGTTAAAGATGGCGAAGTTGTTGGAACACAACCGCTTGAGGATACTGGCGCATATAAAAACATAAATGAAGAGTTTGTAAAAGATATTTTTCCAAGTGGAGAAGGGGAATATAAATATAAAAAAAGAGAAAAAATCAACGGAATAGAGTACATAGTGTTTGAAATGTTAAATTGGAGAAAATCAATTTTTTGGGTAAATTCAGAAACAGGAATTATTGAAAAAGCTGAGCATTATGAAAATGGAGAACTTGAGTCAGAGTGTGAATACAAGGTAGAAGAAGGAGTAGTACAGGATTCGGACATTGTAAATCCAAATGCATAACAAAGCTATATTTGTTTGTTACATTTATGTGGTTACCTTAATGATTTGGAAACTACACATTGCTCTGCAAAGCAAATGTGTAGTGTTTTTTTATATTTGTTTGTCAATCTATATTATGTAAAAAATAGTAAAATTAATGGAACTTATAAATAAACTGTGATATAATCTAAAAAAATGTAAAGAGGTGGAAACAATGAACACACTAACACAAATCGTAAACTATATAAAAGATATGAATACGCAACAATGGTTTGACATATTAATGGCAATATGGATAGTAATAATATTTAAGCTATTTAGCTCATTATTTTCATATTTAATATTAAAGATATTTAACATACACAAAAAGAAAGCAGAAATAAAGCAAATAGGATTTTATAAACCATTAAAAAACTTCTTTGTAATATTAGGAGTATATTTAGCAATACTAATATTGGGATTACCAGAAACAACAATGGTATTGATAACAAAAGTGTTTAAAATTTGTATTATATTAACTGTAGCAAGTGGTTTTTCAAACATGGCAAATCCAGATTCAAAAACATTTGCATTTTTACAAGATAGAGTAGACTTTATAAACAGTAAGAGACTAGCAAAGTTTGTAAGCAAAATTTTAAAAATAATAATATATTTAATTGCTGGATTTATGGTAATAACAGAGTTAGGGTACAATTTAAATGGACTAGCAGCTGGTTTGGGAATTGGAACAGCTGTTATAGCGTTAGCTGCCCAAGATATAGCAAAAAATTTAATTGCAGGAGCTAGTATAATATTTGATAGACAATTTATGGTTGGAGATTGGATACAAGCTTGTGGATATCAAGGAATAGTCGAAGATATAACAATTCGTAGTACACGTATATTAACGTTTGATAATACAGAGGTAACAATACCAAATAACAACTTAGTAACATCGGCTGTAGTAAATTATAGTAGAACAAGCAAAAGGAAGATAAAATTGAGTTTAAGCTTAAATAAAGATATGCAATACGAAGACTTGGAAAGAATATTAAATAGAATAAAATTAGTATTAAGTGAACAAAAATATGTTATAAAAGATTCTGTTGGAGTAATATGTGATGATATACAAACAAGTGGAGTTAATGTGCTAGCATATTTAAATGTTGAAGCACAAACATTTGGAGAATATACAGCAATACGCGGACAAATAAATAAAGCCATATTAGAGCTATTTTATAAAGAACATATTGGTTTAGCATATCCGGGACAAGAAATTGTTGTACAAATGCAAGACTAGTAGATTAATAAAATTATGAAAAAGAGGCAAATTATGAATTCATTAATAAGTGTTTTAGAAGAACAGGACAAATTCAATAGTTATATAAAAGATGTAAAAAATGGTGTAAATCCAATACTATTATCAGGATTAACAGATGGTGGAAAAATTCACTTAGCTTATGCTACAAAATTTTTCACACAAAAGCCAATGTGTATAATAACCTACAATGAACTTCAAGCTAGGAAATTAATAAAAGATATACATTACTATACACAAAATGTATATTATTTTCCAAAAAGAGAAATTACAGCCTATGATTATGCAGCAGAAAGTCAGGATTTTTTAGCTGAAAGAATTGAATGCTTAAATGCCATATATAATAAAAATGCAGAAGTAATTGTTACTACAATAGAAGCTGTAATGCAAAAAATGGTGGCACCTAAAACACTATATAAAAATATATTAAAAATGGAAGTAGGAAAAAGTTATTCACTAGAAGAAATAAAAAATAGTTTGATAGAACTAGGATATGAAAGGTTTGACTTAGTAGAAGGAAGAGGGCAATTTAGTGTTAGAGGAGGAATACTAGATGTTTCATTAACAACGAAGCTTGGCGTACGTATAGAGTTTTGGGGAGACGAGGTAGATTCAATTAGATATTTTAACATATATACACAACGTTCAACAGAAATGCTAAAGGAAGTTAATATTTTTCCAGCAGGTGAATTCGTGTTAGAAAAATCAAAAGAAAAAATATGTTATGAACTAGAAAAACAAGATGTTGATATGGATGAAATAGAAGAAATAAGAAATGGTAGATATCAAAATAAGGTAGAAAAATATTTTGACACTTTTTATAACAATCAAGCTAATTTCTTAGATTATCTAGAACAAAACACAATAATTTTTCTTGATGAAGTAAATAAAATAAAAGCGAGACAAAGTAATATATTAAAAGATGAAGAGGCGCTAGAAAGAGCATTATTAGAAAAACAAAAGAAAGTGCCAGACAGTCTAAAAGAATTAATGAAATATGAAGAATTTATAGACAAAATTGAGAATAAGCAAGTAATATATTTAGAAATTCAGGACTTAAGTTTCATAGACTCAAAAAGTATGCATGCAAAAAGAAACGGATATAGCTTTAGCTATAGGGAGGTTAAATTTTTTCGTTCTGGATTGGATTTACTATTTCAGGAGATACAAAAAGCAAAAGATAAAAGAAAGCAAATAGTAATATTAGGGGGAACTCCCGAAAATAGCCGAAAAATTGTAGAAACATTAAATCAGAAAGAGATTGAAGCAAAATACGTAGAAAAATTAAAAGAAAAATTACAGCCAGGTCAAATTATGGTAAGTCCAGGAAATATTGACACTGGCTTTGAATGCTATGACTGCAATTTATTAGTAATTACACTAGAAGAAATATTTACTACTAAGAAAAAAAAGGTAAGTAATAGCGTATTTAAAGATGCACAAGAAGTTGTTTTTTCTGATTTAAAAGTTGGAGATTATGTAGTTCATAAATCGCACGGAATAGGCCAATTTGTTGGAGTAAACACAATAAAGGCAGATAAAGTAACTAAGGACTATTTAAAAATAAAATACAAAAATGATGACATTTTATATATACCAACAAACCAATTGGACAACATTAGAAAGTATGTTGGTGTGGGAGATACAAGCGTACCAGCCTTAAACAAATTAGGAGATAAAGAATGGAGCAAAACAACTAGAAAGGTTAAAGCAAATTTAAAGGAGGTTGCAAAAGAGCTAATAGAATTGTATGCAAAGAGAGAAAAAGCAAAGGGGTTTGCTTTTTCAAAAGATACACCATGGCAAACTCAATTCGAAAATAGTTTTGCATATACAGAAACAGATGACCAAATTCGTTGCATAGATGAAGTGAAAAAAGATATGGAAACACCAAAACCAATGGACAGACTTTTATGTGGAGATGTTGGATATGGTAAAACAGAAGTTGCAATTAGGGCGGCTTTTAAAGCTTGCATGGATCAAAAACAAGTTGCATATTTAGTTCCAACTACAATTTTAGCTAATCAACAATATGAAGAATTTCGTGATAGGATGAAGGAGTTTCCAATACGAGTAGAAGTATTGAACCGTTTTCGAACTAAGAGACAGCAAGATGAAATTATTAGAAAATTAAAATTGGGCGAAATAGATATTATAATTGGAACACATAGAATGCTTAGCAAAGATGTTGATTTCAAAGATTTAGGATTATTAATAGTAGATGAAGAGCAACGTTTTGGTGTAAAAGCAAAAGAGAAAATAAAACAATTGAAATCAAACATTGATGTTTTAACGATGACAGCAACGCCAATACCAAGAACATTGCATATGTCAGTAATAGGAATACGTGATATGTCAGTAATATATGAGCCACCTCAAAACAGAAAGCCAGTACAAACTTTTGTATTAGAATATGACCCAGAAGTTATAAGAGAGGCAATTACAAGAGAGTTAGAAAGAGGTGGACAGGTATTTTATTTATACAATAATGTAGAAGGAATAGAAAGAAAAGCACAAGAGGTACAAGATTTAGTGCCAGAATCAAGAGTAGTATATGCACATGGACAAATGACAGGAAAGCAAATTGAAGATATTATGCAGGAATTTGTTGAAGGAGAGGCAAATGTTATTGTTTGTACAACTATTTTGGAGTCAGGTATTGATATTCCAAATGCAAATACAATTATTGTAGAAAATGCTGATAGACTTGGATTAGCACAACTATATCAAATAAGAGGTAGAGTTGGTAGGTCTGATAAACAAGCATATGCTTATGTAACATATAGAAGGGATAAAATGCTATCAGAGGTCGCAGACAAAAGATTAAAGGCTATAAAAGAGTTTACGGAATTTGGTTCAGGATTTAAAGTTGCAATGAGAGATTTGGAAATTAGAGGAGCGGGAAGTGTTCTTGGTGAGGTGCAACATGGACATTTGGCTCAAGTTGGTTATGATATGTATTGCAAAATACTAGAAGAAGTAATAAAAGAAATGCAAGGAATTGAAGTTGAGGAAGAAATAGATGTACAAATAGATTTAAATATTTCAAGCTATATACCAGATGAATTTATAGAAAGCAGTAGTCAAAAAATAGAAATATATCAAAATATTGCACTATGTAAAAATGAAGAAGACATACAAAATGTAATTGATGATATTATAGACCGTTACGGAAAAATGCCAGAAGAAATTGAAAATCTATTAGAAATAACTAGAATAAAGAACCTATGTAGAAAGGCGCAAGTAACTAAATTAGCTCAAAAGGGCGAAAAAATTGTTATTTATATAAATGAAAAGAAATTTAATCAAGAGGCAATAACGAAATTAATTGAAAAATACAAGAACAGAATACAATTTTCACCAGGAAAAAATTCATATATAACATATCATGTACAAAAAATAGTTAACTTGATACCAGAAATAAAAGAAGTTATTGAAACAATGATATAGGAGGAAAATATGCAAGTTATTACTAGCAAAGATAATGAACAAATAAAAAATATAAGAAAATTAAAAGATAAGAAATATAGGCAGGCAATGCGGGGAATTCTATATAGAAGGAATAAAACTCCTTGAAGAAGCAATTGCAGAGAAAGCAGATATAAAGACCATTGTTATATGCGAAGAGTGTATAGAACAAAATAGTATTGATAAAAAATTGTTATATGAAATGGCAAAATATGAATGCCTATATGTTAGCAAAAAGGTCTTAGATTCTATTACAGACGTAAGTAACCCGCAGGGTATTCTTGCTGTTATAGGGAAAAAAGAGGGAAATAATAGTATTGACTATAATCAAGATTTAATATTAATATTAGATGGAATACAAGACCCAGGAAATTTAGGAACAATACTAAGAACTGCCGATAGTGTTGGATTAAAGCAAATTATAGTTTCTGCAAACAGTGGAGACATATATAATCCAAAGGTTGTTCGCTCAACTATGGGGGCAATATTTAGAGTAGAAGTAATAGAAAGCCAAAACTTAATAGAAAAGATTAAACAAATAAAGGAAAACGAATTTCAAGTTGTAGCAACAGACTTGCATACAAACAAAAATATATACCAAGTTGATTACAGTAAAACGGCTGTTATTATTGGAAATGAAGCCAATGGAGTGTCGAAGGATATACTTCAGCAAGCAGACTTTAGGGTAAAAATTCCAATGCTTGGGAATACCGAAAGCCTTAACGCATCAGTAGCAACAGGAATTATATTGTATGAGTATGTAAGAAGAAAAATAAATTAGGAGAAAAAATGAAAAAAGTTTGGATAATAATATCTATAATTTTAATTATTCTGATAAGCTTGGGTATTTATAATAAATTTAAAATGCCAAGTTCTGTTGAAATAACATATATGACTGCATATTTTCCACCATACAAAGAAAAAGATTCAATGGAAACAAAAAGTTTTGAAATAACTGATGAAAATATTATAAAAAACATTATAGATATTTATAAAAATAATTCAGCAATAGGTGATGGTGAAAATAAATATCAAGGACAATGTTGTATATGGATTGACTTAAAGAACGGTACGATAATAGGATTATATATGGACACAGACTATGGATATATTGGGAATAAAATAGAAAGAGTAGGTAATCAGAGATACTTGCCTCAAGGTTTAAACAATTATATTGTACAAATAATTAATGAGCAATTGAAGGAAGAATATTGATTATATATGCAATATTAGTAAATAGACAAAATAATGAAATACAAATTTTAAATGATACAATTGTTATCAGTTAAAAAGAATGGAGAAAATATGGGAAAAAGAAAACGTAAACAAGTGAAATTTTCCAAAAGAAAAAGAATAGTAAAAAAACAAGAAGTGCATACAGGAAAAAAGCCAGAAGAAAGAATTGTTGTAGTTGGTACATACGAAAAAAGCAGAAATTTTGGTTTTGTAGTACCAGATGGCAAGAAAGTTGACACAGATGTATTTATTTCAAAGAAAAACACAAAAGGTGCAAGAAACGGGCAAAAAGTATTAGTTGAAATAACAAAACAACCTATACAAAAAAGAAAAGCAGAAGGTAAAATAATTGAAATAATAGGAGAACAAGACCAAGCAGGAATAGATATGCTTTGCATAATAAAAGAATTTGAATTGCCAGATAAATTTCCAAAAGAAGTAAAAAATGAGCTAAATTATATTAAGCAAAAAATAGACAAAAAAGACATTCCAAACAGAATGGACTTTAGAGATATACCAATTTACACAATAGATGGAGAAGATGCAAAGGACTTAGATGATGCAATATCTATAGATAGGACACCAGAAGGTAATTTTCTATTAGGGGTGCATATAGCAGATGTTAGCTATTATGTAACAGAAGGAAGTGCATTAGACAAAGAAGCAATTTACAGAGGGACAAGCGTATATATGCTAGATAGAGTAATTCCAATGCTACCATTTGAATTATCAAACGGAATATGTAGTTTAAATGCAGGAGAAGATAGATTTACTATATCAATAATAATGGAAATAGATGCAAACGGAGGCGTAATAGCTTCAAAAGTTGCAAAAGGAATTATTAGAGTAAAAGAAAGAATGAGCTATACAGATGTTCAAAAAATATTAGACGGAACAGATAAAAAAGTATTAAAAAGATATGAAGAAGATATAGAAAAATTTAAGCAAATGAAAGAATTAGCTCAAATACTAAAAGAAAGAAGAAGAAAAAACGGAAGCTTAGATTTAGATTTGCCAGAAAGCAAAATTATTCTAGATGATACAGGAAAAGCTGTAGAAATAAAGCAGTATCCAATTAGTTTTGCAAACGAAATAATAGAGCAATTTATGCTAACAGCGAACGAAGAAATTGCGGAAACTTTCTTTAATCTAAAAGCACCATTTATTTATCGTGTGCATGAAGTACCAGATTTAGAAAAGGTAGCAGAATTAAACAAGGCTTTATTTGACTTTGGTTATCAAATAAAGGTGCAAAACGATACAGTAAGTCCAAAAGAATTTGAAAAGGTATTACAAGATGTAAAAGGGAAACCAGAAGAAAAACTTATTTCAAAGCTAATATTAAGGACGCTAAGACTTGCAAAATATGAAAATGAAAACAAGGGACATTTTGGAATTGCAAGCAAATATTATTGCCATTTCACATCACCAATAAGACGTTATCCAGATTTATTTATACATCGAGTAATTTCGGAATATCTAAATAATGACAACAAAGTAGGACCTAAAAAAAGAAAACGTTGGGCAGAACAATCAAAGAAATATGCTGACAGGTCATCGGAAAGAGAAAGATTAGCTCAAACTGCTGAAAGAGAAGCGGAAAGTATGAAAATGGCAGAATATATGGAAGACAAAATTGGTGAAAAATATCAAGGAATTATTAGCAGTGTTACTGCATTTGGTGTGTTTGTTGAGTTAGAAAATACAGTAGAAGGGCTAGTTCGATTTGATAATTTGGGAAATGATTATTATAACTATGATGAAGATCATAAGTGTTTAATTGGGGAGAAAAGCAAGGAAATATTTAAAATAGGTGATAAAATGCAGGTAGAAGTAATAGAAGCAAGCAAGGCATTACGAAGAGTTGCATTTAAACGAGTAGATGAGGAACAAATAATACCATAGCATAAAAAAATTAATAAATAATTATAATATTTATATAGATTGCAATAAAATCTATAAATAATAAAAAGTTTGCAACAAATTGCAAACTTTTTTGAATTAATGTATAATATTAATAGGGAGGCGATAATATGATAGAAAGAAAAGAATACTTAGAAACATTAAAAAAATGGAAAGATAAAGATTTAATAAAAGTTGTAACAGGTATAAGAAGATGTGGTAAATCAACTTTATTCGCATTATTTATAGAGTATTTAACAAGTATAGGTATTTCAGAAAGTCATATAATATCAATAAACTTAGAAGATCCAGATTACGATTTTAGAGATTATAAAGAATTATATAATTTTATAAAAGAAAAGATAACAGATAATGAAAAATATTATGTTTTTTTAGATGAAGTACAAAATGTAGAAAAATTTCAGAAGGCGGTAGATGGACTATATATCAAGAAAAATATTGATGTATATATTACTGGGTCTAATGCTTATTTGCTTTCTGGGGAATTGGCAACATTATTATCTGGAAGATATATAGAAATAAAAATGTACCCATTATCATTTAAAGAATATGCTAACTATTATAATAGAGAAGCAGGAGAGAAACTTTATTTACAATATATAAATAGAAGCTCATTTCCGTATGCACTAAAATTGGAAAGTGAAAACGAAATAGATGAGTATCTGGATGCCCTATATAATACAATCATTGTAAAAGATGTATCTGCTAGGAAAAAAATATCGGATACATCAATGCTAAGAAATATCTCAAAATTTATGTTTGATAATATAGGTAATTTAATGTCAATAAAGAAGATATCAGACACTTTAAAGGCAGATGGAAGACCAATATCTGTTCATACAGTAGAAAGCTATATAAATTCATTAGTTGACAGCTTTGTATTTAATAAAGTGCAAAGATTTGATATAAAGGGAAGGCAATATTTGCAATCAGGAGAAAAATATTATGCAACAGATGTAACGATGAGATATGCTTTGCTAGGAAGAAGAAATTTAGATGTAGGTCATATATTAGAAAATATTGTATATTTAGAACTAATAAGAAGAGGATATAAAGTATACATTGGCAAATCAGAAGAAAAAGAGGTAGATTTTGTTGCAGAAAACAAAGAAGGATTTACGTACTTTCAAGTAGCATATACAACAAGAGAAAAATCAACATTAGAAAGGGAGTTATCTGCACTAGAGTCTATAAATGACCACTATCCTAAATATATACTTACAATGGACCTAGATCCAATAGCAGATTTTAATGGAATAAAAAAGATAAATGTATTAGATTGGCTAATGCAATAAAAAGTTTGAAATTAGCATAAAAAATTAATAAAAATATACTAATATATAGAGGAGTTGATAAAAGTGAAAGAAAATTTAGAGCCAAGTACGGCATTAGCGCCAGTTCCAGTAGTAATGGTGTCGTGTGGAACTATGGATGAAGCCAATATATGCACAATTGCATGGACAGGGGTATTAAATTCAAATCCACCGTTGGTATATGTATCAATACGACCAACAAGACATTCCTATGACATAATTAAGAAAAGTGGGGAATTTGTTATAAACATACCAAATGAAGAATTAGCATATCAAACAGACTATTGTGGAACAAAAAGTGGAAAAGATGAAAACAAATTTGAAACAGCAGGTCTTACAAAAGAGGCATCAAGTATGGTAAATGCACCAGCAATTGCTGAATGCCCAATAAATTTAGAATGTAAGCTTATAGATATAAAAGAATTTCAAAGCCATCACGCATTTATTGGCGAAATAATAGCAGTTAAAGCAGACAAAGACATATTAGATGATAAAGGAAAAATAGACTATTTAAAAGGCAATTTACTTGCTTATGTAGGTAATAATTATGTTGTAGCAAATAACAAAATAGCAAGTAGGGGAATATGCTTAGAATAAAAAAGTAAGGTGTCCATTTAGGGCACCTTAAAAATTATTATTTTTCGAGCTCAAAGTCAGTTAATTTGCTCTGTGTTTTATATTTAGAGAAGATTTTTTTAATATACATTTCAGATAGTCCATAAGTTGACTTTAGATTGCTTGTATCTAAATTTTCTAACCCATTTTTATCAATTTGTTTTTTAGCTTGTAATAACCCTCTTTCAACACTTTTAAAATATACTTGTCTTTCTTGGTTAAATACGTCTTTGTATTCTTTATTTACATTCAAAAAATTCAATACATCCTCAGGTTTTATATTGTCAAAATCACATAAATCAAAGAAAATTCTCATTAATTTCCTCAATACATATGATTGTGTTTTATTTCCAGGTTGAATATGCTCTTGTACAAGCTCGATGGTTGCATTTGATAAATCTGCAAGTTTCCTATATTGAGTAATATCATAACTACATTGTCCACTTTGTCTCAGAAAATCTACTGTTTTATTCCACATTGAGTTTTCATAATTATTATTTTTATTTTCAATTGCACTAACAATTCTTTCTAAGCTTGCACCCGAATCAGCAGCTATTTTTGCACTTGGATTATTAAAAATTTTTTTATTATTAAATTGTGTAAATACCAAATTCCATAATTCAACAAATGTTTTGTCCTCTTTTTGCCATAAAATTTCTGTTCGTAAAGCACTCTTTTCTGCATAAGGTGATACAAAAATATTTTTTTCGCTTTTTAGTATATTAGTTTTACCTAATTTTGTCCATATGTCCAATGTTACAGAATCTTCTGGATGTGCAGTTACAAAAATACGTTTATCATCCAAACACAATTCTTTAGTCAAATATGTATAAGCAAATTTTATAAAATTTGCTTTGGTTTCTTTTTCGTCATATGCATAAAACATAAAATGTCCTAACATATCAAATAGAATATGATGTCTTCCTGAAATACCTATGTTTTTTAAGTTATCAGTTCTTATACATTTTTGAATTGAAGCAATTTTTTTATTTGTGCTTTCCTTTTTTTCAAGTAATTCATCTTGATATATTACACCACCAGATATATTAAACAGTAATTTGGAATGTTCGGGTGCTGTTAAAGGTAAACTATCTTGAAATTTAAAATTATTTTTTTGGGCATATTCTATAAATTTTTCTTTTGCTAAAATTGAATTTTTAGATTGCATATTTTTCCTCCATTAATTTGCTGTTTTTTCTTCATATATTAATTTGCCTGTATTTGCATTTAGTGTGCATAAAATACCAATTGGTAACACCATATTGTTTGAGGTATGACCAAAATCATCACATTTTATAATTGGTAATTTACAGTTATATATTACATCCATTAATATTTTTTCAAATGGAATATCTTTTTTGGGTGTATCATAATTGCCTAAAAGTATTCCCGAAATTTGGTCAAAAACGTTAGCCTGTTTTAATTGATATAAATAGCTTGATACCATTTCTATATCGGATTCTAAAGATAGGTCTTCTAAAAAAAGTAGTTTGTTTTTAAAGTTAGGGCAATATTCTGTATTTAAAATTTTAACAAATGATGCCAAATTTCCACCTATTAATTTTCCTTTTGCTATACCGGTTTGAATAGTTGACCATCTACTTTCTTGTTGTACCTCTCCTTTTGAGCCATTAATCATAACACATTCAAATTGTTTCTTATTGTATAATAAATTTTCTTCGCAAAAACCTTTAAAATTTGTAAAATGGTAGGTTACAAGACCTGTCTTTTTGTAAATTGCATTTAGTAATACGGTATTATCACTAAAACCAACAATAAATTTAGGATTTTTCTTTATCTCTTCATAATTTAACATGTCTAAAATAGAATTACAATTAGCTCCACCTTTGGCAAAAATTATAGCTTTTACATTTGGATTTATAATTAATTGATTAAAATCATTTGCCTTTTCTTTTGCTGTTGCTGAATAACCTAAAGAATTTGAATACAAGTTTGGCGAATAAATAACGTTAAGACCATATTCAGCTATTAGTTTACTTGCTTGTTCTAAATCTTCTTTATTTTTATTTTTAACAATACCAGAAGGAGCACATACTCCTATAAAATCTCCTTTTACTAATTTATAAGGTTTCATTTATTATCCTCTCCTTTATAGTTAGCAATTGTTTTCTTTATTTCTAATAATTAAAAAGTAAGGTGTCCATTTAGGGCACCTTAAAAATTATTTCTTTTCAGAAAGTTTTTTATTTTCAATTTCAATATTTTCTTTTTCATGAGCATTTTTAAGTTTCTCTTCTAATCGCAAATTATCCTTGGCAACAGTCATTAAAAGTTTAATACGGTTTGTTTGGTTAGCTTCACTAGCACCAGGATCATAATCAACAGGAGCAATATTCGCGTTAGGGAATTTACTACGAATTGATTTAATAACACCCTTACCAACAACATGATTTGGAAGGCAAGCAAATGGTTGAACACAAATAATATTAGGAATACCATGTTCAATATATTCAATCATTTCAGCTGTTAAGAACCAACCTTCACCAGTTTGATTTCCAATTGACAATACATCTTGAACCTTATCTTCTAAATGCCAAATATCACAAGGAAGTAAATATCCTTTCTTAGAATTGCTAAGAGCAAGGTTAACATCTTTCTCAAGAATATCAACAATTTTAATAGCAAACTTAGATATTTGAGCCTTAGTATTGCTAACTTTAAGAAGAGAATTAAAGGTGATTTTATGAGTAAGCATAAACTTTACAAATCCCATAAAATCAGGAAGAATAACTTCAGCACCTTCTTCTTCTAATTTGTCAGCAACAAAATTATTTCCAAAAGGATGATACTTAATTAAAACTTCGCCTACAATACCAACTTTAGGTTTCTTTACAGAAGTATCAAGTGGAATTTTTTCAAAATCTTCTACAATATCATAAATACTTTGCTTAAATTCTTTATTTGAACTTTTTCTAATAAGTTTTTTACACTTTTTCATCCAGGTATCAAATAATTTTTGAGTTTCACCTGTATTAACCTCATAAACTCTATTTTTAGTAAGCATTTTTTGTAATAAATCTCCATAAACAACACAACGAATTAACTTTTCAACCAAAGGAATAGTTAATTTAAATCCAGGCATTTTTTCCATTCCAACAATGTTAAATGAAATAACAGGAACCTGTGGGTATCCAGCATCTTTTAATGCTTTGCGGATAAATCCAATATAGTTTGTTGCTCTACAGCCACCGCCAGTTTGTGACATAATAAGAGCTGTTTTATTTACATCATACTTGCCAGACTCTAAGGCTTCAATCATTTGACCAGTTGTTAGAATAGATGGATAACATGCATCATTATTAACATATTTCAAACCAGTTTCCACTGTATGAGGAGTACAATTACGTAATAACTCAATATTGTAGCCTTCAGATTGAACAGCAGCTTCTAACAGTTCAAAGTGAATTGGTGCCATTTGAGGCATTAATATAGTGTAATCTTTTCTCATTTCCTTAGTAAATATAACTTTATGCTGTTCATAGTTTCCCTTGCAAGAGCTACAATCACGTTTTTGATTTATACGCTTATTCATACTTGCTAAAAGTGAACGAATACGAATGCGAACAGCACCTAGATTATTTACTTCGTCAATTTTAATAAGAGTATACATTTTATCAAAGCTAGATAAAATTTCTTCAACTTGGTCTGTAGTAACAGCATCTACACCACAACCAAAAGAATTCAATTGAACAAGCTCTAAATTATCTGTTCTACCAACAACATCAGCAGCAGCATATAAACGTGCGTGGAACATCCATTGGTCAACAACCCTTAGAGGGCGTTTAGCAGATTCAAGATGTGCAATGCTATCTTCTGAAAGAACGCACAAGCCAAGGGAAGTAATTAAAGTATCAATACCATGATTAATTTCTGGGTCAACGTGGTAAGGACGTCCAGCAAGAACAATACCTTTTAAATTATGTTCTTTCATATATTTTAATGTTTCTTCACCTTTGTTGTGTACATCTTTACGGAATGCTAAATGTTCAGCTTCAGCTTTATTAGCAGCTTCTTCCAACTCAGACTTTGTAAAATTGTATTGTTTAAATTCGTCTAATTCCAAAATTCTTTTTACCAAATTCTTAGGATTCAATGGTAAGAAAGGGTTTAGGAAAGTTATATCTGGATTATCTAATTCTTCAACATTGTTTTTCAAAACTTCTGAGTAAGATATAACAATTGGACAATTGTAGTGATTATCTGCATCTTTGTATTCTTTTCTTGAATAAGGAATACAAGGATAAAAAATGGTTTTAATACCTTGCTCTATTAAACTAATAACATGACCATGAGAAAGTTTTGCTGGGTAGCAAACTGACTCAGAAGGCATAGATTCCATACCTTTTTCATAAGTTTTACGAGTACTCTTTTCTGAAAGAACAACGCGGAAACCTAAGTTTGTGAAGAAGGTAAACCAGAAAGGATAATCTTCATACATATTTAGTACTCTTGGAATACCAATTGTACCACGTGTAGCTTTTTCCTCAGATAAAGGTTCATAAGAAAATAGCCTATCAAATTTATATTTATATAAGTTAGGTAAATTAGAATTTTCTGTAACTGTACCACTTCCACGTTCACAACGGTTTCCAGAAATAAATTTTTTACCATTACTAAATTTATTAATTGTCAATTGACAGTTATTTTCACAAAGACCACAACGAGTATGTAAAGTATCAATTTTAAGCTCATCTAAAGCATCAGCTTTTAAAATTGTAGATTCATATTCCATATCCATATTAGCTTCATATTGCTCTTTAGCAAGAAGGGCAACACCAAATGCACCCATCAAACCAGCAATATCAGGACGAATAACGTCTTTGCCAACAATTAATTCAAAACTACGTAGTATTGCATCATTGTAAAAAGTACCACCTTGTACAACAATGTGTTCACCTAAAGTTTTAACATCTCTAACTTTCATTACTTTTTGAATAGCATTCTTAATAACCGAGTAAGAAAGACCTGCTGAAATATCACCAACAGAATATCCTTCTTTTTGAGCCTGCTTAATTTTTGAGTTCATAAATACAGTACAACGAGAACCTAAATCCACAGGATTTTGTGCTCCCAAGGCTGAATTTACAAATTCCTCAATAGATAAATTTAGACTTTTAGCAAATGTTTCTATAAAAGAACCACAGCCAGAAGAACAAGCTTCATTTAGCATAATGTTATCAATAGTACCATTTTTTATTTTAATATATTTCATGTCTTGACCACCAATGTCTACAATACTTGTAACATCTGGCATAAATTCCTTAGCAGCGGTATAATGAGCAATTGTTTCAATTTCGCTTAAGTCAACATTTAAAGCTGTTTGAATTAATTTTTCACCATAACCAGTAACACCACAATAGCGGATTTTTGCGTCTTTTGGCAATTCTGAATATAGTTTTTTAAGCATTTCCATAACGCTGTGTAAAGGATTTCCACCATTATTTTGGTAAAGAGAATAGCATAAATTGCTATCACGATCAATTAAAACAATTTTAGTTGTAGTAGAACCAGCATCAATACCAATAAAACAGTCACCTTTTAAACTTGCAAAATCAGCTCTTTTTACCTTAGCCTTGGCATGCCTTTCACGAAAGGCTTCATAATCAGTATTGCCCTGAAATAAAGGATGAAGAGGCTTAGAAGTTGAGTCCTTAGATGATTTTAAAACTTGAATTTTTGCTTTTAACTTAGATACAGAGATTGGTTGATCCTGTATAGAGTTAATACAAGCACCTTTAGCAACAAGCAAATGTGCCTCCTCAGGAACAATTATTTCGTCTGGTTTTAATTCTAAGGTTTCAACAAAGCGTTTGCGAAGTTCAGGTAAATAGCTAAGAGGACCTCCTAAAAAGGCAACTTTTCCACGAATAGGTCTTCCACAAGCAAGTCCACTAATAGTTTGGTTGACAACTGCTTGGAAAATAGAAGCAGCAATATCTTCTTTTCTAGCACCTTCATTTAATAAAGGTTGAATATCAGTTTTAGCAAAAACACCACAACGAGAAGCGATAGGGTATATTGTTTTATAACCTTTAGCAAGCTCATTTAATCCGCTTGTATCTGTGCTAAGAAGGGAAGCCATTTGGTCTAAAAATGCTCCTGTACCACCAGCACAAGTTCCATTCATACGTTGTTCCATAAATTTATCAAAATAAATAATTTTAGCGTCTTCACCACCGAGTTCAATAACAACATCTGTTTGTGGAATATATTTTTCCACAGCCCTTTTACAAGAAATAACTTCTTGAATAAAAGGAAGATTCAAAAACGTAGCGGCAGACATGGCTCCAGAACCAGTTAATTGAATTGTAAATTCATTATCAGGATAATCTAAAGCTAATTTTTCTAATACATCACAAACAGTTTGTTTAGTATCTGAAAAATGTCTAGTATAGTTTGTATATATAGTTTCTAAATTATCGTTCATAACAACAATTTTTACAGTGGTAGAGCCAACGTCTAAACCAACATGTAGTAAATTTGACATATATTATATCTCCTTTTCATACTTTCATTAAATAGTGTATGATATTTTGTCCAATGATAGAAGTATCTATTTACGACAAAATAAGACACTAATTCATGATTTATTCTATAATGAAAAAAAAAATATGTCAATAAGAAAAACATGGAAAAATATGTGTTCCGTAAGCAAAAGATAAGTTTTATAGAATATGTTTTGCAAATTTGTAATAAAAAAATAATATAAGTAATATTAATACATGCAAAAACGGCTTCCGTAAAAGGAAAAACGAACAGGAGCATTTAGTAAAGTTATTAACATATTGTAAAAATATATAAAAAAAGTAAAATATATATAATAATTATATTATATACACGAAGGAGTAAAATTATATATGCGTATAAAATCAAATAAAGTAATTGCAGGTACGTTAATTTTAATATTATTATTGTCAGACTGTTTCAACTTGGAAAGAGCCTTATTTTCTTATGCAGAAGAAAAAAATAAAATCGAACAAAATGTAGAGATAGGACAGACAACAACTGAAGAAAACCAAACAACAGAAAAAAATAATAATATAATTTACAAAGGACCAATATACGCAAACATCAGAAATGACAGAGATGGAGATTACAAATATGATAATTTCTTCGA
The DNA here is from genome assembly GCA_934120395.1 of uncultured Clostridia bacterium. Lineage (GTDB taxonomy): Bacteria > Bacillota > Clostridia > TANB77 > CAG-508 > CAKOTZ01. Next base: position 45,927 of record CAKOTZ010000001.1, read on the forward strand.
GTACAATGTTGAAAGAGAAATAAAAAAAGAGGACAATATAAATAAGCTTATTTATGAGGATAAAAAAGAAATATTAGTAGAAAATGAAAATGTAGAAGAAAAGGACGAAAATGATAAAACAAAAATTTTATACAAAAAACCAACACATTTAACCATAAACTATGTATATGAAGATGGAAAATATAAGTTTAGTCAAGACAAAGAAACATATTATGAACAGGATTCATCTCAAGCAATATTAAAATCATATATGAAAAATTTGCAAGATGAAGGACATAAGTTTTATAGAATTGCAATGGATAGAGATTTATTTATAACTAATTTTGGAGAAAATGGATATATTGATATATATAATGAAAACGGAAATAAACTAGGACAACTTAATATAAATTCTAAAACTAATATTTGCAATGAAATATATATTGATTTAAGTGATGCCTTAGAAACGTGTCGTATAGAAACAAACAAAACAAATGAAAAGTTTGAATTTAAATTAAGATCATATGAAAAAGGAGAAATAGAAGAAGGAATTACAATACTAAATAGTTTAGATGATACCTTAGTGGATAACGAAGAAAAAAATATTGTATATAATAAAACCGAAATTAATAAAGATGTATTTAATCAATTGTTAGGTGAAAGCGGATATATAAACATATATAGTTTAAATGAGGAAATAATAGATACAGGAAGAATAGATGATGATGAAAGCGAATATGAAGGAATAGATGAGCCAGATGCGGACGAATATGTTGGAAGTAGTGGAATGCCAATTGTTCAAGTAAATAAAAAAGAGGAATTAGTTGCTACAATTAATGCTTCAACAGAATTAGATACGAATAATAATTACGTTATTACATATCAAGGAAATATAGATAAGATAAAACTAGAAACATCAGAAATAGTGGGTACAGGAAAATTATTAATAAAAAATACAAAAGAAATCTTAAAGGAAGGAAGTTTAAGAGTAAGCAACTGGAAGATAAAAAATGCATTAAGAGAAAGAAGAAATGAAACAGTAATAAAAAAAGACAATACAAAAAACACAACATCTATAGCTACAAATTATAAACTAATAAATACAATTACAGATACTAATTTAAAGATAGACAAACAAAGTATTCCTGCTATGGGAGCCGAAGAAGATGTAAAATTTACAATTTCATTAAATAATGAAGAATATACTTCTGATTTATTTAAAAATCCAGTATTCTATATTGAATTACCAGATGGAATAGAAAATGTAAATATAAAGAGTGGAGATGTATTATTTGATACAGAATTAAAAATAAAAAACGCAGATGTTATTGAATTTAATAATCATAAAACAATAAGAGTAGAGCTAGAAGGTAGAGAGACAAAGTATATAAATTCAAGTATAACAAGTGGAACAACAATAATATTAACAGTAGGATTAACAGCAGAGAAATTATTAACAAGAGAAAACAATACAATAGGATTATACACATATAATGAATACGCTACAGATAACAAAAACAAAGTAGAAGTTCAAATGGCAAACGGATATGTTCTGGCAATGAACTATTCTAGTGTAAGTATGGATTTTATAGCTCCTAATGGATTTTTCTTAATAAATGGGGTAGAAAATTATGACGGAGCAGGAAGCAATATATATACAGATTATGAAGAAAACAAAATGATGGAAGCTACTATTCCAATATACTCAAAAGAAATAAATATAACTCAAAAACAAATGATAGTTAACAATTCTGGTGCTAAATGTCAAAATGTATGCGTATTAGGAAGAACAATAAATAAAAATAATGAGGACCTAAAAAATGGAGTTCAATTTGAGACTAATATAGATACCACTTTATTAGGTGGAATAGAGGTAAATAAAGAAGATGCAAAAGTTTATTATTCAGAAAAGGCTAATACAACAGCTGATATGAGCGAAACTAATAATTGGCAAACAAATGTAAGTGATTGGTCTAAAATTAAATCATATATGGTTGTTTTAAATGATATAGACGACAAACAAATTATAGAAATTAGTTACAAGGCAAAAATACCGGCACAACTAGAATATTTTTCAGATATGTATACAAATTTTGCTGCAAAGTATACACCGGACATAAACGTTCAAGACAATATGGAACTAAAACTATATTCAAATACTATTAAGATAACAACGGGGAAAGGTCCTAAAATGAATATATCAATGGAGGCATCTGTAGCGGACGGAGAAACTGTAAATGAAAGGGAAAGAATAAAATATACAATAAAAGTTGAAAATACAGGTTCAATGGAAATTACAAATATGAAAATAAGCGATGTCATTCCAGATGGAACTATATATACAGAATATGTAGAAAAAAATTCTAATTTTGAGCAGAGTGGATATATCACAGATTCAAGTAAAAGAGAATTGGTATGGAATATTGATAGGGTTGAAGTTGGAGAAGTAGTAATAAGAGAGTTTGAGCTTGTAATAAGTGATTTACCAACAATTGAAGAATATTATGGATCAAGTCCAAATTTTACTAAAATCAATGACGAATACTATCTAATAGAAACTGATGAAATAACTGGAGAACAAAAAAAGACTAAAATAGATCAGGTACCAGATTTATATATTGAAAATCATGCAGAAGTAACTGCAGATATGTTTAATATTAATCTTAGTTCAAACTATATAAAAAATAAAATAAATAGAACCTATTTGGAAATTGAAGAAAACTCAAGTTATACAAAAGAAGCTTCAATAAGAGAAAAGCAAGAATATCAATATGATATTACAATAACAAATAAACAAGATGAAAAATTAAATAATATAAGTGCAACCAAAATATTACCAGAAGGTTTGGAATTAGTGGAAGCTTATCAAATAAAAAATGGACAAAAAGTGAAACAGGCAAATTATGATGAGACAACAGGGAGAATTAATTGGACAATAGATCAAGTAGATAGGAAAGAAGTTTTACAGTTAGTTGTAAGAGTTCAAACTAAAGAATTAGAAACTGGGCTTTACGAGAAAAAGATAAAAACGAAAACAGTTGTTGTTGATCAAAATGGGAGAGAATATATTTCAAATACAGTTGAAAATACAGTAGCAAAACCGAAAGTTAATATAGAGATAACAAAAAATCCAGATAGCCAATACATAAAGGAAGGCGCGAATGTAAGTTATAAAGTAAAGGCAGAAAATTTAGGAAAAATAGTTTTAGATGGATTGAAAATAACAGATATATTGCCAAAAGAATTAAAATGTAAATCGATTACATATAAAAAGGGAAGTGTAGATGTAGAATCAACACCAAATAATGATGGAAATGTTGAAGTAAAGGCAAATTTAGCACCAGGTGAAAAACTAGAATTAGAAATTGTAGTTACAACAGGAGAATTAGACAAAAGTAAAAATGAAATAGAAATTACAAACTTAATAAAAGTAGAAGCAAATGGAATAGAGAGTGTTGAAGAAAAAATAAGCCAAATAATAGAGGTTGCACATAATCAAGATGATAATAAAACAAGTTCATATAAAATAAAAGGAATTGCATGGATTGATACAAATAAGAATGGAAAAAGAGAAAAAACAGAGGAAATTGTGCAATATATGCCAGTCTATTTAATGGATGATAATGGAAATATTGTAAAAGAAACCAAAACAGATATAGTAGGAGAATATGCTTTTGAAAATGTAAAAACAGGAAATTATTTTGTGATTTTCTTATATGATTATAATACATATGATTTAACAACATATCAAGCCAAAGAAGTAAGTACGCAGTATAATTCAGATGTTGTACAAACAGATATAAATTTTAATGGACAAATAATACAAGGTGCAATTACAAATGTTATTAGTCTTAATAGTAGAAGTGAATTAAACATAGACATTGGTTTAATAACAAAGCCTGAATTTGATTTGACGTTAACTAAGACAATTGCCGAGGCATACGTAAAAAGTCCACAATCAGAAAAACAGTACAATTATAATAATTCAGATTTTGCAAAATTAGATATAAAAGCTAAAGAGATAAGTAAAGCATCAGTTATCGTTAAATATAATATTACTATTACAAATACAGGTGATTTAACAGGGCAGGTTAGCAAAATAGTAGATTATAAGCCAGAAAAGTTTGACTTTAGTTCTGAATTAAATCCTAATTGGTATGTGACAAATGATGGAGGTTTATACAATAGAGAATTAGCAGGACAAGACATAGCACCAGGAGAAAGTAAAACAGTAACTTTAACCTTGACAACAAAAAATATTGGAGAAAGAGCATTAACATTAGAAAATACAGCACAAATTATTGAATATTATAACGAAAGAGGAATAAAGGACAAAAATGAAAATAACCAAACATCAAAAGCAACAATGCTTATAACAATTGCTACAGGAGCTGAATTTGTTTATATTACAGTAGTAATAGGCATATTAGTTATAACAGCTGGTATTATTTATATTGTTAAAAGAAAAAGAATTAAACCAAAGAAGAGGGGAGTGTATAAATAATGAAAAAAAGAATATTTAAAATTTTATTTTTTATAATAATAATATTTATGTTTCAAAGTTTAACACGCTCTTCTTATGCACAACAATATAAATTAGAAGACTTACCTCTAGGAAGCTATGTAAGCTATTCAGCAAATAGTTATGATAAATGGAAAATTATATCAAATGCTTCAAATTATGTAAAAATTACTTCAGAAAGTGCATTAGATAGGTTAACACTTGGAGGAGTAGGAGCATACAATAATTATGAAAATTATTTAAAAAATATTACAAATAGATATTTAAATACTTATTTTGCTGCATACTCATTACCACCAGATAATACAGATATTTCAAATATAAGAGCAACGAATGCAACAATTGGTACGACCATTTGGGTAAGTGGTAAAGAAACAAGAAGCGGTAGAGAGTATGTAAATCATCATAGTTATTACTATACATCATATTATGTAAACACAATGACGGGTTCAAATGTTACATCAGTAAATTTAGATAAAGTTGGAGGATGGTCAGGATATTCAAGGAGTTATACCTACAGTGTAAGACCAGTAGTAGTACTAAAAGGATGGATTTATGTTGAAGGAGGAAGTGGAACAAGAGAGGATCCATACATATTAAAGCGTTCTACAAGTATTACATTATCGGCAAAGGGAGATAACAAAAATAATTGTGCAATACTTAGATGGTCACAAGCGGACAAAGTACATTCTTGGAGATATCAAGTGTTTCAAAAAAATGTTGCAATAGGGAAATGGGAACAGGTAGCACTTGCAGATGATGAAAACGATAAAGTAAGAGTATTATCTGTTTATCCACCAGCAGATGAAGCAAGAAAACTAAGAAGAATAGTTGACAGTTATGGCTTAGGAAGAATAGAGTTAACAGAAATAGGAATAGGAAGTTTCAATTCAAATCCGAGTGGCTGGTTAAATCAAAACTTTGATGTAGTAGTATTTGGATTTAATTATTACAATGGACCACCAGGAGGAATGGGTTCTTCAAGTGGTCAAGATATAAGTGGAAGCGCAGTTTCGGCACTAAGTACATATGCAAAAAACGGTGGTTCGATTATATTTGGACCAGATACTGCCATGCAGTGGAGACATTCTGGTGGCTGTGGCGGAAATAAAAACAAAGGACATAGAAACTTTCAAAGTATTTGCGGAAGCTTTGGAATTGGTACAAGTGAACTTAGAAGTAGAGAGCATAGTATGGTGCAAAGTGGATCAAGTGCAGTTATTTTAAAGTCCGGAAGCATAACAAGATATCCATATACAATAGGAGAGCAAGGAGAAGTAAATGATTGGTTTTCAATAGGAGCAACGCATAATTGTAAAATGAGTTGGTGGGGATCAAACCTATGGGTCAGCTATGGTAAAAGCGCTGGTTCATATAACTGGTATTTACGTCAGAGTAATAATATTGCAGTATGCACAATGGGAGTAAGCAACAATATTACAGAGTGGGATTCAAAATTAATGGTAAATTTGTTAATCGCAATGAAACAGCGTTCAAATGAACAAGATAAGGATTATATTATAAAAACAGCTTCAGATGTTGATGCTCCAGATACACCTAGTGGGGTAATATGGCATTTAGAGGGAAGCGACACAAAGCATTTGTTTAGAGTATATGAACCAAAAGATAATGGGACAACTTATGAGCATTGCGTTGTTGGAACATATTCAACAGGACTTATGCTACCAGAAGATATTTCAAAAGCTTTGCAAAACGGTTCTGCACTAGCAGATAATATGATAAAATCAAATGTAACAAAGACAACAATTACAACAGGCTTAAAAGGATATTCATATACAATAACTAAAAATGCAAATGACAGCAATGTAGATAATGTTATTGATGAATTAAAAGGTTCACAAAAAGACGTACCAGATTCATATAGAAATGATGGATATGTACAGGAAGGTGAAACATATATAACAATCCCAAGTGAGTATATTAACAAAGGATATTATCTACATATAAAGGCAATTGACAATGCAGGAAATGCGAGTCAAATTTTCCATATTAAGTTAGATTATATAAAAAGAGACTTAATATTAGAAAGTTCATGTAAAATTGCAAGTGAAGTAGATTCTAGAGGTGTTGCAAAAGTAGCGGGCGATAACAGAATTAGTTTAACATGGAGAATTCAACCAAGTGCAGATTTTAGATATATCTTACATGAAAAATCACAAGGAGATGCTACTTATACAAGAATAAATTACGATACAACAAATGCAAATAGAGCTGTTGATGATGTAGCTCCAGTAAAGCCAGAAGTTACAATAAAAGCAAATACACTAGACACGAAATCTGAACTTCCATTAAATTTAGAGGTTAAGGCAGAAGATGTAGGAATAACATATGAACATTATGTTGTTGGAGTTTCAAAATTAACTGGTGAACCAATATGGTCAAATCCTGTTACTACGGAAATCTTAACTGGTACAAAAGGTTTTTCATATATAATTGATGACAAAGAGGATACAATACCAGATGATACCATAGACAAAGTTGAAAGAACTATTGATAGAAAATATATTGGAAAATACTTGCACATAAAAGCAATTGATTATGCTGGAAATATAAGTGAAACAACACATGTATATATAGATGATGGTTACAAAATTCCTTTTGAAGAATTAAACAATACAGATGTTTTGTATTGTATTCAAAATGGGCAAGCAATACCAGCGATAGATAAGGATACTGGAGTAAAATTGAATGCAACTGTTACAGCGGGTTCAGGAATATATGCTTTTAAAATATATGTATTAAATCCAGCAAATGGAGATGTTATAGGAAGAAGATTTGTAGAAGGACAAACAAGTAATATATATGGTAATTTACCAATAAGGACATATTCAATAGGAAGATACTATAAATCAAAATTAACACCACCAAGACAAGACCTAAAAGAAGGAAACGCAGATGAAAAAGAGGGGTATATATTATCATATTATAAAGAAAATACCAGTGTTAATTCAGATTCACAAAATGCAATGTATACAACAGAAATAAGTAAAGACGCATATACAGATATTGTAACAATACATAATAAACCAGAACCTGCAAAAGATACTGAATTATCAATTGAAGCAGATCTATATAGTGAATATAGAGATAGAGTAAAATATAATTATGAACCTAAATATTATGCAGATGAAGGAATTAATGAATATTGGAATGGTGATGTTTCTAATTCAATAATATATTTAGGACCGTTTAAAGTATTCTATGATAGGTCATTTGCAAAGGTTGGTAGCAGGGATAAGGTAGAATTTAATTATATAGATTCATTTGAATTATATAATTTGGATGGGTCATTGATAACTAATCATTGGGAATTTGCTTATGATCATGACAGAGTCATGAGAAAATATGATGAAGACTATAAGTATCCATATCCAAACGAAGAATTTTATATTAAACTAAACTATAGTGATGATATAAAAGGTATAAAAAATATAGTAATCAAGTATAAAGAATTGGTAACAGATGCTGAATATACAGTGCTTGAGGGAACATATAATACTGTAGATTGGATACCAAATAGAATATATAAAAACAGTCCAGACTCAATATGGTGTACAGAAGTTGAGGAAAATGGAGCACTAAAGTGCGTACATGGACAAACTAGAACACACATTGTAGGTGCATATTTCTATTTAACAGCAAATATTGTAAATCCAGGTGGAAATGCCTTGGAATCACAAAAATTATTAAAACTTGAGTGGGTAAAACGATGGTATCATGAAAGAGTGCAGACTGTAAATTTAAAAGATTACACAGATAATAAACCAGAGGATCCAAAAGACCCAGAAGGACCGAATAAACCGGAATATCCAGATGGACCAGATGCCCCAGATAAACCAAATAAGTCAGATAAAACAGATGAGCCACTTAAATTATCATTTGATATATCAGGAAATATTTGGGATGATCAAAATGAAAATATAGCCAATGGATTAAAAGAAGAACACGAACAGGCAATCAAAAATGTAATTGTTAGAGCGTATAAGGTAGATAATAACGGAAGAAGAATTTCAAATAAGGCACAACTGGAAACATACACTGATGAAAATGGAAATTATAGATTATATAATTTACCAGTGCATTATTATGATGTAGAATTTGAATATGATGGTCAAACTTATATTTCAACAAAGTATATGATAAATAGAGAAACAGGAAATTCAGACGATGCATCAACATATAAAAAAGATTATGAAACAGCTATGTCTGAAAAATATGTTAGAAGTTCAAAAGTTAGAGAAACAGAAACTCAAAGACAAGAATTAAATGATAGATATGCAGAAATTAGTAAATTTGGTGCATTTTCAAATAAAAATGTAAACACACAATTAGAATACAGAAAAAAAGTATCAGAAAGTATAATAATAACTTTAGATAATTATGGCTTTTCGAAGAAACAGTACTCAATATATCCAACATCTATTCTAAGTGGTGTAAAATACCCGATTGGAACAATAAGTAAATTCCAATTTGGTTCAGTAAGCAAAATTAAACATCAAAATTATGTAAATATTGGATTAGCTGAAAGAGAAAAAACAAATGAAAAATTAAGATTAGATGCATACGAAACAACATTCTCTATAAAGGGAAATAGACAAAGTTACATACATTCTGGAAAAAATATTAGGGATATTAATAGTGTAAATGAGGTTTCAGAATATATACAAAAGGTAAATAGAGCAGACTATGAATGGAGTTTATTACAATATAAAGATTATGAAGAATATGAACAAATCAAGGAAATATTAGGAGATAGAGAACAATGCGAATTATCAGCATATATAGATTATATGATGGTAATAAGAAATAGTGGTGACAACGATATTGTTAGGATTGCAGAATTAGTAGATTATTTTGATAAAACTCTAGAATATTCAAATAATGGATATAAAGATATACCTATATCTTCGTGGGCTGTGGTTCGTAATGATGAAGAAACTGAAGCTAGCAATACTGTAAATAATACTAGAGTAAAACTTGAGTGGAGTGAAACATCAAAATATGGTGATAAAAATGATTATCCAGAATTTAATAAAATATATACGAATAGTTTAGACAATGAATTGTGTCAATTTAAAAAGGGTCAATATTTAGAAGTTCATATAGTATTTAAAGTACGAAAGGATGAAAAAACAGGTAAGATACTACTAGACTCAGAAAATAGTGCTAAAAAGAATTTTAGTGAAATAAATGGATATAAGACTTTTTATGAGAAGAATTCAAAACTAGTATATGCAGGATTAATAGATGCAAATTCACAACCAGGAAATTTGAACCCATATAAGGAGTTGGAAGAATACGAGGATGATGAAGACAGAGCACCAGACTACAAGATGCTATTAGATGATTCATTGCCAAACAATAATGGTAATAATGAAAATAACTCAGATGGATCAAATAACAATAACTCAAACAGTGACAATGAAGATAAAGGCAATAAAGATGAAAATGGTGAATATATTAATTATGGTAATGTTATTGAAGGAAATGTATGGGAAGACATTAGAAAAACACGTGAAGATTATACTATAACACCAAATACATTAGTGTTGAATAATAATCAAGTAATTGCCGATGGAATAAGGCAGAAAGAAGAACCTTTAGTAAATGATGTAAAAGTACAGTTAATGGAAATATTTAGAGGAACAGTGACAAATGCAAACGGTGAACAGGAAAATAAAGAAGTAGTTATAAAATTAAAGAACAAGGAAAAAAGAACAAAAAATGTTAAATCATTAACTAATTTAGATGAAAATGATGACTCAATTGCATTAGATGGAGGATACAGATATGCAAATTTAGCTTCTGGAACATATAAGGTAGAATTTACTTATGGAGATGAAGAAGCGTTAAAAGACAATGCAAGATACAATGGAGAAGATTATCAAGCTATTGATACAGCGGATATTTATAAAAATTCAGAAATAGTAGATGATTATAGCAATACAGAAATTATATTTGCAATTGATGATTCAAATAGTATGCAAAATGGTAAATTGCAAAAGGTTAAGGAAATGGCAAAGACTTTAATTGAAAAACTAGAGGAAAAGTTACCTAAAGTAAAGATTAAAATAATTGCATTCAATGAAAATGCGACGGTAGTTAGTGCAAAAGATGGAAAAATAGATAAAAATACGGTAATTGATAACTTAAATGTTGGTGGTAATACAAGCATTGCAAGTGCATTTAAACTTGTTTCTGAACAATATGATGAAAATATTAAAAATAAATTAATGGTTATTCTAACAGATGGACAAGAAACAGTACAAACAAATGAAGAAGTTATACAAGCTCTTGAAGATGATGTTGATAATAAAAAGATTAAACTTTCAACAATTTTAACATCAGTATCTGAGCAAATATTTGGAACAATAGATAATCCAAGACGAGGTAAGTTATATCTAATTAATGAAGAAAAAGATATAGAACAAACTATTACAGAAGATTTATATAACAAAGTGGTTGAAGAATCTTATATAAAAAATGACAGAAGTTATGGTAGAGATCTCGAAGGAAATTTAGACAATCCTACTAAAGGTACTAGAAGTTACATTTTAACCCAGTTTGAGACAATTGCAACAACAAAAGCTGAATTGTTAAATGTGGAAGCTATTGATAAATTAGAGAAGGACAGTAGTGAAAGAAAGAAAAAAATTAAGGCATTAGCAGAAGAAACATATATGATAGCTGAAACAAATGAAGTAAATGTGAAGGCAAATGTAGTTGAAAAAACACATGCAGACCAGGTAAATTTAAGTTTAGTTTTAAGACCAGAAGCGGAACTTAAAACGTCACAAGAAATAACAGGAGTAAAAGTTACGCTAAGTAATGGAGAAATAATTGTTGATACAGCGAAGGGCATAAATAAAAATGTACAAGGTTTAGACAAAGAAGATACACCAATACTGATTCAAATGGATGAAGAATTAATGCAAGGAGCAGAAGTTCAAATTGAATATAAAATAAAAGTTGAAAATGTCGGGGAAATAGATAGATTATCAAATTACTTTAGAAAATATGATGACAAAGATAAATATGAGGGAACTATAGCAACATATCCTGAGGTTATATATGATTATGTGAATAGCAATATTGTATTTAGAGAAGATTATCAAGTAGATAAAGGTTTGTGGAATTCGTTAGCTTATGCAAAATTATCAGAGTATAGACAGGAATTAAATGATATTGTGGAAAAAAGTGTTAAGAAGCAAAACATTATAATTCTAAGAAATACAGATGGAACCAAGGTAGCTTTATACCCAGAAAGCAGTAAAGAAGTAGAAGAACAGACTGGAAAAAAAGAATGGACATTTAATTTAGTATTAAGTAAAGTTATATCTCCGAATGATGAAAAAGATATATTGGTGTATAACAATTCTTTAGAAATAATGCAAAGGAAGAGTATTGCAGGTAGAAGAAGTACTTTAGGGGTTAGTGGTAACTACATTCCAAATAGTGAAACAGAGGAAACAGACTCAAATAAGAGCAGATACGTTAAAGTTATTCCTCCAACAGGAGGAGAAGACAAAGTTATAACTGGTATTATTATTGCAATAGGAATTTTAACTGGAATTGCGGTAATTATAGTAATAATAAAGGTTAGACGCAAATAAAAATAAAGATGTGCTTTAATTTTGCACATCTTTATTTTTATTAAATAATTTTAAAATTTTATCCTTAAATAAAACTAATATACAGATAACAATTATAAAATAATAAATAATTCTTGTTGGACCATCTATAAATAAAGCAGCTTCATCTCTTAATGGCTCAATAAGCATTCTTGTAAACACATAAAGCATAAGAGCTAGTATATATTTTTTAGATGTAGAAAGTTTATTTCTAACTAACAAAAGAACGGTAAAAATCAATAATAAAGCCCCAGTTTCATATAGTTGTGTTGGGTGTCTAGTAAGTCCCAATTCGTCAGTAGGAAATACCATGCCCCAAGGAACTGTTGTTTCTATACCGTAACAACAGCCACCAGCAAAACATGCAAATTTAGCTATAGCAAAAGCTAAAAAAGCTCCTTCTAGAGATACATCCAAAAATTTATTTATATTAATATCATAAAATTTTTTATAAACAAAGAATAATATAGCAAATGCTATTAATGCAAAAACAACAGCACCCAACAATCTAAGACCACTAAAATCAAGATAGAATATTTGAGATAGAGTAATATCAGGTACTTCTAATGCCCACATAAGTCTTCCACCTAATAATGCAAAAACTGCAATAAAAATAGTTGAAAGTATCAAGTGCCAAGTTGGAATATTTTCTTTTTTTAAATTCATAACAAAGTAAACAGCAAATGCTAATACAGCACATATCATAACGTAAGCATATATGTCAGGAATAATATCAATAAACACAAAAATCACCTCCTCAATTTCTACAAAATTTGTAAGTAGTATAGCATAAGGATATTGGAAAGTAAAGAAAAATAAAAGCTAATAATTAGTATTCCGTAAGAAAAAACCATTTTTTTAGTATATATTTAGCAAATTTGTAATAAAAAAAACATATAATCAATATAAAACACGAAAAAACAGTTTCCGTAAAGACCAAAAACGTTATAAGAAAACAAGCTGGAATGGGAATATTGAAAAAGAAACAGAAACAAGTAAAATATATAATAAGTATAATAGTATGTAATAGAAGAGAGGGATAAAAAAGAGGTTATGAAACATAGAAGAGTATTCAATAAAATCTTAATAATTTATATTATCAGTAGTTTAGTAGTACCAAATTTGGTACCGTTTAAAAATTGTTTTAAATCTCTTGCTACAGACGAAAGTGATCATAACAGTAGCAAATTGATGCAGAGTATTACTAAGTATATTCCTTTCTGCAATAGTAACACTGATAAAGGTGTAATCATTCAAGAAAAATTTAGCTTTAGTGCTGAACAACTGCAAAATAGTGAAAAATTAGAATTAGAAATAAATAGTCCAGAGTATGCTGGAATATTGCCAACAGAAATAGAGATATATCATGATGGAGTAATTCTAAGTCAAGACAATAAAGAAAATGAATTTTATTCAATAGATAGTAAAAAAGAAAAGTCTAAAATTGAGTTGAAATTGAATGGAGCAGAGGCTATTCAACGAGATTATTACATTACTTGGAAATATAACGAAGCAGCTTATGAAAAATATTTAGATTCAACACATGTAAAAGAGTATGAAGACGGGACTATTATAAAAATAGAAAAAGACGAGGAAACAGGTAATGCATGGGCATATATTGATTTTGTTTGGGATAGTACAGAACCAAGACCTTCTAGCAAGATATTAATAGATAAAATACCTATGCAAGTCTTAATAAAGGCTATGCTAAGTGAGGGAGATAAGCAGACAGAAATAGAAGACACTATACAGAATGAGTTAGATGTTCAAATATCATCTTTTATAGATACACAAATTAGTAGTAATGTGAATGAAATAAGTAAGGGAATACTGTATGCTAAAAAGGAATTTAGATATGAAATAGAACATGTAGTAAACATTACAAGAAATGATGTGTTAGGAGAATTAGGTATTTATGAAAATAATCAAAGTTTTGTAGACGAAGAAAATACGTCAATAAATGCTGATGCATTTTATGAACAAACAATTATAAAAAAGAGTGATTTTTTAAATATATTAGGCGAAGAAGGGTATGTAAGCATTCTGGATGAAAATAATCAAGAAATTTATAAAATAACAAAAGATTTAGCTGTTAGTGAAGATGATAATTATATAGTAAATTATACAGAACCAATTAAAAGAATATCAATAAAAACAAGCAAAATAGTAAATGATGGTTTTATGAGTATAAAAAATATAAAAAAATTAAATGAAGATGTATCATATATCAAAAGAAATATTGAACAATTTAAAAAATTTCAAACAAATGTTACATACAATATATCAAATGATAACGCAATAAATTATGAATATCAAAAAATACTAGATATAATGCTAAAAGATACAATAACAATGGCAAATATGAGTTTTAATAGACAAACATTATCATCAGATGAAGTTAATAGTGGAATTGAACTTAAAATAGAATTGAACAATAATAATGAAGGAAGTGATTTGTGGGCAAATCCATTCTTTTTAGTAGAAATGCCAGAAGAAATTGAAAATATTACAATCAATAGTACGAACATTATATATAGTAATGATTTGAAAATTGAGAGAACTCAAATATTGAATGTTAATGGAAAAAAATTAATTAAGATTAACTTATCAGGAATACAAAACGATTATGTAACAGAAAATGTAGTTGGAGGAACAACAATAGTATTAAATGTTGATATACAGTTAAAAGAATTGACTCCTACATCAGAAAATAAAATTGTTAAATTATATTATTTTAATGAAGGAAAAACTAATTATACAAATCCAGAAAATATTGTTTTAGATGGAGAATATCTAGTAGGTACAAACGTTAATTATATAAATTACGTAACAAATGTTGGATTCAAAACCATACATATAATGGAGGGCTTTGACGAAAACGGAACAATCATTAGTTCGTATAATGGAGATATTAATGGAAAAGTAGAAATATTATCGAAAGAAAAAATTATTAAAAATCAAATAGTAGTAATGAATAATACGGGAAATCAAACAACAAATATAAAGATAATGGAAAGATTACCTTTTAAGGGAAATACATCAATAGAGACAGGGGAAGATTTAGGTAGTACTTTTAAAGCAGATTTATTAAGTAAAATAAATATAGAAGGCGAAGAAGAAAAAGAATATCAGGTATATTATACTGAAAATGGACAAGCAGATTATGATTTAGAAAAAGCAGATAATGGTTGGAGCACGCAAACAAATTCATTGTCAAATATCAAGGCATTTATGATTGTGGTAAACGAATTAGAACAAGGAAAAAAACTTGTTTTTGAATACAAAACACATGTACCAGCAATGCTTGAACATGAAGAATATGCATATAGTGATTTAATAACAACGTATGAGAATAATACTCCTGTCGGAATTGTAAATGATGTTTCAAGGACGAATAAAATAGGTTTAACAACAGGTTCGGGAGCTAGAATGAGCATTAATTTAGTAGGAGGGATAAATGATGGAGAACATTTAACAGAAGGACAAAAACTTACATACAAAATAATAGCCCAAAATACAGGAGATAAAATAGCTCAAAATGTAATATTAAAAAATACTATACCTAAAGGTACTAGTTACTTAGAGGAAGAGGTAATTGATAATGACATAGAGATTTATAATAAATATACATATCATGCTTCTTCAAATCAAATAGAATGGAAATTAGGAAATATCAATCCAGGTGAAAAGGTAGAAGTAGAATATACAGTAGTTGTGGATAATATACCGTCAATAATAGAGTACTATGGAGGCGAAGAAGGCTTTACAGAAGAAAACGGAAGATATTATATAATGGTAAAAAATGAGCAAACAGGAGAAAAACAAAAAACAGAAATTACAGATTTACCAACTATAGTTATAAAGAATGTAGCAAGATTACAAGCAGACAACATAGAAAAAGAAATTATTTCAAATGAAACAAATAATGAAGTAAATAAATCTTATTTTAATATTATAGAAGAATCTTCAAAAGCAAAGGCTGCATATTTGGAAGAAGGAGAAAATTATTACTATACATTAATAATAGAAAATAAAACAGACTTACAAATGAAAAATTTAACCATAAAAAAGGTAATACCTGATGGTATAAGTTATAAAGAAACAGAAATATTAACAGGACAAGGAAATGTTAGCTATGATGAAAATACCAATGAAGTTAAAATCATAAGTGAATCATTTGATGCTAATGGAATGATAGAAGTAAAAATTAAAGTTCAGGTTGATAAAATTTTAGATGATATTGATAAAAAAACAATTCAAACAAATTCTACAATAGAGGCTGAAGGAATAAAACAAAATAGTTCTAATACGGTTACAAATACTATTGGAAAGCCCAAAATCAGTACTAGCATGGAAACAAATGTAAAACAAAAATATGTTTATGCTGGAGATTATATTACATATACGATTCATGTGAAAAACGATAATGAAGCAACGGTTTCAAACTTATTTATAAAAAATTTAATACCTGAAAAAACAAAATTTATTTCAGGAACTTATTATAAAAACAATAATGAGTATCAAATATTATCAAGTGGAAGTAGAGATATTGTTATAGAAACTAGTATGGGGAGAGAAGAAATTACAATAAGCATAACAGTGCAAGTTGAAGCATTATCGAACGATGAAACTGAATTTAATATAGAAGCGGTTTCAAGCATGAGTGCAAATAATGTAGAACAAATGGAGATAGGAAGAATAACGCATACAATTATAAATAATAATTCTAACTCTAATGTTGGAGATAAAGGAGAAGTAGGAGAGGATGGAGTTACACGTTATAGATTAAATGGACTAGCATGGGAAGATAATAATAAAGATGGACAAAGACAAGAAAGTGAAAGTTTGCTTTCGGGAATCAAAGTATATTTATTAAAGGAAAATGGAGATATTGCTAAAGACTATAAAACTGGACAAGAAAAGATTGCGACAACTGATTCAAATGGTGCATATGAATTTAAAAATATAGAAACTGGAAAGTACATAATTGTATTTATGTATAACAATGAAGAATATTCTATTACAGAATATCAAAAGACAGGAATAGCTAATGATAGAAATTCAGATGTTATTTCTAAAAAAGTTATATTTGATGGAAAAGAAGTAGATGCAGGAGTAACAGATATAATACAAGTTGGAGATAGAAGTTTGTATAGTATAGATATTGGATTATACAAAACACCGAAATTTAATTTAAAATTAGAAGCGGGAATAACAAATATTACGGTTTCAACAAGTAAAAATACAATTAGACAAGACTATAATTTAGCACAATTTGCCAAGCAGGAAATTCATAGTAAAGAAATTAATGGAGCAGAAGTTATTATAGAGTATACATTGAATATTACAAATACAAGTGATGTAGCTGGAAGTGCAACTGAGATGTTAGCTAATATACCAAGTGAAATGACATTAAACTCAAATATGAATCCAGATTGGTATGAAGGAAAAGACAAGAAAATATATTCTATTGCTTTAGCAGATAAAATATTAAAACCTGGTGAAAGTACGCAATTAAAAATGTACATATCGAAAAAAATGACAGATAAAAATACAGGTAACTTTAATGTTAATTTTGAAATATCAGAAACGTATAATCAAAACGGAATAGAGGAGGAAACCAAAGAAGATAATAATCAAACGATTAAATGTTTGATAACAGTTGCAACAGGAAATACACCTATTTATATAGGAACATTAATAATAATTCTTATTGTATTAGCAGGAGTTATAAGTGGTGTAAAATTTTCTAGAAAATTCAAAAAAGAAAAGAGGTGGAAATAATTTGAGAATAAATAGAATAATAACAATTCTGCTTTTATGTTTAATTCTAGAAATTAGCCCAATTTCATATGCAAGGGAAAATTTGAACAATGTAAATGTATTGGAAAATAAACAGAATACAACTAGTAGTGCACAGCTAAGAGAAGGAGCAACTACAGATGAAAATAATGGAGATGATTATGATAATTTTAGTATTACTTTAGATGCAGGATATAATTATGGAGAGCAAAAAGTTGCGTTAGAATGGACTGGTGTTAAAGATGAAGTAAAATTATCTGATAAAGCAAAAGTTGGAGATTACGTTAATTATCCAATTTCTACCGATACAATTAATCAAAATTTTAACACTATGATTAAAAGAATAAGAGATAAATCACAAGTTAGTTTAAACAATACTGCATGGAGAGTTATCTATAATGATGGGAAGACTGTTAAAATTATAAGTACAGCAACAGTAGCAAGTACAACAGTATCTGGAGAGAATTACGATTGGTCATACTCAAATCCTTATGCTTATGGTGATGCTAATGCAGACAATGGAGGATATGGACTATATTATCAATTAAGTGAAATTGCAAGATGTTTTTCAGACAAAAATTATGTAGATAGCATACGACCATTTGACTTAAAAGATTTACCACATACACAAGCATTAACTGAATTAAAGCAATATTTGGGAAGAACAGATGCAGAACAATTAGCTGTTGAATTGGTTCAGGATGGATATGATAAGATAAAAGATACAGATAAACATGGAGGGATTTTTGGAACAGGACTTGGTGGTTCAAGGAATTATGATACTGTAGTTGGAAGAATTTTAGATAGAAACAATTTATACATAGGTGGAAATAAATTTTTTATTCCAAACTACTATAATGCAGAAAGTTCATTAAATTCTGTTTATTATATTGATGGAACAGATGTTAAATTGCACAGAGTAAATCCAAAAGGAAAATCTATGACAGCAGGGATAAAAGTGGTTATAACTTTAAAGACAGATTTATATCAAGTTTCTGGTGAAGGAACACAAGAACAGCCATGGGAAATATCTAGTAATCCAGGAAATGGAACTTATACAGTATATCAAAAAGCTGGAGATGGCGAATATGAAGAAAAATTAACAACTAAAAGGCAAAGTGCAATGTTTGATGTTTCAGATGGCATTAGAGATTTGGCAGGACCAGACATACCAACAGCAGAGCTTTCAACAATTCGTGGTGATGGTTGGAATTTAAAATTAGATATAAAAACAGGTGATAATGGAACACCATATATGCATAAAATTGTAGCAAAAACTTCTGAAAAAGAACACAGTTCAAATGAAACGACAACGGTTGTAGCAACAGGAGTAGCAGGATATTCCTATGTTGTGGACGAAAAAAGCGATACAGACCCAGGAGACAGCATAATGTTAAAAGCTGGAGAATCGTTAAAAATAGATAGAACTATAGTAAACAAAGGAAGATATATTCATATAAAGGCAATTGACTATGCAGGAAATGTTAGCGAAATATTACATTTCCCTTTGATGTTTGTTTTTCGTGATTTGAATTTATTTAAAACTTATCAAGAAGCATCAAATATAGATGAAACAGGAATAGCAAGAACTGCTGGTTGGAACTATGTAAATATTGATTGGAATCCAATTGAAATAGAAAAAGATGACCCAGCAGAATTGCCAGAAGTAGCAATAGTTATAGACCGTTCTGGTAGTATGAGTGGATCAGGAATGTCAACTGTAAAATCAGGAATGAATGTATTAATAAATAAATTATTGGATTATTATCCAGATATGAAAATTAGTATCATATCATTTAATGGTGGTGTAAGTTTACATATAAGAAGTTCTAATAATAGGGGAGCACTAATTTCGGCAGTAAATAGTTTAGGCGCTTGGGGAATGACAAATGCTGGTGCAGGAATAAGTGTAGCAAATAACATATTAGCACAGTCAACACAAAAAAATCATGTGTTAATTACAATGACTGATGGATGGTCAAATGAAGGGGAATGGCCTAATAATGGTATTGCAAGAGCAAATGCAAGAGGAACTAAAACTATAAGTTTAATTATTAATTATGGAAGTACATCACAATTTACCAATAGTAATAAATTATATGTGGTATCTAGTGGAAATAATTCACTATACAATACAATTGCATATAGTTTATATCAAGAAATTCAGGATACAATGATTGCTAGATATTATGCATATAGAGACCAAGAAGGAGTTAACCAATATGAATTAATAAAGGGAGAATTGACAGAGGTAAAATATGGAGATGGAGATGCAACAGATAAAGCTGGACCAACAAAACCATTAGTAACATTATCCGACACAGCAGATAAAAATAATACAATAAAAATGAATGTTTGGGCAGAAGATAGGGGAACATCGTATGAGTTCTATGTTAAATTTGTTCATCCAAGAACTAAAGCAGAATTATTATCAAATCCGACAGTTCAAGAGGTAAAAACTGGGATACAAGGATATGCATGGACTGTAGATGACAATTCAACAACAGACCCAGGAGGTAATATTCGAGATTTACAGTTTACATTTGGAAAAGAGTCAATTGGAAAGTGGTTACATATTAGAGCAGTAGATTGGGCTGGAAATTTGGGAGATGTTACACATATACGAATTGAAACAAGTAGATTTATTCCGTGGGAGGAGCTAAATGAAACAAAGGAATTGTTTTGTGTTCAACATGGACAGACAATTCCAGCAAGAGAAGATGCAGAGCATTTAAATGCAAAAGTAACTGCGGGAAGTGGAGAATATAAATTAGATGAGGTAGTAGCTGATCCAAAAACTGGTGATAGAATAGGTAATAGATTTGTAGAAGGAACAACTACTAATATATATGGAACACAAGATATATATAGTTATTCTTTAGGAAAGTATATAATATCACCTAATACGCCAATAAAAAGACCTGGAAAAGAAGGAAATGCAACAGAAAAAGAAGCATACGTATTAAATTATTACAGACAGAATGACAGTTTAGAGTCCTTTGTACAGAAAGCAATGTATGGAACCGAAATTAGCAAGGGAAATGTAACTTGGAATTGGAATACAACGGTTGCAAGTGAAAGACTATTAGCTGAAGCAAATGCTTATGCTAAATATAAAGAAAAAGGATATGAGGTATCAGATAAAAAACTAAGTTCAGAAGTATACATGGATGATGACTACAAAGATATATTGGTAGGTCCATTTTCATTAGATTATGACCCACAAGGCTTTAAAAGTGGAGATAGAGAAGTATATTTTGCAAGTATAACAGGAATGAAAATCTATGACCAAGACAATAATGTAATAGCAGAGCTAAATAAAGATGGTAATAACATCGGAAATATAGAAGCGGAATTTGTATATACGGGAACTGCTATTGCATCTAAAAGATTAGAACCAATGTTTACAAAGGAAAAGTATAAATTTCCCGTTGCAGATGAGCAATTTTATATAAAACTAAAATATAATCAAAACTTAGATAATGTAAGCAAAATAAACAAAATAGATTTTATACATACAGAATATAATGTAGATGCACAATACAATGTTTTAGTAGGCACATATAATAAGGTGAAATGGACACCAAATAGGATTACACGCTATGATAAGGATGTGTTATGGTGTAACGAAGTCGAAAATGGACACAATACGTGTATTCACAATAAGACATATAGCCATATTGTAGGTTGTTATTTTTATTTAACAGCAACTGTATACAATTCATATAGAGAAATACCATCTCAAACATTAATTGATGTATTGTGGGCAAAGGATTATTACACAACAAAAATACAAACATTAACAAAAGTATCAGGAGAAGATGATTCAAACGATGAATGGAAAGTTAAAATGAATGTATCAGGAAACATTTGGGAAGATGGAATGGAGGAACAAAATAATGGAATAAAGGAAAATGGGGAATTTGGACTTGATAAAGTAAGAGTTAATTTGTATAAGGTGGATAAAAATGATAACAGGACAGGAGATGGATATTATACTTATTCATATGCTGTAGGAAATTACGAATTGACAGAAGTACTAAGAGGAATGTATGATATAGAATTTGTATATGATGGTCAACATTATAAAAGCACAAAGATGTTAGTAAACGGTAATATTGTAGATTATAAATCAGATTATACACATCAAAAGTATATAAACAATTCAGTAACTCAAGAAGTTGAAAAAGAAAGGGATAATTTTAATAAAGCATATACAGAAATTGCTGGAAATGATACTGCAATTGGAACAAGGGGAGAAATTGGATTAACATATGAAAGTGATATAAATACATCAAAAATACAGACGACAGATAATGGATATGTAAAAGACCAGTTTGCAATGGCTTCAAGAACATCAAGTTATAATATTTTTTATCCAATTTCTAAGGAAATCATAATACAAAATAAAAGGTATATTAAAATTGTTGACAGTAAAGATGTAAACTTTGGTTTAGCTAAAAGATATATAACAGATATTAGTTTAAAAACAGATTTATATGAAACAATTTTTAGTATTAAAGGTAATATACAACGATATATATTCTCGGAACGAAACATCAGGGATATTAATTCTAATATAGAAAAAGACGAATATATTCAAAAAGTAAATAGAGCTGATTATAATTGGAAACTAGACGATTTATTAGCAAAAGCACCAAATGATGAAATAAAACAAAGATTAATAGAAATACTAGGAAGTGCTAATCAATCAGAGCTAGAAAGCTATTTAGATTATATGATTGTAATAAGAAATTCCGGAGAAAAAGATGAAGCACAAATTGCTGAGTTAGCAGATTATTATAGCAAAGACTTGGAATACGCTACTAAGTATAGGGACTTTGATATTACTTCATGGGCTCAAGTAAAGTATGATACAGTAAATGAAGATACAAATCAAAACAAAACAGATAAAATAGAAATTAAATGGACAACAAGCTCAAAATATGGAAATATGGACAATCCATATAGTGATAAATACCAAAAAATTTATACAACAGGATTGGATAGAGAAGAATTAAGAGTTAGAAAAGGAGAATATCTTGAAATTCATATTATTTTAAAAACTAAGAAAAATAGTGAAGGTAAAATTGAATTAGATGAAGATAATGACGGTAAGGTAAATGTATCAGAGATAAATGGATACAAAACGTATAACATAGTAGACGGAAAAGTAGCTGGATTAATAGATTCGGATTCAAAACCAGGAAACGCAAATCCAAATAAGCCAAAAGAATATTATGAAGATGACGAAGATAAAGCACCAACATTGTTATTACAATTAGATGAAAGTAATAATAATGGAGATTCAATGGATAACGTAGACAGTAAAAATGACATAATAAGAGATGAAGACGGAAATCCTATAGGCTATGGAAATGTTGTAGAGGGCAATGTTTGGGAAGATGAAAGAACAGGAGAAAATGTACAAAAATTATCAAATAACCAAATAATAAGTGATGGAATTAGACAAGAAAACGAAAAATTAATACAAGATATAACTGTAGAATTGGTAGAATATTTTAAACATCCTACTGATTCGAATAAAGATGTATATTTAACTTTAAAAAGCCAGAAAACTAGAGCGGTATTATCTTTAAGTCATAATAATAAATTAGAAGGAGGATATAGCTTTATTAACTTAGCTTCAGGAAATTATCAAACAAGGTACATTTATGGAGATGAGGAGCAATTGCAGAAAAATGTAACTTATAATGGACAAGACTATCAGGCTATTTCGGCACAAGATATTAATGAGAAATCAGAAACAAAGAA
This sequence comes from uncultured Clostridia bacterium, assembly GCA_934120395.1. Lineage (GTDB taxonomy): Bacteria > Bacillota > Clostridia > TANB77 > CAG-508 > CAKOTZ01. Next base: position 69,657 of record CAKOTZ010000001.1, read on the forward strand.
GTCATATAATGATATAGAAATAATGTTAGTAGCTGATACATCAGGAAGTATGAATAAAAATGGACTTGATAAAGTAAAAGAGTTAGCAGAAAAACTAGCAAAAGGACTTTATGAAAAGCTGCCAGAGGTAAAAATAGGTTTAACAAAATTTAATCAAGTTGCAGAATTAGTAAGTGAACCGAAAGAAGAAAATAGTCAAATAATACGAAAAATAAAAAACTTAGATGGAAACAATGAAACTGCAATTGGATATGGATTAGATAAAGCTATTAACAGTTATTCAAGAAACGCTAATAAAAAAATTATGATTGCATTAACAGATTCAGAGGAAACTGTACAAAGTATAGAACAAGTAATTAAACAAATTGAAATTGCTACAGATGAAAATAAAATTGAACTTAATACAGTACTAACAAAAGAGCATGATGAAATTTTTGGAACTGAATTACAGCCAAGAAGAGGAACCGTATATCAAATTTACAATGTAAATGCTGATAGCATAATTCAAAATATTTGTCAAAAAATATTTGAAGAAAGCCAACTAGAGAATAATGTAAGTAGTGCAAAAGATGTAGAAGGTGATGAAAATACACCTGGAACAAGAGCTTATGGAATTGAAAAATATAAAACAATGGATTTGGAAAAGGGCAAAAGTTTAGATGTAAACTCAATTCAACAGTTAAGCGGAGAAGAAAAGAAACAAGCAATCCAAAAATTAGCTCAAGAGACATATATGAATGCAAATAGTAAAATGATAAAGTTTAATGCTAATAATGTAAAGAGTACATTTATACACGAATTAAACATGGCTTTAATGAAGCGACCTCAAACAAAGTTAACAATAGATACAAAAATTGTAGGAGTAAAAGTTACTTTGCAAGATGGACAAACAATAATCGATACATCAAAAGGTATAAATAAAAATGTAATGGGAATAGACAAAGAAGGATTGCCAATAAGTGTATATATGGATGAGGAAATTATGCATGGAGCTATTTTACAAGTTCAATATGAAACAACTGTAAAAAATCAAGGAGAAATAGACACATTGTCAAACTATATTAGTTCAGATGATAGTAATAAAACTGTTACTACAAGTGCAAAACTAGTGTTTAACTATACAAGTAAAAATATGCTTTATAAAGAAGAGGATAATAGTACTACATGGACAATTACAAATATAAAATCTATTGATGGAAAAGTTACAGATAGTGTTATAAAGCAAGTAAATAAAGAAAATTTACAAATATATCAAACAGGTGAATTTGGTGTGGATTTATACCCTGAAAACAGTATAGAGGTACAAAATGGCACAGGAAACTTTGAAGCAAAATTTATTACAACCTTGTCAAAAATAATGACATCAGAAAATAATGATATGGATTTAACTTTTGACACATCAATGGAAATTGTAGAAAGACAAAATTCAGCAGGAAGACGTGCAGAGAATGAAATCCCAGGCGACTATGTACCAAATAGTACACCAATTCAATTAGATTCAACTATAAGCAAAAGAATAATAGTAACCAAACCATTAGGTGAGCAAAGAGCAACATATTATATAATCATTGTAGTAGTATTACTTATATTAGCATTAGGAATTGTAGGAATAAAAATAATATTAAAAAAGAAAAATAAAATAGAAATATTTAAATAAAAAACAAAAAATCTTGAAGACGAAAATGTTTTCAAGATTTTTTATTTCCACTAATATATTGTATTTTTTGACAAAGTATAATAAAATAATAAACATAATTTGTTTATAGTAATATAAAAAAATAATAATATAGAAAAAAGTGTAAAAAACTTTTTAATAACAGCATACTTAATATGACAAACATTTTAATAAAAAAATTATAAAATTGGAACATAAAAAATAAAGAGGTGATAATATGTTTCAGAATATCTCAGAAGAAGTAGAAGAAGAGATAGAAACTCAAGAAGAGAATAAAAAAGATAAGTGGAAGGCCATAGTAAAAAATATGTTAAAACCGCAGAATATATTACTATATGTAGTTGCATTCTTTGCATCAATGGTATCAATAGTAGATGGACTAGCACCATTTGGGTTAGCAATATTTGCAGCTGCTTGTAGTAGCGGTGTAATAGCATTTCCTGTATTTATTGCTACACTAATTGGTACTTTAATAGGCTTTGGAACAGGAGCTACATTAAATTATATATTAACGTCGTTTGTATTTCTAGTTTTAATGTTACTTGTCAGACCACATTTACAAGAAGAAAGCAGAAATGAAAAAAAGAAATTAGGAATGCATTTAATGGCATCATATTTTATGGTACAAGCCTTAAAAATATTTAGTGCAAGTTTTATGGTATCAGATGTATTAGAAGTAATCCTACAATGTTTAATGATATATATCTTCTATAAAATATTTGTAAATTCTATACCAGTTTTAAAGGAATTGGGAAGCACAAAAGTATTTACAGCAGAAGAAGCGATTGGAGCAAGCTTATTAGTTGCAATTGCAGTCTGTTCAATTGGAGACTTTACTGTGTTTAGTTTTTCAATAAGAAATATTTTGTGTGTATTACTAGTAATGATGCTAGCATGGCAAAATGGAGCATTAGTAGGAACAACAACAGGTGTAACATTATCTGTAATGCTTAATTTAATGGGATTTGGAAGCCCAGAACTTATAGCAATATATGCATTAGCAGGAATGATAGCAGGAGCTTTAAGCCGTACAGGAAAAGTTGGAATTGCGCTATGTATGGTAGTAGGGGTAGCGGCTATTACGTTTTTACATGATGTTCCATATCTACAATATATTAAAGAAGTAATAATTGCAGGAATAGGATTATTTATAATGCCAAATAAAATAGCAATTAACATAGAAGATTTAGTAGGAAAAACAAAGTTATTACCAGTAACAAGAGAAAATAGATTAGAATCAAACCAAGATACAATTTACAAATTAAACACAATGTCAGAAACTATAGAAGAAATTGCTAAAAGCTATGAAGAAGCGGCAGCAACTATAGTTGAAGAAAACAAAAAAACAGATTGCCAAGAAAAAAATAAAGCAATATTTAAAGAAGATTTAAAGCTAAACTTAGAAAATATACAAGACAATATTTTATATGAAGACCTTGCTGATATGGAAAATGGTATTGTAGATGATATTTTTGAATTATTAATAAAAAAAGAAGAAATAGAAAGTGAAGACTTATTAGAGGTATTTGAAAAACATAATAGTTTCATTTTTGGTGTTGACGATGATGAAATGAAAAAACGTATTGAAAGACAAATATATCAAGCGGTAAAAAATATTAATTATACTTACCAAATTAGCAAAGTTAATTTTATTTGGAAAAAGAAAAGTTCAGAAAGCAACAAAATAATGTCAGAGCAATTGAATACAGTATCAAAAGTAATCAATAAAATGGCAAAGGGAATTCAAGAAACAAAAATTGCAAGAGAAGAAGAGAAGGAAGAAAAAATTATAAGACTATTTGAACAAAAAGGAATAAGTTGCCAAGAAATTGAAATACGAAAAGAAAAAAATGGAAAATATAAGGTGAAAATAGAATCACTAAAACCTGTGGACACAAAAATAGAAATTATAGAAAAGATATTAGCTAAAGAATTAGGAGAAAAAACAATATGGAAATCAAAGGCAGAAACAACAGATTACTATGAATCAGCAGATAAGTATAGCCTTAATATAGGAATTTCAAAAACAACTAAAAATAAAAGCGAAATTTCAGGAGACAGCAGTACGCAAATAAAACTACAAGATGGAAAGTATTTATTGGCAATTAGTGATGGTATGGGGTCAGGTGAAAAAGCTAAAAAAAGCAGTAAAATGGCCATAAACTTATTAGAAAAATTATTAGCATCAGGCTTTGATAAAGAAAGTTCAATAGAATTAATAAACACAGCATTAAACACAAAATTTGAAGAAGATATGTATGCAACTTTAGACTTGACTATTTTAGACCTGTATAATGCAAATGCTGAATTTGTAAAAACTGGGGCATGTCCAACATATATAAAAACTAATGAAAATGTAAAGATTATAAAAGAAGAGACAATGCCGGCAGGAATGGTCAGCGAAGTTGAGTTAGCAAGTTTTGACAGAGATATATCAGATGGTGAAATTATTGTTATGTGTAGTGATGGAATACTAGAGTCAGCTGGACAAAATAAAGAAGAGTGGTTAAAGGATATTTTAGAAGAAATTAAAACAGACAATGTACAAAAAATAGCAGACATAATTATTAGAGAGGCTATAGATAATGGCTTAGGTATTGCAAAAGATGATATGACAATAATTGTAGCAAAAGTTGAAAAAATGCTTTAAAACTGAAAAAAACATACGGCTAAACAAAACTCCCTCTTAATTGAGGGAGTTTTTGTTAATAAAAGAAAACTTAGGTAGGGTGACCTTCCTACATCTCCTAACAAGGGTGGCGGCTGCCTGTTCCGCCCTCAGAAGTTTCCTTTATTATTATATGTTATTGTTATTTTAACATACATAATTATTTTTTTCAAGGAAATTTATTTATAAATTTTTGCATAGCCATTTTTTAAATATATGTTTTTTTTCCTTTCAGTCATAACAAATAAGGTTTTAGCAAACATAGTACCTTTATTACTAATTCTTACTGCGACTAGCACAAATTCATTATTAATTTCATATTCTTTTATATATTCTATAGAACCTTGTTTTGGATTTTTTGCAATATAGGTTGGATTTTTAATGATATTCGCTATATCATTTCCATATTTAATATAGGCATCTAAATGTTGGCGTTTCATATGTTCTATATTGGTGTCGCCTATGATTATAGGCATACCTTCTTGATAATCTAAGTTTAATATGTCTATAACTTTTTGACATATAACTCCAATTTGCTTATGCATTAGTATCCTTTCATAATTCCCCCAAGTTAAAATTAACTTAATATAGTAATGGCATGCAGGTCTTTTAAATCATTGCTTTTCATAGTAATAACATGGTTACCATTAGTATCTTGAGTATAAAGACAAGCAATTTTATCACCTAATAAGCATTGCTTCTTGTACATAACTTCGATATTATGAAAAGTAATAGAATTATATACATCGTCTGGTAAAGCTTCCAAAGCAAAATCAATATAATTCAGGTTATTAACATGATTATTTGTATCTAAATCTCTCCTTAGAATAGTATAATCAAAGCGCCTAGAATAGTCTAAATCGGGTTCTTTAAGCTTTTCAATTTCTGTATCAAAAACTCTAACATTAACAGGACCATAAGCACTAATAACTTCAGGGCTAATTCTAGCAATGCTTCTATCATTTGCATTAATTAAAACCCATTTAGAACTTGCAATAGCAATACGGCTTCCGAGTATTATCGATTATTTCAAAATCACGAAAACTATATAATTTTGTGGAACATCTGGTCCAAGTACGAATATGAATAGCTTCGCCAGTTCGTGGGTATCTATCAACATGGACTTTCCAATTTAAAATAAGCCATGTAAGATTAGTAGTAGGAATATCATTTAATCCATAACCTGCCTTATTAGAATGTAATGTTGCAGCATCTAATAGATACTTCAATAAGCCTTTTAAAGTTATGTAATTATTTTTATCAACGTCCTCATAACGGACACGTATATCAACATTAACAAATCCCATATATACCTCCCGTAATATAAAATTAAATAATATTATAGCATAAATATTGTAATTATGCACGAAAAATGATATATTATGTATGAAAAAATGAAAAAATACGGAGGTGCTAAACTTTTGGGTGGAAAAAGATACGAAGAAGAACCAAAGCTAAACATGAAAAAGGTAATTGGAGTAATTGTAGGAATTGCAGTAGTTGTAATGTTTATAATTACTTTAACTAAACTGCTAAAAGATGGTGAAAATAAACCAACAAAAGTAGAAGAAGTAAATTATTTTGCTGTATATACACAAGATAAATGGGGAGTAATAAATAATAAGGGAGAAATAGTAGTAGAACCAAGCTATGAGGAAATGATACTAATACCAGACCATACCAAGCCAGTATTCCTATGTACATATAATGTAGACTACAACACACAAACATACAAAACGAAAGCAATAAATGAAAACGGAGAAGAAATATTAAGTGGATATGATTCAATAGAAGCTATAAGTAATCAAAACAGTAAAGACCAAATTTGGTGTGAAAAAGATGTGTTTAAGGTAAGTAAAAATGGAAAATATGGAGTAATAAACAGCAAAGGAAAAGAAATACTTGCATGTGACTATGAAGAAATCAATGCTTTAAATGGAGTTGAAGGATATCTTGTAAATAAAAGAGATGGCAAAGTTGGACTTTGTAATCTTTTTGGAAATGTTGTAATAGAAAATCAGTATAAAGATATAAAAGCTATTAGCGAGGAGAACAAGCAGGAGTTTATTATTCAAGACAACGATGGAAAATATGGAATTGCTTCAAATGATAAGAAAAACATTATAGATCCGACTTACGAAGCTATTGCACAAGTAAATACAAAAAATATTTATGTTGTAAAAGAAAATGGGAAATGGTCTATTATAAATCAACAAAAAGATGTATTAGTAAATGGAGACATGTTTGACGAAGTAAAAGAAATAAATGAAGCAAATATAGTCATAAAAAAAGACAAAAAATATGGAATTATAAATACTGATGGAGAGGAAAAAGTAAAAACACAATATGATGACTTAACTATTGCAAGTGGAGAATACTATATAGCAAAAAAAGATGGGCAATATGGAGTAATTGATTTAAGTGGACAAACAAAATTAGAATTTAGATATAAAAATTTATCTTATATAAAAACAGCCAACATATATATTGGAGATACAGAAGGAGCGCAATCCGATTTTCTAAATGATGTATTTGATATAAAAACACAGGGAATTTTATCAAAAATGGATACAGATAAAGGTTATATGAGAATAAAACAAGCAGGAGAATATAAATATTATAACTTTAAATTTGAAGAAAAGAAAAATACAGAAGTGTTTCCTAAAAATACATTATTCTTAACAAAACAAAATGGAAAATATGGATACATTAACAATAAAGGTGAAATAGTAGTAGAATGCCAATACGATGATGCCACAGAACAAAACGAATATGGATTTGTTAGTGTTAATAAAGATGGAAAATGGGGAAGTCTAAATAAAGAAGGAAAAGTAGTAGCTGAGACAAGTAATGATTTAAAAAACAATGAAAAGGTAGACTTTATAGGAAAATGGCATTTAGGAGTTGCTATAGAGGCTGACTATTATACAGATATATAACACAAAAAAGTAATAGCATACCTCAAAAGTATGCTATTACTTCTTTTACAAAGAAGATACTAAAGAGGGAGAAAATATGGAACTAAAACCAAAATATCAATATACATATTTTATAAAGCCTTTTTATATAGAAGGGGAAAAATATGAAAGTTATTTAATTAATATACTAAAAAATAAAAAGATGAGCTTAAAAATATGGGAAAAAGAAAAAGATTTTGAAGTATATTCATACTTTGAACCTGAATTGCGAGATAAAATATTTGCAAGTTTCCAATATTCTAAAGAAAAAATAAGCAAATTAGAAAAAACAGATGAATTCACATTAGCAAAAATTTTAAGAAAACAGCCATGTGTACATTTTACATATATGCTAGAAGAAGATACACCAGGGAAAATAGGAGAAGAAAATGGCATTTTCTTTGGAGTAAGAAATATAGACGTAGTATGTTTCAACACAGGTATATGTTTTATATTAATAAAAACATACATTGAAGATTTAAAAAGCTTTTCAGATGTCTTAAACTTTAATTATAAATTTAGAGACATAAGCTCTAAATATGCAAATTTGAAAGAATATGAAAGAATTAATATACAAACAAGTAATTTTCATACTAATCAAGAATTAAGTGACTTTATAAGAAAAATAACAGGTGTATCTGAGAAAAAACAAGATAGTAAATACTATGTTTATGCTTATACTTGTTTAGATGGAGAAAGTTGGAATGATAAAGTAAAATTTGAAGATATACAAACAGAATTTTATAAATACAGGGAAATTTTACCAAGTAACTATAATGTTGATTGGAGTGCAAAAAAAAGTGATAATACAATAGATAAATGGGAATATGCACGCTTTGGGTTTAGTAAAAATGCGAGTGTATTATTAACGTCAAATTTAAATGCTTATCATTATACTAAATTGCCTTTTGAATATGAAAATCAGTATTTGTATACTTTTTTACTAGCTTTATATGAAAGATTATATTTAAAAAAGTTAAATAAAGAACTGAAAAGTAACAATAATATAAAAAAAATAAAAAGTAATTTTCAAAACTTTATGAAGGTATTGTGGTCACAAGAAATAACAGAAGACGAAATGGGAACAATGTTTTATAATAAATTAAGAGAATGTTTTGAATTAGATAATTTATATTTGGAAACATTGAACGCATACGATTGGGCTTATAAGGAAAAAAACACAAATAAAACAAAAAGAAATAATTGTATTTTGTGGGGAACAATAGGTATTTGTTTAGTGTTGAATATAATTAATTTAATAGTGTTAATAATGTTACAAAAATAGAAGGAGAATCACAATGAAAATAGCTTGTGGAACGGATATAATTGAGATTGAAAGAGTAAGAAAATCAATTGAAAACATTGGAGAAAAATTTTTAGAAGAAATATACACAAAAAATGAGATAGCATATTGTGAAAGTAAAAGAAGGGCAAAATATCAACACTATGCAGCAAGATTTGCCGCTAAGGAAGCGACTTTTAAAGCTGTAAATAATTTTTTAGAAAATAAATTTAGCATATCATGGAAAAACATAGAGGTTGTAAATGATGATAAAGGAAAACCTGACTTAAGATTTATAAATAAAGAATTCTCGCAAATAATTTCCATGGATATCAGTATTTCACACTGCAAAGAGTATGCAGTAGCAAATGTGGTTATATTATATAATTAAAAGGAGGGGAGAAATGAAACTATTTGACTCACATGCACACTATAATGACGAAAAATTCGAAGAAGATAGAGAGCAAATTCTAAGAGAAATTAGACAAGAGAATGTTGAAAGAGTTGTAGTTGCAGGGTATAATCTAGAATCTTCAATAAAAGCTGTAGAAATAGCTAATACACACCCAAATATATATGCAACAGTTGGAATATCACCTAATGATTTAGATGATAATTTAGATTTAAAGCAAATTGAGAATCTAGCTAAAGACAGGAAAGTAGTGGCAATTGGAGAAATCGGTTTAGATTACTATTGGAACAAAGAAAATAAGGAAGAGCAGAAAAAGGTTTTTAAGCAACAAATTGAGCTTGCCAATAAATTAGAATTGCCTATAGTTATTCATACAAGAGAAGCTGTTAATGATACCATAGACATTATAAAAAATAAAATAAAGAGCAAAAAAACAGGAATATTTCATTGTTGCCCAATGAATGTTGAACTGATAAAAGAAGCAATAAAGCTTGGATATTATATATCTTTTTCTGGGAATATAACGTTTAAAAATGCCAAAAATGCAGATAAATGTATAGAAATTGTGCCAAATAATAAATTACTAATTGAAACAGATAGTCCTTATATGAGTCCAGAACCATATAGGGGAAGAAGAAATGATTCGAGAAAAGTTGTATATGTTGCTGAAAAAATAGCGCAAGTTAAACATGTAAGCTTAGAAGAGATTGCAGAAATAACCTACACAAATGCAAATAAAATATTTGAAATAAAATATTGAAATATTTGTAAATATATGCTAGAATAGCTAAAGTGCTAATTTATTATTAAGACTAAAATTAGTCTTAAAAGACAGGAGGAAGAGTGTCATGATGGGCAAGGTGTTGAAAGTACGGTTTTGGAGGGTAATGATCATGGTTGTTGCAATTTGTGTTTGCAATGCTTGGTCAGGAGAAGCTGCCGAAAGGCAAAATGTGGATCAAAAATTGGAAGACTATGTTGGACAATTGGAGGTTAGCATTATTACAAAACAGCACAAAGACTTTATAATGAAAGAAATTGATGAAGTTGGAACTGTTGTACTTGGCTTCCACTCAAAACCTGCTGCAGAAATCGTTTCTGAGGTATTTACTGATGAAAGAAAAGAACTAATATGTAAAATATTAGAAAAGGTTGAGCTCAGCAAACATCCTAAGCTTAGCTATTTAGATTCACCAGAAGTAGAAATTCAGAAATTTGTGCTTATAATGGCCCAAAATAATCAAGTCTTACGTGATTTACTCATATAGAGTTATCACAATAGACACACAAAAAAATAACCGAGGATATTTTCCTAGGTTATTTTTCCTTTATTTAATGTTCTTTAACGCTTCAATTCTTGCTTCAATTGGTGGATGTGTTGAAAACCAATCAGTTTTTTTCTTGTTTCCTTTAAATGGATTTGAAATATACATGTGCGCAGTAGAAGTATTTGCTACTTCTAAAGGTTCTTGGTCATCATTTAATTTTTGCAATGCAGAAATTAAACCTTGAGGATTTCTTGTAAATTCAATTGCTGTAGCATCAGCTAAATATTCTCTACGTCTAGAAATAGCAAGTTGCATTAGTGTTGCAAAAATAGGTGATAAGATTAATAAAATAAGTCCAATAATCATAACAATTGGGTTTCTATCTCTGTCGTCACTATCTCCTGAACCCCAAAAAAGGGCTCTAGAGCATATATCTTGCAACATTACAACTAATCCAACCATAACAGTTACTACAGCAGAAAGACGAATATCATAGTTTTTAATATGCGCAAGCTCATGGGCTATAACACCTTCAAGTTCATAGTAATCCATTTTTTCTAATAAACCAGTAGTAACACAAATAACAGCATGTTGAGGATCTCTTCCAGTTGCAAAAGCATTAGGTTGAGCTTCATCCATTACATATAATTTTGGCTTAGATTCTAAACCAGCAGATACTACTAATGCATCTAAAATGTTAACTAATTTTTGGTCTTCTTCATGAGTGGCAGGTCTAGCCTTATTCATTGACAAAACAATTTTATCAGAATTGTAATAAGATGCCCAAGCTGAAATAATTGAAAAAACAAGTGCAATTACAATAGAAGAAGGACCAAAGTCAAAATATATACAAACATAATAAAGAATTAAAGTAATAACTGCAATAAAACAAGAAACAATAAAACCTGTTTTTAATTTGTTTCGTTTAATATCTTCAAACATAATTTTGCCCCTTAATTAGTTGTTAAAATCAATCTTAATATTGTTTTTTACCTCAGCATTATCTACTTGAAATAATTCCTCAGGCTTAAATTTAAACATTGAAGCAATAATGTTAGAAGGTACAACTTCTAATTTTGTGTTATACATTGTTACACTATCATTGTAAAATTGTCTAGAAAAAGCAATTTTATTTTCTGTATTTCTCAATTCTTCTTGTAATTCAGAAAAATTTTGATTTGCTTTTAAATCGGGATAGTTTTCAGCAACAGCCATAATTGATTTTAAGGATTCAGATAATTTGTTATCTAAATCAGCTTTTTCACCAATTGTTTTAGCATTTGCCCAAGAAGTTCTAAGCTCAGTAACTTGAGTTAAAACATTTTTTTCATGTTGCATATAGCCTTTTACAGCTTCAACCAAATTAGGTATTAAATCAAATCTCCTTTGCAATTGGACATCAATTTGACTCCATGCATTTTTTACTTTTTGTCTTGATTGTACAAGTCCATTATAAAGACCAATAATGGCAATGATTAATACAACAATGACAGCTATTATAATTAATGCTACCATAAATTTCCTCCTTTTATTTTTCTATCTAATCTATAGATACCAATATCTTACCATAGTTTATTTCATTCTACAAGAAATATGTGTGCATTTAATGGATTTTATGTATGATTTTTATGACTTTTGACTTGCTATAATGAAACATGAAAAGCTGTTGAATAAAAAAATAAAAAATGCTATACTATAATTAAGGTTAAAAAGGCAATAAAGGGGGAAAACAATGGAAAAAAGATATATTTTGTATGTCCTAATAGTTATTGTGTGTATAATTGCATTGGGGATAGGTGTTTATGCACAGATATTTTATAAAAATGCAGATACAGATAAACTAATGGTAGGAGCTACAGCAAACCAAACGCAAATAAGTCAAGTTAATCAAACTGAAGAGAAAATAAAGACTGAATTCAACAATATTTTTACAAACACACTTAATTACGTAAATAAAAACATAAAAACTACAGCAACAAGAAGAGATATGAGTAAAGATTTGGTTTATACAAGTAACCAAGTATCTAAAACGGAAAAAGGTAAATATGAAATGAATATAAACATACCAACAGTAAACATTGTAAGTGACAATGCTGAACAAATAAACGACGAAATAGAAAAAATATTTGTTACAAAGGCAACAAGTATTTTAAGTACAAATGGAGCAGCATATACTATATATAATATAGACTACATTGCCTATGTAAACAATAATATTTTATCATTGGCAATTAGGGCAACATTAAAAGAAGGAGATAATCCTCAAAGAGTTATGTTTATGACATACAACTATAACCTGGAAAATGGAAGTATTCTAACACTAAATGATATAATGCAAGCAAAAGGATTATCAAATTCGACTGTACAAAATAAAATTACAAAAGAAATAAAGGAAATAAGTAAAAAAACAGAAGACTTAAAAAACATTGGATACACGGTATATAGCAGAAATGCAGATGACAGTATGTACAAGTTAGAAAATACAAAATCGTATTTTATTGGGGAAAATTCATATTTATACATATTATATCCTTATGGTAATACCAATAATACAAGTGAAGTTGACATTGTGGTATTCTAAAAACAAAAAAATGAACGAATCTGAAAATCAGATTCGTTCATTTTTAAAATAAAAAGGGGATGTTTTTATTTTTATGGAATCAACTTTTTGTTGATTCTTATTAATCATACATTCATATTATGTCTATTTTGTGAAATAAGTGTGACAAAACAAAGAAAATTACGGCTGTTCCTCTAAGGTTAATTGAATATCCATTTCCTTGCCATCTCTAACAATTTTTAAAGTAACTGTGTCACCAATATTGTGTTCATATTTAATATTATTTAATTCATCCATAGTTTTAATTTCTTTGCCATCAATTGCAGTAATGACATCAGCAACCTTCAAGCCAGCTTTTTCAGCAGGAGAGAAGTTGCTAATTTCTTTAACATAAACACCTACTGGAATTTTATAATATTGAGATGTTTTTTCATCAACATTTGTTCCTGTAACACCTATATATGGTCTTTTTACCTTATTATATTGAATTAATTGTTGATAAATATCTGTAACAGAGTTAATAGGGATAGCAAATCCCATTCCTTCCACACCAGTAGCAGATAATTTAAGTGTATTAATACCAATTACTTCACCCTTACTATTTACTAGTGCACCACCACTATTTCCAGAATTTATTGCAGCATCTGTTTGAATTAATTTACGAGTTCTACCATCAGAATCTGTTATTTCACGATTAGTAGCACTGATATTTCCGCAGGTAATACTGCTTTGCATGCCAAGAGGGTTACCAACGGCCATTGCAAATTCACCAACTTGAACGCTATCAGAGTTACCAAGTTCAGCTGCAGTTAAATCTGTTTTATCAATTTTTATAACAGCAATATCTGTTAATTCATCTTGACCTACAATAGTTGCAGGATATGGTGTAGAATCATTATATAAGTACACATTTATGCTAGTTGCTTCTGAAATTTGGTAAAAAGAAGATGAACTAGAAGAACTAACAACATGATTATTAGTTAAAATATATCCATCACTACTAATTATAATACCAGAACCTGCGCCGGTAGAAGTACTAGTAGTTCCCATAAATGATGTAACATTACTTGTTATTGAAATACCAACAATAGATGGTAGTATTTTTTGTGCAACACTAACGGAAGTATCTGAATAATTTGAAAGAGATACATAGTTAGTATTTACTGAATTGTTAGAAGAAGTAGCTGATGTTTCAGTGCTACCAGTTTCAAACAAAGAATTTTTTATATTAGGTACACCAAAGCAAGTGCCTAATACCAAAGCAGAGCCTAGTACGCCTGATACAAAAGGTATTGCTACGCTCTTGCCAAAAGAGTGATTTTTACTCTCCTTATAATAATTATTTACTTTTTTATAAGCTTTTTCATTTTCGTCCATAATAATTAAACCTCCTAAAAATTACTAATTAATAATAGCATAACCCAATTTGTACTAATAATACAATAGCAATGTGACTGTTTTGTGAAAAAAATATGATTTAAGGTAGAAGTTATTTACAAATTTGAGATATCTATATATAATATATACGAATGCAATATTAAAGTAAGCTTAAAAATGGAGGTATTAATGAAAAAAACAGGGCAAAATGGAATTACAATAGTAGCATTGGTTATTACTATTGCTATAATTGGAATAATTGCAACAGTAGGCATTACACAAGGTAGCAATGTAATACAGAAGGCAAATTTACAAACTTTAAATACTAATATGTTATTAGTACAAGCTAAAGAAAAAGTAATTTCTGAAAAAAATAGTTTTGATGAAGAAAACAATCCTTTAAAGGGACAGCAATTAAATACCATAAATGGTAGTACATCAATTGAAACACTAAAAACAGCAGGAGCTATACGTGATGATGAAGAAAATTACTCATTTTATTATGTATGGAATCAAACAATTCTAGATGAATTAGGCTTGGATAGCATTAAGTTAAAGGCGGGGACATTTTTTATAGTAAATTACAAAACCGAAGAAGTAATATATTCAGCAGGATTTAAATATACAGATGGAAATACATATTATAAATTAAGTGATTTAATCAATCTAAAATAGAACTAAAAGGAATTAACAAAATGAAAGAAAAAGAAGAACAAAGATTATTGAAATTAAAAGAAGAAGAAGAAAAATTATATCAAAATGGAATGAAATATATTTGTGGTATAGATGAAGCCGGCAGGGGACCTTTAGCGGGTTCTGTTGTTGTGGGAGCTGTAATTTTGCCACAAACTTCTTTTATAGAAGGCATAAACGATTCAAAAAAGGTATCTGAAAAGAAAAGAGAGCTTTTATATGAGCAAATAACAAATGAGGCAATTGCATGGAGCGTTGGAATTATTGATCAAAGGGAAATTGATAAAATAAATATTTTAAATGCAACAAAAAAGGCTCTAACAATGGCAGTAGAAGAATTAGAAATTAAACCAGAGTTAATTCTAGTAGATGCATTAGAGCATATAAATACACTGGGAATTCCAGTTCAATCAATAATAAAGGGAGATGCAACAAGATATAGTATTGCAGCAGCATCAATCATTGCGAAGGTAACAAGAGATAGAATCATGAGACAATGGGATGAAGTTTATCCACAATATGGATTTGCAAGTCACAAAGGATATGGTACGGCCAAGCATATACAAGCTATTAAAGAATATGGAATTTGTGATTTACATAGAAGAAGTTTCGTTCAAAAGTTTATTTAGTATGAAAAGGGGATATAAATATGAATATACAAGAGATAATTGCAAAAAAAAGAGATGCCAAAGAATTAAACAAAATGGAAATAGATTACTTTATACGAGAATATAGCAAAGATAATATACCTGATTATCAAGCAGCAGCTTTGGTAATGGCAATATGTATAAATGGAATGAATGAAGATGAAATTATAAATTTAACTACGGCTATGGCAGATTCTGGTGACAAAATAGATTTATCGGAAATAGGAGCAACAGTAGTTGATAAGCATAGCACTGGTGGAGTTGGAGATAAGGTAACACTAATTTTAATGCCTGTTATGGCTTCTTTAGGAGTTCCAGTGGCTAAAATGTCTGGAAGAGGACTTGGATTTACTGGAGGAACAGTAGATAAGTTAGAGTCAATACCAGGATACAGAACAGATTTATCAGAAAAAGAATTTATAGAAAATGTTAAGAATATAGGTATTAGTTTAATAGGACAAACAGCAAACCTTGTGCCAGCAGATAAGAAGATATATGCTTTAAGAGATACAATTGCATGCACAAAGAGCACGCCACTTATTGCTTCAAGTATAATGAGTAAAAAAATAGCAGCAGGAGCAGACAAAATTGTACTAGATATTACAGTAGGAAGCGGAGCATTTATGAAAAACAAGCAAGATGCATTAAAACTTGCTCATTGCATGAAAAGAATAGGAGAGCTAGCAAGAAAAGAGACTACATGTATATTAACGAATATGGAAGAGCCATTAGGATATAATATTGGGAATGTCTTAGAGGTAATAGAGGCGAATGAATGCTTAAAAGGAAATATGCCGGCTGATGTTAAAGAAGTTGTGGAAAACATGGGAGCATATATGTTAAAACTTGCGGGAAAAGGCGATAAAATTGAAGATAACATTAGTCAAATTAGAAATGTAATTGAAAATGGACAAGCGTATGATAAGTGGATAGAACTAGTAGAAAATCAAGGAGGAGATATATCATATTTAGAAGATACTTCAAAATTTGGTAAGGCTAATTTTGTAATTCCAGTACTATCTCAGGATAGCGGATATATAACTGCTATGGATACAGAGAGAATTGGAAATATTTCTGTATACTTAGGTGCAGGACGTAATAAAAAAGAAGATAAAATTGATCCACTAGCAGGAATTGAACTGTTAAAGAAGATTGGTGATAGAGTTGAAACAGGTGAGACTCTTGCATATATTCACACAGAAGCTGAAAGCAAAATTAAAGGAGCAACAGAGAATTTAATTAAGGCATTTGAAATAGGACCAAGAAAAGTAAAACCAAGCAAGAGTATAATTGCTATAGTTAAATAAGAAGAAATTTGAAGAGAGCCATATTTAAAAAATATGGCTCTCCACTAAACTTAGCTCAACAGCAATAGTACTAAACAAATAAATAGCCAAGGGTCGTCAGCACCTTCCTCATAAAGAAAAAGTAACAAACAGACAATTAAAATATCATCAAAATAAAGTTTTATCCCTAGAATTTCAAACATGGGATTATCTTCTTTAATTTTAATTTCTTTGCAAGTAGTAGTTTTATTTCTAATATCAATTGAATGCCTATTTAAGCTATCCCTAGCCTTTGAAGAATTATCCACTGATGAAGAAATATTATTAAATGTTTGCGGTGTATAATAATTTGAATATCTATTGTAATTAGGATATGAATAAGAAGAAAATGACATCATTTTTGAGAATCACCACCAGAAGATTGATTAAAAACTTCTATAATTTTACTCATGTTAAGAAGTTGAACATATTGGTCTAATTTATCTTTTCGACTATCTTTTAGATATGGTTTTAAAGACATAAGTAGTTGTGCTCTTGGGTCATCTTTTTTATTGATTTGTTCAAAAATAGTTTTCATTTTAAATAAAGTTTGTATATCTATTTGAGGAGTTGACGATGTAGAATTATCAGGTTGATTTTCTTTCTCATTCTTGTTTTGATTATTTTTAAACATGTTCATTAAATTGGAAATCATTTCAGGTGAAATTGAAGAATTGCCTGAATTTTCACTGCTTTCAGAATTATTCATAGAGCTTGTAAATTTATTTATAATATCAGACATATCTTCTTGCTTCATAAAACCTCACCTCTTTTTAAATATATGTTTTATTTATAAAAGTATGTATATACTTAATGTATGATTTAAGGAGAAAAAGGTGAATAAAAACCAATTGTAAATATATTATAAAAAACAAAAAAAGCATTATTTCTCTTAGGGAAATAATGCTTTTTAAAAATTTGAATACAAATTACAAATAAAATGTAATGTAAACTTAACAAAAACCGAAAATTGCTATCTTCCGTATATAGGATAGCAATTTTTTTGCGTGGACTGGAAACATATTGCATTGACTAAAGCTACTTAAAATGCAAAAATATGAGTATCTAAAAATGAGATTTATATATATTTATATTATATATACTTTGGGGAGGAAAATGAAGTTGAAAGGTAGTAGCAGAAGAACAGAAAATAAATTATTAACAAAGTTGATTGCAAGCATGTTAATCGTAACATTAACATCGGCTAATTTTTTGTTTTGTGGTGGTTATTTTGTAAGTTATGCAGAAAGCTTAAAACCAGCTGAACTAGATAAACAAACAGAGGCAACATTAAATAAGAACGTAAAGTTTGATGCATATTTTGCAGAAAAAGACGGAAACACTCATTACAAAGTGGCGGATGTAAATAGTGATGAAGTAAAACTTGATTTAAATCTAGAGGTTCAAAAAGAAGGCTATTTGAAAAATGCAATTATTACTTTGAAAACTGATAATGAAGAAAGCAAGCTAAACTATGAAGTAAATGAAATTACAGATGAGGCTTCAATGGTTCAAAAACAAGACACAAACAGTATTGCATTAAGGCAAGTAAACAAAGATGAAACAGTAAAACTTCAATTAAATATATCTCCAAAATTAGAAGAGACAATAAATAAACAAAGTTTGAATCAAACTAGTAAAGTAATTTTAAAAGCAACATATATGAATGCAAAGGGAGAAGAAACACCAATAGAAAAATCAGTAGATATAAATATTGGATGGACAGGCGAATATGAGGTAGAAAATAACATTGAGGTTGCAAAATATATTCCTTTAAATACTAATGGAGAAGAAAAAGTATTATTACAATTATTAGTTAAAACAGGTCGTAAAGAACAAAAAGCAATGTTACCAATTAGCAATACAGAACTAACAATGAATATTCCAACATTTAATGAGGTAAAGGCAGAAAAAATTGAAGTATCAGCAAAGAGTACAAAAGCAACAAATGGACTAGAAGCTGAGGATGTTAAATTTACAAAAGATAATTGGTCACAAAATGGAGAAAAACAAACAATTACTATTAAAGTAGACAATAAAGAAAGTGATGGAAAAATAAAAAGCGGAAGTGGAGAAGATGAATACTTAGTTACATTAGTTTATCCAAAAGAAGCTTATGATAGTATAAAAACAAACCCAATTTCAATAAAAACAAAAATAAGTACAAAAATGCAAATATATAATAATGAAGATAACAAAGAGTTTACAAAAGAAGAGGAAAAAACATTAAGTCTAAAAGAACCAATTGGAAAGTTATTATCATTAGAAGGAAAAAATAAAACAGAATCAATTGGAAAAGGAAAAATGTATGCCAATATAAATAGTGAGGAAAAAGAAAATCAAACAGAATATGAAGCAATTTGGCAAGTAAATGTTGGCTACAAAGAAAATCTTGAGGGTATTAGATTAGAAGATGGTGGAGAGCAAGTTGTTAGTGCTTATGGACAAAAGTACGATATAAGTAAATATGTAAGATACAAAACAACAACAGTTAGTAAAGAAAGCTTTTTAGATGTACTTGGCGAAGATGGAAAAATTAGAGTACTAAACGAAGAAGGAAGAGAGTTAGGAATAGTAAATAAAGCAACAAAGGTAGATGAAAATGGTGATTTTATAATTACATATTATGAAAATGTTTCAAAAGTAATTTTGCAAACAACAGCACCTATAAAAGAAGGCAATCTAGTTATAACGCAAAAGAAGGCAATAACAGGAAGTCTTTCATACAGCAAAACAGAGATAGAAGCATTTTCAAAATTAGTTGTTGCAAATAATTTATACCAAAAAGAAAAAGAAGCAAAAGATTATTTACAAACAGAACAAAAACAAGTTGAAATTCCTTTTGAAGAAACAAAAACAAAGGCAAGATTAACAATAAGTAAAGATAAATTATCAACAATAGTAAAAAATGAAAATGTAGAATTTAAAATAGAATTAGGAAACAATACAGATACATCAGACTTATACATAGACCCAATGTTTGACATTGAATTACCAAGCTATATTGAAGATATAGATATAAAAGAATACAAAATACTTTATGATGAAGAACTAGTTATAAAAAATGTACAAAAATTACAAAAAGACGGAAAAATAATTTTAAGAGTACAGCTAGAAGGAATACAAACAAAGTTTAGTACAGGAAGTGTTACAAATGGAACAAACATTGTGCTAAACACAGATATAAAAGTAAAAATTTTAACACCAAGTAAAGAAGACGAAATAAAAATGTACTATTATAATCTAAATACAAAAAATTATGAAAATTTAATACAAACAGAAAATGGATTAGCAGGGTTGACAAGTTTAGAAATTTCTTATGCAGCACCAAATGGACTAATTAGTGTAAGCAATTGGACCAAGTTTGATTCAACAGGAAGACAAGTAATGTCAGTTAACCAAGGAAAAGTAGTAGAACAAATTGGAGTATACAGTAAAGCTCAACTTAGTAAGGTTGACTTGATTTTAGTTAACAATACAGGAAATGTTTGTGATGGAATATCTGTACTTGGAAAAATACCACATAAGGGAAACAAAATTACAGTAGACGGTGAAGAATTAGAAACGACTGTAGATACAAATTTAAGAAGTGCAATTACTGCTCAAGGAATAGATAGTTCAAAAATAAAAGTCTATTATTCGGAAAACGAAAATGCAACAAAGGATTTGTCAAATGCCAATAATAATTGGAAAGAAAATATAGATGATATGACAAAAATAAAATCTTTTCTAATTGTAGCAAATGATTATCAAATGCCAGCAGGGGAATTAATAACATTTTCATATAACTTAGAAGTGCCAGAAAATATGAGTTATAACAATAACATATATTCAAACTTTACAACATATTACACAGAAAATTCAAAAGAAGTTAGCTTGAAGCAAGAATCAAAAGCTGATGTAATAGGAATAACAACAGGCAAAGGACCGGATTTGAAAATAGAACAAGAAGTAAGTGGTGCAGATGAAAATGGACAAATAAAAGAATATGGTATTTTAAAATACAAAATAAAAGTAACAAATGATGGAACAGAGACAGCAAAAGATGTAGTTATAAAAGACCAAATACCAAAGTGGACAACTTATGTACGTTCAATGTATGAAAAAAATAATTCCTATATGTTTTCTCAAGCATTTCCAATGAGCAATGCTGACAGTGCAACAATGAAGGAATGGAATGTAGTTGAAAATGGAAACTTAGAAACTGGAGCAACACCAAAACTAGAATGGCAAGTAGATCAAATACAACCAGGAGAAACAGTAACAAAAGAATTTGAAATTTTAACAAATGATGCGCCAGATCTATATACATACTATAAGGATTATCCTGGATTTACTATGGATGAAGATGGAAAGTGCTATATTATAACTCAAACTTATGATGTAAATACAGATAGTTCAACAGAAAAGAAAAACGAATTAACAACAGTACCAGATATAGACATACAAAACATTGCAACAGTAACGGCAGGGAACTTTTTGGCAGAATTAAAAGCAGAATCTGCAAATGTAACATTAAATAAGTCAGATATACAAATAGAAGAAACCATGATGGGTGCTGATAATGATGGATGTATAGAAGCAGATGATCAAATAACTATTAACATAGTAGCAATAAATAAGACTAAAAATGAAGTTAAGAATGTTACAATCGAAAAAACTTTGCCAGAAGGTTTAAGCTACGTAAGTGGTGGAATAAACCAAATAAACGATGAAACAGGGGAAAATAACCAAATATCTGCGACCTATGATAAAAACACAGGTAAAATTACTGCAACAAAGGATGTAATGGAAGCTAATGGAGCAGTAACAATGACAATAGTTGTTAAAGCAAAAAGCTTAGAAGATGGTGTATATGAAAAAGAAATAAAAACAAATTCTAAGATAATGGCAGATGGATACGAAGGAAATAAAACAAACGAATTAACAATTACTGTTCAAAAACCACAATTGGTTGTTAGTCAATACTGTAGTAATAGCAGTGAATACTTAAAAGAAGGCGATGAAGTAGATTATACAATTACTGTAGAAAATAAGGGAAAAACAACAGTAAAAGATTTGCACGTAAAACAAAACATATCTGATGTGTTTAAATTTGTAAAAGCAAGCTATACACTATATGGAGTAAAGTCGAATGCAAATATGAACAAAAACAGAGATGTTAGTATTACAGGAAGCCTAAAAGCTGGTGAAACTCTTGAGTTAGTAATAAGAGTTAAGGTGCTAGCAAATACAGAGGACAAAGCAATAGTAAACATAGCAGAAGTTTATGGAACAAATACAGACTATATAATTACAGACGGAATTCATCAATTAATAGAAAAATCAAACAATAACAATAATAACAGTGGAGGCAATAATAACAATAACAACAATGGAAATACAACAACAGATAATGGAAACCGTATTTCGGGCTTAGCGTGGCTAGATGAAAATGAAAATGGAAAACGAGATAACCAAGAAAGTACACTAGGAGGAATTAATGTTGTTGCGATTGATAGTAACACAGGAAATGTAGCAACAAAGAAAGATGGAACAGAAGCAAGAACAACAACCGATGACTCAGGACGTTATATAATAGAGAATTTAAAAGTGGGAAACTACATTATAGTATTCCTATATGATACACAAGTGTATACAGTAACAAAATACCAAGCAAGTGATGCAGGAATTTTACTAGATTCTGATGCAATTGAAAGAGAAATAACACAAGATGGACAAACAAAATTTGCAGGTGTTACAGATACAATAAAATTAGAAAGAAGTACTTCAAATATAGACTTAGGCTTAATTAGCAGAGAAAAATTTGATCTAAAATTAGATAAGTTTGTAACAAAAGTAAGTGTACAAAATAAAGAAGGTTTAAAAACACATGAATATAACGATACAACATTAGCAAAGGTGGATATTACAGGAAAACAACTTAAAAATTCTACAATAGTAATAGAATATAAAATTAAAGTAACAAACGAAGGCAATGTAGCTGGCTATGCAAAAAGTTTAGTAGATTACTTGCCAAAAGAACTTAACTTTAATTCAGAATTAAACACAAACTGGTATGCAGGTAATGATGGACAATTATATACAAATGAACTTGCAAATCAAATAATAGAACCAGGACAAACAAAAGAGGTTAAATTAATTTTAACAAAAAAATTAACAGAAGATAGCACTGGAATAATAAACAATACAGCAGAAATTCAAGAAAGCTACAACGAACAGGGATTAAAAGATAAAGATTCAACAGCAGGTAACAATGCACAAGGTGAAGACGACCAAGGTTCTGCTGACGTATTAATTACAGTACGAACAGGTGGAGTTATGATTATAGGTACAATTTTAGTAATAGCAATTGTAGCGTTAGTAATTGCAGGAGTATATATAATGCGTAAAAAAGGAATTTTGAAAAGGTAGGAGGTGAAATAATGCAAAAAAAATTATTAATAGGAATTATTTTAATACTAGGAATAATATGTCAGGCAAGTAATAGCTTTGCAGCAGATTCCTCTACCAGTACTGCTAGGGGTGTAGAACTTATAAAAAGCAATGATGGAAGCGGTGCTTTGCAAAATCAAGAAGAATTAAAGAAAAAGAATGAAATAAATGTTAGCATTAAATTAGCAAGTGATAAATTTCTTGAAAAAGCATATAAAAAAGTACAAGAAAAATCAGCTATGACATCACAACAAATAGAAAATATTGTTGGACAGATGTGGTTTGAAGAAACTGGAAGTTTTATGCCAGATAGTGTGAAGGAAGATTTTAATAATTATGTAAAAAAATGTTGGGAAGAAGACCAAAAATCAGAATTACAAAAATTAATTGAAAGATGGACTGGGAAAATGCGGACAATCATATGCAAAGAGATATCCAGATATATATAAGAAAGCTAATGAAGTGGCAAATGGAAAAATTGATGTTATGTCAGAAAAAATAGTTGATATGGCATTAAGTCCATTATATGATGAAATTGAAAATTTAACAGCAGATATTCCAGCTATAGGCAAAATTGCGAAACAAGTACTTAGCAAATATGGTAAATATCAAGAAGCAGACAAAATAGCAAACACACTAAAAGACCAAATAACTAAAAGCAACAGTGAAAGAGTGAAGGATAAATTAAATAAAGACAATAAAGATGCTAATGGAAATATTGATAATACTAAACCAAATTTCAATTGGGAGTATGAAACATATTATGCAACTTTAGAAGTACTATCTGTTGAAGCTACAAAACTGACAAATGATTTTTTAGATAAAGCTAACCAATACATAGCTGAGAAATTAGGTGGAAAAATAGGAAAAGATTTAGCAGATACCTTAACTTCATATTTTAAAGGTAATATCCAAGCATACATGGATGGAAATATGTTGAAATGGAAAGATACTTTATGGGATTCAACACATAAAACGCTATCTGAAGAAGAATTTAATCAATTATATGGTGCTGTTGAAAAGGAATTTAAAAATGTAGAAGATGCAATGATAGAAGATGCACAAAAAAAAGTTGATATTATGGTTCAAGAAGCTAAAATTCAAATGAATGATAAATTTGCTCAAATAAGGGCAGAAGCTCTAGTAAAAATTACAAATAGTATGTCAGATATGGCTACAGATTTTGCAGGAAGACTATTTAGTCAAGTTACTGATAAATCAAATAAACTAGGAAGTAATTTAGGAAAAATTGGAAATGCTTGTGTAACTAACATTACTAATCAAGTTACAAATTGGGCAACAGGTGAAATACAAAAATTTGTAGTCAAAACTATGACAGATTTCTTTTTTGGAAGCATGGGGGGACAAAGTTTATTTAATGTTGCAGGGCTAAAATTTGAAGGGCTAAAAATAGACTGGACTTCTGTTGCTATTGATGTATTAATATCGTGCTTTGAAGATAATGAAACAGTGCAAATTTTAGCAAGTTTAGGAATATTATATTTTTTTAACACAATTACTTTTCATGATACTGGGTATGACACATATAATAATATGTATTATATGTTTTCAACTTTAGGAAATTGGTTAATACCAACCTTAAAAGGGTCAGCATCTTATGGAGCACCAAGAATTCAGGGATTGGCTCCAACACAATTTCAAGACTGGTTTGATGCTACTTTAAGAGTAATGCCAGGGATAGGAATACCAGTTATAAATAGATTGGAAGTACCAATTGTATTTAATGAATTAAGTAACATGGGATTATTTTCAGCTTGGGTCCTTTATCCGGGGCCAATATTGATAGATTATTTACCTTACAATGCTATAACAAATACATATAGTAGTTTCATTCCAATTAGTTCAAAAAGAATTGGAGGAGAAAGCACATATTTAAGTGATGCAGCATATATACTATGTGAAATGGATTCAAATTACTGTGCAGATTCGTATGTTCAACGTGCTTTATCACAAACAGGAATATATAGAGGAGCAACTTATGAAGAAGATTATATGTCGGAGGCCTTGAATGCGGAAGCTGCAAAGTATTCAAGCTTTAGAGAACAAGCGTCATCTTATAATGGATATGTAAATTCAATACAAGATAATACTGAAACAGCGAAGGTATTATATGACAGATGGAATTCTGCATACATATTTGGCCCGTTTAAAGTAGATTATATACATGATTTTGTGTATACAGATTTAAGAGGTAAAGTAGATTTTGGATTTATATATGATATGGAGATATATGACCAAGATGGGAATAAAATAGATAAAAACTATTGGAATATAACTTTTTCGGATGATACTAAGCTAGATAGATTAACAAATGATGAAGACTATAATTTTCCGTATCCAAATGAAGAATTTTATATTGAATTAATGAATTATGGAGATAATAATATACAGAGTATTAGTAAAATAGAAATTAAATATAAAGAAATGCAAGCGCAAGCATCATATCAAGATTTGCTAAGTTGGTATTATATGGGAATGTGGCATGAATATATTAACAAAGTTAAATTTTATACAGGTGCTTCAACCTGGATATGGCATTTTGAACATTATTTTACATATGCAGATATAGCACAAATAAATAAATCAGCGATTACGGTAGATAACGCTGTAAAATATTATTTACACCACACACAAACAATAACTTTACAAAAAAATCCTAGCCATGGAGGATATGAAACAGAAACATTTACAACTACAAGTACAACTGTAACTGATGGAAGAACGGAACTTTCAAATGTAAATGGTGGTAAATTAAATAGTTCATTAAGAGAATCTTTAACAGCTGCTTATGCACTGTATAAATATTCACATCCAGATGAGGAAAACGAAGAAGAAAAAGCACAAAAAGAAAAAGAGACAGCTGAGCAGAAACAAAAAATGCAGGATGCAATAGATGCTAGAGAAAAGCAAATATATGATGAGTATTATGGAAAAATAGAAGAAATAGGAATGAACAATCCAAAAGCAACAGAAAAAGCAAAAAATAAGCTTTTGTCAGATTTAAGACATCTAGAAAGTCAGAAACTTGCATTGAATAATTTATCACAACTTTATAAAACTAATAATAATAAAACAACTTTAGAGAAAAGATTAGAATCATTATCACCAACATTAAATACTATAAACAATGCGTTTGCAAGCATGGCAAACTTTAATCCAATGAAAGATGGATTAGAAGTTGTGTTAAAGAATTTGAATGTTAACAAAGATTTAATGAAGGTATATAACGTATATAATGTTTTGAATTCAAATTACATGACTGATTTGGTTAAAACAATGTATGTTGCAAATACATTAATAGATTCAAAAGAAGGAAAATATATAATTAATGCTGTAGGAACTATAACAGCTTTTGCAAATCATAATGGTGGAGATATACTTGGAATGTTATCAGTTGTTGCTTCATCATTAGGAAAAACTGAATATGCAAATAGTATAAATAATTTAACAAAAATGGTTAGTGGTTTAGATAGTAAAACCATGAAAATTGCAACAAAAGTATATTGGGAAGCATTAAATTACAAGGGCGACGATATGGAAAAACATATTAAGGATTTAGTTAATAAGTATGGAGAAGGACTAAATGAAAAAGAAAAACAAGAGGCAATTAAATCTGCAATTAAAATGGTAAACTATACAGACAATAACTCTGATTTAGGAGACCTAAGCGGTTATGCACAAAAAGCACAAAATACTATTGATAAATTAACTGGATATAAAAGAGAAAACAAAGATACAGAGAAGAAAGAGGAAACAAACAGTAAAAAAGAGACAACAAATAGTGAAAACGAAAAAACAAATAACCAAAAGAGTGCAATGGAAAATGGACTAGAAGTAATTAAAGGTATTGCTGGAAAAGACAGTGATATAACGAAGACAATAGATAAATCAGAGAGTTTCTTCCGTGGTACATCTAATACATCTAAAGATGAATTTTGGTCTACTTTGATTGTAGCGGCACAAGAAATGGCTAACGGAAAATCAAAAGAAGATGCAATGGAAAAAGCTATTAAAATATCTAAGTCGAATGATCAAGCAAATGTTATAAACAAATATATCGAAGCAACAGATAGTATGACTGCTGACCAAGTTAAAGAACTAGTAAGTCAATTAAGTAAAAGTTCTAATATGGACGGAATAGAAGCTGTTTTAAATACAGCACTTGAAAGAAATGCTAAAATGTCAGACGAAGAAAAGACAGAAGCCGAAACAAGACCTTATGCAGATACATTAGCAGAACTTACTGTTCTTGAAGATGCTACACCATATATTGAATATAGTCCTAAATTTTCAATTACTAATATAGATAGACCAAATGAAGTGTATTGGGCAAATGATGATGAATTGGGCATGACAATTGGTGTTGCTGGTGCAGTATGGAAAGATGGACATAGTGGATTAGAAACAGACTACGATGGTATTAGAGGAGCTAATGCAAATGGTGACCTAGAATTAGGACTTGAAGGAATAAAAGTAACATTAGTAGATAGAATAACAGGACAGACAGGAAAAATGTATAATAGTAGTGGAAGAAAGGTAGATGCTACAACATACACAGACTCAGGTGGATATTATCATATTGAAAGAGTACCAGTAGGAGAATATGATGTAGTATTTGAATACGATGGACAAACATATAAGGCAACCGATTATTTAGCTGGTGGAGGTATATTAGAATATCTAGATGAGCCAGACCTAGACACTTATGATAACAATTCAAAAGCAATTGAAAATGCAAGTGAAAGAAGAAGATTTAATGAACGCTTTAATGAAATTGTAAATGGATATGCAATAGGAAAAGACGGAACAAAAACTGCACTTGCCTATGACAAATCAGGTGGAGAAAGCAAATTAATTACGCTAGATGATGCAGGACACGTTTTACCACAGTTTGCAATGCATGCAAGTACGGCACTACTTGGAATAACATATCCAATTGATGATCAATTCTCATTAGATAATGAAGATACAACAATTATTTTAAATGGAAATAAATTAACATTCCATAAAGCTGGAGAATATATGTACCATGTTAACCTAGGATTAATTGAAAGGGCTAAGGCAGACTTAGCAGTAACACAAGATGTATACACAGTAGATACAACTATAAATCAAAAACAGGAAACATATTATTATGATTTAAGAAATCCAGCAAATATATTTGATGCAAAATTGCAACAAACAAGTGCATATAGAGATATTTCATATACACGTGAGTTATATAAGGCTGATTATCAATTTAGAATAGATGATTACCAATATAACGAATTAAATCAATTAGACAGAAATGAAGACGACAAGAAAGATGAAATAGCAGAAATTCAGAGAATAAAATGGAACAGTGAGGCTTGGGAAGAAAGAGTATTTGTTACTTACAAGCTTACAATTAAAAATCAATCGTTGCTACAAAAGGCATCTGTTAATGAATTAGTAGATTACTTTGATGGAAATTACAGTTTAGTTCCAGAAGATCTATATATGGATATTCAAGACGAAGAAGGAAAGCCACAACGTAAATTGGTTGCAAAACAATCATACTACGAATTAAATAGTGGAGAAACTGGAAAGATTACATGGACAGCAAATAGCAAAACGGGAGGAGCAGAACTTTATCCAGGATTTAATACAATGTATACAACAGGATTAGAAAACATACTATTAAGTTCGCATGACACAATAGATGTATATGTAACTTTTGAAGTAGATAAAGGTCAAAATGATGCTCTAGAACTTGGCGAAAAACAAAACGTAATGGAAATTACAAATTATTCAACATTTGAAAGAAGTGCAACAGACAAAAATGATCCAGAAGGATTAATAGACAAAGACTCAGAGCCAGGAAATAGTAATCCATATTATATGGATGCTTATGAAGATGACAATGATGCAGCACCAGTTCTAAACTTGAAACTATATGAAAATGATGGCAGAACATTAGATGGATATGTATGGAATGATACACGCAATAAACTATTAAAAACTGGACAATTAGTTGGAAACGGTATAATGGATGACGGCGAAGAAAAAATAGACGGAGTTAGAGTGCAATTAGTTGAAAAAATAGATGACCCAGATACTGGAGAGGAATATGAATATGTATGGAAAGAAATTTACACTGGAGAAGATAGATATAGTTTTGTACAACATGGTGGTGCAGTAGCAAATGGAGCAGGACAGGTAAATGACTATGGAAGTATAACTACAGATACTACAATGGGTAGTGTAAATGAAGGTCAATATAAATTTAATGAATATATTGCAGGAAACTTTATTGTAAGATTCATTTATGGTGATACACCAAAAACATATCTTGCAGAAGGATATGAAAATAGTGAAGGCGAAGGAAAGAACGATGTTTCATATAATGGACAAGATTACAAATCTACAACATATAATATGGGTTATGATGTGAATAATAAGTGGTATGATCTATCTAATTGGTTAAATATTGATAGAAGAATATCAGATGCAAAAGATGATCAAACTAGAAGATTAAAAGTTATTGAATATGGAAGTAACCTTACAAATAAAAAAGCTGAAATATTATCATCTTTCGACGGTAGAGCAGACAAGAAATATTATGATACAACAAAACACCAAGCATTAAGAGACAATACATGGATGTTTGCTGATACTGCAAGATTCAATATTGAAGGCGAATATAACGAAACTTTAATAGATGGTAAAGAGCAATATGTATATCAAATCAAGAATATTGACTTTGGCTTAGAGCAAAGACCAGAAACTAAAGTTGAGTTAAAGAAAGAAATTACAAGCATTAGATTAACCTTGGCAAATGGAGAAACAATAATAGATACAGCAAATGGAGTTGTACAAAATGTAAACTGGGTAGCTTCTAAGAAGAATGCTGTAATAAAACAAAATGTTTACAAAAGAGAAACAAAGAAATACGAATACACACAAGGTAAAATTCATGTTTACATGGATGAAGAAATTATGCAAGGTGCAAAATTAGAAATAGATTATCGTATTACAGTTACAAATGATAGTCAAATTGATTATACAGGTAGTGACGGTAGTCTAGGTGATACTTACTATACAGGACAAGAAAGTAGCTCAGATAAAATTGCTACCACAAAAATTAATAAGATTATTGATTACGTTGATAACAGCTTAGTATTTAGAAAAGTTGATAATTCAGACTGGTATTTAGTTGAAAATATGCAAGAGTTTATACCAGACAATATAATTAAAGAACAAGAAGAGCAATTAAAACAAAACGAAGAAATTCAGAAACGTTTACTTGAAAATTACTTGAATGCAAAACGAGCTCAATATGGGGCAGATTTTGTTGAAAAGAATTACGATAAGTTGAAGGAAGAATTTGAAAAAGAGCAATCAAGTAAGAAAGATATTGTTGAAGAACAAACAAGACTAGATAATACAGAAGTTCTAAAATACATGAAGGAAAAAGGATATTTGAATCCAGACTTGAGTATAGTGCAAACTAAATCAGCAAGAACAGAAAAACAACCAATTACCCAAGTAATTGCAACTAGATCATTAGAGAAGAATGAATTAAAACCAGGACAATCAACAACTGTGGATTTAACATTGGCTAAAACCTTGTCGCCAAATGATGATGCAGACTCATTATCATACCGTAATATTGCAGAAATTTTGGAAATAAGCAATAGTGCAGGAAGACGAGATATGGATGCTGTACCCGGAAATCAAGATCCAGACAATGTGCCACAAGAATATGATAGTGATTTTACAGAACAAGTAATTATTACACCACCAACAGGTCAAAATAAAGCTTATTACTTTGTACTTGCAACAGTTGTACTAGTAATCTTAACAGTTGGAATTATAGTTATTAAAAAAAGAGTACTAGACAGAAAATAAAATGTGTAGGTGGACGTATTTTGAATACGCCCACTTAACATTTAAAAAACAATAAAAAGGTTCTAAAAATTGCGAAAAATTGGAAAAAACTATTGAAAAAGTTTACATAAGAATGTATAATATATGTTAGGTACGTAGATTGCGTGCTTTAATATGTAAAAACATAAAGAGCTTTTATTTGGGAGGAAAAAATATGCGAAAAAAGAGGGGAAATGTAACTGAACTAAAAGTTATAAAAGTTATGGTAGCCATATTGTTAATTTTAAGTTTAACAAGTGGAAATTTCTTTTTATTAGGAAAAGAAGTAGTAGCTATGGCAATTAGTCAAGATTTAGATACACAGACAGCAGATACCATAAATAAAAATGTTAAATTTGATACATTCTTTAAAAACGATAATGGGAATAATACACATTATCTAGTTTACGATGTAAATGGAAATCTAGAAGATATGTATATGAATTTATCTGTAAAAGATGGATATTTAAAGAATGCAAGCATCGAATTTGCTGATCAAAATTACAGTATTCAAAACATTGTGGATGAAGGCCAAATGCTACAAGAGGCAACAAATGAAAAGTTAAGTTTAAAACAGGTAAATACAAATACGGATATTTCTTTACAAGCTAGAATAGGTTCTATTATTGGAGAAACAATGAAAATAGATGATATCCAAAAAGAGAGCAAAGTAATTTTAAAAGGAACTTATGTTGATAATTTAGGCAAGGAAAATCCAATTGAAAAAGAAGTTAAAATTTGTGTAGGACTAAAGCAAGATGTTCAAGCAGAATTAACACAAGAACTTGCTTCATATTTTTCATTTAAAAATAATGGAGAGGACAAATTTTTAGTACGCATTAGTGCCAAAGTATCCTTAGGTAAGCAAGAAAATAATTTACCAAGAAAAGAAACACAGCTTACTATCCAAGTTCCTACTTTAAATGGAATAGCACCAGAAAGTGTAAATGTTTTACCTAAAAATACATCAATGACTAATGGTGAACAAGAAGAAAAAATAGTTTATTCAAATAGTCAAGTAAACTATGATAAAGATAAAAAAATCGTTACTATGACTGTAGAAAATAAAGAAACTGACCAAAAATTATGGTCTGGAAATGGACAAGATGAATACATTATTAGTTATGTATATCCAAAGGGAGCTATAACAGCTGAAACAAATAAATTTGTTTCTAAGGCAGAAGCAAATATAACTATGTATCAAGCAGAAAGTGAAAAAGAGGTAAAAGCAAACAATCAAGTAGAAATTACTTTAGATAAGGAAGTTGGAACTCCTCTTACATTAGAAATGACAGCAGAAGATTCTATGAACAAAGGTAAAATGTATGCTAA
Source organism: uncultured Clostridia bacterium (assembly GCA_934120395.1). Classification (GTDB taxonomy): domain Bacteria; phylum Bacillota; class Clostridia; order TANB77; family CAG-508; genus CAKOTZ01. The sequence goes on from CAKOTZ010000001.1 coordinate 102,196, forward strand.
TAGTCAAAGAGAACTTAAGGAATATGACACAGAGTATAATACTGAATGGAAAATAGATGTAACTAATAAAGATATGACGGATGCAATTAGAATTGTTTCAGGTAATAGTTATTTTACAAATCAAGCTGAAAACATTTATTCTTTAAGTATTGGTAGCGACAACTACAGTAATTATAAAGAAACAAAGGTAAATAAAGAAAACTTTGAAAGAATTTTAGGACAAGATGGATATATTAATATTTTAGATGAAAAAGGAAATACAATTTCTAGTATTAATAAGAACACAAAACAAGATGAAGAGGGGAATTTAATAGTAAGTTATCCAGATAAAACTGGCAGAATTATTTTAGAAACCTCAAAACCTGTATCAGAAGGTATTTTGTATGTTAAACATAACAAAAAAATCAATGCGGATTTACCTTATAGTAAAGAGCAATTAAAAAGCTTTATTAAACTAAATGAAACAGTTCAATTAAACCAAAAACAAGCTAATAATTATAACAACATGGGTGAGACAAAGGCAGAAATTGTTTTAACTGAAACTAATACAAATGCTAATATTGTTTTGAATAAAGATATTTTATCTACAATTGTTACTAACGAAAACGTTGAAATGAAAATTGAGTTAGATAATAATAGAAAAGATACAGATCTTTATGTAAATCCAACATTTTTCGTTGAATTACCAGAGTACATCGAAGATATAAATGTAAAAGAGGCAAATGTTTTATTTGATGATAATTTACAAATTCAAGAAGTTAAGAAATTAACTCAAGATGGAAAAATAATTTTACAAATCACATTACAAGGTATGCAAGATGGATTTAGCTTAGGAAGCTTTACAAATGGTACAAATATTGTACTTACAACTGATATAAAAGCAAAATTATTAACACCAAACAAAAGCGATGAAATAAAGTTATATTATACTAACCCAAATGCAATAAGCTATGCAAATATTGGAACTATAGGAGAGCAAAGTTTAGGAGAGGCAAGTACTGATATTCAATTTTCTGCTCCTGCTGGAATGCTTGCTGTAAGTAGTATTACAAATTATGAATCTACTGGAAAAAATGTAATTTCTGTAAAACAAGGAACAATAACAGATAAAATTTCAATTTTTGATAATGCTAAAACAGCAAAAATGCAGGTAATGATTGTAAATAACACAGGTAATTCTTGCAATTCAGTAGTAGCTCTTGGTAGAATTCCTTTCAAAGGAAATAAAAATATTGAATCAGATACTAATTTAGGAACAACATTAGATACTGTATTAAAAAGTAAATTAACAGCAGATGGAATTGACGAAGATAAGGTAGAAATTTACTATTCAGAAAAAGAAGAAGCATCTAAGGATTTAAACAATACGGCGAATGCTTGGACAAAAGAACCAGAAGATCTTTCAAAGATAAAATCGTATTTAATTGTATTGAAGGATTATGAAATGCCAACTGGTCAAACTTTAAAATTTAATTATGATTTTGAAATACCAGCAAATCTAGAACATGAAAATAGTTTATATGGAGCTTTTGGAGTTTATTTTACAAATAAAACAAATACAGGAGATAAAGAAGAAAAGGTGGTTGCTGACATTGTTGGTTTAACAACTGGTCAAGGGCCAAAACTTGCTGTAGATCAAGCTGTTTCAGTTGGAGATGGAAATCCTGTACAAGAGGGACAAACCGTTAAAATAACAGTAAAAGTTAGTAATACAGGCTCTAGTGATATTGAAAATGTTTATGTGAAGGATTATATACCTAACTATACAAGATATACAGAGTATCAAGAAGGTTCAGGAGATTATGGGGAAATTCAAAGTGGTTACATTTATCCTGAAACTAAGCAAGATACAGATGGAAGAGATTACATAGATTGGAATATAGGGACAATTAAGGTTGGTGAAAGTGTAACAAAGGAATTTGAAGTATATGTAAATAAATTACCAAGTTTAATTGAATATTACCAAGAAACAGAAGGTTTCCGTTATGATGAAACTACTAATAAATATTATTTAGATGAAGTAAATGAGGATGGACAAGTTACATCTTCAAAAGAAGTTAGCGATATTCCAGAGCAAAAACTAATTAATGAGGTTTCAATTAGTGCTAAAGATTTGGAGAAAAATTTAACAAATCAAAGCAAGGGAAATCCTATTGAAAAAACTTACTTTGACATTATTGAAAGGTCTAGTATAGATAAAAATACTAAAATAAGAGAAAAAGATGAAATTGTTTATTATATTGATATTATAAATACATCAGAGCAAAAATTAACAGGTGTAACTGCTGAAAAAATATTACCTGTTGGAATTGATTATAAGTATGCTTATGTATTAACTTACGACGATGAAAGTGATAAATGGGAAAATGAAAATGCTGCAAAATATGATAAGGAAACAGGAAAAATTGTTTGGAGCATAGGAGAATTAAATTCACAGGCAACAAAGAGAATTGCTTTAACAGCTACTGCTTCTACATTAGAAGATGGTAAATACGAGCAAGAAATAAAAACAAAAACTACTGTTTATGCAGATAATGTGGGAAAACATGTATCTTCTGAAACGATAAATACAGTTGCAAAACCACATATCGAAACAAAAATTAGTAGTGATGCAACAAAACAGTATATTGCAGAAGGAGATAAAATTACATATACAATTAATATTAAAAATGTTGGTAAATTTGTTGCTAATAATTTAAAAGTAGAGGATGTTTTGCCAGCAGAATTAAAATTTAGCAAGGGTAACTATACTATAAATTCAAAAACAGAAGGAACATTAAAAGCGTATGACAATAAAGTAACATTGACAATAAATTTACAGCCAGATGAAGATGTGGTATTTAATATTGTTGCACAAGCTAAGAATTTGCCAAATAATTTGGATGAAAAAGAAATTAAGAATTACGCAACTATAAGTGGAGACAATATTGAAACAATGCAAACTGAAACTTTAACAAATATTATAGAACAATCTCCAGACTTACCAAATCCTCCAGATAATAACAACAATACAAACAATGGTAATAATGGAAATAATGGTTCAAATTCAGGAACAACAGAAAAATATTTTAAAATTAGAGGTGTTGCTTGGGTAGATGCAAATGCTAATGGCACAAGAGAGCAATCTGAACAGGTTTTAGGTGGAATTAGAGTTATATTAGTAAATGCTAGTAATGGAGAGTTCATTAAGGATAAAGATTCTGGTGAATTAAAACAAACAACTACTGCTAATGATGGAAGTTATGTATTTGAAAACTTAGATAAAGGCGAGTATATGGTAGTATTCTACTATAATAATCAAATATATGGTGTAACAGATTACAAAAAATCAGGTGTTAGCGAAAACCAAAATTCTGATGTTATTGCAAGTAAAATAACAGAAAATGGTGTTCAAACAGAAGTTGCTATTACAGATACTATAAGGATTACAAATAGTAGTGTTGCTAACATTGATATGGGATTAGTTTTAAACAAGAAATTTGACTTAAAGCTAGATAAATTTGTAAGCAAAATTACAGTACAAAACAAAGAAGGCGTAAAGACATACAACTATACAGATTCAACCATGGCAAAGGTTGATATTACAGCAAAACGTATGGTTGGTTCAACTATTGTTGTTGAATATAAAATTAAAGTAACAAACGAAGGTAATATTGCTGGATATGCAAAAAATATTGTAGATTATTTACCAAAAGAATTGAAATTTAATTCAGATTTAAATTCAACATGGTATGCTGGAAATGACGGTTACTTATATAATACAGAACTTGCAGAACAAGTGATTAATCCAGGTGAAACTAAAGAAATTAGTTTAATATTAACAAAACAAATTTCAGATAGCAGTTCTGTTATTGTCAACAACTTAGCTGAAATATACGAAGATTACAACGAGCTAGGCATAAAAGATATTGACTCAAATATTAGAAATCAAGCACAAGGGGAAGACGACATGGGTTCAGCAAATGTATTAATTACTATTAAAACTGGTTCAGTTGTAACATACACTTGTATTACTTTAATTAGCTTAATAATATTAGGTGCAGGTATATATGTAATTCGTAAAAAAACAGCGAGATATTATAATTAAGGGGAGGTGAAGTTGAATATGAAGAAAAAAATATTAGGAATTTTTACAATAATGATTTTTACAATTATTGCAGGAATAGGAATTAGTAATGCTGAAACTGTTAATGGAGTATTTAGACCATCAATATATACTAGAGTAGCAGATATATACGAGCAAGCTGGTCGAAAAGTACCAACTGGAATTCAAATAAAAATTCCTTTTGAAGATTATTTTACTAAAACAATGGATAAAGGTTTACCAATTTTTTGTGCAAGAAAGGGAGGAAGATTAACTAGCTATGACAATACTGTAGTAAAAATTGGTAATCTAAACTTAGGGCAATATCCAGATGTTAAGGAAGGACAAAGAATTGCATTAAAATCCAAACCAACAGCTTCCCAAGCAAAGAACGAAACAATATGTACTTATAATGCATCTGAGAAAAAAACAGCCGGAAGAAATGGAGACTATGATATTGCATATGTGTTATATCAATTCTTTCCATCAGCAGATAGTGAAGGAAATATAGATATGCATGGAGAAGTACAACAAGCTTTCTGGTCTGTTTCAAAGAAAACAGCAAATAAGCCAGCAAAAAATGCTATTGCAAGAGAAGCAGAGGTATATAAAGAATACAGAGAAACAATTGACAATGATTATGATGGTAAATATGAACCATATTATGAATTTAATAACCAAAATGTAGCTTTTGATACAGCAAAGGGTGTAATGATTGTTGGCCCAATTAAATTAAATTATGTAAGATCATTTACAAAAGAAGAGGGAAGAGACAAAGTAGATTTTGGTGGAATTGAATCTATTACCTTATATGATCAAGATGGAAAAGAAATTGACCAAAAAACTTGGACAATAGCTTATGATAAAGAACATCAAGATAGCAAGTTAGAAAGACCTGCTGGTGATGAAGATTATGGAGCAGAAGGAAGTAATGGTTTCTATTCTTATCCATACAGTGGAGAAGAATTTAACATTGTTATTAATCAAAAGGGTAATGAGAATTTATTAAAAATAAGCAAAATTGCTGTTAAGTTTTATGATGTTGAATATACAGCAGAATATCAAGATTTAGATGGTACATATAAAGATGTAACATGGAAAGCTGAATGTGATACACGTCATTGTAATGGAGGAACATTTACAGCTGGACCTAATGGATCAAGAATTCCACATCCATGTTCACATAATTTTATGACACCACATGATATAACTTCAAATTATAGATTAGTAGCTCACGTTGTTGTAAAACCAGCTCAAGAGTTTGAAATAGTTAATACTGTAGAAAGAAAGAAAAATGAAATAGTTACAGAATTGGTACCAAAAGAGAGCCCAGAGACACCAACTACACCTAATCCACCTATTCCATCTATATTAGGAACTAATTATCCAAGTTGGCCAACATGGCCAGATTATCCGGACTGGCCAGATTATCCAGATTGGCCAGACTATCCAGATGTGAATTTAACAGTTCGCTTAGCTGGTATTGTCTGGGAGGATACTCAAATTGGCAAAGAGAGTAATTATGATGGATTAATTGGTTATAAAAACGATGGAACTCAGGAAAATGGAATTCCAAATGTTAAAGTTACTTTGTATAAATATGGAACAAAGGAATTGGCTACTGCAAAAGAAAACCCAGTTTATACAGATAATAATGGAGCATATTATTTTACTAGAGTTCCAATGGGAAAATACGATGTAGAATTTGAATATGACGGTATGACTTATACTACAACTAAGGCTTATGCTAATGGTAGCGTTCAAGATTATATTAATAATCCAGATAATACAGAGTATGTAAAAGCAGCAAAGACAGAGGAAACAGAGGAAGCAAGACAAAACTTTAATAATAAATTTTATGAGATAACAGGAGATGCAAGCAAGGTAAGTACAAGTGGAACATCATATGGAATTGCAAGAGATCCTGCTGGAAATAAAACTGCGGAATTAGAGTATAAAACAGAAAATGGCACATCGAAATTAATAACGACAGATGCCGATGGAAAGGTAAAGCCAGAATTTGCAATGAAGGTTAGTACATCTGATATGGGAATTGGTTATCCATTCTATGAAAGATATGTAAATGATTCAGATGACAAAAAAATTGATGACAATACTTATGAAGCTAACTATAAATATATGGATTACATAAATTTAGGCTTAAAGAAGAGACCAGATGCAGATTTTGCATTAATGAAAGATGTTAGTACAGCTACTGTTACAATAAATAAAAAACAATTAAATTACAAATATAATTCAAGGGCTGGACTAGATGCATTTGACATTACTGTAAAAAATACACCTCAATATAGTAATATTCAATACAACAGAGAGATATATCAATCTGATTATAATTATAGAATTGATGATTACAAAAATAACAATATGAATGTATCTGGAAATGAAATTAAAGGATTAAAGACGGAAGACCAAGAACTAAAGGTATTTGTAACATATAAAATCACTATAAGAAATCAATCAGAAATACCTTCAGGAGTTATTAATGAATTAGTAGATTACTTTGATGAAAATTATAATTTAGTGGAAGATGATGTTAAATTAGATATTCAAAATGCTGATGGAACAGAAGAGAAGGGAAAAGTTGTAGCAAGAAAATCATACTATGAAACAACTTCAGGACAATCTGGAACATTAAACTGGAGCAGTATTGGTAAATATGATACTAATACCCAAACAAGATTTAAGACAATTTATACAACAGATTTAGCAAATGTAATATTACAGTCAGGTGAAGATATTAACCTTTATGTAACTTTTGAGGTGGATAAGGATGCAAATAGATTTGTTAAAACAGGTGAGAAGAGTAACTATGTTGAAATAAACAGTTTCTCAACATTTGAAAGGGGTGCAACAACTAAAGACAAGACGACTGGTCAAGTTGATAGAGATTCAGCTCCTGGAAATATGCAAATATATGATAATACTACTAAGGAAGATGATTCAGATTCAGCACCTACAATTAATATTAAATTAGCTGAAGGAGTTAAGAGAACTGTAAATGGATTAACATGGAATGATGAAAGAACTAATACATTAAGAACTGGTCAAAAAGTCGGCGATGGTTTAATGCAAGGTGATGAAAGTAAAGTTAATGGTGTAAGGGTTCAATTAGTTGAATTAATTAATGGTGCTGACGGAAAACAATATGAATATATTTGGCAAGAAATGTTTACTGGCGAAAGTGCTTATAAATATGTAAATAGCTCAGGTAGTGTAATGGATGGTAGTCGTGGAGATGTAGAAGCTGGTACAGCTCAAATCAGTAAAGGCGAATATAAATTCCAAGATTATATACCAGGTAACTATATTGTCAGATTTATATATGGTGATTCAGAAAAGACTATTGATCCAAATAAGAATGGTGGTATTTCGTATAATGGTCAAGACTTTAAGTCAACAGCATATCAACAGGGAAATAACTTGGATAATGAATGGTATAATTTAAGTGATGACAATTTGAATAATACTAGAATGTCAGATGCTAAAGACAATGAAGCAAGAAGATTGGATGTAATTAATTATTCAAAAGTAATGAAATATGATATTGCTAAAGTATTATATTCAGCAGATTCACGTAATGGTTATTATGACCAAACTGTACATCAAGAATTAATAAATAAAACTTGGATGTATGCTGATACAGCTAAGTTGAAAGTTGAAGTGGAATATGATAAGACGGAAGCAAGTGGATTTGATAGTTTCAATTATGATATTAAAAATATTGATTTTGGTTTGGAAGAAAGACCAAAGAGTGATATGAAAATGTCAAAAGAAATTGTTGGAATTAAAATAACTCTTGCAAATGGTGAAACAATAATTGATACTGAAAATGGAATCAAGACAAATGTTAACTGGGTAAAGAATACAGATGCAAGACAAGGAAAAATTCATATTTATATGGATTCAGAAATTATGCAAGGTGCTAATATACAAATTAAGTATAGAATGACTGTTAAAAATAATAGTGAGATTGATACAACCGGTGCTAATGCGTCAAGTGTAGGAACTACATATTATACTGGTGAATATAGTTCTAGTGATAGAGTTGTTACAACATCAGTAGATAGAATTGTAGATTATATAGACAGTAGTTTAGTATTTAAACCAGAGAATAATCAAGATTGGCAATTAATTGAAAATACAGATTTAAAGAGTGTTGAAGACATGAAAAATAACGGATATTTTGATAAGAATTTAAAATTGGTTAAATTAACGACTGTAGGTTCTGAATTAAGAGAAGCACCAATTAGTCAAATTATTGAAACAGAAGCTTTAAAAGGTCAAGCAATGACACCTGGCGAAAGTAAATCTGTAGATTTAGTATTAACTAAAACAATTTCAGCAGCAGACGATGCAGATGATTTATCTTATGATAACATGGCAGAAATTATTCAGTTTACAAACCTAGTAGGTAGAAAGGATAATATTCCAGGAAACCAGGAACCAAGTGAGGAACCACATGAAAATGATGCTGATTACACTGAAACTGTAATTATTACTCCTCCAACAGGTGAAAATAGGGCAACATATTACTTGTTAATTGGAGCAGCTGTATTGATTGTATTAGCTGGAGGAATATACATTATTAAGAGAAAAGTTATTAAGAAATAAAACTTAATAAAATTAAAAATAACCTCTAAGGCATAACGCTTTAGGGGTTATTTAATGAATAAAGAAACAGCTAATATTTAAAAATAGATTTTAAACGTTTATTCTTAAATATTAGCTGTTCCTTTTCATGAAAAGTGAGAATACATTAATTGTGTTCAGATATAAAAACATTAAATTTTGTTTCTAGAACATCAATTTTATCATTGAGATTTTCTTCTAAATCAATCATGGAATTACCCAAGGTCATTAAGGTAGAATGCATTTCTTTAAATTTTTGAGAATGTTCGTTTAGTGTTTGGTCAATTTCGGCAAGATGGGCATCAATTTTTTCAAAATGCTTATCGTGTTCATCAAGACGCTTATCAATTTCATCAAGACGTTTGTCAATTCTAGCAAGATGTTCGTCAATTTTTTCAAAATGCTTATCGTGCTCTCCTAAAATAAACAAAATTTTTCCAAGTTGTTCTAATACTAAAGTTTCAAAAGACTTTTCCATAAAAACACCTCCTTTACAAATTGACAAAATAATAACATAGATAAAATGAAAAATCAAGGGGAAAATAGTAAAAAAACAAAAAACTTGATATCTGAACTAAAAAGTAGTAAGATAAAATAGTGAGAATATCGTATATAGGAGAATAAGAATGAAATTTAAGAAAATATTAATAATTATTTTATGTGTTGCACTTGGATTTTGCTTAAGTGGTTGTGGGAAAAAGATAGATGAAAGTGGCGAAAAAATTGTTGCATCTTTTTATCCAATGTATATTATTGCATTAAATCTTACAAATGATGTACCTAATGTAAATTTGCATAACATGGCTGATAATCAAGTTGGATGTTTGCATAATTATACGTTGCAAACAGCTGATTTAAAAAAAATTGAAAATGCCAATGTTTTCATAAAAAATGGATTAGGAATTGAAAATTTTATGGATAAGGTAACCCAAATTTATCCTAATTTAAATGTTATTGATGCATCACAAAGCGACTTAAATTTAATTAAAGATGAAGATGAAGATGAATTGAATGGACATGTTTGGAACAGTATTGAGAATTATAAAAAACAGGTTAGCTATATTGCTACTGAATTAGAAAGAATAAATCCTGAAAATGCCGAATTATATAGTGAAAATGCAAGAAAATATATAGAAAAAATAAATAAAATAGACTTATATAAGACAGAAAATGACGAATATGTAATTTCTTGCAATGAAGCATTTGAATATTTACTACAAGATGCTAATTTAAAAGTAATACCTGTGTATACAGATCATGATGAAAGTAGTTTGTCTAGTGGTATTATAAGTAAGGTAATTAATGAAGCAAAAGAGAAACAGGTAAAAGCTATTGTTATTGATGAACAAGATGATATAAAAAATGCAGAAATAATCTCAAAAGAAACAGGAGCGCAAATTATTAAATTAAATTCAAATTTATATGGCGAAAACGATAAGGATAGTTATTTAAACGCAATGAAAAGTAATTTTGATATTTTAAGAAAAACATTTGAGAAATGAGTGATGAGATGGAAAAGAGTAAAAGTTGTGGATTTCATTGTATTAAAGTAAAAGATATTGGGGTTGTAATTGGCAAAGATGAAATACTGAGAAACATAAACATTCATATACATTGTGGAGAATTAACTGTGTTGATAGGAGAAAATGGTGCACGGGAAAAGCACCTTATTAAAGGCAATATTAGGAGAATTAAAACATACTGGAGAAATAGAATTTCAGGATATAAGAGAGAAAAGCTATAGGGATTTAAAAATAGGATATGTCCCTCAACACATTAATGTGGAAAAGCACATGCCAACAACTGTTTATGATTTTATGGCTGCAATGATATCTAATAGACCTATTTGGTTAAAAAAAGATAAAAATATAGAAAAAAAACTGAAAGAACATTTAGAAATATTTGAAGCTAGTAAATTAATTGATAAGAGTATAGGAGATTTATCCGGAGGAGAGTTGCAAAGAGTTTTATTGGCTGTTGCAACAATGGACGAACCCAATCTGCTAATTTTGGACGAACCGGTATCTGGAATTGATAAAAATGGAATAAAAATGTTTTTTAATTTAATTGATAGGCTAAAAAAGGAATATGATATGTCTATTTTGTTGGTATCTCACGATTTAAACTTGGTAAGAAAGTACGCTGACAAGGTTATTTTATTGAACAAGACCATATTAAAACAAGGCACGCCAGAAGAGGTTTTTGAGAGCAAGGAATACAAAGAAATCTTTGAATAAGTAAAAGGAAGGGAGATAAAAAAGATGGATATGGTCTATCAAGTATTGGAAACTTTATTACCATTTTCGTTTATAAGATATGATTTTATAAAAAATGCTATTATAGCTATTTTAATGTTAGCTCCTTTGTTTGCAATTTTAGGCACAATGATTGTAAATAACAAAATGGCATTTTTTTCAGATGCTTTAGGACATTCTGCTTTAACAGGTATTGCAATTGGAATGCTGTTTGGAATATCAAATAATATTGCTATGATTATTTTTGCGATTATATTTTCTTTAGCATTAAATTATGTTAAACATAAGGCGAATTATGGAGCAGATACAATTATTAGTGTATTTTCGTCAATAGCAATAGCTTTAGGATTAGCTATTTTAGCAAGCGTGGGTAATTTTAGCAAATATTCTTCTTATTTGGTAGGAGATATTTTAGGAATAAGTAGTCAAGAATTAATATATTTAGCAGTTGTATTTATTATTGTACTAATTATATGGAATTTAATTTTTAATAAATTGCATACGATTAGTATAAATACAAGTTTAGCTAGGAGTAAAGGTATAAATGTCTTGTTAATTGATAATATTTTTGTTATTACAATTTCTATTGTAGTTATGTTATCAATAAAATGGATTGGAATTCTCTTGATTAATTCTTTATTAATTTTACCAGCGGCAAGTAGTAGAAACATTGCCAAAAGTATGAGGCAATATCATGCCTTGTCTATCATGTTTTCATTAGCTAGTGGTTTATTTGGAATTATTATTTCGTATTATGCTAATATTCCTACTGGACCAGCAATTGTTATATTATCTGGAGTTATATATTTGGTAACGTTTGCTATAAAGGGAAAAATAAAAGGATAAAATTGTAATAGGGGTTGATAAATATGTTTGCATATATTAAAGGTGTTTTAGAAAGTAAGGGAATAAATGAGGTTGTTGTTGAAACAGGAGGAATTGGATACAGAATATTTATGCCTCAAAGTTCTATAAAAAGTATGTCTCAAATTGGGGAACAGGTAAAAGTACATACTTATTATTATGTTAGAGAAGATAATATTAGTTTATATGGGTTTAATACATTAGAAGAACTTAGAATGTTTGAACTATTGTTATCTGTTAGTGGAATAGGTGCAAAATCTGCAATTGGTATGGTTTCAGAAATAAATCCTTCTAAATTTGCACTTGACGTTATTTCGGGCGATGTATCTGGATTGGTTAAAGTTCCTGGAATAGGAAATAAAACAGCACAAAGAATTATTTTAGAATTGAAGGATAAAATAAAAACAGAAAGTGCGATTATTAAAGCAGACATAAAGGAAAATAATAATATTGCATTTGATAATAATATTGAAGAAGCTTTATCTGCTTTACAGGTTTTAGGATATCAGAAAAAAGAAGCTCAAAATGCACTTGGAAAATTTGATGTTCAAAATATGAGTATAGAAGATATTATAAAAAATGCATTAAATGTTTTGTCAAAGTAGAAAGGATTAAGATATGGATCAAAGTAAACCATTAGCATATAGAGTAAGACCAAAGAAGTTAGAGGATTTTGTAGGTCAAGAACATATTTTAGGTAAAGATAAGATTTTGTATCGTACTATTTTGGCGGATCGCTTATCTAGTATTATTTTATGGGGACCTACTGGTTGTGGTAAAACATCGCTAGCAAAAGTAATTAGTAATACGACTAAGTATCAATTTTATCAGTTAAATGCAGTAACATCTGGAATTGCAGATATTAAAAAATGTATTGAGGAAGCTAGAAATGCATTTTTAAATCCAACGGGTAAATGTATCCTGTTTATAGATGAAATACATCGTTTTAATAAATTGCAACAAGATGCCTTATTGCCATATGTGGAAGATGGAACGGTTATTTTAATTGGAGCAACTACAGAAAATCCTTATTTTGAAGTAAATAAGGCATTAATTTCTAGATCAATGGTTGTAAAGTTAGAAGCATTATCAGATGAAAATATTATAAAAATTTTGAATAATGCAATTAGCAATCCTGAAGGACTAGGTACATATAAGTTAAAAATAGAAAATGGTGTTTTAGAAAATATTGCTGAATTATCTGGGGGAGATGTTAGAACTGCATTAAATGGACTTGAAATTGCTGCATTAACAACAAATATGAATGAGATAGGTGAGATTGAAATCACTAAGGAAATTATAGCTAATTGCTTTCAAAAGAAAAAAATTGCATTTGATAAAAATGGTGATAGTCATTATGATAATATTAGCGCATTCATTAAATCTATGAGAGGAAGCGATGTTGATGCAACAATATTCTATTTAGCAAGGGCTCTTTGCGGTGGGGAAGATCCAGTTTTTTTAGCAAGGAGAATAGTTATTTGTTCTGCGGAAGATGTCGGAATGGCAAATCCGAATGCCCTTGTTGTTGCTAATAGTGCTATGCAAGCAGTGCATTACATCGGAATGCCGGAAGCAAGAATAATTTTATCAGAGGCAGCTGTATATGTAGCAAAATCTCCTAAGTCAAATAGTGCTTATGTGGGAATAAATAAAGCTATGGAGGATGTTAGTAGTAAAGATACTGGAATGATTCCTATGCATATTAGGAATGCACCTATTGAAGGAATGAAGGCACATGGATATCATGATGGGTATAAGTATCCGCACGATTATCCAGGACATTTTGTAGAACAACAGTATTTGCCAGATAAAATGTTAGGAACAAGATATTATAATGAATAAAAGAAGGTAACAGTACCTTCTTTTATTTTGAGCTTTTTTTCTTATCAGCATCATCTGGTGTTGGTATATATTCAAACAACTCAGATATTTCGCAATTAAATGCTTTGCATAAACTATCAATATGTTTAATATCAATTCTTTTAATTTCTTCATAATACATTTTAGAAATAGTTGCCGGTCTGATATTAGTAAGTTTAGATAATGTTTTTTGATTCATTTTATGTTTTCCAAGTAAATCAGACAGTTTGATTTTAATCATTTTAATTAGTTACCTCCAAAAGTTTAAATAGTTAAAAATTTTACCTATAGTATAAATGAAATGTCAATTTATAAATATAAGCAATAAAAAAGTGATTTTTTATTGTATTTTATCATTTTATGTAATAAAATGACATATAACGCAGGAAAAATAACGCTAAGCGTAATATAAATACACTTTAAGGAAAACTGTATTGCTTTTCGAAGGGAGTTAACACATAATGAATCGTGAATGGAAAAATAAAAATGAGGAATATTTAAGAGAACTTCAAAAAATGCTAGACATAATTGATAATGTAAAAGATGAAAATTTAAAGTCAAGAATTATAGCACAATGTTTGAAGTGTGACAATATTCTAACTGAAATCTCAGAAGATTTATTTTATTTATATTATATAAAAGGAATGGAAGAAGTTAGAAAGGAATATAAATAAAAAAAATGCACAAAATAGGGTAAGAATAAAATGGTAGGAGCAATGGTATGACAAAAAGGATTGCAATTGGGTTTATTGCTGGTTTAGCTAGTGGCTTTTTTGCGTCAGGAGGAGGGCTTTTATTGGTACCAGCGTTTGTGTATTTTTTTTATCTGTCAGACAAAGAGGCAAGAGCTACTTCTATTTATGCGATTTTGCCAATGGTTATTGTAAGTGGTTTTTTCTATTATACTGGAGTTTGTATTGATTGGAATTTAGCAATACAATGTTCTATAGGAGGGATAATAGGAGCGTGTTTAGGATCAAAATTATTAAGCAAGATGCCGACTAATTTTTTAAAAATAAGTTTTTTAATTTTTTTAATATATATAGCTATTAGAATGTTAAAATAATAGAAAGGAAAAAGTGTGGAAATAATAACTGGGATAATAGCGGGGATTGTGAGTGGTGCTGGTTTAGGAGGAGGCACTATTCTAATTTTAATTCTAGTAAATTTTATGCAAATAGATCAACACATAGCACAAGCAACAAACTTAATATTTTTTGTACCTACAGCGTTAATGGCGATATGGATTAATTATAAACAAAAATTAATTGATTTCAAATTAGGGACAACTATTGCCGTTGCAGGAATGATAGGAGCTTTGGTTGGAGCAAAAGTGTCATTAATGATAAATTCATCTAATTTAAAAAGATATTTTGGAATTTTTTTATTGGTAATTGCTGGGTATGAAATATATAGTTTGATAAAAATGCATAAAAAGAGCAAAAGAAGGGATAATACTAAAGATTAGAATAAAAGAGGAGGCGTTAGAATGAATTTTGTAAAAGGAATGGTTGTTGGAAGTTTAATATCTGCGGGAGTTGTTATGATGTGTACTGAGGGAATGTCAAATGATAAAAAGAAGATTATAAAAAAAGGAAAACAATTTGTTAGAAAAATGGGAATTATTTAATTTAAAGGAGCAATTTATTGCTCCTTTAAATTACTATTCTTCATTTCTATATTGGTTACAATCTGAATCTGGGTTGCAATTTGAAATTAGTTCTGTTCCAATTCTATAATCGCAACAATCAAGTTTTGCTCCTTTTAAACATTTTCCTTCATGTTTGCATTTTGAACATATTTTTATATGTTTTACTTCATTAACCCATATATTAATTTCATAAACTTTATGAGGACAAAGTGGACCAAAAACAAATTCTCCAGCTTCATTTGTAAAAGTATGTGAAACTGGTTTTCTTTCTTCTTTACCGTGTTCACAATCAACTTCAATTAATTTGACAACAGCATCTGCAATTGGTTCTTTATAGCAGTCTTTTATAATACCATATATTACGTTACGATTATCTTCTGGCAAGGTAATATCAATGTCAAATTGCTTTCCTCTTTCGATAAATCCATCAACATTAATAATTGGACAAATTTTTTTATCTAATTCCATTTATATCAATCCTTTTTTTATATTTTAGCAATTTGAAATAATTGCTTAATATAGTTTATGAATGTAAAAACAAAATGTTACAAAATGGCGAAATGTGTCGATGAAAAGTGCTTTACAGAACATAAAAAACATTGTACAATAAAATCGTTAAATCAAAAGTTGCAATTTTTAATTTAGTTCAAAAATTTTTAGATTCTATAAAAAAATCTCAATAAACAATTTAATAGGAGGAGTTTATGCTTTTTAATTATAGCAGAAAAAATATTATACTAATTACGCTCCTAATTAGTTTTATTATATTCTTTGGACTTAATTTTTTAATTCTAAAAATTTCAGAAAATAAACAAATAGAAAAAGGTGAAGTATATTCTATACAATTTCCAAGCTATGTAGAAGAAAATAAAGAAGAACCAATCAATTGGAGTTTAAAAATACCTAAGATAAATTTAGAAGCAAATATACAAGAGAACACAACAGAAGAAGTGCTAAATAGCAATATTGGTCACTTTGTCGAAACTAGTAAGTGGAATGGAAATATAGGACTTGCAGCACATAATAGAGGATACGATGTAAATTATTTTCAAAATCTAAAAGATGTGTTAGAAGGTGATGAAATAGAATATTCATATCACGGAGATACGAGAATATATAAGGTCGAGAAGAAAGTTTATATTGCAAGCAATGATTGGTCATATTTGAACAGAGGGAGGCAAAATAAACTTACACTTATAACTTGTGTAGAAAATCAACCCAAATATAGATTGTGTGTGCAGGCTATTGAAATTTAAAGGAGGAAAAAAGAATGAAAACAATAATATCAAGGATTTTAATAATATTTATGATAATTATACTATGTATAGGTGGAGTATATAAATGTAATGCCAATGAAAAAAAAGAAAGTTATAAATTAAATTTAAGAGATGGTGAAGCTATTTTAAAATATACTAATTATGAGCTAAGAAACAGCTATGTTTATTACGAAATTGAAGAAAATGGAATTAAGAAGGAATACCCGGCATATTGTTTAAATAAATTTTTGCCTGGAGTAGAAAAATATAAAGATAAGGATTATATTGTAAGTCCAGACAGACTCGTAAGTGATAGTACAATATGGACAGTAATAACAAATGGTTATCCATATAAAAGTATAGAAGAAATGGGTTGTAAAAGTAAAGAGGAAGCTTATACTGCTACTTTACAGTCTATTTATTGTATTTTATACTTACAGGATGAAAATAATTTTAGTAACTATTCTGCATTGAATGAAAGTGGAGAAAGAGTACTGTCAGCAATGAAAAAAATTGTAGATAAAGCAAGAAATAACACACAATCAAAAAGTTCTACATGGGTAGATATTATATGTGATGATAATATGTGGAAAGCAGATAGTGTTGATGATAACTATGCATACAAAGAGTATCATATAGGAAATACAATTATTAAAGACGAGTATATTGTTCAATTAGGAAGTGGATATCCAAATGGAACATTGATTACTGATTTAGATAATAATGTTAAAAGCACATTTAAGAAAGGTGAACATTTTAAAGTTATTGTACCTGCAAATGAAATGAAAAAAACAGGTAGTTTCTATGTTAAGGTAGATGCTAAACTAAGAACATTGCCAGTATATGATGCTTCTACAGGTAATCAAAATCAACAGAATTATGCACTTACTCATGAATTATATGAAGATGGACATGGAGAAGTGTTAGAAAAATATAAAAGTGATGCAAGCCAAATTACAATAATCAAAAGGGATAATGAAACGAAGAAAAGGCTGGAAGGAGCAGAATTTAATATATTAGATAACAATAAAAAAGTGATACATGCAGGATTAATAACTAATAGTAATGGTGAAACAAAAGTTAAAAATTTAGAAGCGGGTTTTTATTATATAGAAGAAACAAAAGCACCAAGTGGATATCATAAAATAAAAGAACCAATTCGTTTTGAATTAAAATATAATCAAGAACTAACTATTAGTGTAAATAATACAGTTGAAAAACATACAGAGGAGTCAACAACTACAACAGGTAATATTACCATTACTGATAAATATGAAGAAAATATAAAAAATTCAGAACATTATGAAGAAATAATTGAAAACAATGAAAAAAATAATATAAATAATCAATTAACACATGTAAAAAAAGAATATAATACAATTACAAATAACACCAATAATACACAAAATGAAGACAGCATAGAAGTTAATAATAAAAATATTAGCAATAGAATTGAAAGTAAGCAAAAAAACATGGAAACCATAAATGTTAGCACAAAAAATATAAAAGAACTACCTAAAACAGGAATGTAAAATATAAGAGGCTAATTGATAATTGACAGATAAATGCATAAAATATATAATAATGTTTATTAAACAGTAACGAAAGGAAAAAATGTTTATGCAGATATTTGTCTTATGTATATTGATTGCACTAAACGCTTTTTTTGCTGCAACAGAAATAGCATTTATTTCTTTGAATGACACAAAAATAGAGAAACAAGCAAAGCAAGGGAATAAAAAGGCTAGGCAAATTAATGAAATGTTGAAAGAACCTAGTAAATTTTTGGCTACTATTCAAATAGGTATTACTTTTGCAGGATTTTTATCAAGTGCATTTGCATCAGATGCATTTGCCGATCGATTGGCACCTGCATTGCAACAGCTTATTCCACTAGGAATAGGAATATGGAAAAGTGTATCTATTGTACTTATAACTATTATTTTATCTTATTTTACTTTGGTGTTTGGAGAGTTAGTTCCAAAAAGAATCGCAATGAAAAATCCAGAAAAAATAGCTAATTTTAGCATTGGAATTATTAAGATGATTTCAGTTATAACTGCACCATTTGTAAAGCTATTAACATTTTCTACAAATATTGTATCTAGAATATTTGGTGTAAAGGAAAAAGAAGAAGAAATTGTTACCGAAGAGGAAATAATGATGATGGTAGAAGCAGGAGAAGAAAAAGGGACAATTGAAAA
Organism: uncultured Clostridia bacterium; assembly: GCA_934120395.1. Lineage (GTDB taxonomy): Bacteria > Bacillota > Clostridia > TANB77 > CAG-508 > CAKOTZ01. Next base: position 121,023 of record CAKOTZ010000001.1, read on the forward strand.
GCAAGAAAAGGAATTAATTAATAATGTATTTGAATTTAATGATAAAACTGTTTCCGAAATTATGACACATAGGACTGACATATATGCTTTGGATGTTAGAGATAACATTGAGGATATTTTAACAGAATTAAATGAGTATAAATATAGTAGAATTCCAGTATATGAAGATAGCATAGACGAAATACGTGGAGTTTTATATATTAAAGATTTATTTAAGTATCTAAATAACAAGGATAATAATATTGAAATAAAGGACATTATGAGAGAAGCATATTTTGTACCACAATACAAAATGATAAATGATTTATTTAAGGAGTTGCAGAAAAACAAAAAACAATTGGCTATTGTTATTGACGAATATGGTGGAACAGCAGGAATAGTAACAATGGAAGATATATTAGAGGAATTGGTTGGAAATATTTTTGATGAATATGACGATATAGAAAATGAATTTGAAAAAATAGATGAAAATACTTTTAGAATAAGCGGAAGCGTATCTATAGCAGAGCTAAATAAAATATTAAAAGTAGATATACCAGAAGGAGAGTATGACACACTTTCAGGATATTTAATTGAATTATTAGGGAGAATTCCTGAGGACGATGAAAAACCAATTATTGAAACACCAAATGTAACTTATAAAATAGAAGAATATGAAGATAAAAGAATTTTGTGGGTAAAGGCTTGTTGTAACAATACAACTAATATATGAAGAGATTCTTAGAAAAGAGGAAAAAATGGGAAAAAGAGGAAAAATCATTATTTTAATTGTGTTAATAGTTTTAATTTTAGTAGCATTAGGAGTTTTTTTAGGAATACGAGGTAATAGAAATTACAATATAGAGGAAATTACTACAAAGGATTACTTTGCCTTGTATCAAAACGGAAAAGTTGGGGTAATTAATACAAAAGGAGAAGTTCTAATAGAACCTATCTATGATAATATTCAAATACCAAATCCAACAAAACCAGTTTTTATTTGTTTGTTTAATTATAATAAACAAACAGATACTTATACTACCACCATTCGTAATGAAAAAAATGAAGAAATTTTTAATCAATATGAAGAAGTTAGCAGTATAAAAATAAATGGTATTGCTGGGGAAATACCATATGAGAAGTCAGCGTTAAAATACAAGAAAAATAATAGATATGGATTACTTGGCTTTGATGGAAAAGAAATAACAAAACCAATTTATGAAGAAATTGATAGCTTACCATATAAGGAAGGCGAATTTATAGTAAAAAAAGATGGAAAATATGGTGTTATAAATCCAAAGGGAACAAAAATGCTAAATTGGGAATACGATGATATTACTGGTGATGGATACTATGATAAAAATTATAAAAATGCTGGATATATTGCAGGGATAAAAAGTGAAGAAGGTTATCTATATTCTTATGTAAATTGTAATGGAAAGGTATTATTAAAAAAAGAATATAATGATATTGTAAGAATTAATGAAATAGATGATTCAAATAATGTATTTTTGATTGCATCGAAGACTGGGAAAAAAGGGTTGTTTAAAAATAATAAGCAAATTATTCCATGCGAATATCAATCGCTAGAATACAATGAAGAAACTAAGTTGGTTATTGCAAAAAGAAATGACAAATATGGAGTATTTGATTTAAATGGTAAAGAAATTTTGAGTGTTAACAATTCTGAACTAGCAATAAAGGGAATTCATATATTAGCAACAAAAGATAATAAACAAAGTGAATACGATTTAAATGGCAAAGAAGTATCTGAAATGAAATATAAATCTGTTTCAGCAACAAATAATGAAGAATTTTTTATTACAGTAAATCAATCTAATAGATATGGATTAATCAATAAAAAAGAAGTTGAAGTAATAGAAAATAAATATGCATATTTAGAATATTTAACTGGAAAATATTTTGCAGTTTATAGTGATGATAATAAAATTGGAATTATTGATAGTAGTGGAAGAATAGTTCTAGATATGAAATATGATGTTGTACAAAAAATTAAAGGCAGCAACTTGATACAAGCAATAGTATTAAAAGATAATAATGTTGAACTATATACGGAAGATATTAAACAAGTAACTAGCCAAGAAAATGCAAGTGTTTATTTAGCTGACAATTATATTAAGTTAGTAAGTCCGAATAAAGTAAGTTACTTCAAATTAGATGGAACGGAAACAACAAGTAAAGAAATATTTCCAGACAATGAATTATTTGCAACTGTAAAAAATGGATTTTGGGGCTTCGAAGATAAAGAAGGAAAAATAAAAATCGAAAGAAAATATGATAGTGTTACAGAATTTAATAAATATGGTTTTGCAGGAATAAAGCAGAATGGTAAATGGGGTGTTATAGATAAGAGTGGAAATATTATTGTAGAACCTATATATTTAATCGAACAAAAAAACACGGAACCGAAGTTTTTAGGAAAGTATTATGAAATCAATTATAATGGAGACACATATTATACTAATGAAGTAAAATAATTAAGATAGAAGGAAAGAAAATGGAAATAGATAAATTAAATGAGTTAATAGTAGAAACTGAAAATGAAATACAAGAGGAGTTTAGAAAGATCGAAAAAATTGAAGAAATAAACAGCCGTAAAGTGTTACAAGCATTTCAAAAAAATCGAGTATCTGAAGTTCATTTTAATAGTACTACAGGCTATGGTTATGGAGACATTGGGAGAGAGTGTATCGAAAAAATATATGCAGATGTTTTTGAATGTGAAGATAGTTTAGTAAGGTCGCAATTTATTTCTGGTACACATGCACTTACTGTAACTTTATTTGCATTGCTAAGACCGGGAGATACCTTGCTTAGTATTAATGGAAAACCTTATGATACATTAGATAAAGTAATAGGTATAGAAGAAAATGCTAGTTCATTAAAGTCGTTTGGTATTAATTATGATCAAATCGATTTAGTAAACAACGAATTTGATATACCAGCAATACAGGCTAGATTAAGAAAATCAAAGATAAAACTTATTGAAATACAACGTTCAGTTGGATATTCAGATAGAAATAGTATTACTATAGAACAGGTGGAAGAAGTAATAAATAAGATAAGAGAAGTTGATAATGAAGTAATAATAATGGTAGATAATTGTTATTGTGAAATGGTTGGAACAAAAGAACCGACTCAGGTTGGAGCTGATGTGGTAATAGGTTCATTAATTAAAAATTTAGGAGGAGGACTAGCTTCAAATGGGGCTTATGTGGTTGGTAAAAAGGAATTAATTGAACGTGTAGCAGAACGTTTAACTGTTCCAGGACAAGGAAAAGAAGTTGGACCGACTTTAGGGATGAATAAACAAATTCTACAGGGCTTATTTATGGCGCCAAGTGTTGTTGCATCAAGTATTAAAACAGCAATTTTTGCTAGTAGATTACTAGAAAAATTAGGTTATAATGTAAAACCGAAGTATAATGATATTAGGTCAGATATTGTTCAAACTATTTCTTTTGGCAATGCAGATAAATTAATAAAGTTTTGCCAAGGAATACAAATGGGTTCTCCAATAGATTCTGTATCTATTCCAGAACCGTGGGATATGCCGGGATATACAAACAAGGTTGTTATGGCAGCGGGAGCATTTACTTCTGGTTCGTCAATTGAACTTAGTTGTGATGCACCTATTCGCGAACCATATATAGCATATTTGCAAGGAGGATTAACATATCAATACGGAAAATTAGGTGTAATAAAAGCGGTTGAGAACCTAGAAGAGGTGTAAAATGAAAGTTATTGTTGTAGGTCGGAGGACCAGCTGGCATGGTGTGTGCCATTAAGGCAAAACAAGAGGGAAATGATGTATTAATTTTAGAAAAAATGAACAGCTTAGGTAAGAAACTATTAATTACTGGAAAGGGAAGATGTAATATCACAAATGCTATGCCAATTGAAGAGTTTATGACTAATATTCCGGGAAATTCTAAGTTCTTATATAGTTGTTTTCAAAATTTTAGTAATAAAGATATTATTAATTTAATAGAAGAGCAAGGAGTAAAGACAAAAGTTGAAAGAGGTGATCGCGTTTTTCCAGAAAGTGATAGGTCACAAGATGTTTTAAATGCTTTTTTAGATCTATTGTTTAAGTTAGGAGTACGAGTAAAAACAAATTCAGAAGTTGTTAAAGTTTTAGTAGAAAATGGAAAGGTGAAGGCTGTTTTAACAAAAAAAGGAGAAAAATTAGAAGCAGATAAAGTTGTTTTGGCAACTGGCGGAAAGAGTTATTCTTCAACAGGCTCCAATGGAGATGGATATAGGATTGCGGAAGAATTGGGACATAAGGTAACTCAAATTCGTCCATCACTAGTGCCATTAAATATTGTTGAAAAAGACATTTGCAAAAGCCTGCAAGGGTTAAGCTTGAAGAATGTAAAAGTAAAAATAGTTGCAAGGAAGAAATTATTATATGATGATTTTGGAGAAATGCTGTTCACGCACTTTGGCGTATCGGGTCCAACAATTTTAAGTGCTTCGGCAATTTTATTAAGACAAAAGAACTTGGAGATTGATTTAAAAAATAACGAGGTAAAATTAAAAATAGATTTAAAACCTGCTTTAAGTGAAGAAAAATTAGATTTTAGAATTAGAAGAGATTTTGAGGAATATCATAAAAAACAATTTAAAAATAGCTTGGATAAATTGTTACCACAAAAATTAATACCTGTAATAATAAAAAAATCTGAAATACTACCAGATAAAAAAATAAGCGAAATTTCAAAAGAAGAGAGAAAAAAATTAGTAGCTATATTAAAAAACCTAGAATTTACAATTCAAGGTTTTAGAGATATAGAAGAAGCTATTGTAACAGCTGGAGGTATTAGTGTAAAGGAAATTGATCCAAAAACAATGCAATCTAAATTAGTTAATGGCTTATATTTTGCAGGAGAATTAATTGATGTTGATGCTTACACTGGTGGATTTAATTTACAAATAGCATATAGTACTGGATATACAGCGGGTAAGAATTAGGAGTGAATAATGTGTACATTTAAGACTATAAAAAAAGATGCTACTAGTGTTTTGATTGAAAAAAAGTCAAAATTTATTGCGAATATAATTGAAATTGAGTCAAAAGAGGAAGCAGAATTAAAAATAAAGGAAATTAAAAAAAAGTATTCAGATGCGAGACATAATTGTTATGCGTATTGTGTATTGGAAGAAGATAGAAAAATAACGAAATCTAGTGATGACGGAGAACCATCTGGAACTGCTGGAATCCCAATTTTGAAGGTGATTTGTGAAAATGATTTATGTAATGTGTTAGTTATTGTAACAAGATATTTTGGAGGAATATTATTGGGCACTGGAGGTCTGGTAAGAGCGTATACAAATGCAACCTTAGGGGCAATAGCTAACTCAGTAGTTATACAAAAAGAAATGGGATATGAGATTATATTTGAATGTTCTTACAATAATTTAGAGTTTGTTAAGTACTATCTAAAACAAGCAAAAGCGAAATTTGTTGATATTAAATATACAGAAAATATAGAAATGATTGTTGAAATTTCAAATGTCGTCAAAGAAGAAATAGAGGATACAAATAGTAAAATTGGAAGTAAAATACAAAAAATTGGTAATATTGAACGAAAATATATTGAAAAAAGTATTGAAATTTGAATGAGTTTTTTAAAAAATAGAAAAAATTTCCAAAAAACTATTGCGTAAATGTCGAAAAGATATTATAATAACAAATGTAAAAAATTTACAGGAATAATAGGGGGAATCATTTTGAAAGATAAAATAACAATTTTGTTAGCAGATGATAATGCTGAATTTACAAGTACATTAACAGGATGCTTAGAGAAACAGGAAGATATGGAAGTTATAGGAATTGCTAGAGATGGAAGACAAGCATATGACATGATAAAAAATACAAACCCAGATGTTGTATTATTAGATGTTATTATGCCGCATTTAGATGGATTAGGAGTGTTAGAAAAATTAGCAAACGTAAAATTAGAGAAAGAACCAATTTTTATTATGCTATCTGCGGTTGGTCAAGATAAAATCACGCAAAGAGCAATTAATTTAGGAGCTCAATATTACGTTGTAAAACCTTTTGACATCGAGTTATTAATAAAAAGAATAAGGGAAGTTAAGTATTATCAACCAAGCTCTATAAAAAACACTTTTATTAATAAGGAAGCAAGACCTAGTTACATAGAAATTGAACCAAGTGCAAAAAAAGATCAAAGCAACTTAGAGGCATTGGTAACAAATATTATTCACGAGGTAGGTGTACCTGCTCATATTAAGGGATATCAATATTTAAGAGAAGCAATAATTATGGTTGTAAATGATATAGATGTTATTAATCAAATTACAAAACAGTTATATCCTGAAATTGCAAGAAAATATACTACAACGCCAAGTCGTGTAGAACGTGCAATACGTCATGCGATAGAGGTTGCGTGGGGTAGAGGACAATCAGATACAGTAGAAAGAATATTTGGTTATACAGTATCAGCTGCAAAAGGTAAGCCAACGAACTCAGAATTTATAGCAATGATTGCTGATAAATTAAGACTTGAATTAAAGAGCGCGTAAAGAAATATTTGTTTAAAGCACACTATTTTAGTGTGCTTTTCAAATCAGTTGTGCAAGATAAAAAAATATGATATATTAATGAAAAAGAGGAGGTAGAAAATATGGATTTTATGAAAAAAGTTGAAAAAACTACAAAAAAGATAGGAGAGACAGTAACAGATACCTATAATGTTGTGGTTGATAAATCTGGAAAAATGATAGAAGATACGAAATCTAAAATGGCAATTTCTGAAAAAGAAAATCAAATTGAGGACGTATATATTGAAATGGGCAAAATTGTATATGATATGTATAAGCAAGGAGAAGATGTAGGCGAAAAATTTAGAGAAGAAGCTGAAAAAGTAGATATATTAAAGAAAGAAATCGAAGAAATAAATATGAAAATTTTAGCCAATAAAGGTTTAAAAACGTGTAGTGATTGTGGAAAAATAATTAGTAAAGACAATCATTTTTGCCCAAATTGTGGAAATAAACAAGTAAATATAGAAGTTGTTGAAGAAGAAAAAAGTGAAGCACAAAAAATTTGCCCTAATTGTAATATGATTTGCGAAGAAGATGCAAAATTTTGTACTGGTTGTGGTGCAGAACTAGAATAAGGAGGATTTTCTTATGAAAAAAAACAAAGCAACAAAACTGTGGGCAATAATTTTAATAATTGTAGTTATTTTGTTTGGTATATTAATATTTTCTAAAAGAATAGATAAAAATAAAGAATTAGACATGACGCAGATTAGTAATATAATTACTGAAAAAGGAGAGTTTGCACAAATTTTAACAACTGATATAGACAAAGAAATGCTTAAAAATGAAATGAAATTTGATGTATCAAATATAGATGAGGTTGTTGGAAAAAAGCCATTAGTAAATACAAGTTCTAGTATGTTTTTAATTTTAAAAGTAAGTAATGGGCAGCAAGAAAGTGTGAAACAACAACTTGAACAATATGGTGAAAAATACGAGATGCAGTGGTCAAATTATTTACCGGATCAATATGAATTGGTAAAGGAAAGAAAAATTGGAATAAGGTCAAATTATGTATATTTGATAATTTCGAAGAATAATGAGGAAATAGAAAAAGAAATTAAATAAAATAATGAAAAAGTGTATTCTGATTAAGAACACACTTTTTATATTACTTTAAAAACCACTAAACTTAAAAGTAAATAGGCATAACGATATGAATGCTTTGAAAACAATATATCACGATAGTAATCAAATGATTCATATAAAGCACAATATTTATCTACCAATGTAATAATAAAACTTTCTTTATACTTAGGTAAAGCAAAAGTTACAGGCCACATATGCTTCAAAATAATATCGACTTCTTTAGAGTTTAAAGAAGTAATTTTTTTTGCATTTTCAAGGGCAGAAGCCGGATGAGTAAAAGCATGAAACCCCTTTCTACCATTAACCTTAGTTCGCCAATCATATAAAAATAAATCATGTAATAAACCAGCTCTTGTTGCTGAAATGTAATCTAAATGCAATTTCTTGCAAATTATATAATTATGATAGGCAACGTGTAAACAATGGTCTAGGCAAGATGTTGTATAATGATGTCTATATTTTGACATTTCTTGAACCATGGTGTTTGACATTAAATCTATAATAATTTCTTGAAATTCATTTTTCATTTTCTCTTGTATTAATTTATTATTCACAATAATCTCTCCAAAAATCAACTATAATAGTCATTATATGACTATTATAGCATAGAGTGAAAAAAATGTGTATAATTTTATAAAATTTATTATATAAAATTATAGTAATCCATAAATTTCCATAGCAGATTTCAATTGTTTTTTCCCTTCTGCACTCATTTCAACTAGAGGTAATCTTGGAATACCGACTTGATAACCCATAAAATTTAAGGCAGATTTTATACCAATCGGATTTACTTCGCTAAAGAGAGCATTAGTTATGGGTAAAGTATTTATTTGTATTTTTTTAGCTGTTTCAAAATCACCATCTAAAAAAGAATAAATCATTTTATGCGTATCCAAAGGTAAAATGTTGGACAAAACTGATATAGCTCCAACGCCTCCTAAAGAAAGTACTGGCAGAATTTGGTCGTCATTTCCAGAGTAAATATAAAGTTCATCTTTGCAAAAACTAGCAATTTTTGCAATTTGTGATAAATCTCCGCTTGCTTCTTTAATGGCAACAATATTTGATATTTTGCATAGCTTTTGACAAGTGCTTGGTAATAGATTAAGTCCTGTACGACCGTGGAACGTTATAAAGAATAATTGGTAATTTAGTTGCACTTGCAATGCTACTAAAATGTGCAACAAGTCCTTCTTGTGAAGTTTTATTGTAATAGGGTGTTACTAAAAGCAGGGCATCAGCACCAACAGATTCGGCATATAGAGAAAGCTCAATGGCTGATCTGGTGCAGTTAGAACCAGTACCAGCAATAACTGGGATTCGTTTATTTACTTTATTTACAACAAAGCGAATTGCATATTTTTTTTCGTCTAGGGTCATAGTGGAAGATTCACCAGTGGTACCACAAACAATAATAGCATCTGCTCCTTCTGAAATTTGAAATTCAATTAGTTTTTCAAATTCATCATAATTAATAGTGTTTTTTAAAAAAGGAGTAACAATAGCTGTACCAACTCCTTTAAATGGCAATGTTTTCATTAATTAATCCCTCCAATATTTGTATTGCATTTGTAGCAGCACCTTTTCTAACGTTATCAGCAACTACCCATAAATTGATTCCTGAATCCACACTGAAATCTCTACGTAATCTTCCAACAAATACTTCATTTTTTCCAGAACAATTTGAAGCAAGTGGATATAAATTTTTAGATGGGTTATCTTGAAGAACCACACCAGGAGTATTTTCTAGAATGCTTTTTAATTCAGACATTTTAAAATTTTTATTAAATTCAACATTGATAGCTTCACTATGACAATTAAAAACTGGCACACGAACAGCTGTTGCTGTAATGTTTAAATTAGGTCTATGTAAAATTTTTCTTGTTTCTTGAATCATTTTTACTTCTTCCTTTGTATAACCATTGTCTAAAAATATATCAATATGTGGGATACAGTTATTAAAAATTGGATGAGGAAATTTACTCGAAGGTAATCCTTTTAAAGTGTTTTCCAAATCCTTTATGCCTTTTTGACCAGCGCCGGATACGGCCTGATATGTTGAATAAACAATCCTTTTAATTTCAAAACGTATGTCTAGGGGCTTTAAGGCAACTACGGCTTGAATAGTTGAACAGTTAGGATTGGCTATAATTCCACTATTAGAATATGCATCTGATAAATTTACTTCTGGCACAACGAGAGGGACGTTTTCATGCATTCGAAAGGCACTACTATTGTCGATAACAATGCATTTTTTTGAAACTGCAATAGGTGCATAAATTTTTGAAATTTCTCCACCAGCACAAAAAATTGCATAATCAATTCCAAGGTCGAAAGAGTTTTCACATAGCTCTTGAACTTTATAAATTCTGTTATTAAAGTAAATTGTTTGACCTGCAGATTTTGAGGATGCAAAAAAGTAATATTCGCTAATTGGAAGTTGTCTTTCTTCTAATACCTTTATTACGGTCCTGCCTACAAGACCAGTAGCACCGATAATTGCTAGTTTATAATTTTGGCTCATATAAACCTCCTGAAATATAAAATGGTACGATAAATTGTATGAGCAAAATAAAAAAATAGAACATTAACATTCTATTTTTTTTACTTTATTAATTTCGGTATATAATTTTTCGATTCTAGTTTGGCGAATTTCGTAGGCTTTTTTATATTCAGCTAATATAGTTTTGTAATTGTCCAGATTTTCATTGATGTCAAATGTTTCTTTAATGGCATTCATATAGTAATTTTTATCTTTTTGATTTGTAAACTGTTCCATTTGTGTATGCCAATTTTCAATGTTTTCTAAGCGTTTTATTTGTTTTTTTAGATAGTCAATATAATCATACATGCATGAAATTTCATATTCAATATCTACTTTAACAATTTTTAGTAAAGCTCTAACAATTTTAGGATCCATTTTTCCACAATCTTTTAGTTTAGCCTTAGGGTCATCAACAGAATTTTTTGTTTTAGAAACAATTATATTTAATGTTTCAGATATGTCTATATGTGATTTATATTGTCTTTTGCTAACAATTGCATCATACTCGTCTGCAACGCGAATTATTTGAGCTTCATAAGGAATGTCTTTTTTGGTTAATCCGTTGAGGATAACCTGAACCGTCTAAACCTTCATGATGATATAGTGGACCCGCAGAGTAAGGAGCTAGTTTTGGGTCTTTCATACACATTTTATATCCAATTGTAGTATGTGTTTTCATTATTTCAAATTCTTCATCCGTAAGTCGTGCATTTTTTTGTAAAATTTCTTGAGGAATAAATGTTTTGCCAATATCGTGAAGGTAGGCACAAAGAGTGCAATAAATTGTAAAACGCTTATTCAAGTGCAATTGCTTGCAAAGTTTTGAAGTTATTTTAGCAACATTTTCAGAATGTTTACGTGTAAATACGTCTAAAGTAGAAAGTACATTTAATTGATAACGCATACTTTCGTTTAAATTATATGATTTTAAATTTGTTGGACTATAAAAGTCAAAACCTTCGTACATAAAAACCTCCATTGCTTTAGTATGCGTATATTTTACAACTTTAAACAAGTAGTGTCAATTAAAAAACTAGAAGCTGGCTTTTTTTACTCAATATCTTGCCAAAAGCGACTTTTTAATATATGATAAAAAATAAAGAACTATAAAAAAGGTGAAAAAAATGTATTTAAAAAGATTAGAATTACATGGGTTTAAATCATTTGCAGATAAAACAAAATTAGAGTTCATGCCTGGAATAACAGTAGTTATTGGACCAAATGGTTCACGGAAAGAGTAATATTTCTGATAGTATACGTTGGGTTTTGGGTGAGCAAAGCATGAAATCGTTAAGAGGTGCAAAATCAGAAGATATTATTTTTGCTGGAACTCAAAGTAGAAAGTCACTAGGATTTGCAGAAGCATCAATTGTAATTGATAATAGTGATGGAAAATTACCAATTGAATATGATGAAGTTATTGTAACAAGAAGGATTTACCGTAGCGGAGAATCTGGTTATTATATAAATAAGTCACCTTGTAGATTAAAAGATGTTTTAGAATTATTTATGGACACAGGAATTGGAAAAGATGGTTATTCAATAATTGGACAAGGAAAAATTGATGAGATATTAAGTAATAAATCAGAAGATAGAAGGCACATTTTTGAGGAAGCTGCAGGAATTGTAAAGTATCGTGTACGTAAAGCAGAATCTGAAAGAAAGCTAGAGCAAACTAAGGTAAATTTACTTAGAATTAATGATATTTTATCAGAAATAGAAGGAAATATAGAACCTTTAAGAAAACAGTCGGAAAAAGCAAGAAAATTTTTAGATTTGAGAGAAGAACTAAAAAATATTGAAATTGGACTTTTTTTGCAACAAATTGATAGTTATAAGCTTAAAATAAAAGATGTAGCTAATGATTTAGAAATATTAAATGAACAAAGACGAACAGAAGAAAACAAATCTGCAGGATTACAGGAAGAAAAGAATAGTTTAAAGCAGTCAATAGATTTGTTAATAGAAGAAATGGAGAAAATGCAAAATGAAGGCTTTGAAACAATTAATAAAATACAGCATTTAGAGGCGGATATAAATTTATCAAATCAAAAAATAGAAAGCAATCAAGAAAACAACGAACGCTACGAAATAGAAGTAGAGGAATTAATAAATAGAGTAAAAGAGTTAGAAGAAGAAAAAAATGATAAATTAAGCAAAAAAACAAATCTTTTTCATGATAAAGAAAGATTTCAAAAAGAATTGGAAGAAAAGCAAGAAAGATTAAAAATTTTAACGGGAACTTTATCAAAACAAGAACTTGATATAGAAGAAAAAAAGCTAAAGCTAAGTGACAATATAGATATAAAGTATGAAAAAACGGCGTTAGTTAATACACATAAGGTACAAAATGAGAATATAGACAAAAGAAAAAGAAATGTTGAAGAGGAAAACTATGAAAATATTGCAGAACTAGATAAAGAAAGGTTAGAAAAAACTGAAATAGCTAATGAATTTTATGAAATTGATGCTAAGAAAAAAGAAATTGTTCAATCACTAGATAAAATAAACAAACAAAAAGCAGAAAGTGATAGTAAAATAAAGAAATTTGAAGAAAACATACAACAAATAAAATCAGAAAAACAAATAAATAATTCAAGATTGAAATTTTTAATTGAAACAGAAAAAGAAAAAGAAGGATACAATAAAAGTGTAAAGGCTTTATTGTTAGCTTGTGATAAAAATGTGGAATTAGCAAAAGGTGTACATGGAGTAGTTGCTGATTTGTTTTCGGTTCCAAAGCAGTACCAAGTGGCTATAGAAATGTGTTTAGGAGCAAGTCAACAAAACATTGTAACTAACACAGAGCAAGAAGCAAAAAAATTAGTTGAATACCTAAGAAAAAACAATTTAGGAAGAGCATCTTTTTTACCAATTAATACTGTTAAGGGAAAAAGATTAGATAAAATTTCTAGCAAGAATATTGAAGGTGTAATAGGTATTGCATCTGATTTGGTAAAAACAGAAGACAGATATAATAATATTTTATTGCATTTATTAGGTAGAACAGTAGTTGTAGCAACAATGGATGACGCAATTGCACTTGCAAAACAAAATTCGTATGCTTTTAGAATAGTAACACAAAAGGGAGATATAATTAATCCTTCAGGTGCTATTACAGGAGGTTCTGTAGTAAGTAAGACTGTAAATATATTAGGAAGAAAACAGGAAATAGAAACATTGGAAAATACTGTAAAGGAACAAGATATGCAGTTGGAAATGATAACAAAAGAAAAAGAAGAATACATTACAAGTATTGAAGATGTTTTAGAGCAAGCTATGGCTTTGGAAAGTGCATTGCAAGAGGCAGAAATAAAATATGCAACTAAAAAGCAGAAATTAGTGTCAATAGAAGAGAATATTATAAAATTAGAGAGCAAACTTGAAAAAAGCAAGGAAGAAAAGGGAAAACTAGAACAAGAATGTATAGAAAATGATAGATCAATAGAAGCATTAGAACAAGAAATTACAATAATTGAACAAGAGAATGAAGAACTAAATAGGATTATATTGGATTTTGCAAATAAAAATAAAGAAAGTCAAAAAGAAGTAGATGAATTAAATTTTGATATTACAAATTTAAAAATTTCGGTAAATTCATTTAATGAAAGTGAAGAATCAATAAATGAAATTGTAGAAAGAGTTGAAAATGAAATTAAGGCAAATAAGGCATCAATTACAACAAAAGAACAACAAATACAAAAATGTAAAGAGGAAAATCAAGAACTTGCAAAAAGAGTAGAGAAGCGTAAACAGGAAATTGAATTAACAAAACAGAAAATTAAAGATAACAACGAAACAATAGAAAAAATAAAAAAAGAAAGAACTGAAAAAAGCCAAAGGCTTGAAGAGATAGAAAATAATATTATAGAACAATTTAAGCTATTAGAGGACCTAAAAGAACAGATTAATAAGATTGAAATAAAAAAATCAAAGTTCGAAATTGAAATAGAGCAAATTGTAAATAAAATGTGGGAAGAATACGAGATTACGCCAAGTAATGTTGCTGAATATGAGAGACCAGAAAATCCACAGGAAGTTCAAAAACATGTAATTAGTTTAAGAAATCAAATAAAAGAACTTGGAAGTATAAATATTGATTCAATAGAAGAATATAAGCAAACAAAAGAGAGATATGATTTTATGACAGAACAAAAGGAAGACTTGGAAAGTACAATTACTAAATTAAAGAAAATTATTAATGATATGATGCAGATTATGAAGGAACAATTTGCAAAGCAATTTAAAATTATTAATAAAAATTTTGGAGAAATATTTACAGAATTGTTTGGAGGAGGAAAAGCTGAACTTAAACTTGCCGATGAAACAAACATTTTAGAATGCGGAATTGATATTGAAGTTCAACCACCAGGAAAAAAATTGCAAAATATGATGTTGCTTTCAGGAGGAGAAAAGGCACTAACTGCAATTGCATTACTTTTTGCTATATTAAAAATAAATCCTGCACCATTTTGTGTTTTAGATGAAATTGAAGCAGCTTTAGATGATGTAAATGTATATCGTTTTGCAGAATATTTAAAAAAATTTACAAAAGAAATTCAATTTTTAGTAATTACTCATAGGAAAGGTACCATGGAAGCGGCGGATACGGTATATGGAATTACAATGGAAGAAAATGGCGTATCTAAGCTACTTTCAATGAAACTAAAGTAGACATTTTATATGAAAAATGATATAATTAAATTATAAAAAGTATTTTGAATGAATTGCTAATTTATCATTCTAGAATTAGGAGATATTTAAGCAATTGAAAAGGAGCGATCACCATGAAAAAAGAAGAATTAATCACCAATGGAAAAGACACATTTATGAAGGTCTGGCTTCGGAAATGGGAAATCCTAGATAAAGGCATAAAAAGTTTTATTAAAGTTGTTATTGCTATATCGGTTTTGACGTATATGGCAATGTTTGGAATATCAGCATTTGACCATGTTGCTTCTCCAGAAAATGGAGAAGCTATAGAAATTTATGAGAATCCAGAACAGTATGTATGGAGAAGCATCGTTGAACTGGATGTGGAAAATGGAAACGTGGTATACATTGGACAAACTATCTCTAAAGAAAAAGCTATTCAGATGGCTAGAGATAATGCCAATGCGTTTAATCATTTAGTAAGCGAAAAATATGCCAACATAGAAGCAGGAATAACAAATAATGATGTTCCAAAAAACTTTAAAAATTATGTTGATGTGTATTGGGCCCCTTATGAAGAAGCGATATTTATCGTTCCAAGGGGAATGAAAGTTGATGCTGGATATGAAAAAATTCAGCTTGACAAGTAACCAAAATAAAGAGTGAGGCAATTTGCTTCACTCTTTATTTTGGGTGTTAGGTTTTGAGATCAAGTGCTGAGCTCAAAAACAATTCGAAGTTTGGACTAGGCTGTTCATCTCCTTTACAAGTGGATGTGTCAGAACTGCTGTGAGGCTTACGCCTTTTTAAGTCATTTTTGGCACGTTTAACTGGAACAATTGGAACAATTCTGGATATACCAAAGACGCGAAAGAAATCCATTTGACACACACCCTTTCATAAAATATAAATACCATAATTCTATTATAGCAGAAAATAGCCATAAATACAAGAAAAATGATTTGACATATTTCGCATTTAAGTATATACTAATATGGAAAATAATAGATAGGAGAGATACTTTAATGAATCTAAAAAATAAACTACTATTAGCAACTATAGCTGGAGTAACAACTGCAGTTATTTATTCAACTAGTAGCTTTGCACAGGCAACAGGAACCATTACAGGAATTACTGTTAGAATGCGTGAGAAACCAACAACATCATCAAAGATAGTAAGGGATTTAGACGAGGATAATAAAGTTGAGGTCTTGGCTAAAGAAGGAAATTGGTATAAGGTTTCTTACAAAGGCGATGAAGGATATGTGATAGAGGATTACATAAAAGTAAAAGGAGAAGTAGAACAAAGTTCGGATGAAGAAAAAACTACTTCAACAGAAACAACTGTAGAAGAACCAACGATTGATACTAATACTGAAGAGAAACCAACAGAAGGTTCTCAGGCTACTCAAGAAAATAAAGAGATATTAGTAGATAGTGTACAAAAGATTCAAAAAGATTCAAAGATATACACATTACCATTACTATCTTCCGTTTCTTTAATTGAAGCTAAAACAAATGAAAATGTTAACATTTTACAAGTATTGAATAAATGGGTATATGTAACATGTAATGGAAAAAACGGATGGATGTTAAAGCAAAATCTTATAGAAACTGGCGAAAATAATGAAGATACCAATAAGAATGAAGAGCAAGTTAAGGAGGAAAAGGTAGAAGAAACAGCAACTGTAAAAACAGAAGAAACTAGTGCAAATACAACAAAAGTGGGATATATCAATGTTGAAAATGCAAATATAAGAGAAAAAGCATCAACAGATTCAGAACATGTAGACACTTTAACTTTAAATACAGAAGTTACAATATTAGGTGAAGAAGATAATTGGTACAAAATTAAAAAAGGAAAAGTCGAAGGATATATTTATAAAAAATTAGTATCAAACGAAAAGGTAAAAGAAACAACATCTAGAGCACTTACAACAGATAGATTAATGAATACAAAAGACAGTGAAGAACAAAGTGTTAGTGAAACATCAACTGAGGAAGTAAATAGTAATAAAGCAACGGAAATAATTGCATATGCAAAAGAATTTTTAGGATGCAAGTATGTAAGTGGTGGAAATGGACCAAGTTCTTTTGATTGCTCGGGATTTACAAAATATGTTTTTGGACATTTTGGATATTCTCTTAGCCGTACATCTGGTGGGCAAGCAAGCAATGGGGTAAAAGTTGAAAGAAATCAGTTACAACAAGGAGATTTATTAATTTTCCTAGATGATGCTAAAAACAAAATTGGACATGTAGGAATTTATATGGGAAATGATGTATTTATACATGCTGCTAATGCAAAAAGGGGAGTTACAACAGATTCTTTATCAAGTTCGTATTATAGCCCAAGATTTGTATCAGCAAGAAGAATAATTTAATATGTTGGGGGCAAAGTTTTAGGAGAGTGGTATAAATAAAAAGGCCAGTCGCAATTGCCTCTATAGGATATGTAATTGGAATATTATGGGGGTTAAACTTAGAAATAAGTATAATCCCTATTTTTTTATATTTGTGGATTACATTAATAATCATAGAAAGAAAAAACAAAAAATTAAGGCGATATTTTAAGCTATATTTGCATAAATTTATTGCAATATTAGGGATTTTTAGCGTTTTAGGAAATTGTGTAATTAAGTATAACCAAAAGACAGAACAAAATTTTTATAAAGATGCAGATAATGTATATGTAAAAGCTCTAATTTTAGATGATGGTAATACAAAAAAATATTCTACAGTATATAATATCAGATTGTTAGATGGTAACTATAAGGGAAAAAAGTTACTATTAAATGTAAAGAAAAATAATAAAAAGTTAAAAGCTGGATATATAGTAAGTTTACAATCAACTTATCAAAAACCAGAAGGTGCTAGAAATTCTGGAGGATTTGATTACGATAAATATTTAAAAAGCAAGGGAATTTCTGGCATATTGTCATGTACAGATTACCAAATAAATATAGAAAAGCAAAGCAATAATTTGTTTACAAGTATATATAGAATTCGTCAACATATAGTACAAATATTAAATGAACATTTATCAGATAGTAATTTTGGACTCATGGTTGGATTGCTTATGGGAGATAAAACTTATATAGAAGATGAAGTTAAGGAAAATTTCACCAATAGCAGTCTAGCGCATATTTTAGCTGTGTCTGGGGCACATATTTCTTATATAATTTTAGGAATTCAGTTCATTCTAAAAAGAATAAATTTAGATAAAAGAATAAAATATATTATTGCCATAGCTTTATTACTATGCTTTTCTAGCATAGTTGGAGCAAGTCCATCAGTATTAAGAGCTACTATAATGGCAATTATGATATTAGTAAGTAAATTACTGAAAGAAAAGGCAGATACATATACAGGATTAGCGTTTTCGCTTTTGGTAATTTTACTGAACAATTCGTATGCAATATTGGATATAGGGCTGCAACTGTCATATTTAGCTACTTTAGGAATTATTTTGTTTCATAGAATATTTTTATCAATTTTAAACATTAAAAGTAAAAAACTAAAGAAAATAAAAGAATTAATTTCAATTAGTCTTTCTGCTCAAATTTTAATATTACCATTAATAAGTATATATTTTCATAATTTACCAATACATTTTATAGCGTCAAGCGTAATAGCTACGCCATTATTTGCAATTGCAGTTTTATATGGATGTGTTTGTTTAATTGTGTGTTGCATAAACAGCAATTTAGGGGACATACTTATGAGATTTTTAGAATTTGATTTACTATTATTAAATGGAACAGCTCAAATAATGGGGCAAAATTCTTGGGGAAATATTTTGGTAACAAAGCCAGAAATATTAGAGATAGTAATGTATTATAGTATATGTTTAATATTTTTAGTAATTTATAGGATAGCATATAATAAGTCAACATGGACAGAATTAACATGTTTTGAAAAAAAACAACAAATACTGCTAAGAAAACTAATAAAAAATAAAAAGAGATTAATACGTTTTGGTGTAATAATTTTAATTATAGTTATGATTTTTAAGCTAGTATTTAATGCTGTTCCAGGTGAATTAGAAGTACACTTTATTGATGTAGGACAGGGTGATTCAACATTAATAAAAACACCATATCACAAAAATATATTAATAGATGGTGGCGGAAGCACAGATAAAAAAACGTATGATGTTGGGAAAAGAATATTGATACCATATTTGCTAAATGGAGGGATAAAAAGTATTGATTATATATTGATAAGCCATTTTGATTCAGACCATGTTCGGACGGAATTTTAAGCGTTATGGAAAATTTATCGGTTAAAAAGGTCATTATCGCAAAGCAAGAAAAGGAAACTGAAAATTATAGACAATTCATAAAAATTGCAAAACAAAGGAAAATAGAAATTATAACTATACAGAAAGGCAATGAAATAAATATAGATAAGGAACTAAAGTTAAAAATATTATGGCCACAATCTCAGCAAATTCAGGAAAATATATTAAATAACAATTCAATTGTTGCAAAGCTGTGTTACAGGAATTTTTCTATATTATTTACTGGAGACATAGAAGAAAAAGCAGAAAAACAAATGCTAAGTGAATATAAAGAAAAAGATATATTGAATTCTACAGTGCTGAAAGTAGCACATCATGGGTCTAAAACTTCAAGTACAACAGGCTTTTTAGAGAAGGTAAGGGCCAAAATAGCTTTTATAGGAGTGGGGAAGAAAAATTTATTTAATCATCCTAATGAAGAAGTTATAGAAAGATTAAAAAAGTGCAGAATAAAAATATACAGAACAGATAAAAATGGAGAAATCTTCTTAAAAATAAACAAAGATGGAAAAATAAAGACAAGTACACAAATATTGGAAACTAATGTATAAATTTAACATTTTAACGCATACTAAAATCAAAAGAGTAAAAAGGATGCGGTATAATGAAAAAAGTATTTATTGTATTTGTTATGATATTAGTAATTGGGTTTTGCTTTGTTTGTGGGTATTATTTGGAAAGAAAAATCAACTTAGAGCAAAAGAGTGAAGCAAAAGAGAATAGTGAAATGGATAATAAAATTTTAGTTGAACAAACTCAACTAGCTATAAAACGGATTAAATACTGTGGAGGTAATAGAAGTAAATAGTAGTGAAGATAAGGTGTCGCCGAATGCTACGTTAATTATAAAAAAGTATTATAGAGGGTGTGGGCATACAACAAAAGATTATGCAACAATACCAGAGGAAATTGTTAATAAAACACAAAATGAGGTAAAAGAAATATATAAGAATTGGACTTTGTATGGATTTTCAACAGAAGAAATAGTATTATACAAGGAATTAGATGGAATATGTAAAGAACATTACATGTTGCGTGCATTAGATGGAGTAATTGCAATTTATATAATGGATGAGCAGGGAAAAGAAAGTTTACAAGAAAAAACAGGAATATATATAGAATATTTACCAGAATCGGATGTGAAAAAGTTAGAGCAAGGAATACTGGCAATAGGTAAGGAAGCTTTAAATAGTGTGTTAGAGGATTATGAATAAATTAAAAAGCGGAGTTATTCCGCTTTTTTTCTAACATTTATAAAAACCTTTAGATACATTACTAAAGCAAAAATTGTTAATATAAGAGCAATGTAATATAAGTATAAGTCAAAAGAATATGCAAGATTAAATTGTTTTGTAATCATAGATACAAAAATTGCAATATAGAAAACTACTGTTGCTAGCTTACCATACCATTTGCTTGGAATAGCAATGGTTTCCTTATGGTATAAAAAGCTTGCACCTGCAATCATGATTACTTCTTTGGCAATTACAATAAGCAAAATCCACAAAGGTATAACTTTTTGAATCACTAAAACTACCAAAGTAGAAATTTGAGTAAGTTTATCGGCTAGTGGGTCAAATAAGGTTCCAAAGTTTGTAATACAATTAAATTTTCTTGCAATAAAGCCATCCAATACATCTGTAATACCAGACAATACAAGCAAAATGGCTGCTATAACATAATTATCCTGCAGTGCTGAATAAAAAATTGTAGGTATTAATAGAAATCGAATAATTGTTAGTATATTTGGAATATTTTTTAACATAAATTTTATCCTCCAGACTTATTGTTTAAAATTTTATGATTTAGCAGTAAAAATTAATTTATTTTCTTTTAACGAAACATTAATTGATTGACCGTTTTTAAATTCACCAAGTAGCAATTTATCTGCTATTTCATCTTCAATGTATCTTTGAATAGCTCTTCTTAAAGGTCTTGCACCATATTTCAAATCACAACCTTGTTGCAAAATAAATTGTTTAGCAGATTGAGATAGTTGTAAGCAAATATTTTTATCAGCTAAAGCTTTTTTAGTATCTTCCAGCATTAAATCAATTATTTCTAATAACTGTTCTTGAGTTAGAGCGTCAAATGTAATAATTTCATCAACGCGGTTTAAAAATTCAGGCCTAAAAGTATCCTTTAATGCATCTGCAATTTTTTCTTTACGTAAATTTTCTTTTCCAAATCCAATAGAGTTTTGATTCAAGTTAGAACCAGCATTAGAAGTCATGATAATTATTGTGTTTGAGAAGTTAACTGTATTGCCTTGAGCATCTGTTAATTTACCGTCGTCTAGTACCTGCAATAAAATATTAAAGACATCTGAATGAGCTTTTTCTATTTCATCGAATAAGATTATAGAATATGGTTTTCTTTTAACTCTTTCTGTTAATTGCCCAGCATCATCGTAACCAACATATCCTGGTGGAGAACCAATCATTTTAGATACAGAGTGACTTTCCATATATTCAGACATATCAAAACGTATAATAGAATCTTCACTTCCGAATAATTCAAAAGCTAATGCCTTAGCAAGGGCAGTTTTTCCTACACCAGTTGGACCAACAAAAATAAATGATGGAGGTCTTTTTGTGCTTTGTAAACCTGCACGATTTCTACGAATTGTTCTTGCAACAGAAGAAACAGCTTCTTCCTGACCTATAATCTTGTGATGTAAGTTTTCTTCTAAATGTAACAATTTTTGCGTTTCTGCTTCGGTTATTTTCTTTACAGGAATTTTTGTTGCATTTTCGATAACATCTGCAATATCGCCAACTGTAAGCTCTTGAATTTTCAACTTTGAATTGATTGAATCAATTTTAGATTGAATATTACATTCTTTAGTTTTTAGGTCAGCTGCTTTTTTATAGTCTTCAATGGAATCGGTTGAAACAGCGTCTTCCTTTTGAGCTTCAATAGATGCAAGTTCTTCCTTTAAAATTTCCAAATCATATAAATCTTTATTATTTAAATTAATTCTAGAACATGCTTCATCTAGTAAATCTATTGCCTTATCAGGTAAGAAACGATCATGTATATATTTTTCAGACATTTGAACTGTTTTTACAATTACATCATTTGAAATATGAACCTTATGAAAATCTTCATAATATTTCTTTATTCCTTTTAGTATGTCAATTGTATCGTCTATACTAGGTTCATCTATAATGACTGGTTGAAATCTTCTTTCTAACGCAGAATCTTTTTCAATATATTTTCTATATTCTTGCAAAGTTGTAGTACCTATTAATTGGATTTCACCATTAGATAAAGATGGTTTCAAAATATTGGCTGCATTCATGGAATGTTCTGCATCACCAGCACCAATAATATTATGAATTTCATCAATTACCAAAATAATATTACCACAAGATTTGCATTCATCAATAAGCGATTTCATTCTTGATTCAAATTGCCCCCTAAATTGTGTACCTGCAACCATGGCAGTCATATCAATAAGATATACTTCTTTATTTAGTAATTTAGCAGGAACATTCTTGTTAGCAATTTTAAGCGCTAAACCTTGAGCAATTGCAGTTTTTCCAACTCCAGGTTCACCTATTAAACAAGGATTGTTTTTTGAACGTCTATTTAAAATTTGAATAACACGTTGAATTTCTTTATCTCGTCCAATAACAATATCCAATTCCCCTTGTCTAGCTTTAGTAGTTAAATTGGTACCATAAGTATCTAAAAATTTTCTTTTTTTATTTTTTGTTTTTTTATCTACTTTAACTTTCTTTTTTGAAGAATTTGTAGATGTATCTTCAACATCATTATTACTATCGAAATTTTCACCAAACATATTGGCAAAAATAGAACCAAGAGAATTTTTAGCTGTATCGTCAGTGTTATTCATGTCAATTTCATCTAGGTTCAAATTATCGGATAAATCTTGAACAATATGCTCAAACTGTTTAGACATATTATTCAAGTCGTCATCTGATAAATTAGCTTGTTTTGCCAAAACATCTAACGGATTAATACCTTTTTCTTTTGCACAGTTATAGCATAAACCTTCAATTTCAGATTTATTATCCTTTACGGTATTAATAAAAATAACGGCAGTATTTTTTTTACATATAGAACATAACATATTTTAACTCCTTAACTCTTTATATAATACAACTCTATTAATAATAACCTAAAATTAACTTGTAGTCAATTTAAAAGAATAAAAGAATAAAGATTTTCAATAAAAAATTATAATTTTCTATTGAAAAAAGTACAAAAATATAAGTTGCCACCAGGTTGGTGATGAGATAAATATGGAAAAAATATAATTTAAATGTAAAAATAAAAAACAAGAAAAAGTAATATAGAGTAAAGTAAAAGCATATATATATATCAAGCAATAAATTTAACGAAGAAAGAAGATGGTTGCTACAAACAAAAAGGTTTTTTTATAAGAATATTTGACAAGATAAAAAACAAATAGTATAATTACAGTGTCACTTGAAGGAGGGATAAAACTTTATATGAGGAAAGATGAAAAAGCATCTGTTTCTACAATAAAAATAATTTGTATCACGTTAGTATTTGTATTATGTTCTGGAATTGCTGTTATGGCAACAAATTCTAAGATAAATAATGTAAAGATAAAATTTTCAAATGATTATGAATTAAATGTCCTAACAACAAAAACAAAGGTAGCGGATATTTTAAGAGATAATCATATTGTGCTTGCAGAGCAAGAAACTGTCGAACCAAATTTAGAACAAGATATTGGTGATAACAAATTAATATGCATTACTAAATTAGAAAATAGTAATGATGAGCAGAACATAGATGAGGATGAAACACTAGAGATAAAAGATATTAAGGATTCTTATTCAACGGTGGTAGAAAAAATTGTAACATTAGAAGTTGAAATACCTTACGAAACAGTAACAAAAGATGTAAGTGAAACAAATTCACAGGAAACAACAACTAAGGTAATACAAGAAGGCGAAAATGGTTTAAAGATTATTACTTATAAAATAACGTATAAAGATGATATTGAAGTTGACAGATTAGAACTTGAAAATAAGGTTGTAAAAGAGCCAGTAGATAAAATCGTTCAAGTTAACAAAAAACAAACATCAAGAGGTAATTTGAACAGAACAGCAAGTGTTAATCCAGCAACAACAGCGACCGTATCATTGGCAAAAAAAGTTGAAAATGTGGAACCAAAAGTAGTTACATTAAATGCTTCAGCATACACAGCATCAACTTGTGGAAAAACAAATACTGATGGTGGATATGGGTATACTGCTTCAGGAAGCAAAGCACAAGCTTGGTATACTGTTGCAGCTGGTAAAGGATATCCAATTGGAACTATTATATATATTCCATATTTTAAAGATAAGCCTAATGGTGGTTGGTTTGTAGTGCAAGATAGGGGTTCAGCAATATCAAATAGTAAAGTAGATATTTATATGGATTCATATAGTGATTGCAAAAAATTTGGTAGAAGAAATTTAGAGTGTTATGTATATGAATTCTAATGTAAGACCAGGATAATTATTTATCTTGGTCTATTTTTAATAAAATACCATAATCATCTTGACAAACTACTACCAAATATAGTAAAATAACTTTAATATTTAAATCAATTATTTTTAATTCTTAAAAATTTCCCAAATTAGAGGTGAATAAAATGAAATATTTAAAAGGTAAATTAAAAGTTAGTGAGACTAATAATGAAATTTATTTAGAAAAAAACATTAAATCAGCTTTATTGGATATTCAAAATGGTGATGTTATTTCACATGAACAACTTAGAAAAGAGGTTGAAGAGTGGAAATAATTTGGACAAAAACTGCAAAGAAAAATATTAGGGCATTATGGTATAATTCTCCAATAGAAATGGAGGCAGCAATGAAAAGATATATATTAGGATTGCTAAGTTATATAGAAATATTAAAATGTAATCCTAATTTAGGAAAAGTGTTGCCTAAATATAAAGATTATATATGTGTAAGGCAATTAATTTATAGAAAACATAAAATTATTTATACAGTAAAAGAAGATGTTTACATATTAACAATTATAGCTAATATAAGAAATGTCAATTATTTTTAATTCTTAAAAATTTCCCAAATTAGAACAATTAAATAAAATAGGAGGAAGAATGTTAGCAAATGTAAAATCAATGGCTTTGCATGGGCTTGACGGATATTTGATTCAAGTTGAAGTTGATGTATCTGGTGGTTTACCTGCGTGGGAAATTGTTGGACTTGCGGATACTGCAATTAAAGAATCAAAAGAAAGAGTGCGAATTGCAATAAAAAATTCTGGCAAAGAGTTTCCAAGTAGAAGAATTATTGTAAATTTGTCCCCTGCGGATGTTAAAAAAGAAGGTACTTTTCTTGATTTACCAATAGCAATAGGCATTTTAATTGCAACTGAAAATATTTCTGTACAAAATTTAGAAAATACAATATTTATAGGAGAATTGTCCTTAAATGGCAAGATAAATAAAGTAAATGGAATATTACCAATATGTATAGAAGCCTTAAAAAAAGGAATAAAAAGAATAGTTTTACCAAAAGATAATGCAAAAGAAGCCTCTATAGTAAGAAATATAGACATAATACCAGTAGAAAGTTTAATACAAACAATAGAATATTTAGAGGGGAAATGTAGCTTAAGAGAAGAGAATATAGATGCTGGGAAATTATTGAAAGAACAGGAGATATATCCTTATGATTTTGCTGAAGTAAAAGGTCAAGAGAATATAAAGAGAGCACTAGAAGTAGCTGCTGCTCGGAGGACATAATTGCCTTTTAATAGGGAGCCCTGGTTCTGGAAAAACAATGATGGCAAGGCGTTTACCGTCAATATTACCGGAATTGAGTCTCGAAGAAGCTTTAGAAATTACTAAAATACATAGTATAGCAGGAGAATTAAAAGAAAGTGCTATTGTTACAAAACGCCCATTTAGAAGCCCTCATCATACGATATCTGGGGTATCTTTAGTAGGTGGAGGGAGAATTCCAAAACCAGGAGAGATTAGTTTGGCACATTGTGGGGTATTATTTTTAGACGAATTACCAGAATTCAACAAAAATGCTTTAGAAGTCTTAAGAGGACCACTTGAAGATAGAGTGGTTACAATAAGTAGGGTAAATGTAAGTTTAACATATCCATGTAATTTTATGTTGATTGCAAGTATGAATCCATGCATGTGTGGGTATTTTGGCTCGCAAGAAAAAGAATGTAACTGTAGCATACAATCAATCCAAAGGTATATGAGTAAAATAAGTGGACCATTACTTGACAGAATGGATATTCATATAGAAGTAACACCAGTAAAATATCAAAAAATAAGTAGCAAAGAAAAAACAGAAAATTCTCTAAGTATACGAAAAAGAGTAAATAGAGCAAGAAAAATGCAAAGAGATAGATATAAAAAACATGGAATATATTCAAATGCTGAACTAACACCAATGTTAATTCAAGAATATTGTGAATTAGATACTTCTGAAATAAATTTATTGCAGAAATCATTTGAAAAATTAGGATTAAGTGCAAGAGCACACAGCAAAATATTAAAAGTTGCAAGAACAATTGCTGACTTAGACGGAGAAGATAGAATAAAAATAAATCATTTAGCAGAGGCTATTCAGTATAGAAATCTAGATAGAAAATATTTTAATTAAGGAGTAATATATGAAAATTATAACAATGGAGGATAATAATTATCCTCAACGCCTTAAATTAATTAAAAAACCACCAAAACAGTTATACGCATTAGGGGATGCAAGTATAGCAAATGGGACCAATATTGCAATTATTGGTTCAAGAAATTGTACTGAATATGGTAAAAAGCAAGCAAAAAGGTTTTCGGCCGAACTAAGTAGAGCAGGAATAAATATTGTAAGTGGAATGGCAGTGGGGATTGATGGAATTGCGCACAAAGCTTGTATTGAAGAAAAAGGTAAAACGATTGCTGTACTTGGAAGCGGTTTTAATCATATATATCCAAAACAAAATGAAAAATTATTTTATAATATATTGGAAAATGGAGGATTAATATTAACAGAATATGCTCCAAATGTAGAAGCAGATGGTAATAACTTTCCTGCTAGGAATAGAATTGTAAGTGGTATTAGTTTAGGAGTATTGGTTATAGAGGCGGCCTATAGAAGCGGGACAAGTATTACTGCCAAATGTGCAACTAATCAAAAAAAGAAGGTATATTGTATACCGAGTAGTGTAGATAGTAATAAAGGTGTTGGAATTGCAAAATTAGTTGAAAAAGGAGCAAAACTTGTTTTAAAACCAGAAGATATTTTAAATGACTTAAAATTGCAGTCAAATATTGAAGCTAGACAAACGAAGTTACCAGAATTTATAGAGATACCAGAAAGATATAAAAAAATATATAGAACTATAAAAGTAGATGGTTCTAATATTAACAACATTGCAAAAAAATTAAAGATGCCAATTCGTGAGCTAAGTCAAGAATTATTTATGATGGAATTAGAAGGCTTTATAGAAAAAAGAGCTGGAGGAAATTATGTACCAAAGTCATGAATTAGGAAAAATAGGAGAGAATTTAGTAGTAAAGTATTTAAAAAATATAAATTATCAAGTGATAGAACGTAATTTTCGTTGCAAGAGAGGAGAAATTGATATTATTGCGAAGGAGAAAGATGAGCTGGTATTTATAGAAGTAAAAACAAGGGCTAGCATGGAATATGGAAAACCAGCAGAAGCTGTTACAAATCAAAAGAAAAAACATATTTATCGTTCAGCAGAGTATTATTTAGCCATGCATCATAAATTGTCGGCATACGTAAGAATTGATGTTGTAGAGGTATATTTATATAAAAATAAATATTATATACACCATATTAAATCTGCAATCTAATAAAAGTGGTATTTCTTTACAAATATCAGCAAATACAGTATAATAAGTCACGAAACAACGCAATATAAGGAGGAAATATGAAATTAATTTCATGGAATGTAAATGGATTAAGAGCTATTTGGAAGAAAGGTTTCAGTAACTTTTTTGAAAAAACTAATGCAGATATTTTTTGCTTGCAAGAAACTAAAATGCAAGAAGGACAGTTAGATATAAGTTTTGATGGATATTATCAGTATTTTAATAGTGCTGTAAAAAAGGGATATTCTGGAACAGCTATATTTACAAAGAAAAAACCTTTAAGTATTAATTATGGTATTGGAATAGAAGAACATGATCAAGAAGGAAGAGTAATAACATTAGAGTTTAGTCACTTTTACATGATAAACGTGTATACACCAAATTCTAAAAGTGAATTAGAACGTTTGGAGTATAGACAGAAATGGGAAGATGACTTTCGTAAGTATTTAACAAAATTAGATAAACAAAAGCCAATAGTACTTTGCGGTGATTTGAACGTAGCTCATAACGAAATAGATTTAAAAAATCCCAAAACGAATCATCAAAGTGCAGGTTTTACAGATGAGGAAAGAGGAAAAATGACAGAATTACTAGAAGCGGGTTTTATAGATACATATCGTTACTTATATCCAAACAAGGAAAATGTATATAGTTGGTGGTCATACCGCATGAAGGCAAGAGAAAAAAACGTTGGATGGAGAATTGATTATTTTATTGTTTCAAGTAGACTAAGAGATAACATAGAAGATGCAAAAATTCTTATGGAAGTAATGGGCAGTGACCATTGTCCGGTAGAACTATTAATAAAAATGGAGGAGTAATATGGAAAAGAAAAAGTGGAAACAATGGATATATTGGTTTTCGTTAGCTGTTGCAATTGTAATTGTATATAAAACATTAGATAGTTTTAGTGCTGTAACAGATTGGGTGAAAAATTTATTGGACTTGTTAATGCCATTTATTATGGCAATATTAGTTGCTTATATTTTTTATATCCCAGCAAGAAAAGTAGAGACTATCTATAACAAAGCTCCACTTAAAATAATAGCTAAAAGAGCAAGAGTTTTAGCAATACTAACAGTATATATAATTGCAGGAATTGCAATAGGTGTACTTATAAAATTTATTTTACCAACAATATCTACAAGTGTTATTGAGTTAGTTAACAGTTTGCCAGGATATTATGAAAGTGCTATCAAATATGTTAATGAATTACCTGAAGATTCGATACTAAATAAAGTAGAAATAAAGGCTGTTATTGCTAATTTGCAAAATGTTGATGTGGCGAGTTTTATCCATGCAGAAAGCATTTCCGGTTATGCAGCGAAAAGCGTTATAGGTGTAACGAACTTTATATTCAATTTATTTATAACAATTATTGTGTCAATTTATTTACTTTATGAGAGAACACAAATTTTACAATTTATGAAAAAATTAGTTGGAGCAGTATTTAAAAATACAACTTATAAAAGGCTAGGAAGTTATTTTAGAAAAACAAATGAAATTTTCTTCAATTTTATATCTAGTCAAATAATTGATGGAATTGTAGTAGGAATTTTAATATCAATAGCACTTTCAATTATGAAAGTAAAATATGGTATATTATTAGGATTTTTAATAGGACTATTTAATATAATTCCATATTTTGGAGCCATTGTAGCCTCAGGTATTTCAATTTTAATTACAGCATTAACAGGTGGAATAGGACAAGCTGTTGCGATGGCTATTGTTGTAATTGTATTACAACAAATAGATGCAAATATTATAAATCCAAAAATCGTAGGAAGTTCTTTAAAATTAAGTCCAATTTTAATTATTTTTGCAGTAACAATAGGTGGAGCATATTTTGGAGTTTTGGGAATGTTTTTAGCTGTACCAGTTATTGCAATTTTGAAAATACTTGTATTAGATTATATAGAATTACGAAACAGACAAAATCAAAATAAAGAAACAAAGAGCTTAGAATAGAAGGAAAAGAATGCAAATAGATAATTTTTTGAAAGAAAAAAATATAAATTTAAATAAACAACAGAGAGAAGCTGTAAAAAATACGGAAGGAAAAGTATTGCTTTTGGCAGTGCCTGGAAGTGGTAAAACAACTGTTATAGTAACGCGAATTGGGTATATGGTTAAGGTGAAAAATGTTAATCCGAAAAACATTTTAACCTTAACATACAGTGTAATGGCTGCAAGAGATATGAAAGCTAGATATGAAAAATTATTTGGTGAAGAAAAGAATTTACAATTTAGAACTATACATAGTTTTTGTGTTATGGTATTAAAAGAATTTGAAAAACAATCAGGTAGAAAACCATTTGAATTAATTAAAAACGCAAATGAAGTTTTGTCACAGTTATATGTGCAAATTAAACATGATTTCCCCAATGATGCTATCTTAAAAGAAATAATGACTCAGATTACATATTGCAAAAATGGCTTATTAAGTAAAGACGAGATAAAGAAAGTAGAAAATGAGAATATAGAGTTTTATAAAATTTTTAATGCATATGAAAGCTATAAGAAGCAAAGTAAATTAATGGATTTTGATGACCAATTACAATATGCTTATACTATCTTAAAAACATATCCAGCTATATTGGAGAAATTTAAACAAACATATACATATATAAATATTGATGAAGCTCAAGATACGTCAAAAATACAGCATGAAATTATAAGATTATTGGTAGATAAAAATTTATTTATGGTGGGAGATGAGGACCAAAGTATATATAGATTTAGAGCGGCATATCCACAAGCTTTACTTGATTTTAAAAAACAGTATAAGAATGCAAAAGTTTTGTTAATGGAAACTAATTATAGAAGTACACCTCAAATTCTAACTGTTGCAAATAAGTTTATAAAACAGAATACCAAAAGAAAAGATAAAAATATAAATCCTTTTAGAAAAGATGGAGAGCCAATTAAACATTTAATTTTTAAAAGTATTGAAGAACAATACAAATATATTTTAAAAGAAGCTCAAAATGTTACAGGAACTTTAGCAGTTTTATATAGAAATAATGACTCAGCGATTCCATTAATTGATATGTTTATGAAAAACAATCAAGGATTTACAATCAAAGAATGTGATACTAATTTTTTTACACATCGAATTGTTACAGACATAAAGTGTTTTATAAAATTTTATTTAGAACCTAATAATATAGAAATTTTTAAAAAAATATATTATAAAATTAATTGTGGAATAAGCAAAGAAATTATAAAAAAATTAGCAATACAAATGGAAAACAGAAAAGACCTGACTGTTTTAGACAATTTGATAAATTTAGATGAAATTGTATATTGGCAAAGAAAAAAATTGCAAAATGTTAAATTAGAAATGATAATGTGGAAACAAAAGAATTCATACGGAATTCTAAAGGCAATTTTCAAAAATTTAGAGTACGAAAATTTTTTGAAAAATAAGAATAAAGAAAAAATAGGTGATATGCAAAAAATAAATGTTTTGTATGGAATTGCAAAACAGAATCCAGATATTAGAAAATTTATGAACAAATTAGAAGAATTAGAAGCTAAAATTAAATTGGGAAGTAGAGAAAGTGATAATGTTGTATTGTCTACCGTTCATGGTAGTAAAGGATTAGAGTACGATAAAGTTCTATTAATTGATATATTACAGGGAATTTTGCCTTGTGTTTCAAAACCTGAAAATGGAAAAATATCAGACGAATACGAGGAAGAGGTTAGGCTATTTTATGTTGCAATTACAAGAGCAAAGAACAATTTAGAAATATTATCTTACAAAACTGCTTATGATGAATTTGTTGAGGATTCACCATTTGTTATAGCTATTTGCGAAGAAAAAAATAAGGAGACAGCAAATAATTATAAAAAGGGACAAATAATTGAACACAAAAAGTTTGGACCATGTAAAATAATAGATATTGAACGCAATGTGTTGATTGTTAAATGCAAGAATGGTATAAAAAAGAAGTTAGATGTAGAAATGTGCTTAGCAAATGGAATAATAAGTTAAAAAAATCCAAATGGGCTATAAAAATGGTCCATTTGGATTTTTGCTTTTTTGTAAATGCTTAACTGGTTTTCATTATCGTAGGTTGTTAAAAATATATTCATATGTTTTTTTTGATTATTAGCATAAATTTCTGCTTGCATTTTAAAACATTCTGTTGTAAAATGTTGCAAACAATATAAACATTTGATTACATAAAATGTTGTCAAAATGATACAATATTGTTAAAAAATACAAATGAAAGGAATGTTTTTATATGAAAATAAAGGAAAACAAAGCAATTACCCTGGTGGCATTAATAATCACAATAATTATTTTGCTAATTTTAGCGGGAGTATGTTTATCAATGGTGCTAGGAGAGAATGGATTAATCAACAAGGCTCAGTCAAGTGTAGACAAATATAAAGAGAGCAGTAAAAATGAGCAGGAATTTTTAAATAAAGTTGAGGATTATTTTAATAAATTAGAAAAAAATGAGAGTAATAAAGTAGAAGATAAAAAAGAAGGAGAAATAGAACTTTCAGCAACAAGTGGAGAATGTACTTATCCAAATACAATAACATTTGATGTAATAAAAAATACAAGTGGTGGAGAGCTAAGCGTAAAAACATCAAACGAAAATATTGCAACAGCTACTATAAGCGGAAACAAAATAACGGTAACGCCAAAGAATGTAGATGGAACAGCAACAATAACGGTAACAAGTGCAGGAACAAAAGAATATAAAGAAAAGTCAGTTGAATATACATTAAAAGTAAACGAAAAAACAGTAAGTCTTGGAGGATATAGTTTTCATGTAATAGGAGATGACGGAACAAATGTAACCCTGCTATGTAAAACAACTATAGGAAGTGCAAATTGGGATAATGCAAAAAGTCAAGCAAGTACATTTGGAAGCAACCTAGGAGGGAGTGGAAGACTTTTAACAAAAGCAGAAGCAGAAGGA
This sequence comes from uncultured Clostridia bacterium, assembly GCA_934120395.1. Lineage (GTDB taxonomy): Bacteria > Bacillota > Clostridia > TANB77 > CAG-508 > CAKOTZ01. Next base: position 154,010 of record CAKOTZ010000001.1, read on the forward strand.
GTTGCAGCAAGTTATAGAAGTATTGGAACTGACTATTGGCTTGCGGATGAATTCAGTTACAACTTTGCGTGGTATGTGTACATCGAAGGTAGCTTCTTCGGCGATGGAGTCAGCCACGAACATGAGGTGCGACCAGTTGTAATTATCTCTAAATCTAAATTGCCTTAGTCGTGTTACCGCCTACACAAAAATATATGAAAATTTAGCCGTTCCGTTCTCCAAGGCGCTTGGACGACAGCCTTTTCATATTTTATTGAACACATTCTAAACTTGTGCAATGAATGACTGCTTCAAGGTCGAACTCACTTTTAAATTTTATATATTTTTCTTGCGGCTAGGAAGAGGTAGTTTAGTGTATTGAAATAGGTACTACATTAGCGAGAAGAACAAATATATTTTTGAAATGAGGTTTTCCGTGGGGACCGCTGAGAGCTGTTAATTGCGAAAGCAATGTTACAGCTCCAGTGGGAAGAACCGAATGGAAAAAATGATATTTGTGATAAATCGCGGAAAGATGTTTACTAGCGCGAACGTAATTATATATTTTGCGTTTGAACGACTCCGGGGTGACCGCTTTAGAATATGTAGTGAACGCTAGTGAATGTACATATTCTTAAGATGGGGCAGTGAAAGAGCAAAATATATAATGCAGTGGGAGCGGATTAATGGAGATAAAATACAAAGGAAAGAGGTATAAAAATGAACTTGAAAAGTAACAAAGCAATCACATTGGTAGCATTGATAATCACAATAATCATCTTGCTGATATTAGCAGGAGTAAGTTTATCAATGGTGCTAGGAGAAAATGGATTAATCAACAAGGCACAATCAAGTGTAGACAAATATCAAGAGAGCAGTAAAAATGAGCAGGAATTACTAAACAAAGTTGAGGATTATTTCAATAAATTAGAAAAAAATGAGAGTAATAAAGTAGAAGATAAAAAAGAAGGAAAACTACAATTATCAGCAACAAGTGGAACAATAACATATCCAAATACAACAACAATAACGGCAAGTGAAAACACTGGGGTAATAAGTGCAAGTTCAAGTAATGCTAATGTGGCTACTGTAGACGTTAGCGGAAATACAGTAATAGTAACACCAAAGAATGTAGATGGAACAGCAACAATAACAGTAACAAGTGCAGAGACAAAAGAATATAAAGAAATATCAATTAAATATAATTTAAAAGTAAAGAGTAAAGTATTTGGGACATCAATAAGTAACACAAAATCATATGTAGGAAAATATGCAGATGTAGATGGAGATGGAACTGTAGATGGAGTAATATATGCAGATTTGGCAATAGGGGGAAGTGGAACGTGGAATCCATCTGGTGATGAAAACTATACTGACGATGGTATTTATACAATTCCTAAAATTACATCTGGATTAAAAGAGTATTGTGTAAGTCAAAAATCATATACAAATGTAATAAATGGGGAACAAGAGGTAGTAGAAGCAAAAAGTACCAATGGTACACCAAGATTTTATGTAATGGCGTTAACAGATATAGATGGAAAACAAAATGGAACACTTTATGATTGGTATAACTCTGCGGATAAGACAAAAATGAAAGACTGGGATAGAGTAACATCAGTAGAGTTTGGACAGGGAAATACAAATACCAAAATAATGATAACAAAATGGAATGATGAGGCTTATGGAATTCAAAATAATTGCTCAAATCATAAGGATGTGTGGGGCCAAATACAGAGTCATATAGATAAAGGATGGTTTATACCGTCTAGAACAGAATGGGCTGCATATGCAGGTAATTTGAAAATAGATAAAACAAATTATCCAACAAAAGGAGTTAGCAACTGGTATTGGGCGTCATCACAATATAATACTGAAAGAGCGTGGGCAATAACATTTTATTATGGAAGTTTGTTTGGAGGAGAGGTAAAAAATGATTATCACTTACGTTTGAGTAAAGTTTTTTAAAATTGTAAAAAAGTCAATCTTACCCCTTGACAAACTATGCTGACATACGCTATAATTTAATAGATTGTATTATAATTTAAGAGAATATTAATCTCCTAGGTAAAAATAAACAGATAGGGTGGTTAAGATAAAAAATAAATTAATATCAATAAAAAATTAAATACACAAGAAAAGGTAAGTTAGTAAAAATTGAAATTTTACTGGCATACCTTTTTGTTGCCTAAATAACAACTGGAAAAAGCAAGCAAAATAGAGGAATTAACTAGAAAAAGAGCTATTACAAATTAAGAATTAAAGAGCAGTAATATTTTTAATTTATAATAGCAAATTTCTATTTAAGAGGGACTTTTTGCCTAGGCTTTGCTGGTATTATAAATCTGCTGAAAAAAATAAAAAAAGAAGATTTTCTTCTTAAAAATTAAGTAGGGGTGATTTTTTTGTTAACAGACGTAAAGCATGAGAAATGTGTACGTAAGACATTTGCAAGAATTGGTGATTATATTGAAATGCCAAATCTTATTAAGGTTCAAAAAGATTCCTATGAATGGTTTTTAAAAGAAGGATTAGGAGAAGTATTAGAAGACATTTCTCCAATCGTTGACTATTCAGGAAACTTAGTATTAGAATTTTTTGATTACTACATGGAAGACAAGACAAAATATTCAATTGAAGAAGCAAAAGAAAGAGATGCTACATATTCTGCAAGACTACATGTAAAAGTTAGATTAATTAACAGAGAAACAGGAGAAATTAAAGAACAAGAGATATATTTGGGCGATTTCCCATTAATGACTGATAGTGGTACATTTATTATAAATGGAGCAGAAAGAGTTGTTGTTAGTCAGTTAGTACGTTCACCAGGTTGCTACTATGCTTCAGATTATGATAAAACAGGTGCTAAGCTATATACTTCTACAGTTATGCCTATTAGAGGGGCTTGGTTAGAATATGAAACAGATGCAAATGATGTATTTTATGTTAGAATAGATAGAACTAGAAAATTACCAATAACATGTTTATTAAGAGCAATTGGTTTAACTACAGATGCACAAATTGTGGAATTCTTTGGAGAAGACAAAAAAATTATTGCTACAATAAATAAAGATCCGGTAAAGACAGCTGATGAGGCCCTAGTTGAAATATACAAAAAATTAAGACCAGGTGAATTGCCAACTGTTGATGCTGCAAGAAATCTATTTAATGGTTTATTCTTTGATAATAGAAGATATGATTTAGCAAAAGTTGGTAGATATAAATTTAACAAAAAGTTAGATTTAGCAGAAAGAATCACAAATCAGGTAGCTTTCGAGGATATTATCAACACTGAAACTGGCGAAGTTATGGTGGAAAAAGATAGTAAAATAACAAGAGAAATGGCTATAGAAATAAAAAATGCAGGAATTAATACTGTTGATGTTAAAGTAAATGATAATAGAGTAAGAATTATAGGAAATGGTACAGTAGATATACATAAAGTTCTTGATATTGATTATAGCGATTTACATATTAAAGAAGACGTAAACTATGAAATATTAAAAAATATTATGGAAAATACAGAAGAGTCTAAATGGAAGGAAGCAATTCGCGACAGAATGGACGAATTAGTACCAAAGCATATTACAACAGAAGATATGCTAGCTTCTGTAAACTATTTATTGTGCTTACAATATGGACTTGGAAAAGTTGATGATATAGATCACTTAGGAAATAGACGTATTCGTTGTGTTGGAGAATTGCTACAAAACCAATTTAGAGTAGGTTTAACAAGATTAGAAAGAGTTGTTCGTGAAAGAATGACAATTCAAGATTTAGATGTTGTTACTCCACAAACATTAATTAACACAAAACCAATAACATCATCAATTAAAGAATTCTTTGGAAGTTCTCAATTGTCACAATTTATGGACCAAACAAACCCATTATCTGAATTAACACATAAAAGAAGAATATCTGCATTAGGACCAGGTGGTTTGTCTAGAGAAAGAGCTGGATTCGAAGTAAGAGACGTTCACTATACACATTATGGTAGATTATGTCCAATAGAATCACCAGAAGGTCCAAATATTGGATTAATATCAGCACTTTCTTCATTTGCAGTAATAAATGAATATGGATTTATAGAAACACCATATCGCAAAATTGATAAAGAAACAGGAAAAGTTACAGACCAAGTAGAATATATGTCAGCTGATGTTGAAGATGAATATATTATTGCACAGGCAAACGAACCAATGGATGAAGAAGGAAGACTACTAAATAAGAGAGTAAAAGTTAGATACTTAGATGAAGTAACTGAAGTTGAAGCTAGCAAGGTAGATTATATAGATATATCACCAAAACAGTTAGTATCAGTTGCTGCAGCAATGATTCCTTTCTTGGAACATGATGATGCTAACCGTGCATTAATGGGTGCTAACATGCAACGTCAAGCTGTACCATTAATGATAGCTGATTCTCCTATAGTTGGAACAGGAATTGAGTATAGAGCAGCAAAAGATTCTGGAATTATGGTTTTGGCAAAAGAAGCTGGAACAGTTGAAAGAGTTACTGGTGATGAAATTGTTATTAAGAATATAAAGGGAAATAAAGACACATATAGATTACGTAAGTTTAAGAGAACAAATGGTGGTACATGTATTAATCAAAGACCAATTGTTAAAAAAGGCGAAGTTGTAAATAAAAATGATGTAATTGCAGATGGACCATCAACACAAAATGGTGAAATGGCACTTGGAAAGAATGTGTTAATTGCTTTCACAACATGGGAAGGTTATAACTACGAGGATGCTATTTTGCTAAATGAAAGACTTGTAAAAGAAGATGTATACACATCTATACATATCGAAGATTATGATTGCGAATGTAGAGATACAAAATTGGGACAAGAGGAAATTACAAGAGATATACCAAATGTAGGTGAAGATAGTTTAAAAGACCTAGATGAAAATGGTATTATTAGAATTGGAGCAGAAGTAAGACCTGGGGATATTTTAGTTGGAAAGGTAACTCCAAAGGGAGAAACAGAATTAACTGCTGAAGAAAGATTACTAAGAGCAATTTTTGGAGAAAAAGCAAGAGAAGTTAGAGACACATCTCTTAGAGTGCCACATGGAGAGCAAGGAACAATAGTGGATGTAAAAATCTTTACAAGAGATAATTCAGATGAGTTAGCTCCAGGTGTCAACCAAGTAATACGTGTGTATATAGCACAAAAAAGAAAAATATCAGTTGGAGATAAGATGGCTGGACGTCATGGTAACAAAGGTGTTATTTCAAGAATATTACCAGAAGAAGATATGCCATTCATGCCTGATGGAACACCAGTTGATATTGTATTAAACCCATTAGGTGTACCTTCTCGTATGAACTTAGGACAAGTGTTGGAGGTTCATTTAGGAGCTGCAGCTAGAATGTTAGGAATAAAGGTGGCAACACCAGTATTTGATGGTGCAACAGAAGAGGATATTGAGGAATTACTTGCACAAGCAGGCCTAAGTCCTGATGGAAAAACCATTTTATATGATGGAAGAACTGGTGAACCATTTGATAAGCCAATTACAGTTGGTGTAATGTATATGCTTAAATTACATCACTTGGTAGATGATAAAATTCATGCTCGTTCTACTGGTCCATATTCTTTAGTAACACAACAACCTTTAGGTGGTAAAGCACAATTTGGTGGACAACGTTTTGGAGAAATGGAAGTTTGGGCATTGGAGGCTTATGGTGCGGCATATACACTACAAGAAATTTTAACAGTAAAATCAGATGATGTGGTAGGAAGAGTTAAAACATATGAGGCAATTGTAAAAGGTGAAAACATTCCTGAACCAGGAGTACCAGAAAGCTTTAAGGTATTAATAAAGGAATTACAAAGTTTAGGGTTAGATGTTCGTTTATATTCTGAAAATGATGAAGAAATTGAAATAAAAGAGAATATAGATGATGCAATAGATTTTAATATTAATTTAGATAAAGACTCTAAAGAAGATGAATATATTGAACCAGATGAACCAACTGAAGATGAATCTCTATTAGAAGATGATGATTTAATAGATGAAAAAGATGACATTTTATTTGATGACAGTGATTTAGCAGAAGATAATATTTTAAATGCAGATGATATTTTAGATGATGATGCAGAGTAAAACAATATAAATTAATTGAATAGGACAGGTGAAATGCAAAGAGAGCAGCAAATGTTTGCAAGGAGCAGTGTAACTTGATGTAGATAGCCTGTCCAAACCTTGAATAGTAAGATAGAGGGGGCAAAAAAGTTAATGGAAGAATTACAAGTTTTTGATAAATTGAAAATAGGGTTAGCTTCCGATGAAAAAATCAGAGAATGGTCAAAAGGAGAAGTTAAAAAACCAGAAACCATTAATTATAGAACATTAAAACCAGAAAAAGATGGTTTGTTTTGTGAAAAAATATTTGGACCAACAAAAGATTGGGAATGTCATTGTGGAAAATATAAGAGAGTAAGATATAAGGGAATTATTTGTGACCGTTGTGGTGTTGAAGTAACAAAATCTAAAGTAAGAAGAGAAAGAATGGGACATATAGAGCTTGCAGCTCCAGTAGCCCACATTTGGTATTTTAAGGGAATTCCAAGTAGAATAGCTTTAATGCTAGATATATCTCCAAGAAGCTTAGAAAGAGTAATATATTTTGCTTCTTACATAGTTGTAGATAAAGGGACATCAGGATTAACAAAGTGTCAAATTTTAAATGAAAAAGAATATCATGATGCAGAAGAAAAATATGGTAAAGGTTCATTTAAGGCAGAAATGGGTGCAGAAGCATTACGTAAATTATTAGCAGAAGTTGACCTTGAAAAATTATCAGCAACATTAAAGAAAGAATTAGAAAATGCAAGTGAACAAAAAAAGGTAAAATTAATTAAAAGATTAGATACGGTTGAATCTTTCCGTTTATCTGGAAATAGACCAGAATGGATGGTTATGGGTGTTGTGCCAGTTATTCCACCAGAATTAAGACCAATGGTTCAATTGGATGGAGGAAGATTTGCAACATCTGACCTAAATGATTTATATCGTAGAGTAATTAACAGAAATAACCGTCTAAAGAGATTATTAGAATTAGGAGCACCAGAAATAATTGTAAGAAACGAAAAAAGAATGTTACAAGAATCTGTTGATGCACTAATTGATAATAGTAGACGTGGTAGACCAGTAACTGGTGCTGGAAATAGACCATTAAAATCTTTGTCTGACATGTTAAAAGGTAAACAAGGTAGATTTAGACAAAACTTGTTAGGAAAGAGAGTTGACTATTCTGGACGTTCAGTTATTGTTGTAGGACCAGAATTAAAGATTTATCAATGTGGACTTCCAAAAGAAATGGCAATTGAATTGTTTAAACCATTTGTTATGAAAGAATTGGTTGCAAAGGGAATTGCACATAATATTAAAAATGCAAAGAGAATGGTAGAAAAATTAAGACCAGAAGTATGGGATATATTAGAAGAAGTAATTAAGGATCATCCAGTAATGTTAAACCGTGCTCCAACACTACATAGACTTGGTATTCAAGCTTTTGAGCCAATTCTTGTAGAAGGAAGAGCTATAAAGTTACATCCATTAGTATGTACCGCATTTAATGCAGATTTTGATGGAGATCAAATGGCTATTCACGTACCATTATCTTTAGAAGCACAAGCAGAAGCAAGATTTTTAATGTTATCTGTTAACAACTTATTAAAACCTCAAGATGGTAAACCAGTAACAGTACCAACACAAGATATGATTTTGGGAAGCTACTATTTAACAATGCAAATTGATGGCGAAAAGGGCGAAGGAATGTACTTCAAGGATAAAGATGAAGCACTTATGGCATATCAAAATGGTGACGTTATGTTGCATGCTAAAGTTAAAGTAAGAATGAGCAAAAAATTAGAAGATGGAACTGTAAAAACAGGAACAATAGAAACAACAGTTGGAAGACTTATCTATAATGAAGGTATTCCTCAAGACATTGGATTTGTTGACAGAAGCATTCCAGAAAATGAATTTAAATTAGAAATAGATTTCCCAGTTATTAAAAAGAATTTGGGAACAATTATTGCAAAATGTATAAATACACATGGATTATCAGAAACAGCAGAAGTTCTAGATTACATTAAAGCAACTGGATTCAAATACTCTACAAAGGGAGCTATAACAGTGAGTGTTGCCGATGTTGCAGTGCCAGAAGCTAAAAAACAAATCTTAGAAGAGGCAGAAAAACAAAAAGAAGAAATATTAAAACAATATCGTCGTGGTTTAATAACAGAAGAAGAAAGATACAATGCTGTTATTAAAATTTGGGAAGATGTAACAAATCAAGTTACAGAAGCCATGAAAGATAATTTTGATGATTTAAATCCAATTTACATGATGGCACAATCAGGAGCCAGAGGTAACATGAACCAGTTAAGACAAATTGCTGGTATGCGTGGATTGATGGCTAATACATCTGGTAAAGCTGTTGAAATTCCGATTAAATCTTGTTTCCGTGAAGGATTAGACGTGTTAGAGTATTTTATTTCTTCACATGGTGCTAGAAAGGGTCTTGCTGATACTGCTTTAAGAACAGCCGATTCAGGATATTTAACAAGAAGATTAGTTGATGTAAGTCAAGATATCATAGTTAGAGAAGAAGATTGTGGTACTACAGAAGGAATTACAATTAGTGATATTAAAGATGGAAATCAAATTATTGAAAAATTACAAGAAAGATTAATTGGTAGATATCCAACAAAAGCTATTATTCACCCAGAAACTGGAGAAATAATAGCTTCAAAAGATGATATGATAACAGATAAAATTGCAAGCAAAATTGTAGAAGCAGGATTTAATAAAGTTGAAGTACGTTCAAGTTTAGCGTGTCGTTCAAAACATGGTGTATGTTGTAAGTGCTATGGAATGAGTTTGGCAAGAAGAGAAGAAGTTAAAATAGGTGAAGCAGTTGGTATAGTTGCTGCACAATCAATTGGTGAGCCAGGTACACAGCTTACAATGAGAACATTCCATACAGGTGGTGTTGCTGGAGGAGATATTACACAAGGTCTTCCTAGAGTTGAAGAATTATTTGAGGCGAGAAAACCAAAGGGATTAGCTGTTATTACTGAAATAGCAGGAACTGTAAGTGTTGCAGATGACAAGAAGAGAAAAGAAGTAACTATAACAGGTGATGGCAACTCTAAGACATATACAATTAGCTTTGGTTCAAAGCTAAAAGTTAGAGATGGCGATTATCTAGAAGCAGGTGACCCAATTACAGAAGGTTCTATAAATCCAAACGATATATTATTAATAAAGGGACCACAAGGTGTGTATGAATACCTAATATCTGAAGTACAAAAAGTATATCGTAACCAAGGTGTTGATATTAATGATAAGCACATTGAAGTAATTGGTAGACAAATGCTTAAGAAGGTAAGAGTTGAAGACAGTGGAGATACAACAATGTTCCCAGGAGCATTGGTAGACATGTATGAATTTGAAGATGAAAACAATGAAATGATAAAAGAAGGTAAGAAACCAGCTAAAGGAAAGAGAACACTACTTGGAATTACAAAGGCATCTTTATCTACAGAAAGTTTCTTATCAGCAGCTTCTTTCCAAGAAACAACAAGAGTATTAACAGATGCAGCTATTAAAGGAAAAGTAGATCCATTATTAGGATTAAAAGAAAACGTAATTATAGGAAAATTAATACCTGCTGGAACTGGAATGAGTGTATACAAAAATGTTCATATAAATACAGAAGATGTAGAAGAAAGTGGAAATCAAGAAGAAGTACCAGAAGAGGTATAAAGAGAAGGGACTTACCAAAAGGTAAGTTCCTTTTTAAAATATTTATAAAATTCTATTAATTTACTTTACAAGTTCAAAATAATAATATAAAATATATTCAATTAATTAACATATGATTACATAATATTAAATAAAATGGATAAACTAAAATTGTAATTTTATGCAGAAACACAAAGGAGAGAGAGGAAAAATGAATTTGAAAAGTAACAAAGCAATTACAATGGTAGTATTAATAGTAACTATCATAGTAATGTTAATCTTAGCAGGTGTAACATTGACGCTTGTATTAGGAGAAAATGGATTAATAGAAAAAACAAAGGCAAGTGTAAACAAATATGAAATGGCTAGTAAAAATGAAGAAGAACAATTGCAAGCTATAGAAGACTATATGGATAATTACGATTTAACAAATGGAGGGCAAAGCAAAGCAATAAAATATCTAGGCTTTCCAGACTATGCAAATCGAGTAGCATTAGCGCCAAAAGAAAAATTTACTGCAGATGAAAATATGTATTTGATTATAGATACGACGGGAAATGGAAATGGTTATTTACCATCATCAATAAGTTTATCTATAACAATTGATGGCGTTATGTATAATTTTGGACAGGGAACAGCTGGCACAGATTATGCACATCCTACTAATGGAATATTGCCAATAAAAAAAGGAAGTACAGTAGAATTAGGTAATTTTGGTGGTGTTAATATATATAAGGTGTATATGCTTTATGATTAAATAGAATTTATATCAAAAGCCAACCAATTCAATATAATTGAAATATTGAATTGGTTGGCTTTTTTGTTTTAGGCGAATTCAAATTTTCTTTCTAAAACATTGTAATTTACATAAAAAAATGATACAATAAATAAATATGAATAAAGGGGAAAAATATGAGAATTAGAAAAAGAGCATGGGTAGATAAAGAATTAGAAGACTGTCCATTTTTTATAAAGAATCCACAAGAACATAGTGGACCATGGAAGGCAAAATTTGAAAAAGAGCAACCATTATATTTAGAATTAGGTTGTGGCAAGGGAAGTTTCATTGCAGAGCTTGCAAAAAGACATCCAGAAAATAACTATATTGCTGTAGATGTGGTTGATACTATGTTGGGAATGGCTCAAAGAAATGTGGAAAAATCTTTTAATGAAGCACAAATGAATATTGAAAATGTGCTTTTAATGCAATGGAATATAGAAAAAATATCACAAATTTTTAACGAAGACAAAGTAGAAAGAATATATATAAATTTTTGCAATCCTTGGCCAAGGCCAAGACATAACAAAAGAAGATTAACACACCCAAGACAATTAGTTCAATATAAAAATATATTACAGACTAATGGAGAAATTTATTTTAAAACTGATGATATGGAATTATATCAAGCAAGTTTACGTTATTTTAATGAAGCTGGTTTTGAAATAGTGAAAAAAACAGAAGATTTGCATAAATTTCCTATTTTTACGGAAAATATAATAACAGAACATGAAGATATGTTTGCAAAAGAAGGAATACAAATAAAAGCTATTATTGCTCGTTCTTGACAAGTAAAAAAATAGAGTTTAAAATAAAAGCAAAATAAGAAGGAGAAACGTATGCCTTTAAATAAAAATATATTAAATAAAATAACTTCAAAAACAAAAATATATTTAGTAATTATTGCATTATTATTAGTGCTTATATGTATATATGATTCAAGATTTATTTTACCAGCACTAATATTTATGGCAATCTTGATATTATATGCATTTTGGACAAATGGAAAGAAAAAAGACGAGTTTTTTAAGCATATTCAAGAATTAACTTTAGATGTAGATTCAGCAGCAAAAAATACACTAATAAATTCGCCATTTCCACTTATTATTTTACAAACTGATGGTAATGTCATTTGGAAAAACGGAAAATTTATAAAAGAATTTATAAACATTGACATAAATTCTTATTTAGATGAAATTAGCAAAGAAGTAAAACAGGAAATTGCAGAAAAAGATGGAAAAAAAACAATTAGCAAACAGATGAATATAGGTGAGGAGTCATACCTTGTAATAGGAGAGTTCGTTAGAAGCAAGCAAAAAGAAGAAAAACAGTATGTATTAACATTATATTTTATAAAAAATACCGAACATAAGCAAATGGAAAAAAAATATAATGATTCAAGGACCTGTGTTGGAATTATTATGATAGACAATTACGAGGAAATTGTTCAAAGAATTTCTAATGAATCTAAACCATTAGTGTCTGCTAATGTAGAACAAGAGATATATAATTGGGTGTCTACAACAGGTGGATTAGTTGTAAAAAAAGATAGGGATAATTTTGTATTTATTTTTGAAAGACAATATCTAAAACAAATGGAGGATGAAAAGTTTAATATATTAGATAAGGTCAAGGAAATTGAAATTGAGGGGAAATTACAGCTTACATTGAGTATAGCAATTACTGATGAGGGAGTTAGCATATATGAAAAATACCAAAATGCCCTTGCTGGAATAGACATTGCATTAGGAAGAGGTGGAGACCAAGTTGTTGTTCGTAGAAATGGTAACTACCATTTCTTTGGAGGAAGAGCAAAAGAGGTTGAAAAAAGAACCAAAGTAAAAGCTAGAATTATAGCACATGCTTTAGAGGAACTAATGATAGAATCTAAAAATGTAATTATAATGGGACATGCAAATGGAGATATTGACTCTATGGGCTCTAGCCTAGGATTATATCGCTTAGCTAAAAGTTTAGGGAAAGAAGCAAATATTGTTAGTGTTACTTCCGACATTACATTGTCTAACTTTATTGATAATTTAAAGATCGATGAGGAGTATCAAGAAGCCTTAGTTAATAAGGAACAGGCAATTGAAAAAACTAGTTCTGAAACCTTGTTATTAATTGTTGACACTCATAGAAAGAGCTATGTAGAAATCCCAGAATTATTAGAAGCTACAGAAAAAATTGTAGTAATTGACCATCATAGAAAAAGTACGGAATTTATTGAAACACCAACATTGCTATTTCATGAAGTATATGCTTCATCAACAGCAGAATTGGTAATTGAAATATTGCAATATGCAAAAAAAGAAGTTAACTTAAAAGATGCTGAAATTGAAGGACTTTATGCAGGAATTATGGTGGATACTAAAAACTTTACATTTAAAACTGGAGTTAGAACTTTTGAGGCAGCTGCGTATTTAAGGAGATTAGGCGTTGATATAATAAAAGTGAAGAAATGGTTTCAATTTGATTTGGATAACTACAACATAATATCTGACATAATAAGAAAAACAGAAATAATACATGAAAGCATTGGTATTGGAGTTTATGAAGAAAAAAATAAGAATGCGGGTATAATATGTGCAAAAACAGCTGATGAATTACTAACAATAAGCAATATTACAGCATCATTTGTAATTGGAAATGTTGGAGACAAGATATGTATAAGTGGACGTTCTATAGGTGATATTAATGTACAAGTTATTTTAGAAAAATTGCGGTGGTGGAGGACACATTACTGTTGCAGGAGCACAACTTAAAGAATTATCACTAGAAGAAGCAAAGAAATTAGTGATTGAAAAAATTGAGGAATATATAGAAGAAAATAAATAAAAGCAAAAAATGTTATGAAAAATCATAACATTTTTTTGCTTTTTAAGAAAACTTTAAGCTAAAGCTTTTAAAATAGGATAAAAGGAGGTAGCTTATGGCAGAGTTTTTTAGAAGGATAGAAAAGAAGTATATTATAAACAAATTTCAATATGAACTAATAAAAGAAGGAATAAAGGAAAGAATGGATGCGGATGAACATGGAAAAAGCACTATTTGTAATTTATATTTAGATACAAATAATTACTTTTTAATTAGAAGATCACTAGAAAAACCAGTTTATAAGGACAAAGTAAGAATTCGCTCATATAATCTAGCTAATTTAGAAAGTGAAGTTTATTTAGAAGTAAAAAAGAAATATGCCGGCGTTGTAAGTAAAAGAAGGATAAAGGCAAAATTAGCAGAGGTATACCAATGTTTAGAAAATATTGATAATATTCCTAAAAAGGAGAGTCAGGTAAGTAAAGAACTTGCATATTACTTTAAATATTATGATTTACACCCAACGGCGTATATTACTTATGACAGAGAGGCGTTTTATGCAAAGCAGGATAAAGGATTTAGAATTACTTTTGACAGTAATATAAAGGCAAGAACATATGATTTATCTTTAGACAAAGGAATTTACGGAGAAACAATATTTAATGAAGAGATGAAACTAATGGAAATAAAAACTCTTGGAGGAATTCCAATGTGGTTTACTAAATTAATGTCTGAACTAAAAATATATCCAGGTCATTTTTCAAAATATGGAGCTACCTATTTAAAATTGATTCAAGGTGAAACAAAGACTGAGAATCCTAAAATAGCAATTTAAAATATATTAATTTAAAAGGAGAGAAAATTATGTTTGAAAGTATTTTTACACAAAGTAGTACGTCTACATTATCTATTTCAGATGCAGTTATATGTATAGTAGCATCACTAATCTTGGGGCTAATAATAGCATATACCCATAAAAAAACATCAAAATATACAAAGAATTTTTTAATAGCACTTACTGTAATGCCTTTGTTGGTTCAAGTAGTAATAATGATGGTAAATGGAAATTTAGGAACATCTATAGCAGTATTAGGAGCATTTAGTTTGGTAAAATTTAGAAGCGTACCAGGAAATTCAAAAGAAATTATGAGCATCTTTTGGGCAATGGCAATAGGATTGGCTGTTGGAATGGGGCAAATTGTATTTGCAACAGTTATAACCATTGTAATTGCAGTAGTTTTAATAATTATGAACAAAATAAAATGGGGTGAAGCTGACGATACCCAGAAAAAGCTAAAAATTCAAATTCCAGAGGATTTGGATTATGAAGAAGTGTTCCAAGATATATTTGAAAAAAACACAAAAACTTTTTGTTTACAAAGAGCTAGAACAACAAGCATGGGGAGCTTATATGAATTAACATATAGTGTAGAACTTAAAGCTAGTGTAAGCGAAAAAGCATTTATTGATGAATTAAGATGTAGAAATGGAAATTTGGGAATACAATTATCTAGAAATTTTGAAGAAAAGGAAAATTATAATTTATAGAGGAGTGTAAATAATGAGTAAAACTAGTAAACAAATATTATTAATTATAGTATTGATTTGTATTTTGGCTTTATTTATATTCTTGTATATAAATAAAGGGACAACAAATAAGATAAGTGAATTTAAGGGGAATAGCGATGCCTTAGAAGTAAGTTCTACAGAACTAGAAATAAGCTATGATTCAAGTGATGAGGATAACAGTTGGGATACAGCAAATACAACATATATTAATTTGAGTGATTCAGCAACTAATGTAAATGGTGAAGGTGTAAGCGTGCAGGATAATATAATTACAATTAATAAGGCAGGAACTTATTATCTTAAAGGACAATTAAGCAATGGAAGCATTGTAATAGATACTAGCAAAAATGATGAAGTACATTTAATATTTGATGGTGTTAGTATCTCTTCGAATGAAACAAGCGCAATATATGGAAAAAAAGCTAAAAAAATAATTATTACCTTAGCTGAAAATAGCACTAATTACATTGAAGATGCAAGTACAAGAACTCAAACAGAAGACAATGAAGATTTAAATGGTGCAATTTATAGTAAAAGTGATTTAAGTATAAATGGCATCGGAACATTAAGAGTAAAAGCAAATTATGAAGACGGAATTGTAAGCAAAGATGGATTAAAAATTGTTAGTGGAAATATTCAAGTGGATTCAAATGCTGATGGAATAAGAGGAAAAGATTACGTTGTAATAAAAGATGGAAATATAACAGTAAAATCCGTTACTGATGGAATTAAGTCAAACAACGATACAGATGAAAGTTTAGGTTATATTTGCATTGAAGGAGGAAATATACAAATTGAAAGCGGAGAAGATGGAATACAAGCAGAAACAATTCTTCAAATTGAAAATGCAAATATAAATGTAACAACAGCAGGAGGAAGTACAAATAGTACAAAATCAAATAAACAACCAGAAATGAAAGGGAAAATGAAAACAAATTCACAAACTGAAATAACTCAAACAGCAGAGACAGATGAAAAGAGTCAAAAAGCTATAAAAGCAGGAAAAGAAATTAATATAAAAAGTGGCAATTTTAGCATAGATTCAATTGACGACGCAATTCATTCAAACGGAAATATAACTATTAGTGGAGGAACAATACAAATTAAAGCTGGAGATGATGCAATTCATGCAGATGATAGAATTAAAATAGCAGGAGGAGAAACAACAATAGATACATGTTATGAGGGAATTGAAGCCTCTTATATACAAATAGATGATGGAAAAATTACTTTAAGTGCAAGTGACGATGGGATAAATATAAGTTCTGGCAAATCAGAAGATAGTCAAGAAGAATTTGGACCAAGTGCAAAAGCAAATATAGATGCTAACTTGAAATTAATTATAAATGGAGGAGAAATTCAAGTATCTGCACAAGGTGACGGTTTAGACTCTAACGGTTCAATATATATAAATGGTGGATATATAATGGTAAATGGTTCAATATCAAATAGAAATGGAAGCTTAGATTATGATGGTGAATGTATAGTAACAGGAGGAACATTAATTGCAGTAGGTAGTTCAGGAATGTTACAAACTCCGGGTAACAATTCAACTCAGTACTCAATATCAGCAATAGTAAATGGTACCGCTGGAGAGAAAGTAACGTTGACAGATAGTGATGGAACAGAAATACTAACATTTACACCAAGCAAAAATTATCAGTCAATTGTAATATCCTCAGATGCATTAAAAAATGAAAGTGAATATACTTTAAAAACAAAAAATACAAGCTTAGCAACAGTAACTATAAGTGACATTGTTACAAGTGTAGAAAATATAAACAAGCAAAAACAAATGTTCTAACACTGGTTGACAAATTGCGATAAAGATTATATAATTTATCAGGGAAAAAAGAGAAGAACTGAGGAGGAGTATAAATGAAAGTAATCTTATTAGCGGATATAAAGGGTGTAGGAAAAAAAGATGAAGTTATAAATGCTAGCGACGGATATGTTAGAAATTATTTATTTCCTAAAAAGTTAGCTGTAGCAGCCGATTCGGGCAATATGGGGCGCTTAAAATCAAAACAAGATGCGCAAGCACATAAAAAAGCTTTAGAGAAAGAAAATGCACAAGAAATTGCAAAAAAATTAGAAGCAATTGAGTTAAAACTAAAAGTAAAAGCAGGAGAAAATGGTAAAATATTTGGTGGTGTAACGAGCAAAGAAATTGCAGAAAGGCTTAAAGAAGAATACAAAATAGATATAGATAAGAAAAAAATAATACTAAAAGAAACAATAAAAAATATCGGTATTTTTAATATTGAAATAAAGCTATATGAAGGTGTAAATGCAAAGCTAAAAGTTGTAATAGAAGAACAATAATAAGGAGTAATTAAGTATGGAAATAGGTAAAATACCACCAAATGATATTGAAGCAGAGCAAGCAATTTTAGGTAGTATGCTTACAGATAAAGATGCTGTTATTTCAGCACTTGAAGTATTAAAAGCAAATGATTTTTATAGAGAAGATAATAAGGCAATATATGAGGCAATTACAAGTTTGTATAATAGAGCAGAGCCAATTGACATTATAACAGTAAAATCAGAATTAGTTTCTACAGGAAAATTTGAAACAGTTGGTGGATTAGAATATCTAGCTATTTTGCCTGATAAAGTACCTACATCTGCCAATGTTGAACAATATATAAAAATTGTTGAAGAGAAGGCCTTATTAAGAAATTTAATAAAAACAGCAAACGAGATTATTAATTTAGGCTATAGTCAAACAGAAGAAGTAGACGATATAATGGATATGGCGGAAAAAAAGATATTTGATATTTTAAAGCAAAAAAATCAAACAGGATTTACACCAATTAAAGATGTATTAGTAGAAACATTTGCACAAATTGAAAGACTATACAATAAAAGTGATGTTATAACAGGAATTCCAACAGGGTTTATGGAGTTGGATTATAAAACAGCAGGTTTGCACAATTCAGATTTAGTATTGGTAGCTGCTAGACCAGCTATGGGTAAATCAGCTTTTGTAATTAATATTGCTGCAAATGCTGCAATTAGGTCAAATGTACCAGTAGTAATATTTAACTTGGAAATGTCAAAAGAGCAAGTTGCAAATAGAATTCTTTGTAGTGAAGCTATGGTAGATAGTAATAAAGTAAGAACCGGAAAAATAGAAGAGGATGATTGGACAAAACTTGCAAGTGCATTAGGGCCTATTTCGGAAGCTCCAATATATATTGATGATACACCAGGAATTTCTATTATGGAAATAAGGGCAAAATGTAGAAAACTTAAATTAGAAAAGAATATTGGTTTAGTAATAATTGATTATTTGCAATTAGTTTCTGCAAGTGGTAAGAAAAACAGTAGTCGTGAACAAGAAATATCAGAAATAAGTAGATCATTAAAAATATTGGCAAAAGAACTGAATGTTCCTGTAATTGCTTTATCACAATTGTCAAGAGCACCAGAACAAAGAAAAGACGACCATAGACCAATATTATCAGATTTAAGAGAATCTGGAGCTATAGAGCAGGATGCTGATATTGTTATGTTCTTGTATAGAGATGATTACTATAATGAAAATAGTGAAGAAAAGAACATAGCAGAAGTAATACTAGCAAAACATAGAGGTGGTTCAACAGGTACTGTTAAATTGGCGTGGTTAGGTGACTATACTAAATTTGCAAATTTAGAAAGAAGGTATCAAGATTGATTGAAAAAGTAAGAGATACCATACGAAAATATGAATTGATAGAAAAAAAAGACAAAATCGTAATTCGGTGTTTCAGGGGGACCAGATTCTATGTGCCTTTTAAATATTTTGCAAAAGCTGAAAAATGATTTAGATTTTGAAATAGTAATTGCACATATAAACCATGGACTTAGAGAAAAAGCAATAGATGATGAGAATTTTGTGAAAAATTATGCAGAACTTAATCAAATTCCAATATATATAAAAAGAGCAAAAGTAGGCGAAATAGCAAAAAGTCAAAATAAAGGACTAGAGGAAACAGGAAGGCAAGTAAGGTATGATTTTTTTGAAGAAGTTGCAAAAGAAATTGGTGCTTCTAAAATAGCTATCGCACATAATAGTAACGATAATGTAGAAACAATTTTTATGAATGTGCTACGTGGAAGCGGAATTAATGGCTTGAGGGGGATTGAACCCATAAGAAATAAGCGATATATTAGACCATTAATAGAGTGTTCAAGAGAAGAAATAGAGTATTACTGTGAAAAAAATGAATTAAATCCAAGAATAGACGAAACAAACAAAGAAAATAACTATACTAGGAATAAAATACGAAATATCTGTATACCATATTTAAAACAAGAATTTAATCCAAACATAATAAAGAGTATAAATCGATTAGCGGAAACTGCCAGAGAAGAATCAAAATTTATTGAAGAAATTGTAGAAAAAAGATACCAAGAACTTTTGATAAAAGAAGATAATAGAAAAGAGATAATATTAAATTTAAAAGAATTTAATAAACTTCCTTTAGTTATAAAAAGAAGAATGGTTATATATATTATTTATAAATTGTGTGGAAGTACTAGGGGTATACAGAAAATACATATAGATGATATCATAAAGATGTGTGAAAATAATATTGGGAACAAGTATTTAACACCTCAAAAAGGCATAAAAGCAATGTTGAAAAATAAAAAAATTTATTTTCAGTTAGAAACTAACCTTCCGTAAGAATACATTGATATGAGTAGGGTTACGGCTGAAAATCTTTCTGAAAAGTTATTGCATTAGAAAAAAAAGTATGCTATATTCTAATTTGTTGAAAGACTATTTTCAATAAAAATAAAAAATAACGAAAAGTATATAAAAGTAAAAACAAGGAGGAATATATTTGAAAAACGGATTAAAAACATTAGCTATGTGGCTAATAATAGGAATCATTTTTATGGTACTAATAGTATCTATTATTGACAACGGTGATACAAAAATGAGCTATTCAGACTTATTAATGAAGATTGAAAGCGGTGAGGTATCAGGGATTGAAGTAGCTGCAGATGGTAAAAAAGCATTAGTAACGTTAAAAGGTGTAAATACTCAAAAAGAAGTAAATATTCCAAATATGGAAAGTTTTATGAATTATGCGCAAGAAGGTTTAGCAGCTGGAAACTATACTTTAACAGAAAAATCACAGTCTTTTGCTATAACACTACTTAGCTTATTGTCTCCATTTGGAATTTTAATTATTTTCTTATTATTCTGGTTTTTAATGATGAATAATCAGCAAGGTGGAAATAAAACAATGTCTTTTGGAAAAAGTAAGGCTAGATTAATTGGAAATACAGATAAGAACAAAGTGACATTTGAAGATGTAGCAGGTGTAGATGAAGAAAAAGAAGAATTACAAGAAATAGTAGAATTTTTAAAGGCACCAAGGAAGTTTACAGATATGGGAGCAAGAATACCAAAAGGTGTTTTGTTAGTAGGACACCCTGGAACAGGTAAAACATTACTTGCAAAAGCAGTAGCAGGAGAGGCAGGAGTTCCATTCTTTATTATAAGTGGTTCAGACTTTGTAGAAATGTTTGTTGGTGTTGGTGCATCAAGAGTTAGAGATTTATTTGAACAAGCTAAGAAAAATGCTCCATGTATAATTTTTATAGATGAAATTGATGCTGTTGGACGTCAAAGAGGAGCTGGACTTGGTGGAGGACATGATGAAAGAGAACAAACATTAAATCAACTTTTGGTTGAAATGGATGGATTTGCAGCAAATGAAGGGGTTATTGTTTTAGCAGCAACTAACAGACCAGACGTATTAGATAAAGCATTATTAAGACCAGGAAGATTTGACAGACAAATTGTTGTATCTGCACCAGATGTTAAAGCAAGAGAACAAATATTAGAAGTACACGCGAGAAAAAAGAAATTAGGAGAAGATATAGACCTAAAAACTATTGCGAAAAATACTGCTGGTTTTTCAGGTGCCGACCTAGAAAATGTGTTAAATGAAGCAGCATTGCTTGCAGCTAGAAGAAACAAAGAAAGAATAGAAATGAAAGAAATAGAAGATGCTATGATAAAAGTTACAATGGGACCTGAAAAGAAGACTAGAGTAAGAAGCGATAAGGAACAAAAATTAGTAGCTTATCATGAAGCTGGTCACGCAGTTGTTAGTAGATTTTTACCAACACAAGATCCAGTACATCAAATTTCTATTGTACCAAGGGGAATGGCTGGAGGATATACAATGTATCGTCCTACTGAAGATAAATCATTTATGTCTAAAACAGAAATGGAAGAAACCATCGTGTCTATGTTAGGCGGTAGAGCAGCAGAACAATTGATATTAAATGATGTATCAACAGGAGCAAGTAACGATATTGAAAGAGCAACTAAGATAGCACGTGAAATGGTAACTAAATATGGCATGAGTGAAAGATTGGGAACTATAATGTTTGGTTCTGGCCAAGAAGAAGTATTTTTAGGTAGAGATATAGCGCAACAAAGAGATTACAGCGAAGAAACAGCAAATATTATAGACGAAGAAGTTAAGAAAATCATTGATAAAGGTTATGCAACAGCATTACATTTATTAAATGAAAATGTAGATAAACTACACGTTGTAGCTAGTATATTATTGGAAAAAGAAAAAATTGACGGAGAAGAATTTGAAGCAATTTTTAATGGATAAATTAAGAATAAGTAAAAAATGTATCTTTAGGGATACATTTTTTTTGCTTTATTGAAACTTTTTAAAGCTATATATGGTATTATAGGCGTAAGGGGGAAGATACATGTATTCTAGCTACCAAACAAAAAATGAATATATAGAACAAATAATAGAAAAATATGCAGATATGGTATATAGATTAGCCTTATCACGAACACGTAATATTGAAAATAGTCAAGATGTTTTTCAAGAGGTATTTTACAGATTAAGTAAAAAAATGCCAGAATTTAAAAGCGAAGAACATACAAAGGCTTGGTTAATACGAGTTACAATTAATTGTAGCAAAACATTACTAGGAAGTAAATGGAATACGAAAATAGAAACTTTAGAAGAAAATATGTGCATAGAAGAGCCAGAAGTCAAAGAAATATTGGAAGAAGTATTGGAACTTCCACAGAAATATCGTACGGTAATTCATTTATATTATTATGAGGATTTGACAATAAAAGAAATTGCAAAGGTTTTAAGAACAAATGAAAATACAGTAAAAACATGGCTGGCAAGAGCAAGAAATAAACTTAAACATAAAATGGAAGGAGGTATAGAAAATGACAAATAAAGAAAAATATAAAATAGCAATGGATCATGTAAAGGCAAGTAATCAATTAAAAAATAAAGCTATGCAAAGAATCAAAAACAAAAATAGTAGAAAATTAATAAAACTTATTCCTAAATGTGCAATAGCTTTTTTGTTAGTTGTATCTATTGTTTGGATTACTAATGAAAATAAGAATGTACCAATACAATATGAAAATAGTATGGAGATAGCCAAAAAAATAGATTTACCAACTATAGGAAGTAGTGAAAATCTAGAGAGAATATTGAAAGTATATACAATGCAACATACTAATATATTAGAGTCTAATAAAAGTGGCGATGTAGAAGATTCAACAACAAAAGAAAATTATTCTAGAACAAATAATCAGGTAGAAAATGTAGAAGAAGGTGACATTGTAACAACAGATGGTAAATTTATTTACCGCTTGGATGAAAAAGAAATAACCATAGTTGATGTACAAAATCCAGAACAAATGAAAAATGTTGCAACAATTTCATTAGAAGATAGTAATAATGAAGAGCTATATTTAAGTGAAATGTATATAAAAGATAATAAATTAATAGTTATTGCCGAAAAAAATGCTATATATACAGAAATTGTAGATACAGATGGAAATACAAGCAAAACAATGAACAATTGCCAAAATTCAACTTTAATAATCATATACAATGTAGAAAACAAAAATAATATTAAAAAAGAAAGAGAAGTTGAAGTAGATGGATTTTATATATCATCTAGATTAGTAGATAACAATTTTTATTTAATAGCAAGTCAACGTGTGTTTTATAATAATACAAAAAATCTAGAAGAGTGCAGACCTTCATATAAAGACAGTACTATATCAGGTGATAAGATATATAAGTCATATAATGATATTTATTATTTTCCTGAAAATATAAGCAATTGTTATTCAAATGTTGTATCATTAGATATATTTAAAAATGAACAAGCTCAAGTATATAGTTTTTTGGGTGCTGGAGAAAAAATATATATGAACAGAGAGAACCTATATATTACACATGCAAAATATGGAAATACAGAAAATATGAACGAACAATGCACAGAAATATACAAAATTAAGTTAAACAATCAAGAGTTGCAATATGGAGGTGTTGCAATCGTGAAAGGAACTATTATAAACCAATTTGCTATGGATGATAGCAATGGATATTTCAAGATAGCTACAACAAGTTGGTTAGATGAAAAAGAAAGAAGTAATAATTTATATATTTTTGATAAAGAATTGCATCAAGTAGGGCAATTAGAAAACCTAGCAGAAGGAGAAAGTATTTATTCGGTACGTTTTATGCAAAATAGAGTGTATCTTGTAACATACAAAACAATGGACCCATTATTCGTAATTGATTTAACAGAACCAACAGAGCCAAAGGTGCTAGGTGAGCTGAAAATACAAGGTGTGAGTCAATATTTACATCCTTATGATGAAAATCATCTAATTGGAATTGGAAAGAATACAATTGAGAAAAATGGAAATGCAATAGAAAAAGGAATGAAAATATCGCTATTTGATGTAACAGATGTAACAAATCCGGTAGAACAATATAGCGTTAATATAGGAGAGAGTGGAACTTTTTCAGAAATTTTATACAATCACAAAGTATTTTGCTATTACAAAGATAAAAATATTGTAGCTATTCCAATTAGTATTATAGAAAAGGGAAAATATACTTTTGAAGGAGCAATATTCTATCAAATAGATTTAGAAAATGGAATTATAGAGAAGGGTAGAATTGCGGATAATAGAAGAAAAGATTATAAAAATCGTATAGATAGAATAATTTTTATAGAAAATAATTTTTATACAATTTCAAGAAGCACAATTAATGCTGTAAACATTGATAATTTAAATAAAATAAGTAGCATCTCAAAATAGGAGATGCTACTTATTTTATTCAACAACACGACGTTCAGATTTGCTATCAGATTTGCACATTTTTTCATATTCCTTACAACGAATTTTATATTCCATTTGACTAGTTAGGTAACGGTAGTACATAAAAGCTTGTTCATATTGCAACATGGGATTTAACATAGGGTCTTGATAATAATGTTCTTTTGAATTCATATCAAAATTATTATATGGTGGGAATGCCCCATAATCTGTTGTGTTTTTATCCATCCTAAATCAACTCCTCCTTAAATAATATGAATATGTTAGGAAAATAATACTAAAATTTATTCAAGTACATCAAAATGATTTGCTCGTTCATTTCGTTGTCAAACAAAAGAAATTATTATATAATAGGCACAAGGGGGGAAGAAAGTGAAAGAGAAAATTAATCACATAATTTGTTTTCTTGCACTATTGCTGGGAATGTGGCTTATAAGTTGTACTTGTTCATTTGCTAGCTCAGATTTTACTTTAAAAAAGATAAATTTTGATGTGCAACTACAGGAAGATGGAAGTATGGATGTAACTGAAACATGGAACATAAAGATACATGGTATGACTAATACATTATTTAAGACTTTTGAACTAGATAGTAGCAAATACAAAGAAATTACGGACGTAAAGGTACTAGAACAAGTTGAAACAAATGAGAATGTAGAATTTACTCAAAAAAACATAGAAGTAAATCATGTAGATAAAAATTGTTATTACGCTTTAATAAATAGTCAAGGAAAATATGAAATAGCATGGGGAATAAATGAACAAAGTGGGGAAAAGACATATCAAATTAAGTATAAAGTTGTGGATGCAATTAAAAATTATAGTGACTGTGCAGAATTATATTGGCAATTTATTGGAAATGAATTTAATGTAGATGTAGATCAAGTAACAGGAAATATTAAAATACCAAATGGAACTGTAGATAAAGAAGATATAAGAGCATGGGCACATGGACCGTTAAATGGAAATATTAGCATAGATAGTGTAGAGAATTCTGTTAATGTAAATTTTGAATTGTCATATTTAGATAGAGGGAATTATCTTGAAGTAAGAATGGCAATGCCAACAAGTTTATTTAAAACAAACACAAATATTGTAGAGCAAGATAGATTTCAAACTATACTATCAGAAGAAACAGTTTGGGCAAATCAAGCAAATGAATTAAGAGAGAAGAAAAGAGCGGAAAAAGAAAGAGATGAGAGAAATTATCAAATATTTAAGAATGTATTGAATATAATATTAGTAGTTGGTATTATTTTTGGTTTTACTAGAATAGCAAAATGTCAAAAAGAACTAAAAGAAAACCCAAAGAAACAACCAAGTATGAAATACGAATATTATAGAGATATACCAAGAGAAGAAGCAAGTCCGGCAGAAGCAGCATTTCTATACTATTTTGATTCTTCAACATTAAAACAAAATTTACCTAAAATTTTATCTGCAACAATGTTAAATTTATGTATGAAACAATATTTAACATTTGAGAGTGTAGAAGGAAAATTGGGCAAACAAGAAATAAAGGTTGAAATTAGAACTGGAACTAAAAGATTAACAGAAGATGAAGAAGTGATATATGGTCTTTTAAAAAGCGTTGCTGGTGAAAAGGACTCATTTACAATGAAAGAGTTAGAGACATATGCAAAAAAACACTATAAAAGTTTTCTTGGAAAACTAGAAGGAATAGAAAAAATAGTAAGAAGTGAAGAAGAAAATCAAAAAAATTATGATAAAGAAAATAAAAAAATAGGGGATGCATGGCAAACAAAGAATGGAGAATATATTTTTGTAATGATTGTAAGTATAACGTTGATCTTTATATTAGATATAAAAATTATTCCTGTTGTATTTACAATTACAAGTTTGATTTGTGCTATTATGGCAAAAATGGTTGCTAACAGATATAATGGATTAACTCAAAATGGAATAGACGAAAAAGAACAATGGATAGCATTAAAAAGATATATGGAAGATTTCTCTATGATAAAGGACAAAACAGTTCCAGAACTTGTATTATGGGAAAAATATTTAGTTTTTGCAACTGTATTTGGAATTGCAGATAAGGTACTAAAACAACTAAAAGTTGTTTACCCACAATTAGAAAGAGATGAATATAACGAAGGTACATATTTAAGATTAATGTATTATAATGGAGTTAATAATAGTTTTATTAATAATTTAGAAAAAAGTGTAAATAAAGCATATGAAGGAGGCGTTAGCGCTAGAGCAGTAGAATATAGCTATAATAATACATCATCAGGAAGCGGATTTGGAGGAGGATTCTCTAGTGGCGGAGGTTTCGGCGGAGGAGGCCGGAGGTGGAGGCGGACGTTAAAACCTCTAAAACACGGAGAAAACGGAAGAAAATGAAAGAAATTTATATTAAAACTGGAAATAACAAAGAAAATAAATGACAAAAAAATACTAAATCTGACAAAAATAAGGTATAGCTAAATTGAAATTGGTAAAAATATAGTATATAATAAAAAAGTCACGCTAACACAGAATGTAATATCGTGGGAGTAAGGATAGGTAACAATGTTTAAGATAGCCAGACAGGCAAAAATAGAAGGAGAGTGTGTATTATTTTAAACAGGCGCATTAGATATTACACAAAAGAGTTAGGCAAAGCCTTTAAAATACTACTGTTTAGTTGCTTATTAGTCCTAATAATGCTATTAATTAAATATAAGCCAGTTTTTCAAGTAGAATTAACTGGGGAGCAAATAGGATATGTAACTAATAAAGATACATTAGATGAAACAATTCAAGAATATTTAGAGAGTAAAGAAGGTAATATTGCATTTATAACAATAGATCAATTACCTACTTATCAATTTAAATTTATAAAAAAAGAAATTGAAACTAATGAAGAACAGATATTATTGGCAATAAAAGATAAATCTAGTATAACTTATCGAAGCTATGCAATTAAGTTAGATGGACAGTTACAAGACCAAGTCAAAACAATGGAAGAAGCAGAAGAAGTAGTAAATCAAATAAAAGAAGCATATCAGCAAGATTTAGAATTGGATTTAACAATTGAAGAATTGTATACTGAAAGTAATCCAAATGAAAGTTTTGTTGAAGCAGAAGTTGCAACAGCGAATTTAGACGGAATTATGGATACAAGAGTTCAAGAAAAAAAAGAAGCTGAAAAGGCAGCTAAAATTGAAGCAGAAATTGATGGTATTGAGTTAACAAAACCTTTAACTGTTGGGAAAATAAGTTCACGTTTTGGTTCAAGAAGTTCAATTAGAAGCGGTGCACATACTGGTTTAGATATTGCAACTGCTTATGGAACACCAATTCACCCAATTAGTGAGGGAACAGTTACATTTTCAGGATATAAAGGTTCATATGGAAATCTAGTCATAATATCACATGGAAATGGAATAGAATCTTATTATGGGCATTGCAGTAAATTATATGTAAAAGTTGGAGAAAAAGTTGATACAGATACGGTCATAGGAGCTGTCGGATCAACAGGAAATTCAACAGGAAATCATTTACATCTAGAGATACGTAAAGATGGGTCACCATTAAACCCACAAAATTATTTATACAAATAAAAACAGGGCAGGAATGTGAAGTGGTAAAATAAATGTAGACACAAAAAAACGTGTTTACATTTATTTTTTTGTTATAATAAAAAAGGAGGGAA
>CAKOTZ010000002.1 GCA_934120395.1 uncultured Clostridia bacterium
CAGTGTGATTGCTTTGTTACTTTTCAAGTTCATTTTTGTACCTCTTTCCTTTGTATTTCTAATAAAATTACCATTTTGGTTTTTCCATCTTCAATCAATATTATGTAATTCTATGTTAATTATTTAACAGTATTTTATACTATTATCTTGAACTTGTAAAGTACAATTGAAAAAAACTTACCTTTGTATGGTAAGTTTTTTCTTCGCTTTCTTTTCCGCGATTTATCACAAATATCATTTTTTTCATTCGGTTCTTCCCACTGGAGCTGTAACATTGCTACCGCAATTAACAGCTCTCAGCGGTCCCCACGGAAAACCTCATTTCAAAAATATATTTGTTCTTCTCGCTAATGCATTGCTAATTTTAAAACACTTGAATAAGTCTATCACTAGCCGAAGACAAAAATATATAAAATTTAAAAGTGAGTTCGACCTTGAAGCAGTTATTCACTACACAAGTTTAGAATGTGTTCAATAGAATTTGAAAAGGCCGTCGTTCAAGCGCCTTGGAGAACGGAACGGCTAAATTTTCATATATTTTTGTGTAGGCGGTAACACGGCAGATAGTGAAAAAACACACAAATTTAATATATCGCCTATATTAAACTTGTGTGCTAAGTAGTGTCACTCATCCATCTAAGGAATAATTTTATCATATTCATTTGATATTACATGCAAATCTTTGTCTAGTATAACCATCTTATTATTTTCATTTTCATATATATATATATCATCATATGTCCAAAGAGAAGTTGTTTGAAGCAGTAAATTTCCTGTCATATCTATAATATAATAATGTTCTGTTACTTCATCCATTGTATCATCGTCCTCAACATTGTCCTCTATCAAAATTATTTTATTATCTTTTATATCACTTATAATATAATTATTAGAAATGGTTACTTTCTTTCCATTGTTATCAAACCAGCCATTAACCTTATTAGCATCGTCTTCAAATTTTATGTACCCGTTGGAAAAAGCTTTTATTGTTTCATCTTCTAAATCAAAATCTGGGAAATATACCATACTACTTTCTTGCTCCCCATTATTTTTTGTAATAGTTACTTTTTCTTTTGGATATTTTTCATTCACATAATGTACTAGCTCTATCAACATTGAATAATTTTCATTATTAAAAGTATAGAAACCATCATCATTCTTATTTAAACTAATAACATTGCTACTTTCTATTCTTCTTTGCCCATTTATTGCTCCATTAACATCAATATCTTTTACTATTTCTTGCTTATCACTTTTTCTAACAAGGATTAAAAATGAAATATTACACACATTTACATAGTCTTCTTCATCATTGTCCACTGTCATTTCATATTCATACATTCTCTGCAAATTTTTTCCAAAATAATCACTTATAACTACATTATCGTTACTCTTAGATATAATATAAAATTTATTGTCTTTTTAGCAATAGCAAAATAATATAAATCACTATCAATTTCCATTTCTATAAAATCTGAAACCACATCATATTGACATGCTATTTTTTCCTGACCGCTGTCATTTATAAATCCATACTTATTATTTTGCACTACTGGAATATATATATCATTATTTTTTGAGTCATTCAAGTTTTCTATATTGTTACATAAATTTAAAACTTCTCTTTCCATTTTAATCTCATTTACCTTTGTAAACAACAAAGAACTTAAAACCATTGCCAAAAATCCTACCGATAATATTACTTGCACTACATAATATAAAATAAAATTAGCAATTCTTCTTGATTTGCTTTCTTCTATATCATCTTGGAAATGTATATAAATTAACTGCATGACAATAGAAATCACTTTCCAACTCGTTACAATATTTATAATACCCTTTACTAGTTGTAACTTTAAAAACATATCCATTGTATTACAACTCGTTACGGTATTTATAATATCCCCTACTTTTATATCAAATAATCGAAGTATTGAAATTATAATTACTCCAATGTACGATATTACCTGAATTCTTTTAGGACTATTTTTTCTTATAGAAATGATGTTTATCATTGCTAATATTATTGGAATTATTCCTTCAAATATTTTTCCTGTATCTATTCCTTGTATAAATTCAAATTCATCCAAAATTGAATAAGTCCACAAAATACCACAAACTAATTGCCAAAAACATATTTTTTTATTTCCTTTATTTTGAATTGCGCTAATAATATTTAATATTCCTAACCCCAAAAATATTACATTAAATATTACATAAATATTATTATATATATATTCAATGATAAAGTTGCCATACAGTGACTTAAACTCATTGCCAGTATTGCATAGTAATGATTCTTCTACCGTATATGGCAGTGATAATGTAAATATAGACATTGCTACTACTGCAACAATATTTAATATAGCAATTAAACGATTTGTACTTTTTTTGTTCATATATTTCCCCTTTTCTTTAGTATAAATTATATTATTATGTATTTTGCTTTTTTATTTTAGTCAAAAGTCTAATTAACATCCTGTCTTATCCCTTTCTTTCAAGAACAATTTATAATGTTCATACCAGCTTGCATAAAGTTCATCTTGCCTATGGTCTGTAAGTTCAAAGTTAGCCTTTAAATATTCTCCAAAAAATTTACTTACCTTTTCTGCACCATACACATTCAAATGAGTTCCTCCATCTTCACTATCGTTGTCCCAATCAATACCAATTTCATCATGCAAATTCATATCTAAGAATTTTAAACCATGTTCATTTGCAAATTGTTCCAAACCTTTACTTTTATCATAAGACCATGTTGTAGTTGTAGGTATTTCCATTAAAACAAGTTCAGCATTATTTTGCTTGCAAAGTTCCATTATTTTTTCTATATAGTATGTTGCCTTCTCTCCAATATAATCTATACTATTATCTCTTGCCATATATTTAGATTTATCTACACCTGCAACCTTTACTCTTGTAATTAAATACCCCTTAAATGGACATGTATAGTCTGCAACCAATCTTCTAAAATCATATCCTGTTAATTGATTCCATCTCGAATGATATCTCATAATCGGGAAAAGGTACGTAAGTTTATCATAATTTGAAAACTCAAATATTGGGTCATTTAATGCATCTATTTTATTTTTTCCCATCTTCATATTATCTAATACTTTTCGTGTATTTTCAGCAGTTGGTTTTTGTTTCTCCTCATCAAACGCTTCATCTACATCTAAAAAAACTAATTTTGGCTTTTGATATTCAAAACACTCTTTTAATACATAGTATGACAAGCATAACTTTTGTCCTGGTGTTGAACAATCATATGATACAATTCCAGTATCATTAAATATAGATAAAGGTGAGATCGACCTATAGATGTTACTATTCCCTATACATATAACATCTATAGAATTTTCTGGTTCCACATAAAAACCTCTTAATAATTGAGATACACCTTCTGGCCCTATCCACTCAGGCAACAATATTGTACTTATTATTTGAAATAATAATATACCTATTAATAAAAATATTACTACTTTTAAAATGTTTTTCTTTCCCATTTTTCTCTCCTAAAATTGTCCATATATAAAATTGCTAACATTATAGCCTTCTCCATATATTCCAAATATGATAATTGCAAAAATAATACCATAATATAACACCCAGCGGAATACTAAATTTTGTTTTGCAATTTCTTCTCGTATTTTATAACCTTTTTCTTGATATAAGCTAACTACAAACATAATAAGCACTCCAATAGCCAAAATAATACAATCACTCGGAGTAAATCCTATATTAAAAATTGAACCATCAAATAACATTCCAATTTTTTGGAAGCTAAGAGCTGAACGTAGCATGTCTGCGGTTGTATGTAAATCAGGTGCACGGAAAATTAACATTCCCAATAAAACAAATGCTGTTGTACGTAATATTTGCCATAATTTATAACTAAATACTTCTGTATTAATTTTTAGTTTACTGATAATCCATTTGCCTAACGGCTCAAATAACATTCCTAGCATCATTATTGCATAATAATATAATCCATATATTATATATTTCCAGCTTGCGCCATGCCATAAGCCATTTCCAAACCATACAAAGAACAAAGCAAAAGCTGCTGGAACTAATTTTCCAATATGTCCCTTCAAAAATTTCTTTGAAAAATTTGTTATCTTAGCACTAGCTTTAGAAAAGGATACTGAATAAAACACATAATCTTTTAGCCATGTACCTAAAGTAATATTCCACCTTCTCCAGAATTCCTGAACAGATTTTGAAAAAAATGGTCTTTCAAAGTTTTTGTCCAGATTAATTCCTAATATTTGTGAAACACCTCTTACAATGTCCATACATCCAGAAAATTCAGCATAAATTTGTACAGTGTATAATACAATTGCTAAACCAATAATAATTCCAGAATATTCTGTATAATTTCCAAAAACTTGATCTACATATAGTGCTGCTCTATCTGCAATAACCATTTTTTTGAAAAATCCCCATAATACTAGTTGTAAGCCATACTTCATATTATTATAGGAAAATTGATGTGGTTCGTATAATTGATTAGCTAAACGATCATATCTGCCTATTGGTCCTTCAACTATTTGTGGGAAAAATGATACAAATAGTGCTACTTTTCCAAAGTTTTTATCTGCCTTATATTTTCCCCTATATACATCAATTATATAACTTGTTGCTTGCAAGGTATAATATGAAATTCCCAGTGGTAATAATACATTCATAAATGGTATCTCAGAATTTATTGATAAAATTTTTCCTAAATCATTTATATTGCCAATAATAAAGTTACCATATTTTAAAAGCATAAGTATTCCAAAATTAAATATCAATCCTAATATAATTACTAGCTTCTTCTTTTTGTTGGCTTTTTGCTTTATTACCTTTTTCTGCTCTCTTTCCAACCCCATAGTTGCCATTTTTGCTTTCTCATCTATTTTTCCCATAAATAAGGCTGATAAATAAACAGAAACAGTAGTAAGCAACATGAATATCATGAGCTTACCACTATTTATAAAATAAAATATATAACTAGATAACAATAATACTATCCATTTAATTTTTTTTGGCATTAAAAAATACAATAAACATACAATTGCCACAAAAACTACAAACTCTAATGAATTAATTGTCATTTTATTCCACCTCTTATGCCTCTTCTTCTAATTTTTCAATTAAAGC
Source organism: uncultured Clostridia bacterium (assembly GCA_934120395.1). Classification (GTDB taxonomy): domain Bacteria; phylum Bacillota; class Clostridia; order TANB77; family CAG-508; genus CAKOTZ01. The sequence continues at coordinate 5,149 of CAKOTZ010000002.1, forward strand.
ATATAAAGCCTTTGCTGAATTAAAATTCTCTGGCAAAATATCTGCTGCTGTTATTTGTACATCAAATTCTTCTCTAATTGCTGATACAATTGATATAATATCAAATGAATCTAATATTTCTTCATCTATTAAATGCTCATTATTATTATAATCTACTCCCGGCTTAACATTTTCCAATACCTTTATTAAATCTTCCATTTTATTCCTCACCTTTCCAGCTTTTCTTTAATCTTACTCTATCTATTTTTCCGTTTGCGTTATATGGCATTTTCTTTAAGCATATAACTTTATTTGGTCTCATATACGGTAATAGTTTTTTATTTGCAAGTGCAACCATTGTTTCTTCATTAATCTTCTCACTTTGATAATATAATACAATTTTCGACTGTTCCTGGTCATAAATACATGCACACGCAATTACATCATCTATACTATTTATTGCTGTTTCAATTTCACCAAGTTCAATTCTATAGCCCATATGTTTTATCTGGAAATCCTTTCTAGATATATATATCAATTCTCCTAAATCGTTGTATTTAACAATATCTCCTGTTTTATATACTACCTCTGGATATTGTTTGTTCAACGGATTTTGAACAAATGCCCCTTTCGTTTTTTCTGGATTTGCATAATATCCATCGGCAACGAAAGAACCTCTTACATATAATTCTCCTTCCTCGGCAGGTTCCGCCATTGTTTGATCATCCTTAATTACAAGCAAATCACAATTATTACAAGCCCTACCAATAGGTAACGTTTCATTATCTGCAAACTTTCTATCTACAATGTAATACGCACATATATCAGTTACTTCTGTTGGTCCATATAAATTCGCAAACATTGCATTAGGATAGTATTTTATCCATTTATTTAATTGTTTTACAGGCATTACTTCTCCTGCAAATAACACTTTATTTAAACTAGGCACTTGTATTTCATCTAATGCACCCAAGTTTGCCACCAATCCTAATGCTGAAGGAACCCAATAAATAGTATTTATTTTCTTTTCATTCATAAACTCAAGTAATTTTACAGGAAAAGAAAAATACATTTTTGGAATGATGTAAAAACTTGCTCCTGACTGCATTGTAGCAAATATATCCAATACTGACATGCTAAAATAAAATGGAGTTTGACTTCCGAAAATAGTATCATTTGAAATATTAAAAGTTTCTACAACCCAGTTGCTATATGTAATTACTGAACGATGTGATACTACTGTTCCTTTTGGTACTCCTGTTGAACCAGATGTAAACAATACATACATTGGATCTGTATCAATTGCTTTAGTTCTAATATTTTCTAATTTTGCACCATCTATTTCGTTTTTTTTCATTTCTTCGTAAACTAATATATTATCGAATTTACCTATTGTTTCAGCCTTTTTTATATTTTTCTCGTCTGTTATAACTGCAATTGGCTTTAAGGTATTTATTATATTTTCTATTCGCTCGATTGGTGATTTTGTATCAATAATTGTGTAAAAGTTGCCACTATATACAACACCCATCATTGACTCTAAACAATTTACTGTTTTATCTATAAAAATTACAATAGGACTATTTGTTGCTTTTTGTTTTTTTGAAATGTAGGTTCCAATTTTTTTTGCATTTTCTACAAATGTAACATAGTTTACTTCTCTTGTTATATCTGCAAAAGCAATTTTTTCTGGATATTTATTTGCCGTTTCTTCTAAACATTGTAAAATATTTTTAATCATTTTTTCCTCCGCACTATTTCCGTTTAAATCTATTTTTATCTAATTAAATCTTTATCATCCTTATACTTTATATCCTCTGGTGAAAAATCCCACGGAGTTGATGATGCTAGTTTTTTCCATAAACCAGCATATGGTTCTTGTTCAAACTCCTTTGTCAATTTTTTTAGATCTTTGTTTGGTAAAACAGTTAGTGGGTCAATTGTATAAGCTAAACCTGTATTTTCGGTATTTTCCTTTCTAATTTCTAAATGCAAATGAGGTACCCTTGAACCGCCACTACATCCTGTTTTTCCTATTATTGTATTCTTTTTTACCTTATCTCCTGGTTTCACAAAGTATTCTCTTAAATGTCCGTAAACAACTCTTTTCCCATCATTATTTAATATTTCTACTTTATTGCCATATCCATCATTAAAAGCATCAAATCCTTCTGTCGTTGTTCCATCAAATTCTGCTAAAATTACAGTTCCATCAGCTATTGGATATACTTCTGTTCCAATATCTGCTGTAATATCAAAACCTGAATGTGCTCTTTCCTTAAATAAAACATAGTGATTTTTTCTTATTCCATATTTATCATGCTCTGTTACCTTATATTTAGGCTCTATTGGCCAAGAATATTCTTCTTTCATAATTAATATCTCCTCTATTTACTCTCTATCTTATTATATTACTATTATTTAATTTAGCTTGAGTAAATTTTATCTTATTATTTAGTGTCTTTATTTTCCTTTCTTTTGATTTTTCAAAATCTATATGTCCATTAAATTTCTGTTCTGTTCTTGCTGACTTTAATCTTTTTAATTCTGTTAATTCATATTTCTTTTGTTCCTGCAAAATTTCTATGACTTCTTTATCGCTTACTTTTAATTCAGAAACATCATATCCATAAAGCACTTTCATTTTTTTCTCAATATGCTCTAAATAAGCTTTATAATCTTTTCTGTCTATTTTACATATATGTACTTCTCTATTTCTTCCATCTCTTCTTTTTACATATAAGCTATCTGTTAAACCAAAAAATTCAGAAACATATTTAGATGATAAATTATTTCTATGCAAAGTTGAACACAAAAATATCTCACTATTTTCGCTATTTTTAAAATGTCCTTCCATTTGTTTTTTTATTCCATCTAAACACAACATTCTTGCAAGTCCAACTTTTCTAGTATGTGGATCAGTTATATAAGTATCTAATTCTATTGTATTTGCTGGACGCGATGTAAAATATTTTTTCACATCAAATTTTGGTTTTTCATGAATAACTAATGGACCATTTTCTAATATTTTTCCATATTCTGCTTCTTCTCGTTCATTTTGTAATATCTTTTCAAATGCTTTTGCATCAGCATCATTTGGCTCTACACCATCTTTCTTAAATTCTTGTGCAATTTCTTTAGATGTTGTCCAATAAAACATTTCATAGCGTTCTTCAAGCCCTGGGTATTTTTTATCTTGTTCCTCAATATATTCAGACATATATGCATTTATATTTTCTCTTAATACACTTTTTTCGTGGAAATGATTATTTTCTTCTCCCATCTCATGTTCTAAGAATTTCATGATATCGCCTTTGTATTCAGGATATCCTTCAAGCACCTTTTTCTTCGCATACTTAAATGCCTCTATTTTTTTCATGTAAACACTAATTAAGTCTTTTCTATATTCTGTTTCACTCTTATACTTGCTTTTTACATACTCATTATATTCTTTTCCATACTTAAAATATTTTGTTATATCATTGTATGTAAAAGGTTTTTGTCCTTTTGTAATATAGCTTGCAGCTACTACTTTTTCGTTTATTCCTTTATCTGTTGTTTCTTGTTCAAGAGCAATTAAAACCATATTATTTTCTGAACAAGCATATTCGGAAATATCATCTTTACCCGTAATAAATAATTGTCCTATTTGTCCTCTTTTTTCCATATTTTCTAATACTTTTTCTTCTAATACTGCAACTTGGTCAATATAAGTTTCTAAATTCTCTTTTGTAAGCTCTACAATTTCATATTTCATATTTACCTCTTTTAAAATTTACAATTAAAGAAAAAATATAGTTATATTAATTCACATAAAGAATAGCACTTTTCGGCAATTTTGTCAATATATTACATATACAAAAAAGCTTTGTAAATTTAAAGTTTACAAAGCTTTTTATATAATTTATTTGTGTATCATTCCTGCTGTTTTTATTCTGGCAGCTGAACGTTCTATAGAAGCAGTTAATTCTGTTTTCATACTTAAGTCTAGCTTTTTCTTTGCTAAGTCTTCTTCTATAGATTTCTTTGCCTTCTTAGCAGCTTCTATATCAATTTCTTCAACCCATTCAGCTTCGTCAACAATTGCAGTAACTTTAGTAGAAGAAATTTCTATAAATCCTTCACTAATGAAAGAATATCTATTTTGCTTATTCTTTTTTATTTTTAGTGGACACGCTTTATTTGCTACAAGCATTGGAACATGTCCAGCCATTACTCCCATTTGTCCATTTGCTGTTTCGAACACAATTGCCTCCACATCGTCTGAATACAAAACTCTAGTTGGAGTAATTACCTCAAACTTAAATAATTTAGCCATAATTTCACCTACTTCTAAAATTAACTTTTAGATGCTTCTGCATTTTTTATAACATCGTCAATAGTACCTGCCATATAGAAAGCTGATTCTGGATAATCATCCATATTTCCAGATATGATTTCCTTAAATCCTCTTATTGTTTCTTTGATTGGAACATATTTACCAGGTATTCCTGTAAATTGCTCTCCAACAAAGAATGGTTGTGACAAGAATTTTTGTATTTTTCTTGCTCTATAAACAATTTGTTTATCTTCTTCAGATAATTCATCCATACCAAGTATAGCGATAATATCCTGTAATTCTTTATATTTTTGTAAAATTTCTTGCACTTTTCTTGCAGTATTATAATGTTCCTCACCAACAATCTTTGGATCCAAAATTCTTGATGATGACTCTAATGGGTCAACTGCAGGATAAATACCTAATTCTGATATAGACCTTGATAATGCTATAATTGCATCCAAATGAGCAAATGTTGTTGCTGGAGCAGGGTCTGTATAATCATCGGCTGGTACATATACAGCTTGAATAGATGTAATAGAACCATTTTTAGTTGATGCAATTCTTTCTTGTAGTGCACCAACATCTGTTGCAAGTGTTGGTTGGTACCCAACTGCTGATGGTGTTCTACCAAGTAAAGCTGAAACTTCTGAACCAGCTTGTATAAATCTAAATACGTTATCTACAAAGAATAACACATCTTGATTTTTTACATCTCTAAAATATTCTGCCATTGTAAGTCCTGTTAAAGCAACTCTCATTCTTGCTCCTGGTGGCTCGTTCATCTGTCCAAACACTAAGGCTGTTTTATCAATAACTCCTGACTCACTCATTTCGCCTATTAAGTCATTACCCTCTCTTGAACGTTCTCCAACACCTGTAAATACTGAGTATCCACCGTGTTCTGTTGCAACGTTTCTAATAAGCTCTTGAATTAATACTGTTTTACCAACACCAGCTCCACCAAATAAACCTATCTTTCCACCTTTGGCATAAGGTGCTAATAAGTCAATAACTTTAATACCTGTTTCAAACATCTCAGCAACAGGCTTTTGATCAACTAATGCTGGTGCTTCTCTATGGATAGACCATTCTTCTTTTGCCTCAACTTGTCCTTTTCCATCTATTGCATCTCCAAGTACATTAAATACTCTTCCAAGTACTTCTGTTCCTACAGGAGTTTTAATTGGTGCACCTGTATCTTTAACTTTCATTCCTCTTTGTAATCCATCTGTAGAAGATAAGGCAACACATCTTACAGTACTGTTTCCCAAATGTTGCATTACTTCTGCAACAACACAACTATCACCATGAGGAATTTCTATTGCATTATACAAATTTGGTAACTTATTTTTATCAAATTGTACATCAAGGACAGCTCCAATTATTTGTGTTATTTTTCCTTCATTCACTATAAATTTCACCCTTTCCTAAACATTATTTGCGCCACTAATTATTTCTGAAATTTCTTGAGTAATTGCCGCTTGTCTTGCTCTGTTATAATTAAGTGTTAATTTATCAACTAATTTTTCTGCATTTGATGTTGCACTATCCATTGCGTTCATACGTGATAAGTTTTCGCTTACAAAAGCTTCTACCATACCACCATACATAACACCTTTCATGTACTTGTTAGTTAATACATCAAATACTTCTTTTGGAGATGGTTCAAACTCTAATTCTTCATTAAGCTTATTTTCTCCTTCTTTTCTTTCAAAGTCTTGTTGCTCTAAAGGTAAAAGTCTTATTGCATGTGGTTGTAATTTCATTGCTGATTCCATTTCTGTATATAACAATACAACTTCATCAATTTCGCCTTCTCTAAACAATTTTAACATGTATGTAGCTATTTCACCGGCTGTTTTAGTGTCTATGTTGTAGTCATCACATCCAAATTCTGTTCTAACATTAAATCCCTTTGATTTTAAAGCATTTTTACCTGTATTTCCTATCGCAAACACAATATCATTTTCTTTATTTTTTATTGATGCTTCTGCATATTTTATCATATTTATATTATATCCACCTGTAAGTCCACTATCTGATGTAATTACTAAATATGCTATTTTTCTATTTTCTTTATCTTCACGTCTATCGAAGTATTCAACTTCCATATCTGGCACACGTTCTAAAATGTCAACCATAGTTTCTTGTATATGCTTAAAAAATGGTAATGTAGAATCATGCATTGCACGAGCTTTTCTTAATTTAACCGCTGCAATTAGTTTCATTGCCTTAGTAATTTTCTTTGTTTCATTAACACCTTTTATTCTAAGCTTGATTTCTCTAGTATTTGCCAACTGTTTCACCTCGCTCTAATAAAATTCATAAGTTTTCAAAACTTATATTTCAAATAATTCTATAAAGTTATCAAGGAATCCTTTTAGTTTTGTTTCAATGTCCTTATCTAATACTTTTTTATCTTTAATTTCTCCTAGAATTTCTGGATTTTTAACTTCCATTTGATTTATAAGTTCACTATTAAATCTTGCAACATCTTTATTCTCTATGTTTGCTAAATATCCATTTACTAACGCATATAAAATAACTACTTGTTTTTCCATTGACAATGTTTTATATTGTCCTTGTTTTAATACTTCGTATGATCTTTCACCTTGAATTAATTTGTCTGCTGTTTCTTGGTCTAATTCAGAACCAAATTGAGCAAATGCAGCTAATTCTCTATATTGTGCTAAATCTAATCTTAGTCTTCCAGATAATTTCTTTATTGCCTTTGTTTGTGCAGAACCACCAACACGTGATACTGATAATCCAGCGTTTACAGCTGGTCTTTGGCCAGAGAAAAACAATTCACTTTCTAGATAAATTTGACCATCTGTAATAGAAATTACGTTAGTTGGTATATATGCCGAAACATCTCCTGCTAGAGTCTCAATAATCGGTAATGCTGTTATAGAACCTCCACCATGTTCTTTATCTAATTTTGCAGCACGTTCAAGCAATCTTGAATGTAAATAGAATACATCTCCTGGATATGCTTCACGTCCTGGTGGACGTCTTAAAAGTAAAGACATTGCTCTATAAGCTTGAGCTTGTTTAGATAAATCATCATAAACAATTAAAACATCTTTATGTTTTTCATACATGAAATATTCTGCTATAGCACAGCCAGAATATGGTGCTAAGTATTGAATTGGAGATAGTTCACTTGCTGTTGCAGATACAACCACAGTATAATCCATTGCTCCATTTTTCTTTAATACTTCTATTGTAGAAGCAACAGATGATGCTTTTTGACCAATTGCAACATAAACGCATATTACATCTTGTCCTTTTTGATTTATAATTGTGTCTATTGCAATAGCTGTTTTACCTGTTTGTCTATCACCTATAATTAACTCTCTTTGTCCTCTTCCAATTGGAACCATAGCATCTATTGCTAAAATACCTGTTTGTAAAGGTGTCTTTACTGGTTCTCTGCTCATAACATCTGGAGCTAAAAACTCAACATCTCTATATGACTCAATTCTATATGGTTCTTTACCATCAAGTGGTTGTCCTAACGGATTTACAACTCTACCTATAATCTCGTCACTTACACCAATACTAACTGCTTTACCTGTTCTCTTAGCTACAGTACCTTCCTTAACTTCTATTTCTCCACCTAGTAAAACACATCCAACAGTTTCTTCTTCTAGGTTCATTGCCATACCATAGATGTCATTACCAAAGTCTATTAATTCGCCTGCCATACAATTTTCTAATCCGTATATTTTAGCAATACCGTCGCTGGCTTGTATAACATAACCAATTTCGTCAACTTTAACTTTTGATTCATAATCATTAATTTTCTTTTTAATTACATCACTAACTTCTTCGGGTCTTATTAACACAGTCATTCCTCCTATCTATAAAATATTATGAGAATAAATTAAAACATTTCTTCTATTTTTGTTCTTATACTATTGTCATATACTTTGTTGCCAACTATAACCTTTACTCCACCTAATATCTTTTCGTCTATTTCTAACTCATATTTTACTACGTCTACATTGTACAATTTCTTGTACTTATCTACAATTTCTTGTATTTGCCTTTCATCTATTTGCATTGACGTAATAATTTTAATTTTAAGTTCTTTGTTTAAAAGATTATAAAATTCTGAGTATTTTTCTGAAATATCTTCTATTATATTAATGCGTTTTTCTTCAATTATCAAAGTTAAAAAGTTCATAAAAACTTCGTTGTTGTATTCTGGGAATATTTCCTTTATGACATTTATTTTTTCTTCGATTTCAACGCATGGATTAATTAAGACACTTTTAAAATTCTCATCTGAGATAAAAAGATTAGAAATTTCTTTTAATCCTTTTTCAAACTTTTTGCTATCATCTTTGCTCTTTGCTGAATCGAAAAGAGCTGTTACATATCTATTTGCAACCGCAGCCATTCATACTCACCATCTTTCTTTTAAGTTTATTACATATTCTTATTTTCTATAAAATCAGAAACAAGTTTTCTGTTTGCTGTAGTATCAATGTTTTCTTTTAATACCTTTTCGCTAGCACTTAAAACCAAATCAGTCATTTCCTTCTTCATGCTTGTAACAAGTTGTTCTTTTTCAACTGCAAGCTGTGTTTTAGCATTGTCAATGATTAAGTTTGCTTCTTCTCTGGCAGATGTAATTGCATTATTATATGCTTTGTCTGCCATTTTTTTATAATCTTCTATAATTTTTTGACCCTCTTCTTTTGCTAATCTTATTTTTGCATCATATTCGCTCTTCATTTCTTCTACTTGTTTTTTAGCATCTTCAGCCATATCTAGAGCATCTTGAATTTTTTTAGAGCGTTCGTCCATATGCTTAGTAACAGGTTTAAATAATATCTTTTTTAATATAATGTATAAAACTAATATATTAATAATAGTAAAAACAATTGTTACCCAAAATTCTTTGTTAAACTCCATTTTATCTACCATTCCTTTCAGTGGATAAATCAATTTAGTTTTTAAGGCATAAAAAGCATTTAATGGTAAATTTGTAGAAATGTCCTTTTCTATAATTTCCAAAAAATGCTTTTTGTTCTACCTTACATTTTTCCAATTATCATAAATGCTATAATTAAACCGTAGATAGCTGTTGCTTCTGCAAGAGCTGCACCTAATAATAACACAGTTTGGATTTTTCCAGATGCTTCTGGTTGTCTTGCAACTGATTCAGTTGCTTTTCCTGTTGCAATACCGATTCCAACTCCAGCTCCAATTCCAGTAAATACTGCAATACCTGCTGCAATTGCCATTAATGTATTCATACTTCTCACCACCTTTAAATTATTCTACAATAAAATTACTCTTCTTTTTCGCCTACTTCTTCTGAAATATATAATGATGTTAATAGTACAAACACAAAGGCTTGTAAACCTCCATCAAATATATCAAAATACAAGCAAGCAATTGATGGTGCTATGACAGGCAACACACTTATAAGCATTTCCATTAATATGTATGCTCCTAGTATGTTACCGAAAAGTCTCATGCTAAGAGATAATGGTTTTATAATAAACTCTAACACATTAAATGGAAACATAATAGGTAACGGTTCAAATAATCTTTTGATGTATCCAATTCCGCCCCTCTTATAAATTCCTGCACCGACAGCTAGTACTATTGTCATTATCGCCAAGGCTACTGGTATTCCCATGCTTCTTGTAGCAGGAGAGATAACCCCACCAGTTAACTCTGACATTGATAATGCTCCTATAGTATTAACTATACCTAAGAATAAGGCTACAGTTCCTAAATATGGTGCAAATTGCTTACCAGATTTACCAATGATGTTTTCAGCAAAATTATTGATTGTTTCAACAACCACCTCTGCTGTTTTTTGCAATCCCTTTGGCACTAACTGCATTTTTCGAGTTGATGCCCATGCCCATATTATAATAAGTAGCATTGCTATCCATGACATCACCACAACATTTGTTATCGGAATATCTAAACCAGGGATATTCCATACAACTTGAACTCCGTCTTCCATACGCAACTCCATCCTATATTCTATTGATTACCATTAATATTTTACCCTATTTAACATAAAATGTCAATGTTTTTTCCAAATTTGAAAATCTTTTAGAAAAAGCCATCTAGCTAAGCTAAATGACTTTTTCAAAATGTTACTTATTCATTTCCTTTTAAACATGTTACCATATCTATTTTGTCAACTTTTCTCGCTAACCTTTTGGATACTATATAAGATATGACAAATGTTCCTATTGCAGCAAATATATACGTTTCTAAGTTTATATGTGCACCAAAATCATAACTTTCCTCAATTGCAGTTTTGAATAGCCAATCTGTTAAATAAAATCCTGCCGGTAATCCTAATACTATTGCTATTATAGATATCATGTTATTTTGCTTTGTAAAAATTTTCTTTATTTGCTTATTTTTAAAACCTAAAACCTTCAATGTAGCAAATTGATACTGCTTTTCTGTATAAGATAATATCCCTAAATTATAAATAATTACTATTCCAAGGATTACAGCTATAGCAATAATTAACACTATCATTGTTTGCATTGTTTCAAGCATACTAGACATTCCTTCTTTTAATTCATTTATATTTGCTATCAACTCAACATTCGGCATTTCTTTTGTATTATGCAAATCTGCATTTGTGTATATAGAATCAGGTTTATACTCAATACCTAAGCTTTCTAAATATTTTCTTGTCATTGTTACATTTTGGTTTTGCGGGTCTTTATTGAAACCTACTATTTTTGATTTGTAATATGTGCTATTTCCAGAAATATGCCATGTTATTTCATCTCCAATTTTATACCCGTGGGTTTGAGCTAACTTGTATGTAACATATATTCCGTCATTATTATCCAAGTTTATATATTTATCATTTTGATTAACAAATCTAACAAAATTTTTGCTATCCGCAATAAATATATTATTAGATTCCCTGTTTCCATTTTCATCTTTTATCTCTATATATAAGCTTTCTGAAGTTGCATCTCCATATTTATCTGTTAATTCTTTCAAGTTTTCATCACACAAGTCTGATTTTAAACTTAATTTATAATCAAAATTAAAAAGTCTATTAAACTGTAAATCAATAAAATAATTCATACTATTTAGCATGCCTATACTGCACACAATAAGCATTGCACATGTTGCAATTCCTATAATTCCAGTTATAGTTCTTGCCTTATTTCTAAACATATCTCTTATATTCCACTTAGTGCTAAAACTCATTTTTTTGAATATCCCACTAGTTGTTATGTTCAAGGAATTATTTTTTACTTTTGGTATTTCATTTCTTAATGTTTCTGCTGTATTTTCTTTCAATATTTTTCTTGTAGCTAAGTATGTGATAAATGATACACATAGCACCACAAGCATCGCAACAACATATGAATCATTTTTAATTATAGGCTTTCCATTTGGTATTTGGAAAAAGCTCATTTCCATACCAATAAAGACATTTCCTATAAAGTATCTTCCTGCAAGCAATCCAAACATTGCTGCAATCAGTGAAATCCAAAAACTATATTCTATATAGTGTAATATTATCCTTTCTTTTTTAAATCCTAACGCTTTCAATGTTCCTATCTGTATTCTTTGTTTTGTAACAACTCTTGTCATTGTTGTTACAACTGATAATAATGCAATAAATAAGAATAATCCTGAAAATACTCCTATATATGTTTCTCCTTCTTCAATTTCGCCTTGATATTGTGAATATGACGCTGTATCTTCTATATTTATTAAAACAGCATTTTCAATTTTTTCTTCAATCTCATTTTTCACTTCACTTATCTTTTCTTTATTATTTATATCAACCATTATATAATTATATTTTATGTAGTCTTTGTAATTAAATTGATTAATTACTTTTTCAAACACCTCGTCATCTGATATATTTAATTCATTCATAACCTGTCTTTTTATATAATTTTCTAATTCATTTGTAGATGCATAAGCAAATCCAAATGTCTTGTGATCCGGATATAGCTGTGATTCATCTTTTACATCGTATACATGGTCTGGTACATTTATAAATCCAATAATTGGCTCTTCAAAAACATAGCCATCATATTTTATCTTTAGTGTATCTCCTATTTTCAATTTATTTGCCTCTGCAAAGAAATTGTCAAGCCATATGCCTTTTGTGTTAGGATTAAACTCTTTGCCATCTACAATATAAAATTTTGATATTTCATTTGTTTCTATAAAATTCATTGTTAAAGATATATCTGTATTATCTTCTAAGACAGCACTTATACTTAATTTGCCTTCTGCATTTTTTACATTATCTATTTGTTTTATAGTTTCAACATTGTTTTTACTCAAATTTCCCATAACATTTATATCTTGCAAATTATAGTTACTATAAAAGTTTTCAGCAGTTTTTTTCATTCCTTCCATATAGCTTTCAATTCCACTATATGCCATAACGCCTATGAACACCATTAGAAAAATAGTTATAAATTGAGATAAATTTTGTTTAACATCTCTAATCATTTTTCTTCTTAGCATATTACCACTTCACCTCATCAATCTTCTTTGGATTTTCGTTTGAGGTCACATTTTCAATTTTTCCGTTTTTTACCCTTATAACGGTATCTGCAACTTCCGCAAATAAACTATTATGTGTAACTATAATTACTGTATTTTTCCCATTGTTTCCATCGCATTGCTTTTTTAATAACTTTAATACTTCAACACCAGTTTTTGAATCCAAAGCTCCTGTTGGTTCATCACACAATAACAATTTTGGATTTTTAGCTATTGCTCTTGCAATTGATACTCTTTGCTGTTCTCCTCCTGATAACTGGTTTGGGAATTTATTTATATGTTCTTCTAATCCTACCGCCTTTATTGCTTCCTTGCTATCTATTCCATTTTTTACAACATCCTTTATTAATTCTACATTTTCCAATACAGTTAAAGTCGGTAATATATTGTAAAATTGAAAAATAAAACCAATGTTTTCAGCTCGATACTCACTCAATTGTTTTTCACTGTATTTTGAGATATCCTCCCCATCTATTTGTATACTTCCTTGTGTTGGAGTATCCATTCCTCCTATTAAATTTAACAGTGTTGACTTTCCAGCTCCTGATGGTCCAAGTATAACTACAAATTCTCCTTCATTAATTGTTAAATCAATATTATCTAATGCTTTAAATTGCTTTTCTCCTGTATTATACACTTTGCTTAAACTTTTTAATTCTACTATTTTTTTCATACTTCCCCCTCCTATATGAAATATGTTTCATGTTTTGTATAAATTATATATTTCAATTCTATTAAAGTCAATATTAATATGAAACTTTTTTCATATTAATTGACAATTATTTTATACATATATATAATTACATGTATATGATTAGGAGGATAATACTAAATGAATAACTATGAAATACGAAAACCTGTACAAAAAAGGTCAATAGAAAAAAAAGAAAAGATTATTGAAGCTGGCTTTGAATTAATTTGTGAAAAAGGATATTATAATACAAACACTGCTGAAATTGCTAAGCATGCCGGTGTTTCTACTGGAATTGTATATCAATACTTTAAAGATAAACATGACATTCTTATTGAAGCATTAAAAAAATATGCTGATAATATTTTCTATCCAATGCTTAATGTACCAATACAAGAATTTAATAAACAAAATTTTGATAAGATTATCAGAAAAATGATAAATAATTTTATTCAAAATCACAAGTTGTCACAGTCTGCTCACGAAGAAATTATGGCAATGGCTCATTCTGATAAGGAAGTAGCTTTTTATTTCCATAAGCGAGAAATTGAAATGACTCAAATAATTTATGAATTACTGTCTTCAAATGGTTTTGACAAAGTCAATTTGATGGAAAAATCTCACATTGCAATCGGACTTATTGATAATTTATGCCATGAAATTGTTTACCACAAACATGATGTTTTAAATTATGACGCTATGATAGATATTTGCATTGACACTTTAACATATTTATTTGCAAAACAAAAAGCCATCTAGCTAAGCTAAATGGCTTTTTGTTTAATGCCTTTTATATGTATCTCTTGAAAGCACAACTTTATCTACTAATTTTCCATTCAAGTATCTATACTTGTATGTAATTGTTTTTATTGATGTTGGTGTTGTTTGTAGAACCACTGGTTCTATTTTAACTTGATATTCAGTTTCTTCTTTTACTCCATATATATCTATTTTTGCAATTCCATTACTTACAGTTGATACAATTTTTATAGGATAATTTCTTGAGTTTTTAAATTTAAAGTCCTGACTTCCATACACTACCGTTGCATCAAGTCCTGCCTTTAAATATGATGTTACGAATTGATGGTTTCGTCTATCTGTTATTTCTAGGTCAGCATATACAACAGCATCATATAGGGTAGAAGATATTTGGCAAATTCCTCCTCCAATACCATCTACAACTTCTCCATTTGAAAATATTTTGGCTGATTTATATCCTGTTGCTACAGTTCTTGGTCCTAGAGTTTGATTATACGAAAACTCCTCACCTGGCATTAATAATACCCCATTTATTTTGTTTGAAGCTAATTTTAAATTTGTTGTTCTATCTCTATCCGAAGCCCTATATCTTGTACTAAATGAAGCTAATAAGTCTGGAAATGCTTCTGTTCCAATTTGATTTTTTGTAACAGCTGGCTTTGTATATTTCAGTTTTATAGTATATGTTTCTTGAGGTTGTTGTAACATTTGTTTTACTTCATTAACATCAAAATCTATTCCTATAACTTCTGGATAAACAACAAATGGATTTTGAGTATAATATGCATCTTTTGGTTCTACATATATCATATCATGAAAAGCATCTACATCAATTTGAAGTGGTTCTGCCATTTCAGTAGGTATCTCTATTACTTTGTCAATAGCTTCTTTATCTGTTATAGTATTTATTAATTGTAACATCAATTCATCTCGTTTAACTGTATTTCCAGCTTTCCCTGATACAATAACTATATTATTGTTTTCAATATAATAACTTGCCTGTTTTACACCATCTGGTAATTGTGGCTCAATTTCAAGTGCAATCTCCTCTTTTAATTCATCATTATAGGTATAGGTTATTGGTATATTTGTTTTATTCATAATTGCACTCAATATTTCATAGTTGTTTTCTACAATGTTACCTTTTCTTCCTACTTGATAAGCACTATCAACTGCTTCTCCAATATTATATGTAAATTCTATTTGTTCTGGTTTTAATGTAGTAGAAAAATCACCATGTTTTAATGTTATATCTTGTTGTAGTTCATTATTTAACTCTATTTCTAACTTGCTTATTGCCTCTTCTTTTGTTAATCCTCCAATGTTGATTCCTCTAACGCTTACCCCTTGCACAATTTTAGTATTTCCTATATTTCCTATTGCAAAAGATATTGAAAATATTCCAATTATTATCAGCATTACTATAATAACAATTAATGAAACCCAAAGTTTTCTTCTCGTTTTTTTTTCTTTAAATTGATTGTTAAACTCTTCTTTAGGTGTAGTTTCCTCACTTTTTACTATGTCTGTTGTTGCTAGCATTCTTTCCCTCTCTATTCAATTTTAATACTACCCTAATGCTATAATATTTTTATATAAATGTCAACATATAAGTTTTTTTAAGTTAATTTGGGCAGCAACATAATCATTAATATTCTCTTGCAATTTTATGTAAAGTATGTTAAAATAATATTTGTATTCAGTCGAATATTATTAGTTGTAACATCATTTGCAATTGCAAGGAGGTTTTTATTAATGAAACACAAATTTGAAATCCCAAAAATTAGCAAAAGCGAGCTTATTCATTGGTATTCAACAATTAAGCCAATTGTTGAACATGATACCTATCTTCGGGAGCTAACTCCGGATGAATTGACAAATTCCTCGTATACATGGCTCTCTCAGCCTTCAGACTACGGAGAAGAAGTTGATTTTTCTAAATTATCAGTACTTGAAGATAGAAAAATGCTCCATGTATGTAGCTTTTATGGTTTCTTTAAACCAACTGTTGCTGAAGTTATTTGTCAGATACCACCAAGCAAACGCCCAAAGGTTGTCGCTTTTGAAATTTTGGAAGCTGCAATTGGCATGAATGGCATTTTTAAACCAGAATTAGACGCTGGCTTTCATGTATCAATAGTACGGCTTTATCAGGCTAGGAAACCACTTTTTGAGCCAGCCAAACAGGTAAAAAAATACCCAACGGAGGACTCAAAGGCACCAATTGGAATATCTGAAAAAGTTTTTCATGATTTGTTTATGTTTTAAGTTAAAGTAACAATGGAGGTTCAGACATTATGAAACTTAAACTTTGTGTACGTTGTCCACATGATAATAATGATCCTAAAGCACTCTTATATAGCATTGCTAATGAATTTCAAATTGAAGATGCAATCTACAGAGAACATCTTGGAGAAATTTATGACATTTTCTTATTAAAAATTAATGGAGAAGAAGAAAAAGTAGAATATTATCTTGTGCACCTTCAGAATTCAGGTTTTGATATTGTGTTTACACTTTAATTAATTAAAAAAGAAAAAGCTCAAAGCAAAAATTTGCTTTGGACTTTTTTCTTTTTAATCTATTTCAATAATTCTAGCAATCATAAATAACCCATTATAGAATTATTATTTTTTTGTGTAATATCTCTTGTAAAATAAAATAAACCATATTATAATAATGTTTGTATATACGCGGGTATAATTTAGTGGTAGAATGTCATGCTTCCGACCTGATAGCGAGGGTTCGATTCCCTCTACCCGCTCCATTTGAAATCAACTTACGGACTTAATTGTTCGTAAGTTTTTTATATTATATAAAACTTTAGTTATCGCAATTTTATGTAAAATGTGCTATAATAATAAGTGATGAACAGTTTTTACTCCGTTTCATCTTAGGTATTAACGTCATTTTAGAACGCGCTATTGCGCAAGGAGGTATAATTATGGCAACAACAGTTAAGATGTGTGATATGGGCAAATACATCGCAGCAACCGTTTTTAAGATGCTGAACTATGGTAATGTGCATCTGAAAGACCACAACTTCTTTGGTAAGATTATTGTTACCGATATCGAGCCGAAAAATCTGGTTTACCCTGAAGGTTGGTACTATGGTAAGGGAAATCTCAGAAACAAGCATAACAGCACGACTGGTATGTATGAGGAAATCCCTATGTTCAAGTCCAACGGTGACAGCTGGGAAAAATTTGCTCGTTACTGCACACGTAACTAAAGTTCGCTAAAAAAGATTTATCTTTCTCACTCATAAGAGTGAGTTTTTATTTTATCTAATATCCATTTAAATTCCATTTTAATGGGTAAATATATTCTATAGGTTCTTTCTTTGGAGTATAATGTTTTTTTATTTTAGTTCTATTTGATTTTAATTCGGGTAATGCCTGTCTACAGTATTTATCTAATTCACAAAAAATATTTTGACAATCTATAAGTTGTAATGGTCTATCACCTATTTTTTTTAATTCTAGTCCTAATCTTTTAAATTCCTCTTCCTGATGTTCGTACATATATTTAATTATATCCTCATTACTCATTTTTCCTTTATCAATAAAACATTTTTTAATTCCACGAAGTGAACCCGGTCCCGCAACTGTAAATTCGTCCTCTTTCCAATTTACTACATCACTATAATTAATATCTGTTACTAATTGATAAGCCATAAAATTTCCTATTAACGGATAACTTTTAATAATGTTAAATGCTTCTTCCATAGTTTGACATTTAATTACTTTATTTTGAATTTTATCTTCATTGAACATTTTATTTAAAAGAGCTAAATGATTATCATGTTTTCTATTGTATCCAAAGGCCTTATTAGCACAACTAATATAAGCATCATTATAAATTCTAATTTCATCTAAAATAGCTCTTTCCAAAATTTTACTACATGTCCTAATATTGAAACTTTTTAATGTGATATCTTCAAAGTTTTTTAATAAAAGTTCCCAAGTAGATTCTTTATTGAATAATTTGAATAGGATTATTCTAAACAGCATATCTTCATCAGAATAGCTTTTACCATTATAAATTACATTTTTTAATAAATACTGACTAACCCTATCATTAACCCTATAGCTGTTGCAAAATTTATACTCTTGCAATATGGGATCCGTTGTCCATGGAGCAGGTTCACCTTTTAATTTTTTTACAAATATGTTTTGTCTTTCACATGCAAAATACCAATATAAATCATAAACTTTTTGTCTTTTTTCCATATCTACCTCATACATTTTGGATCCTTTGAATTTATACATTCTTTTAATATCATAACTTTATCTTCATTTTCGGTATAATTGGCTATTATTTTTTGACCAATACAGCCACTTTTACATATTTTATAATTCTTACATGCTAAACAATCATTATCAACATTTAATCTTCTAATGTTTGAAAAGTAAGAAGAATTATACATTTCCTCCAGTGTGTTACTTCTAATATTTCCGCTAATACCAAGTTTAGTAAAATATTTTATAGAATCACAAGGATAAGCTATTCCATCAAATCCAATAATCATAATTTCATCAGCTATAATACATGGAACATTATCAATTCCAAGGATATTCCACGGGCTACCCAATCTTAATTTCTTCTTATTTTCCTGCTTTAAGTATAGATCTTTAACCATTAACAAATCTTGCTTAGTTAAATCCATTTCCGCTACCCCTTTACCATGAGGAACAAATCTAAGCAAACTTATTTTATCAAAATACGGTTTATCATTAAATAAATTTAATGTATTAGCTATCACTTCATTCATTTTACCAATAGAATCCTTCGAAACCGTATAATGGAATCCTAACTTTCCATAACCATCTTTAAAAACTTTATCAAAGAAATCAATATGAGAATATGTAGATACATCATCTTGCTCTGATAAAATATCCGCTATAGAATATATAATTTTATTTAGCCCATTATGCAATAATTCTTTATATTTATTTAGATTTTCCTTGTTTCTATATGCAAAAGTATATAAAGTTGATTTCATACCTAATTTAGAAGTTAAATCTATTAACTCTGCTAATCTTTTATACATTAAAGGCTCTCCGCCAGTAAATACTATCGTTTCCACATTCATATTTTTTGCTTCATATATAATTCTTTTTACATCTTCAAAATCTAATTCTTTTATTTGATTAGATCTATTGGTTGCACTGCTTGAGCAATGCTTGCAATTTCTGTCACACTGATTGGTAAGCTCAATTTTTACTTCTTTTAACATTGACATTCCTCCACAAAAGGATTTGTTTAAAAATTACATTTTATATTTACTTAGTTTATTCATAAACTCTATATCTTGCTGTAGTCTTTCATCAATAAATTGAATAGTAAGTGGATTTATCTTCATTGCTTCTAATAAAAATTCTTTATCCTCTTTTAAGTTCTGACTTATATAATTCAATGCGAAAACTCCGCTTGTCTGTATTACAGATAACATAAACTCTTTATTATTTCTCATTTCTTTACTAATATATTGTAAAGTCAACATATTAGTGTGCACTGCATCTAATAAAAATGCTTCATCTGTAGCCAGTTCATCTCCTATATATTGCATTACTTTTTCATTTTTTTCTATAATTTTTAAAACAATATTTGGGTTATTTCTAATTTCGTAATTTGCATATTGAAATGCTGTTTCGGATGTCTTTGAAACCTCTATTACAAATAAAACATCTTGTCTTAATGTTTCTCTTGCATACTGCATCGCTTCCCCTTGCTTTAAAATTGCTTTTTTCATGAATTCTCTACTATTAATTAGGGTTACATCAGCATATTGCAATACATCAGCATTTATTTCAATTGCATCCAACATAAATTTTGCATCACTTCTCAATTTGCTACCTGTATATTGCATTACTAAAGGCGTTTTATTAATTGCTTCTAAAACAAATCTTCTATCATTTCTTAATTCATCAGATATGTACTCAATCGCTAATGGATTTTTATTAATGGCTTCAACTGCTATATCTATATCATTTTGCATTTCCTCACTTGCATAATATATTGCTAATCCACTTTGTTTAACTGCTTGCATTACAATGTCTTTATCATTTTTTAATTCATCGGATGCATAATATATTGCTAATCCATTTTTTCGCACAATTTTAAGCATTGCTTCCTTATTTGAACGTAAACTAATGTCCATATATTGTAAAATCTCTAAATCGTTTTCAATTAATTTTAAAACAAAATCAGTATTTATTTTTAAATACTCTCCCATATACTGAACAGCACTCTTAT
The DNA here is from genome assembly GCA_934120395.1 of uncultured Clostridia bacterium. Lineage (GTDB taxonomy): Bacteria > Bacillota > Clostridia > TANB77 > CAG-508 > CAKOTZ01. Next base: position 25,701 of record CAKOTZ010000002.1, read on the forward strand.
CTATAGCAATCGCTTTTAACATAAATTCAGCATTATTTCTAATATCTATGCTCATATATTTTAAAAGCATAACATTCTTCCTTATTAAATCTAATAAAAATTTCTCATTTTTTCCAATTTCCTCACCAATATATCGAACCGCTTCTTCATTTTGCTGAATAGCTGCCATAACCATTTCTTCATTATTTTTTTCAATATCAGACATATACTTTATTGATAAGCCATTTGTCATAACAGAATTTAATAAGAAAAGTTTATTATTTTTTAATTCTTCGCTTGCATATTTGAATGCCTTTCTATTTATTTTAATAGCTTGTAACATAAAATCTTTATCATTTAGCAATTTGTCATCAGCATATTTTAGAATATGAACACTACTTTGTTCTATAGCTTTAAACATAAAATTAGCATCGCTTTTTAAAAAATTGCTCAAATAATTTATATTTTTTGCATCTACTGAAATTACTTTTAACATAAAATAGCTATCTTTTAATAAGTCTTGACTTACATACTGTAAATTTTCTCCACCCGTTTTTTTGATTACTTGATACATAAAGTCTTTATCATCTCTTAATTTTATCGGAAAATATTTTAAAACACTTGGATTCTCTTTTACAGCTTCTAGCAAAAACCTCTTATCTTTCTTTAATCTTTCATCAACATATGTTAATGCTTCTTCGTTTTGTTTTACTGCTTCCATTGCTACTTCACTATCTGCTCTTAATTCATGACGAAATTTTTTTATTGCTAATCCATTTTTTCTTACCTTTTTTAAGCATTTTCTTTTTTCGTATTTATTATCAAACATAGTAATGCATATAGCCAAAAATATGAAAATAACAAAACATATTATTAAACCTAGCACCATTGTTTATCACCTTACTTTTCAATTTATATCTTGTTAAATTATATCATATTTTGTCACACAAAAAAATATTAAAGTTATTTGTACACCTAAAATAACTGGAAATCCTATTGAAAACCTAGCTTTGTGTGTTTTATGCCTGAACATATACATGCCAGCAATGCCACCAATACTCCCACCAATCATGGCAATCGTGATTAAGGTTTTTTCTGGAATTCTCCATTCTCCTTTTTTTGCTTTTCGTTTGTCAATATACATAGCTAAAAAGCCTATTAAATTAATAACAACTAGATAAATTACAATATTTTGTATTGTTAATATTTGATGTAGTGCTCCCATTTTTACCTCTCTTTATTCTTTTAATACTTCATCTAATACATGTGAAAAATACTTCATACTTGTTAAACATTGTTCTAATGTATTTCCTGTTGCTCCTACTTCTATAATTGTTGCCGCCTTCGTAACGTGTTGATTATATCTTGAATTTCTTAAAATAATCGGTCTAAATAAACCTGGATATAATTCGTTTGCCTTTTCTTGCACTTTTATAGCAAATTTTAAATTTTGTTGCCAATTTGGATGTGTCAATCCTCCTCCATCAGTACCTATAACAAACATAATTTGAGCTGCATAATCATCTCCAATTTTTACAGTAGGAGCATAATCTCCCTTGTTTCCTACTGCATCGCGATGTAAATCAAATACAATGTCATAATTATTTTGTGCTAAATCCTTATTTACCGCTTCCAATGAGCGATTATAAGATCCAGTATAAGCAGGATAATCATTTACACTTTTATCGTGTGTCACATTATAACTACTTTTGCTCAAGTAACTTTCCAATTCATCTCCCACACGTACAACAGAATAATTTAAATCTGTTGTCCTGTATGTTCCAGTCATTGTATAATTATACTTTTCAGATGGTGTATAACTTTCACAAGTATGAGTATGAAAAATTAAAATATCATTTTTGTTTGTAAGTTCAATATCTGGATTTAGTATTTCATCTGTTAAATTATATTTTGAAGCATTTTTAATTTCTACCGTTTTGTATTTATTTGTATAGGTCGTTTGTATATTGTTATCTTGAATTATTTGTGTATTTACATTCTCAGCAATAGTTTGTTCTTCATCCTGTTCGCTCGCAATAGTCTCTTCTATCTTTGGTTTCTCTATAACAATATACTTATTTATCGCAAGTTGAGTGTTTAGTATATACTCACTAAAGGAGCCAGTTTTAAATTTTTCTGTTTCACTTAAATCAAGACTAGCTCCTTCCTTTTCTTCTAAATATTGTATTGCAGGAATTGTTTTATTCAAAGAAGATGTAAGAGATTTTTGTTCTAAATAATGATAAGCTTTAATTACTAACACTACAATCAAAATGAGTGCTAGAAATCTAAGTAAATATTTTACTAAATCTCTTAAATTAAATACTGCAACGTTTACCATATTTTCTCCTTAAACATATATTTTCTTATTAAATATATATGTTTAATACTGTTAAAATATGCTTCTATTTACTTAATACATCTATTAATATTTCTGGTATTAAATCTATTTCCGTGTCATTTCCACTATCCATTTCTTTCATTACTGCTTTCTTGTTTGTAAGTTCCGTTTCTCCTATTGTAATAACATACTTTGCTTTGATTTTATCTGCATATTTAAATTGAGCCTTTATTCCTCTTCCAGAAATATCTTTTTCTATATATATGCCAGCATTTCTTAATTTTAATGCTAATTCATTGGCAAACTCCATTGCTTCTTCACCAATTGTAGCCAAAAATAACACTGGTCTAGCCTGTTGTTCAATACATTCTGCATGATATTTTTTATATAACTCTATTAGTCTTTCCATTCCTAATGCAAATCCAATTGCTGGTGTATCTTGACCTCCCAATTCTTTTACGAGTCCATCGTATCTACCACCACCAAGAATAGTATATCCTTCGTTTTTTGAAACAAATTCAAACACAGTTTTAGTGTAGTAGTCTAGTCCTCTAACAATTCCAGCATCAATCTTATAATTGATTTCATTTTTTTCTAACTGTTTTTTAACATTTTCAAAATGTTCCTTACATTCATCACATAAATAATCTAATATAACTGGCGCACCCTTATTATATTTCTTGCAATTTTCTTCTTTGCAATCCAAAATACGCATTGGATTTTTATCATAACGTGATTTACAGTCATCACAGTAGTGTTCTATTTTGTCTTTCAAAAACTCCTTCAAAGCCTTTTGATATGCTGTTCTGCATGTTGGACAGCCTATACTATTTATGCATAACTCAACATCCGGTACTTCAAATACCTTTATTAATTCGCTTGCCATAGTAATAATTTCTACATCTGCTAAATATGATGCAGAACCAAACACCTCTGCTCCTATCTGATGAAACTCCCTTAAACGTCCCTTTTGAACATTTTCATAACGATACATTGCTAGGTTGTACCACATTTTAATCGGAGATGGTTTAGACGCCATTCCATTTTCTATATATGCTCTAACTATTCCAGCTGTTCCTTCTGGTCTTAGTGTTATACTTCTTCCACCCTTATCATTAAAGGTATACATTTCTTTTTGAACAACATCTGTTGTACCTCCTACTCCTCTTGAAAAAAGCTCTGTGTGTTCAAACACTGGTAAACGTATTTCTTTAAATCCATAGTTGTTTAATATTCTTTCTATTTTGCTTTCTATTTGTTGCCATAAATAACTTTCTTGTGGCAACAAGTCTTTTGTTCCTTTTGGTCTTTGTAACATATATATCACACTTTCTCTTTAAATTTTTCTTGGTTGCAAATTAAAATATATTGGTTCTTCTTCTTTTATCATAGATGATTTGCCATGTCCTGGATAAATAATTGTATCTTCAGGTAAAACTAATAATTTATTTGTAATTGAGCGCATAATTTCTTTAAAATCACCCGTTGGCAGGTCAGTTCTTCCCCAAGTTCCTCTAAATAAAGTATCCCCTGACAAAAGAAGTTTTTCTTCTTCACAATATAAACATATACCTCCAGCAGTATGTCCAGGAGTATGAATAATTTTAAATTCTATATCTCCTATATGAATAATATCTCCATCATCTAATCTTGAATCAGCCTCTAGTACAATTCTATGATCTCCAATAATATCTGTTAAGCTAATTTCCGGATTATATAAGCTTTCTGCTTCCTTACGATGTATTAAAATTTTACCTCCTAATGCATTTTTAACATCAACAACAGCTCCAATATGGTCTGCATGGCAATGTGTTAATACAATGTATTTTATTGTTACTCCTAATACATTAATCATTTCTATTATTTTATCCGCTTCTGCTCCCGGATCAACTATCATAGCTTCTTTTGTATTTTCGTCTGCGACAATATAGCAATTAGTTACATGTGTTGGTTCTACATAAAGCCTCATTCTCTTCAGTATCATGCTAAACATCCTTTCCATCTTTTCATTTTAACAATTATATCTTATTGTTTTTTCTTTTTACATCAAATACACTATCAATATTTCTCAATACTTTAATAACTTTGTTTAATTCATCTAAATTTTCTATTTCAATTGTTAACTCTGTTAATGCCACTCTTTCTTTATTTGCCTTAGAACTTACTGCAATTATAGTAACCTTTGTTTCTTCCATTTTTCTTATAATATCAGCTAATAGACCCTTTCTATCATTTGCATAAACTTCAATATCAACATGATATTTTGCCTTTGCTTCTTCATACCAGTATACATCAATCATTCTATTTTCGTTTGACACTAATTCCTTAACATTAACGCAATCTGCACGGTGAACTGAAACTCCTCTTCCTTTTGTTATATATCCAACAATAGCATCTCCTGGTAATGGGTTACAACATTTTGATAATTTTACTAAACAATTATCAATTCCCTTAACAACTATACCAGACTTTGATGGTTTATTGTTTGGCTTTCTTTGAACCAGCTCTTCAATTTTTGCTTCAATATTTTCTTCATTATGTTCTTTTCGATATTCTTCTAATATTCTAGATATAATCTTTCCCGCACTCATAGCTCCAAATCCAATACTTGCATACATATCATCTAAAGAATTAAATTTATATCTATTTAAAGCTACTTGAACCCATTCTGGCTTAAACAATTCAGCATGTGTCATTCCAATTCTTTTTATTTCTTTTTCAACACTTTCTTTTCCTTTAGTAATATTCTCCTCTCTTAATGCTTTTTTAAACCATTGTTGAATTTTATTTTTAGCACTTGAACTCTTTACAAACTTAAGCCAATCTCTACTTGGTCCCTTAGAATTTTCAGAAGTAATAATTTCTACAATGTCTCCATTGTTTAAAGGTGTTAAAATTGGCATCATTTTACTATTAATTTTAGCACCAACCATTTTATGACCTACTTCTGCATGTATACTATAGGCTAAATCTATAGCATTACTTCCTTTTGGCAATACTTTTATATCTCCTTTGGGAGTGAACACATATACCTCATCTTCAAACAATTCTGTTTTTAATGTTTTTAAAAATTCATCAGGATCTAGAGTATCTTTTTGCCATTCTAATGTTTCTCTAAGCCAAGCTAATTTATCGTCCTTTACAGTTACGTTGCTTTTTTGTCCTTTATTATTTACCTCTTTATATGCCCAATGTGCAGCAATACCAAATTCCGCAATACGATGCATATCCCAAGTACGTATTTGTACCTCGAATGGTGTACCATTAGGTCCAATTAAAGTTGTATGAATTGATTGATACATATTTGGTTTTGGAACAGCAATATAATCTTTAAAACGTCCTGGCATAGGATTGTATAATTCGTGCACAATTCCTAATGCAGCATAGCAATCCTTTACAGAATTTACAACAATTCTAATAGCAAACAAATCATAAATTTCATCTAATGTTTTATTGTCTCTTTTCATTTTTCTATATATGCTATATAAATGCTTTGCTCTTCCTTGTATCTCATATTCAATATTTTCTCTTTTTAATTCTGTTTCTACTTGTTCAACAATTTGGTCTAGAAATTTTAAACGTTCTTCTCTTTTTTTATCAAGTCCTTGCACAATTTCAAAATATTCTTCTGGATATAAATATCTAAATGACAAATCTTCTAGTTCCCATTTTAAAGAGTAGATACCCAAACGGTTTGCAAGTGGTGCATATAAATCCATAGTTTCTTTTGCATTTGCTATTTGCCTGTCTCTTGATAAATATTTTAAAGTTCTCATATTATGCAAACGGTCTGCAAGCTTAATTAGTATTACACGTATATCTTTACCCATTGCTAAAAACATTTTTCGGTAATCTTCCACTTGTTGTTCCTGTGCTGTTGTATATTGTAATTTGTTTAACTTTGTTACCCCAGCAACCATGTCTGCAACAGATTCACCGAATTGTTCCCTTATATCAGCATCTGTAACTGGAGTATCTTCAACAACATCATGTAATAATGCTGCACATATTGTTTCTTCATCCATTTCTAGTTCAGCCAAAGTATATGCAACTTGCAATGGGTGAATAATATATGGTTCTCCAGATTTTCTACATTGATCTCCATGTTGTCTACTTGCTAAATTATATGCTTTTTGAATTACTTCAATATTTGCATTTTGCTTTTTTTCTTTTACCTTTGCTATTACATCTTCTATTGTATAATTTTTGTTTTCTGACATAGTTAAACTCTCCCCTCTAATTATATGATTTTCTAATATCTCTTAAATTAATTTGTATTGACTCTTTCTGATTAAATACATTTATTTCTACAACACCAGCAACATCTACTTTGTCTCCAATTAAGTATTCGCTTGCTAAATTGCCCATATTAAATCCAATAGCATCTAGCCAAATATTTCCGTCCTTTAATGTGAGTTTTAAATGTTTGCCATCTGATAAAGCTCTAATTGAATCTATTTTTAATCCTCTATACATAAATATAGGCATTTTATTAGCTTCACCAAATGGTTCAAGTAATGAAATTTGCTCTATAATTTCTTTATTCATACAACTCGCATTTATTTCGGCATCAATTTTTATAATAGGTAGTATTTCCTCTAAATGACTCTCTAATGCAATTTTTTCAAAAGCTATTTTAAAATCTTCAAATTGTGACTTTTTAAGACTTAATCCAACAGCCATTTCGTGCCCACCATATTTTTCCAAGTAGTTACTTGTTTGGCATAAAGCATTATGTAGGTCAAAACCTAAAACACTTCTTCCTGAACCTTTTCCTTCTTCTCCTTCAAAGCATATTAAAATTGTAGGCTTATAAAATAAATCAGTAATTTTTGATGCAACTATTCCTATAACCCCATGATGCCAATTATCGCTTCCCAATATAATAGCTTTTGTATTTTCACCAGTTTGTTTTATTTTTTCCAAAGCTTCGTCAAAAATTTTCTTTTCTGTACTTTGTCTTTCTATATTGTATCTATTTAAATTTTCTGTTATTCGCACTGCCTCTACTATATTTTCTGTAAGAAATAATTGCAAAGCTTCTTCTGCATGTCCCATTCTTCCACAAGCATTTATTCTAGGTGCAATTCCAAAGGATACCATATTTGAATCAATTTTTTTATATTTTGATGATTTTATTAATTCTCTAAGCCCTATATTTCTTGTAAGCTCCACTAGCCTTAATCCCAATTTAGCAATAACTCTATTTTCATCTACCAATGGAACAATGTCTGATATAGTACCTATGCAAACTAAGTCTAAATATTTTAGGTATTCCTTTTCCTCTAATTTTAATTCTATACTTAAGGCTTGGATTAGCTTAAAAACTACCCCTACTCCAGCCAAACCTCTAAATGGATATTTACTATCCTTTCTTTTTGGATTAACAATTGCTTTTGCTTTTGGCAATTCATCTAAGGTTTCGTGATGGTCTGTTATTATAGTTTCTATTCCTAAGCTATTTGCATATTCTATTTCATCTATTCCGTGAAATACCACAGTCAACTGTTATCATTAACTGATATCCTGCTTCAGCGATTTCCTTTATTGCTTTTTTATTCAGCCCATATCCTTCTTCTAATCGATTTGGTATGTAATAAGATACATCTATACCTCTTTCATCAAGGAATTTCTTTAATACACTAATACTTGTAATACCATCTACATCATAGTCTCCATAAATAATTATCTTGCTCTTTTGACTTATAGCATCTATTATTCTATCTACAGCTAATTTCATATCCTGTAATAAAAATGGATCGTGAAAATCGTTTCTAGTAGGGTTTAAAAACAATTTTATTTCTTCTGTTTCTGTAATATGTCTGTTAACAAGAACTTTTGCTACTAATTCAGATACCTTACACTCATCAACAATTTTTGCTACTTTTTCTTTATCTGGTGTATAATATTCCCATTTTTTATTCATTTATCTCTCCTGTGAACTTTTTATAGTTTATTTTATAACATTTTTTTATTTTTTAAAAGCCCTTTTGCTATTTTTTTAATAATTTGTATTTCAAAAGGACTAGCAAATGCTAGTCCTTTCCCCTTGAATTATTCCAAATACTTAAGCTGTAAACTTTTAGCCTGAATAATTAACTCTTCGTGTCTTAATTTAAGCTTTTTCCATTCTAAACTGTCCCACTGCTTTTCATGTTTTTCAACTATCTCCCACTGTTCTTTATCCTCCTTAATATACTCGCTTAAGACCTTATCGTTAATCTGCTCATAGTTCCGCTGATAGCGGTCAAGTACACTCTTTGAAGCAATAACCCTATTGGCATCAGAATGAAAATCTTTATGTACTAAATATTGTTGCATTTCTCTTACATTTTTATCTGTTTCCTCCATAAAAAGTTTTAGTTCATAATTTTCATTTCTTTTCTGATAATGCTCTTCTGCACGCTGGCTTGATTCTGCTTTCTGTGTTCTACTACTTTGGGTAGTTTGAATACTAGATCGCTTTTTTAGGTCAATCTGCCGATTAATATCAGAATCTATTAAAAGTGCCAGTAAAACTCCAATAACAAATCCTACCAAAAGTATAATAGCCATCTTTTTTAGAGTAATATCACTTACCCAGTCTATGATTTTCCTCATGTTGCTCTCCTCCTGTCATATTCAAGGACTTAAAATTTAATTCTAATGCTATTTTACCACCTTTGTCCGAATTTTGCAAATTAAATTCCAATTTTAAAATATGCAACTATCATAAATATTATAATTTTTACTAAAATATTAAAAATTAAATTGTAATTTACATATTGAACCCCTATTTTATTTAAAACATCATAGTTTCCAACTATTTCTTCGACTTCTTCTGGTTTAATTAATCTTTCTGTTCGCATATATGCTTTTGCTAAATATCTAGCCTTAACCATAGCATCTGTTTCTAAATAGCTTCTTACCATATAATAAACTAATCCAAACAAGCAAAGCAAGAAAGCGTGAAGCCATATATTTTGTACTATCCCCAACAATACCAGTAATGTGATTACAGCAAAATATATTAGATATAAATTTGAGAATATAAAATGAAACCATAAATTTTTTTTATCCTGCATAGAATGAATACATTCATGCGCTATAGTTTGAATTCTTGTGTATTTATTTTTTAAATTTGCTATTGCTATCTTGTCCGTCATAACCAAATATAAGCAAAGATCAGTTTTATCGTCCTCTTCTATTTTTGTTGTTTTATTTCCAAGCATAGACAAAATTTTCTTACCAATTTCTATATTATCTGGAAATACATCCGTAAGTTTATTTAATTTTTCATTTTCAGATAATTGTTTTATTTTGTCTACGGATGTATGAAATAATAGTCGTAATGTTATTAACACTACGACCATAGTAATTATAGCAATTATTATTTGCATATATTTTACCTCTTTCTATCATTTTATAAAATTATAAAACGTCTTTTACTGCATCTCCAATAATCTTGTTTATGTCTGCTAACATTACGTTAAATCTAACCTCGGTATCAAAAAACTTTTTAATATCCTTGTTTTCTAGTAAAATCATATATAGTTCTTGTAATCTCTTCATTTTTTCTTCATTTTGCTTTTCACCCTGAATTTCAAGCACTTGAGTTTCGTATCTTATTTTTTCAAATTCCTCTACCTTTTCCTTTAATTCTGGGTTTGCATATACCATGTCCTTCATTTCTTTATATTCAATATATTCTCTGCTCTGACGTATTTGTCTTGCTAATTCATGAGTTGTATCATATACAGTCATTTTGCACCTCCAATTTAAGCATAAGCTTGTCTTTTCTTAAATCCTAATAAACTTGTAATTTCTGCTTCTGTATTTTTAGCCTTTTTAGTTTTCTTTGCTTTTTCTTGAGCAATTTGTTTTGCTTGTCTTTCAGCCATTGTTTCACAAATTGCTTTTTGATATACAAAATGTGTATCTTGAGCAATTTTTGTCCAGTTAAATTCATTCTTCACCTTCAATTTTGCTTGTTTCACAACGCTATCGCATAATTGTGGATTATATAATAGTTCCAAAATAGAATCTGCAAGTGAATTTGGATTTCCAGCATAGCTTTTCATTCCATTTACTTTATGCTCTACTGTTTCATTTAAACCACCAACATCAGAAACAACTGTTGGAACTCCTGCAAGCATTGCTTCCAATGCAACAATTCCAAAAGGTTCGTATGTACTTGGAAATACTGCTACATCAGCAACTTTATACATTTTACAAACTTGCTTTGAGTCTAAGTATCCAGTAAAGTAAACCTTGTTCTCAATACCCAAATATTTAACTTGTGCCTTTAATTCATCAAGCATTCCACCTTTTCCAGCAATTATCAGTTTGCTATCATGGTATCTATCTAATATTTTCGGCATTGCAGATATTAGATGTTGAACTCCTTTTTCATATACAAGTCTGCCCATAAATAAAATTATTTTTTCATTATCTAGGGCATATTTTCTTCTAAACTCGTAATCCTTTTCTACATTATTGAATGTCGTTAAATTAACACCATTTGGTACTACATTAATTTTTTCGAATGGTAAACCAAATAAACGTTGTAATTCATTCTTCATATAATTACTATTTACTAATACTTCAGATGCTTCATAAGTTAAAAGCCATTCTGTATCATTAATATATCTTTGTACTTCATCATGAATTCCTGAATTTCTTCCTGCTTCAGTTGCATGTATTGTTGCTACCAAAGGAATATTATATGAATTTTTTAATGTTTTAGCTGCATAAGCAACTAACCAATCATGTGCGTGAATGACATCAAAATTACCCTCTTTTGCAATTATCTCATTTGCCTTTGCAATTAAATTAAAATTCATTTGCATAATCCAATCAATAAAATTGTTTGGATTAATCATATAGTTATCTACACGGTGAATTTTTACTCCTTTATCATTTTCAAACTCAGGCATATTACCTTCTCTATATGTTATAACATGTACCTCATGACCATCTTTTATTAATCTCTTAGATAAATCATGAACAACCCTTGCTATTCCTCCCACAATTCTTGGTGGATATTCCCATGTTAACATTAAAATTTTCATTTTAGCATACTCCCTTCGACTTTCTTTCGTATCTAGCAACTTTTTTCGTTTTAATTAGCTTAATTTTATATTATAATATGTAAAAAGTAAATATTATTTTATAATTTTTATAATTTGTAACAATATTACATTTATGTTACATTTTTGTTACATTTTATACTTTTAAAATTCTAAATAAATTCTATCTAATCTATTGAATTTAATCTTATTTTGATATAGTATAGTAATAATTAAAATGTATTTTACCAAGGAGGAAAATAATGCCAGCCAAAAAAACAAACGATAAAAACGTAAAACCTACGAAGCAATCAGGCATAGATTCAAAAGTTACAAAATCTAAACCAAAAGCAAGCACTAAAACTTCAAAAAAGACTAATACAACTAAAAAAATGGCTTCTTCAACAAAAAGTAACAAAAGAACCATTTTTAAGTCTATTACCTTAAAAAATGTAACAAAAGTAAATAAAAAGGTTAAAAAAATCAACCCAAAAAGTCTATTACATGAAGACTTAACAAAAGATTTTAATTTATCTGAATACTATGATTTACCAGCAAAATACGAACAAACTGTCGTTAAGATATTGGCTCAAACGCCAGATACCCTTTTTATTTATTGGGATATATCTGAAAAAGATCGCCAACATTTAATTGATGTTTACGGTCCAGATGTTTTTTCATGCACAAAGCCTGTTTTAATTATAACAAATAAAACTATGAATTATAGCTTCGAAATGGATATAAATGACTTTGCTAATTGTTGGTATTTGCATGTTAATGATGCAAAATGTGAATATAGTGTTGAATTAGGCAGACGACCTAACAATACTAATTTTCACTTAACTAACAACTATCTTTATATATCGTCATCAAATAAAATTGAAGCACCTAACGACCACGTTTTATTAGAAAAAGAGCAAAAAATGGTATACTTCAAAAATGTAAAAACAAATGTAGTTTCTTCTAAATCAGTTGCTAGACTTCATTTCTTGCAAAATTTAGGAAAATTCTACAATATTTATGACTTTTATAAAAATACCTACAAAGAAGAAAATTTAGATTCTGTAATGGACTTTACAAAGAATACTTCATCTTTCTTCAAATAAATTTATTACAAAGGAGAATCACATGAAAAATATTAAAGGCTATGTTAGTTTTGTTTTACATGCCCACTTACCTTTTGTTTATCATCCAGAAAGCGAAGACTATTTAGAAGAACAATGGTTATTTGAAGCTATTTCTGAAACTTACATACCATTATTACTAAATTTCAAAAAATTAGAGGAGGAAAATGTTGACTTCCGTATTACAATGTCGCTTACTCCCCCTCTTCTTTCTATGTTAGACAATAAGCTTTTACAACAAAGATATATAAAATATCTTGAAACTCATATTGAGCTTTGTCAAAAGGAAGTTAAAAGAACTGCTTATGATGAACGTTTAAATCAATTATCTCATTATTACTTAGACCGTTATTCAAATGATTTACATGTTTTTCGCGATATTTATAATTGTAATTTAATTACAGGTTTTAAACATTTTCAAGATATAGGTGTTTTGGAGATAATTACCTGTGGCGCTACTCATGGATACTTCCCTATTTTATATGTAAATGAACATACGGTTCGAGCTCAAATTGCTGTTGGTGTTCAAACTTACGAAAAATATTTTGGAAGAAAACCTAGAGGTATATGGCTACCAGAATGTGGCTATGTTCCACAAGCTGACAAATATTTAAGAGAATTTGGTATTGAATATGTACTCACAGAATCACACGGTATTCTATATGCAGATCCTACCCCTCTTTATGGAACTTTTGCTCCTATTGTTTCTCCTGGTGGAGTTGTTGCATTCGGACGTGATATAGAATCTTCAAAACAAGTTTGGAGCTCTATAATTGGTTATCCTGGTGATTTTAATTACCGCGAATATTATAGAGATATTGGATATGAAACAGACTATGACTATATTAAGCCTTATATAGCAAAAAATGGTGTTCGTGTTCATACAGGAATAAAATATTATAGAATTACTTCTAAAGGAGATTTTAAAGATTATTACAATTTGCAATGGGCAAAGGATACAGCTGAACGCCAAGCTGGCCACTTCTTTGACTCTCGTGTTAATCAAATTAACTACTTATCTGAACAAATGCATATTCCTCCTATTGTTGTATGTCCTTATGATGCTGAATTATATGGTCACTGGTGGTATGAAGGCCCATATTGGCTTTATACCCTATTTAAAAAAATATATTATGATGATTGTAATTTTAAACTAATTACACCTGGTGAATATATTGACCAATATCCTGAAATTCAAGTGGCATCGCCTTGTATATCTAGTTGGGGTAAAAACGGATATAGCGAAGTATGGTTAAATGGAACTAACGATTATGTTCACAAACATCTTCATGTAGCCGGAGATAGAATGGTTGAGTTAGCTCATGAATTCTACAACGAAACTGACGAATTAAAACTTCGTACTCTAAACCAATGTGCTAGAGAACTTTTACTTGCACAAAGTAGCGATTGGTTATTTATTATTACAAATGGAACTATGGTCGACTATGCTAAAAAACGTATTAAAGACCATATTGGTCGATTTACAAAATTATATAATCAACTAAAAGAAAATAATGTTGAGGAAGAGTTTTTAGAAATGCTTGAAGAAAAGGATGCCATCTTCCCTGAAATTGATTATCATATTTATGCTTAAAAAGTGGGTTTTACCACTTTTTTTGTTTTTTACTATTATACAAGTTTCCTTTTTCCAAAAATTGAATAAAATAGGTATATCTAAAGGTATTTTAGTAGATAATATTTACATATTTATGGAAGGAGTCTTGTATCGTGTTAAAATCATTTTGTATAAAAACCAATAATTCATCTATTATAGATTATCTATTAAGTACTTTCAAAAAGGATACACCAGAGAATTTTTATTTATCTAAAAATAGTTTTAAAATATATGACAATGTTATTTTTCATTATGTTGGTAATTCTGAGGAATTATTTTACGATTATGTTTCTGAATGCTTAAAAAATGTAATTATTAGATTTTATGAACCCAAACTATTTTCCAATTTAATTAATTATAATTATTTTTATTTTTCTGATTCTGAAAAGAAATTGATTTTAGATTCTTGTATTGATATTTTGTTAGAAGAGGATAATCATAATGTGTTTGAAAGAAAAAAAGTTGCATTCTATCTTTGTAAAGAATATGTGAAAGAAAATAAAGCTGTTATTTTAGATGGATTAGTACATTTTCGCTTGAAGGAATATATTAATATTTTGGATTCTATTGTTGAATCTTGCGTTAATAGCTATATTATTGAAAAAGAATATATGGAGTTTGTTGATTTACTAAAATATTACATTGATTCTAAATCCTCTTCTAATGAAATTTTACATTTAATTTACTTTAATCAAGAATCTATATTACTAGATAATGAAAAAAATGTGATACCTTTTGACTCTGACATTTATAATGCCAAATATCTCTCTGATATCACATTTTCTTCAAATGATTATTGTTTAAATACCTTGCTTAACATTCTTCCAAATAAGTTATATATACATTTATTAGATGAGGTTGAAGATGAATTTATTAATACCTTAAAATCTATTTTTGGGAAAAGGGCTATTGTTTGTATAGATTGTAAAATGTGCCAATATTATAAAACTCAAAGACTTATCACCAAAAAATAAACCTAATTATTATCTAATCCGCCTCTAATATTATAAACGTTTTCGTAACCCATTTTTTTAAGTGTAGCTTCCGCCTTTTTGCTTCGTCCGCCGTATTGGCAATATACTATTATTAAGGTTCTTTTATCTGGTACTATGCTAAAAATTTTTGAGCCTAGTTCATATAGTGGCAATGATATTGCGCCCTCAAGATGATATTCATTATATTCTTGAGGGCTTCTTACATCTATTAAAACTGCTGTTCTATCTTGGCTTAGTATGTGTCTTGCTTCTTGCAAGTTTATGTCGTTTGCACTTGTTCTATACATACGATATCTTATTTTGTCCAATATTTTCATTGTGTGTCGCCTCCTTTTTAGGCATTAATGCCTAATATAGTATATGAAGGCGTGAGTATTTTGTCACAGTATGGTTTTATAATTAACTTGCAATATACTAAACTATTATTTCCCACATAAATAATTTTTTATAGTAATTTTGATTTTAGTAATATTACAACCGGTCGAACATAGTTTTTGTATGTCTTCCAGCCATTACTTCCTGGGTCAGCTCCGCTTGCAACACTTCCTTTATACTCTTGTGCTATTAAAGCTGTAACACTGTTTCCACTTACTCCATATACCTTATTGCTCCCATAATTATCATTAAGCCAATATACAGCTCCAATATTTCTATAGCTTGCTGCAACTCCTTCTGCTTCTGCTTTTGTTAAAAGTCGTCCACTACCTCCTAAGTTGCTCCCAAATGAGCTTGCTTGACTTTTTGCGTCACCCCAATTTGCACTTCCTATAGTTGTTTTACATAGCAATGTTACATTAGTTCCATCATCTCCTATTACATAAAAATCATATCCTCCAACGCTTACTGTTTCTCCATTTGAATACGTTGTTTTTTTGTTTACCTTTAATGTATACTCAACTGACTTCTCTTTATATTCTTTTGTTCCTGCACTTGTTACTTTTATTATAACAGTTTCATCTACATTCTTTGGTGTTACTGTTATTTTATTTCCGCTTATAGTAGCTGTTGCAATATCTTCGTTTAATGTTTTTACGCTTAAATCTCCTCCACTTATATTTTTTATTACGTCAAATGTTATTGTATTCGGATAAGTACATTCTCCACTTGTTGCTGAAAGTTCTATTTCTCCTTCTTTTCTATTTAATAAATCAAAGTATTCTTCTACTTTATTTAACAAATTTTGTTCATTTGTTGCCTTTTCTTGATATTTATCAACACTAGACTGTGCCTTGTTAATTAATCCATTCTCTCCTAGCAACATTGACAAACTCACTCCTGCTAGAATTAGCAAAACAATAATTGTAATTATCAATGCTACCAATGTGATTGCTTTGTTACTTTTCAAGTTCATTTTTATACCTCTTTCCTTTGTATTTATACATAAAATTATAATTTTAGTTTATCCGTATATAATCAATATTATGTAATTCTATGTTAATTAGTTAACCGTATTTTATACTATTATTTTGAACTTGTAAAGTAAAATTGAAAAAAACTTACCTTTACATGGTAAGTTTTTTGTTCTTCGCTTTCTTTTCCGCGATTTATCACAAATATCATTTTTTCCATTCGGTTCTTCCCACTGGAGCTGTAACATTGCTCCCGCAATTAACAGCTCTCAGCGGTCCCCACGGAAAACCTCATTTCAAAAATATATTTGTTCTTCTCGCTAATGAGATGCTAATTTTTAAGCATTAAAAATGCCTCTTACTAGCCGTAAGAAAAATATTTGCACTCTCACGGAACGGCTAAATTTTCATATATTTTTGTGTAGGCGGTAACACGTATGAAAAAAAGCATAAAAAAATCAAGCAATTTCGTATTAATGCTACTTTAAATATAATACAACTCTAAATCCAAGACCACAATCAGTTCCGGTTAAATTTCCATCACAATGCCTATAACAAACTGGATGAATATTTGATGGGTCACGGAAACTTCCCCCTCTAAAAACATGCTCTATTTCACTATTGCCAATCTCATCAGTATATTCCCAAAGATTTCCTGCTATATCATAAGTATGATACATTTCCGAAACTTTACTTGCTCCTATTGTAAACAAAGTATATCTTTCTGTTTCACCTGTTATTTTATTTTTAAAATCTGTAATATACCATTTTGTATCATTAAGAGTTGCTGTAGCACTTCTACCACTATACGATATTGAATTTAATCCGTAATTTCCAATTAGACCTGAATCGAACAAATCATTTTTAGAAAATATAATTCCACTTTCGTTAGTTTTTCCAATACATTTTTGTATCATTACGTCCCATTGGGTTCCTGAAATTAATTTACTTGACACTGTTTCGCTTTTTTCATACATTTTCTCTGCATTCTTTTTGCAAAATTCATAACTTATAAAATTCCAAGGTATCTTTCCTGCTTTTGATAACGGAATTCCATCAATATTATAACCCACATTACTTGTACTTAATACTGTTCCACTATATTCTATAATTTCATCAGCTAATCCAGCTTCGTATCTTCCTATATAAAAACCTCCGTACTTTTTTATTTGTTCAACTTCCTTTGTTGATATACCACTAGTATCATAATTTCCTCCAATCATATAATTTGAACCCCAATCTGTTTTGTGATACTCTTCCTCTGTGCATGGAATCCATACAAATTGATTTCCTGCCAAGCTTGTCGTATATTCCCATGTTGTTTTGTCTATTTTTCCATCATAGGCATCAGCTGGGTCGTCTGATATGATTACTCCATTATCTAAATTTCCACCAACATAGTAAAAATTCTTAGGTACTGGTATTATATTTTTCTTATCATCAAGTACAGCATCTACTGCGTCTTTATTCCAGCCACCTGGCAAATCTACTTTTGTGCCTGGTGATTTCAGTTGTAAATCCATATAACTTTCTATACTGTTTAATAATTTTTGTTCATTTTCACTACTTTCTTTATATCTATTCACACTTGACTGTGCCTTGTTAATCAAGCCATTTTCTCCTAGTACCATTGATAAACTTACTCCTGCTAGAATTAGCAAAACAATAATTGTAATTATCAATGCTACTAATGTGATAGCTTTATTACTTTTCAAATTCATTTTTATACCTCTTTCCTTTGTGTTTCTATATAAAATTATAATTTTAGCTTATCCATCTTTAATCAATATTATGTAATTCTATGTTAATTAGTTAACTGTATTTTATACTATTATCTTGAACTTGTAAAGTACAATTGAAAAAAACTTACCTTTACAATGGTAAGCTTTTGTTCTTCGCTTTCTTTTCCGCGATTTATCACAAATATCATTTTTTCCATTCGGTTCTTCCCACTGGAGCTGTAACATTGCTTTCGCAATTAACAGCTCTCAGCGGTCCCCACGGAAAACCTCATTTCAAAAATATATTTGTTCTTCTCGCTAATGCATTGCTAATTTTAAAACACTTGAATAAGTCTATCACTAGCCGAAGACAAAAATATATAAAATTTAAAAGTGAGTTCGACCTTGAAGCAGTTATTCACTACACAAGTTTAGAATGTGTTCAATAGAATTTGAAAAGGCTGTCTCTCAAGCGCCTTGGAGAACGGAACGGCTAAATTTTCATATATTTTTGTGTAGGCGGTAACACTGTAGTAAAAAAACTACAATTTAGATTTAGAGATAACTACAACTGGGCGCACATATAATGGTCCAGTTCCACTACTCCTATCTATATAAAAATAGTTAATGAATTTATCATAATCAACATACCATGCACATTTAGAACCATTTGCATACCCGTAATAATCATTAAGCCAGTAATGTATTCCAATGTCGCGATATTTCACTGCAACCCCTTCTGCTTCTGCTTTTGTTAAAAGTCGTCCACTTCCACCTAAGTTGCTTCCAAATGTACTTGCTTGACTTTTTGCACCGTTCCAATTATTACTACCTATAGTTGTTTTACATAGCAAGGTCACATTAGTTCCATCATCTCCTATTACATAAAAACTATATCCTCCAACGCTTACTGTTTCTCCATTTGAATACGTTGTTTTTTTGTTTACCTTTAATGTATACTCAACTGACTTTTCTTTATATTCTTTTGTTCCTGCACTTGTTACTTTTATTATTACAGTTTCATCTACATTTTTTGGCGTTACCGTTATTGTATTTCCGCTTATAGTAGCTGTTGCAATATCTTCGTTTAATGTTTTTACGCTTAAATCTCCTCCACTTGTATTTTTTATTACATCAAATGTTATTGTATTTGGATAAGTACATTCTCCACTTGTTGCTGAAAGTTCTATTTCTCCTTCTTTTCTATTTAGTAAGTCAAAGTATTCTTCTACTTTATTTAACAAATTTTGTTCATTTGTTGCCTTTTCTTGGTATTTATTCACACTAGACTGTACTTTGTTAATTAATCCATTCTCTCCTAGCACCATTGACAAACTCACTCCTGCTAATATTAAAAGTATAATTATTGTAATTATCAATGCTACTAATGTGATTGCTTTGTTACTTTTCAAGTTCATTTTTATACCTCTTTCCTTTGTGTTTCTACATAAAATTATAGTTTTATTTTGTTCACATCTAAACAATATTATGTAATTCTATGTTAATCAGTTAACCGTATTTTATACTATTATCTTGAACTTGTAAAGTACAATTGAAAAAAACTCACCTTTGTATGGTAAGCTTTTCGTTTCTTGACTTTCTTTTCCGCGATTTATCACAAATATCATTTTTTCCATTCGGTTCTTCCTAGTCGAAAGCAAAAATATATAAAATTTAAAAGTGAGTTCGACCTTGAAGCAGTAATTCACTACACAAGTTTAGAATGTGTTCAATAAAATCTGAAAAGGCTGTCTCTCAAGCGCCTTGGAGAACGGAACGGCTAAATTTTCATATATTTTTGTGTAGGCGGTAACACGGCAATAGACTAGAAAACACACAAATTCAATATATCAGCTTATGTTACTATTAATCTACACATTTCCACTATTTTATATAAAGTGCAACTCGAAATCCGAAAGTACAAACCATATAAGAAACAGCGTAATTCCCCAAACGACAACATGCTGGACAAATCTCTGAAACATCATAAGAAGAACCTCCTCGAAGAACCTTATAACCGCTCCCATGTCCTACTTCATCTGTCCATTCCCATACATTTCCTGCTACATCATAAACATGATATACCTCTGTGTCTTTACATGCTCCAGTTGTAAATTCTATACGTGTATTTTCCTTTATAGATGCATTTGTTTGTTTTTCTCCCCATTGCTTTATATACCAATTATTTCCACTTTGAAATATTGTCGCTGACCTTCCTGTATATGTTAGACTATTATTATAATAATTTCCCCATTTGCTTGAATCTTTTATGTCTACTTCTGTAAATGCTAGTCCTTTTGTATTTGTTGTTCCCATAAATTTATTTAACATTACATCCCATTGCGTTCCTGTTATTAATCCACTCGTTACGCAATCGTTATTCTCATACATTTTTTCTGCACTTGCTTTACTATTAGTATAACTAATATAACTCCATGGCAATTTTTCCGCTTTCGATTTTGGTATTCCTATTGAATTATATCCAGCAGGACTACTAACTCCATCGCTTATCTGTTCTTTTATATACTCTGCTATTCCATCTGCTAAGCCAGCTTCATATCTTGCTACATAAAAACCATTATATTTCTTTACCTTATCTATCTCAGCTTGATTTGGTCCTGTTTTGTCATATCCAACACCAACATACTTGCTTCCCCAATCTGTTTTGTGATACTCTTCCTCTGTGCATGGTATCCATACAAATTGATTTCCTGCCAAGCTTGTCGTATATTCCCATGTTGTTTTGTCAATTTTACCATCATAGGCATCTGCTGAATTATCTGATATGATTACTCCATTATCTAAATTTCCACCTACATAATAAAAATTCTTAGGCACTGGTATTATATTTTTCTTATCATCAAGTACAGCATCTACTGTGTCTTTATTCCAGCCATCTGGAACATCTATTTTTGTTCCTGGTGATTTTAGTTGTAAATCCATATAACTTTCTATACTGTTTAATAATTTTTGTTCATTTTCACTACTTTCTTTATATCTATTCACACTAGACTGTGCTTTGTTAATTAATCCATTCTCTCCTAGCACCATTGACAAACTCACTCCTGCTAGAATTAGCAAAACAATAATTGTAATTATCAATGCTACTAATGTGATTGCTCTGTTACTTTTCAAGTTCATTTTTATACCTCTTTCCTTTGTGTTTCTACATAAAATTACTGTTTTATTTTGTTCACATTTAAACAATATTATGTAATTCTATATTAATCAGTTAACCGTATTTTATACTATTATCTTGAACTTGTAAAGTACAATTTAAAAAAACTTACCTTCAACATGGTAAGTTTTTTGTTGTTTTATATTTTTTCCTATTCTTCATTTTCCTCAGCTTTTAACTCTAGTAGTTTTTTATCAAAATGTAGTGCAGTTGCTGTAACTGTAAGTCCAAATACAAATAATGCAATTGGCATTGCTAAAGCATTAACTGGTATTCTAGCAATTGTATAAATACTTGCTAGCACTGCTTCTGCTGCAACAGATGTTACAATAGTCCATAATGCAACCTTCCAAAATGTTAATTTCCAATAACGAACCGCCATATATACAACAATTATTGCAAGCACAATTAAACTTGGTACTATATAGTTTTTTACAATATTTTTTATTTCAATAGCAGGGCTTTTTATAATATTAATATCTGATACACTATATTCTAAAGAATACTTTTCATTAACCAACTGTATTAATTTTTCTAGTTGCTCATCAGATGCGGACTTTACCGTTATTGCTGCCATATCCTCAAAAATTTCTATAGTTTGTACTCTTACATTTTCATTTTCAAATACTTGATTTGCTATTTCTTTTATTTCGTCTTTGTTTATACTTTTTCCAATATATATTTCTATTTTTTCATTTTCACCATAAGCTAGTCCTAAATTAAAACCTTTTGTTACTCCCATAACAATTCCAAGAATGATTATTATAGTAACAATTCCATATAGTATTTTTTTGCTCATTTATTTATCCTCCCATTTTTAATCTTTCAATAGATTTCTAACAATTAAATAATTGTATGCAGTTTCTATTATTAGTCCCCAGAATAGTGCTGTTCCAAAGCTTACCATTGGTAACCATGTAACAAAACAAAATACAATAGAAATTACATATAACGGAATTTGAGCTAAAGTCATTTTTAAAATATTATCATCCATTTTTTTGCTATTTGTATCTTTTGCCAATTTAGCTAAGAATACAAGTTCCATAATACCTGCTAGCAAAATTGCAAACATGCTTCCAATAGCTAGTGGTACATTTGTAAAACGTATTAATAACATTACTATTGCAAAATAACCAACTAAGCTTATAGCAGCTAAAAGCCCATTCTTTTTGTAACGAATAATTAAATATAGCATTGAAAGTACAACTAATACTACAGCTATTAAAACGATTCTATTTAATGCAGTACTATCAATTATAGGTGATACATATTGATTTTCTCCTGATGTATATACAATTGGTAATGTTTGATTATTTAATATCATAGCAATATATGATGCTGTTGTTGCTGTATCACTAATTTCTGTGCTATCAGTACTAGCATCTCCCATTGGGATTTGAATTTGTCCGTCAGATATTGTCTCTCCAAAATAAGTTGTTAATAATGTTTGGTCATCAATTTTTATTGTGATTGTCTTTTTAGTTTTTGTTCCATCCTCGCCTGTTGTTTCTATATATTCGTTTGTAACATCTTCTAATTTTTTAACGGCATCTTTATTAAATTTTAAATTCAAATAAACTGTAGTGCCTTTTTCACTAGAATAGTACATAACTTGTGCTTTTTCTAAATCACTTTTGCTTAATAATACTTCTTTTGAATCTGTACCTATTATGTTAAAGTCTCCCTGCTCCATTAAGAATTGTAAAACATTATCTGTTGTAGTACTATCAGGCATATCCACGATTATTTTTCCATCTTCTTCGTTTACTCGTATATCGTATTCTTCAATTTTTGCTTCTTGCAATCTTTTTTCAATAATATCTTTACATAGTTTATAATTATCTGTATTTAGCACCTCAGCTGAATTTACAGTTTCTTTTGTCTCTTCACTGTTTTCTGTATTATCACTTGCTGTTTCGTCTGTACTTGCTTTATCACTTTTTTTCTCAGAAGTATCTACCTTAAATGTAATTAATCTTGACCCCTTCAACTCTTTACCTAAAGCATAATCAGGTAAAATATTTTTCATACTTCCCTTATCGTATTGATAAATTCCTACAAAAGCAATTAATGATACTAGTATAATTGCAACAAGTATTACTAGTATTTTTAAATTTTTTCTCTCTTTCACTTTTTTCTTCCTCCTAAATTATAATAATCTTGTATCATTTATTAATAACTCAAACCAAACATTTAAATATTTCGCCGCATATTTGCTCATCATAGTTCTTTCCATAAATATTTCAAAATAGTCAAGAACAGGGCAAATTTTTGTGTCTATAGTTAATTGTAAAGTAATAACTCGCTTTTCCTTATTTAATATTAATTTTGAATCTGTTACGGCATAATTTACTTTATCATGTATACCAAAACTTGCCATGTTTTGATTTCTTACTCTGTTTCTATGCGCATCTGACTTATCTGCAATAATAAGTGCTGCTGAAATATCACTAACTGCTGTTCCTGTAGCTTCATCATGATTTCCAATAGCCATCATAATTTCTACTCTTTCATTTATTGGCATACCCATTCTTTCTAAAATATGATACGCTAAAATAGCGCCATTATGAGCATGGTCTGTCCTATTAACACAGTTTCCAATATCATGCAAATAGCCAGCAATTCTAGCTAATTCCACTTCTCTTTCACTATATCCTAGCACTTCTAATATATTGCTTGCTCTTTCAGATACAATAGTTATATGTCTAACAGAATGTTCTGTAAATCCAAGTGCATCAAGTTGCTTTTGAGCTCCCATAACTAATTCCTTAACTTCTGCATCATTTTTTACATCTTCTAAAGTAACCAAGCTATACGCCTCCTAAATATATAAATCTGTTTAAGATTTTATATTAAATTAAAGAAAATAGCAACCATTTTTCGAAAAAAATAGTTGCTATAGCTGATAAATTTGTACTCTTTTCGGTTTATATTCTTATCTTTTGTTCCCACTATTTACACCAACAATTCCACCTATCATTCCTACAATAACGCTTAATACTATCATAATTATTGCGTTTGTATTTAATGTAAAACCTGTTCCTAAACTACTAGATGTTAAATATAATATAAACACATAAAAAAATCCAACTAATCCACCATTTAAAAGGCCATTTTTAGTTAGCTTCAATGTACTAATTGTTGTACCCGCAAAAATACTTATTGCTACAATTCCTATCATAACGGGTACTATCCAATGTTCCGAAAAATTTGTGTATGTTATAATTATAGAAAAAATAAAAATAGCTACCAAAGTACTAATAATTGATATTGCAACACCTTTTATAAGCGACATAAATGACTTGTTCATCTCAATACTACTACCTTCTAATACATTTTTCACCGTCTATCCCTCCTATTATAAATATATATTAAATTTACATGCTATATATTACAAAAAGAACATTTTCGCCATTGAAAATGTTCTTTAATTTTATAACTACGTAATTAAAAATCAAAAAATCCTCTTTTTTTAACTGGTGGTTGCTCATTCATTGTTTTAGCTAGTTTTGTTAATAACTCTCTCTGTTCACCAGATAATTTTTTTGGAACCTGAACTGTTACTGTAAAAATAAAGTCTCCTCTAAAACTTCCATTTACACTTTTAAATCCCTTATTTTTGATAGTAAACTTTGTACCTGTTTGTGTTCCATCTGGTATACGATATTTTTCACTTGTTCCATCAACCATTGGTATTTGTAAATCAGCTCCCAAAGTTGCTTGTGTAAATGTTATTGGTATTTCACAAAAAACATTTTGACCCTTTCTTGTATATATACTGTGTCTCTTAAGGTGAACTACAATATATAAATCTCCCTTTGGTGCGTCTTTATCTCCAGCTTCTCCTTCATTTCTTAATATTATAGTTTGACCATCATCAATTCCTGCTGGAATTTTTACACTAATTTTTGTTTGTTTTCTTACTTTTCCTTTGCCTCTACATTCTGGACAAGGTTCTTTTATAATTTTACCTTCACCACGGCAAGCATTACATGTTTTAGAAGTTTTCATTTGTCCTAAAATAGTTGTAACAACTTGTTGTATTCTACCAGTTCCACCACACACAGTACATGTTTGTGCCTGTGTTCCTGGTTTAGCTTTTTCACCATGACAAGTATTACATTGCTCGTAGCGATTAATAGAAATTTCTTTTTCAACCCCTAAAAATGCTTCCTCAAAACTTATTTCAATATTGTATTTTAAATCAGCACCTCTTTTAGGTCCTTGATTTCTGGCAGAATTTCCTCCTCCGAAATCAAATCCGAAACCTTTAAATATATCTGAAAAAATATCATCTCCAAAGCCACCATAATTAGAATATGTATAGCTTCCATTTTGGCCATTGAACCCGCCAAAACCTGCGGGTCCTTCATGTCCAAATTGATCATACATTTTTCTTTTTTGACTATCTGATAAAACCTCATAAGCCTCATTTACTTCTTTAAATTTAGCCTCAGCTTCTTTTTTATTATCTGGATTTGCATCTGGATGATATTTTTTAGCTAATTTTCTATATGCTTTTTTTAATTCCTCATCCGTTGCATTTTTATCTACTCCTAAAACTTCATAATAGTCTCTTTTATCTGCCATTATTTCTTATCTCCATCGTCTTCAACTTTATAATCTGCATCATAAACATTTCCATCAGCATCTGTTTTTGGCCCTTGTGCTTCTCCTGCTGGATTTGCACCTGCTGCTCCATTTGGATTTGCTTGACTATATAATTTTTCTGATATTTCATAGAATACAGTAGTTAATTTTTCTGTAGCTTGCTTAATTGCATCTACATCTGTTCCCTCTAATGTTTTCTTTACATTGTCAATTTCTGTTTCAACCTTAGCTTTTTCTTCTCCACTAATTTTGTCTCCTAATTGCTCTATTGTCTTTTGACTATTATAAACTAAACTTTCAGCATTATTTCTAGCTTCAATTTCGTCTTTTTTCTTCTTATCTTCACTTGCATGTGCTTCTGCATCTTTAACAGCTTTGTTAATATCTTCCTCTGTTAGGTTTGAGCTAGCTGTAATTGCAACCTCTTGACTATTTCCTGTTGCCATATCTTTTGCAGATACATGTACAATACCATTTGCATCTATATCAAATGTAACTTCTATTTGAGGTACTCCTCTTGGTGCAGCTGGAATTCCTGTTAATTGGAATCTACCTAATGTTTTGTTGTAAGCAGCCATTTCTCTTTCACCTTGAAGAACATGTACTTCAACACTTGTTTGTCCGTCAGCAGCTGTTGAGAAAATTTGAGATTTTTTAGTTGGTATAGTTGTATTTCTTTCAATTAATTTTGTAAATACACCACCATATGTTTCAATTCCTAATGATAATGGTGTTACATCTAGTAATACTAAATCTTTAACATCTCCTGATAATACACCACCTTGAATTGCAGCACCAATAGCAACACATTCATCTGGGTTTATTCCTTTATGAGGTTCCTTTCCTGTAATCTTTTTAACTGTTTCTTGTACTAATGGAACTCTTGTAGAACCTCCAACTAATAATACTTTATCTATTTTATCACTAGTTAAACCAGCATCACTTAATGCTTGGTTAACAGGTCCTGTTGTACTTTCTACTAAATCTCTAATTAATTCTTCAAATTTTGCTCTAGTTAATGTAATATCCATATGTTTTGGTCCAGTGCTATCTGCAGTAATAAATGGTAAGTTAATGTTTGTTTGTTGCATACCAGATAATTCTATTTTTGCCTTTTCAGCAGCTTCCTTAAGTCTTTGCATTGCCATTTTATCTGTTTTTAAATCAATTCCTTGAGATTTCTTAAATTCTTCAGCTAAATAATTCATAATTCTTTCATCAAAGTCGTCTCCACCTAATCTGTTATTACCACTTGTTGCAAGAACTTCAAATACTCCATCGCCTATTTCTAGTATAGAAACATCAAATGTTCCTCCACCTAAATCGTATACCATTATTTTTTGATCTGTATCTTCTTTATCCATTCCATATGCTAATGCAGCAGCAGTTGGTTCGTTAATTATTCTTAATACTTCCAATCCAGCAATTCTACCAGCATCTTTTGTTGCTTGTCTTTGGCTATCACTAAAATATGCAGGAACTGTAATAACAGCTTGTGTTACTTGTTGTCCTAAATAATTTTCAGCATCTGATTTAATTTTTTGTAAAATCATTGCAGATATTTCTTGTGGTGTAAATTCATCACCTTCAATTTTAACTTTTTTATCTGTTCCCATATCTCTTTTAATAGAAATAACTGTATGGTCTGGATTTGTTACAGCTTGACGTTTTGCAATTTGACCTACTAATCTTTCTCCATTTTTAGAAAAAGCTACAACACTTGGTGTTGTTCTATTTCCTTCTGGATTTGGTATAACTACTGGCTCTCCTCCTTCCATTACAGCTACACATGAATTTGTTGTTCCTAAATCAATACCTATAATCTTTGACATTTTTATTTCCTCCTTAAAACTCTCTATTTTATTCTATTCTTTTGTTTTTATATTAATTAGCTACTACAACCATTGAATGGCGTACTACCTTATTACCTATTTTGTATCCTGTTCTAAACTCTTCTTTAATTTCTTGTTCACCCATATTCTCATCTTCAACATGACTAACAGCTTCATGTAACTCTGGATCGAAAGTTTGTCCAACAGTTTCTATTTTTTGTACTCCCAAAGATGTTAAAACATCATGCATTTGTTTTGATACTAATTCAACACCTTGTTTATATTGTTGATCTTTAGTATCAGTTGTAACAGCTTTTTCCAAATTATCAATGACTGGTAAAATTGAAACTATAACATCTGCTAAAATTGAATTATATAGACTTTCTCTTTCTTTTGCACTTCTTTTTTTATAATTCTCAAATTCAGCCATTAATCTTTTTAATCTATCCGTAGTGTCTTCTAGCTCTTTTTTCATCTGCTCTAAGGCTACAGTATCTGTTTCCTGAATTTCTGCGTTTTCTTCTTGCAATTCATCCATTAATTCTTCTTTGTTTTCTCCCACTTTTATACCTTCTTTCTATTAAATATCTCCCATTTTGCTCCATTTATCATTTAGCTCTTTTTTTATATATTTCATTACTGAAATTACTTTTGAATAGTCCATTCTTGTTGGGCCAATAATTCCAATTGTTCCCAAGTCTTTATCCTCTAATACATTTCTAAAAGTAATTACACTTAAATTTTTAAGTTCATCATAAGCATTTTCGTTCCCAATATAAACATTTATATATTGAGTTGTACCACTATTCAATATACTTGAAACTAGTTCTTTTGTATCTAATATTTTTAACAAATTTTTTGCTGTAACTAAATCGCTGAACTCAGGAAAATCAAATACTTTATCTCTTCCCTCTAAATAGATTTCACTACTACTTTCTACAGCCTTATTTATTTCTTGAATAATCGGTTTTATAATTTTAAGCTCACAATTCATTTCAGAACGTATAAATTCTTCCATTGGCAAGTCAATTTGTCCTAATGACTTACCTCTTAATTTCATATTAAATATATAATTCAAATTTTCAACTTGCAATTGAGTAATATCTGAATCAAATTTGATTATTGATTCTTTTATCATTCCAGTATCCGTTAATATAACAGCCATTAAAACTCTTGTACCAAGCAAAACAAATTTGATGTCAATAATAATGTGATTTGCCGTTTTAGGTCCCAAAGCTACTGATGTATAGTGAGTAATTTCTGATAAAGTATGTGTAGCAATTTTAGTTAAGTCCTCCATTTCATTTGCTCTTGATTGTAACATTTTATTAATATAACGAACTTCATCAAAACTAAGATTATCATCTTTTAATAGTTCATCTACATAAAAACGATATCCTTTAGCTGATGGAATTCTTCCTGCCGAAGTATGTGGTTTTTCTAAATAACCATTTTTCTCTAAGTCGCTCATTTCATTTCTAATGGTTGCACTACTAAAATTTATGTCATAATTTTGAATTATACTTGCAGAGCTAACTGGTTCTGCAGTTCCAATATATTCTTCAATGATTGCTTGCAATATCCTTTTTTTCCTATTATCAAGCATATTATCACCTCTTTTAGCACTTTATTGTGTCGAGTGCTAACTTGTTAATATATTATATCCATTATTTAGCTTTGTCAATACTTTTTGCATAAAATTCACAAAAAGCACACAAAAGTCTTTTTACTTATAATATTTTTATTATTTCTCCCATATCTTTTACCTGTCTTTCAGGTATTTTCAATATCTCAAACTTCGATATTTTATCTCCAAATTTTATAGCTACTATATCACCTATCTTAACTTCATAGCTTGGTTTTACAATTTTATTATTAACTGTAACTCTCCCTGCATCAGCTACTTCGTTTGCTACTGTTCTTCTTTTTATTACTCTACTAACTTTTAAAAATTTATCCAATCTCATAGTTTTCTCTCCTCATCTTATCCATTCCTTAATGCTTGTGCATGACTAAGAGATATTTCGTTTATATCCCCACTTGCTATTCGTGCTATTTCTTTTATAAGCTCTTTTTCATTTAATTTTCTTACTCTAGTTTTGGTTTGTTCATCAACAACTTCCTTATATATATAGTAATTTGCATTCCCTTTTGCTGCAATTACTGCTAAGTGTGTAATGCATAAAACCTGATGTTTCTCAGAAATCCATTTTAATTTTTCTGCAACCTTGTTTGCTGCAACACCACTAATTCCAGTATCTATTTCGTCAAATACTAAAATTGGAACCTCATCTATATCAGCTAAAACTTTTTTAATTCCAAGCATAATTCTTGACATCTCGCCTCCAGATGCAATTTTTATTAGTGACTTGTATGTATCTCCAACATTTGTTTGAATTAAAAATTCTACTTTATCTAGTCCATTTTTTGTAAATCTTCCCGCTTCCTCTCTTTCTATATTTACTTTAAATTTAGCGTTTTTCATTTCTAAATCTACTAGCTCTGTTGTTATTTTTTCATTTAAAATCTCTGCAACCTCTACGCGAATGTTATGCATAATCATAGCTAGGTCATTCATTTCTAGTTCCAAACCTTGTATTTGTTCTTTTAGTTTATTATTGTATTCTTCAACATTTTCAATTGTTTCAAGTTCTTCTCTAACCTTTTCTCCATATTCTAAAATTTCAGCAATACTATTTCCATATTTTCTTTTTAGCATAAATATTAAATCTAAACGTTCTTCTACGATTTTTCTCGTACCTTCGTCAAACTCAACATTCTCTTGACTACCATTTACATCTCTTGCTATCTCTTCTAAATTATAATACATTTCTTGTATATTTGTTAAATACTGTTTATAAGTTTCATCATATTCTTCTATTTTCTCTAAATTCCTTCGAGCAATATTTATTGCATCCATTGCAATATTTGATAATTGATAGCTGGCACTTGATAAATTTTCTTTTATTGTTTCTGAATTTTGCAAAAGCTTTCTTTGTGTTTCAAGTTCTTCCTCTTCTCCAGCTTTTAATCTCGCCTCATCTATCTCATTCAATTCATATCTTAGCAAATCAATTCTTCTTTGCTTCTCTTTTTCATCTCCATAATTGTTTTCTAATTCCTGTTTTAATTCAGTCCATTTCTCGTATTTTTCTAAATACTGTTTTTTAGTCTCAAGTATTTTCTTTCCAGCAAAACAATCCAAGTAATGTATATGTGTTTGTATTTCTAATATAGATTGATTGTCGTGCTGTCCATGTATATCAATAATGTTTTTCATATACTCTTTTAATTCACTTACAGTAACCATCCTACCATTGATTTTGCATACATTTTTTCCATTTAAATTAATTTCTCTTGAAACTATAACATCTTCTTCACATTCTTTTAAATTTAAACTCATTTCTATAAACGAATATTCTTGTCCGCTTCGTATCATTTCTTTTGAAAATCTTCCACCACACAATATTTGAAGTGAATCAATAATTAACGTTTTCCCAGCACCCGTTTCTCCTGTTAGCACATTAAATTTCTTTTCAAAATCAATGCTTAAATCATCTATAATTCCTATATTTTTTATGTGTAAACTTGTTATCATTTCTTCTCCCACACTAACTTTTATTTTCTAAAGTTAAATTATTTTTCCTTAATTATTATAATACAATTGTTTGCCTCTAGCAACTTTTATTCCAAGTAAATTTTTAAATTTTTATAATATTTCATATTAATATCTTCTTTTTTGCACTATATCAATAATATCTGCTATATATTCTCCAATAATAGGAATATTTAATTTTACAATTTTCTGTAATGCCCAAACTATTATAGCTGTTATAATGGTTACTCCAATTCCTATTCCAACCCCTCTTGATATACCAGCCAAAATATTTCTAACTATTATCTCTTTTCTATTTCCTAAAATATATACCAATTCTGTTAAATTTGCCTTTGACATCATACTATTTAATTCATCTATTTTCTTATATAACTTTTTTCTACTATACAAAAAACCACCTATTTATATGGTGGTTTTTTATTTGAATTCTATTCCTTTTTTAATTTAAAATATTTGATTCTATTGAATTTTCATCAATTATGTTTTCATCAATAATATTAATTTTGTTAGAATCTATTAAATTTTTTTCTTTTTCTTGTTTTTCAACTAATTGTTGTAATTGCAAAATTAGGTTCTGCAAACGACTAATATCTTTACCCATCAATTCCCAATCTTTATTATTAGTTGATTCAGCTAAATTATTATTTGCCTTTATAATAGATTTTATTAATCCTTCTTGGCTGTCCGTATTCTGTACATCTAATTCAACAGCTTGTTGTGATAGCAAATTGTTTATTGCTTCATTTAGATTATTTCCAATTGCCACTCTGTTTCCAGAAGCAACAATTACTTTTTTTAATATTGGTACTTGTGATTCGTTTAACAAAACTTGATAAATAGGTTCGACATAAAGTAAGGTGTTATCTATAGGCACAACAATCATGTTTTTAATCAATCTGGTTCCTGTAGTATTTATTGCATCTAATTCTTGTGATATCTTTTCATCTCTCTCAATCTGACTTTCTAATTGCATTGCACCTAAAACATTGTCGTCAGCCTTAAATTTATAAAGAGTCAATTTATTTTGACCATTATAACTTCCTACTAAATATGCACTAATATTTTGCTTTTTATCTGGTGTGTATGGAATTACCAAACCTAACTTTTCGCTAGATGAATCTGCTGCTTTTAACATAGTATAATATGCTTCCATTGTATTTCCAACAGTTTGTAAACTTGTCTTACTTCCATTTGTTTTTGCAATATTCCATACATCGTCATTTCTATATAATATTTCTGTTTGTACATTGTGATATCTTGTTAACATTTGAGCCTGTATATTATACAAGTATTTTGGATAAACCAAGTGTTTTTCAATATCATCTGGTATACTTTCTTCCAATGGCATAAATAAGTTCGGATAAATATTTCTATATGCCATTGCAATTGGATCTGTCCTATCTGTTAAATAGAATTTTACACTGCCATTATATGCATCTATTAATACTTTTACAGAATTTCTTATATAGTTAATTTTCGTTTTAGTTCCATCAATATCTATTATAGATTCTTGAGAATATGGGTAATTATCACTTGTTGTATATGCATCTAATACCCATACTAAACTGCCATCTTCCCTTATTACCATATAAGGATTTGAATCATAATTTAAATACGGCATAATTGTTTTAGCTCTTTGAATAACGTTTCTATTTGTAATTATTTTAGAACTACTATTTATATCAGTATTAAAAATTAGTTTCCAATCACCATTTTTTATTCCAAGTATGCATCTATCAATAAAATTTAAATTAAGACCTGCTTCTCCATTATATGTGTGTTCTGCATTTGTACTACTAGTAATTGGATAGTCAAATTCTGAGTTGTTTTTAACATTCGTAATTATTGTATTATTTGTTTGTAATCCAAAATAAATTTGTGGTTTTACAATATTAATTAATGCATCACTACCATCATAATTTTTTTGAATATATTTAATATTTCCATTTTCGTCTGTTTGATTTGCATCAGATAAAATCGCACCATATCCATGTGTATATTCGTATGTTTTACTATTATATGACCTACTATTATCATTCATCATTTCTCTTGGTGATACATAAATTAGCTTATTAACTCCAGCTATAGAATAAGTAGCTAAATTCGCATTTCTATATGTATAATAACCTGTAGCTTTTTGATATTCTTCTAATGTTTTTAACGTAACATCTGATGTTACAATTGGTATATTTTCAATTAAATTTTTGTTATTGCTAATTTGATCTACTGTAACAGTACCTGAATTTTCTATTTCATTTTCTTCTATATTAATTTGATACGCTTTTTTGGTGTTTTCAATATTATATGCAATGTATTTCTTTTCTCTATCTAATTCATTTGTGCTTACAAAAGCCAATTGGAAAACTGTCATAACCACAAAAAGTACAACTAAATATGCTGGTATAGAAATTAAAGCTATAGCAGCCTTCTTTTTTTGCTGTTTTTTGAAGAATTTTAATGCTAATATAATAGCAACAACAATTAATATTGCAAATATTCTATATCCCCACAATTTAATAGTAACATCAGTTATTCCTGCTCCATATATTGACGTATCTATGTTACTATCATTACTAACACTTAAGAACTTTTGAAACACAATATTTTGCGTGTTAATTAAAGTAATTCCAGCAATAATTATAGAAATTACTGCAATTCCAACTGTCACCTGTTTTAACAACATACTCTTCTTTAACGTTTCTGCATTTATTCCATCAAAATAAACATTAAAAGCAACTATATAGTATATTGCTGTATATATTGTAAGTACTACCACTAATGCTAGCAAGTAATATAAGCCTAATTCAACAAATGGCTTTTGAAAAAAATAATATCCTATATCCATATTAAATATTGGATCGTTTATTCCAAACCATGCCGTATTAAACGCTAGCATTGCCTTTTCAGTAATAAATCCTGATGTTAATATACTTATAACAGCAGAAATTACAAGTGCAATTGATTTGTTTGGTAGTTTTGGCATTTCAATTTTATCTTCTTCAAAAAATGGTTTTAATCCCTTTTTAATAAATTTATTTGTTATATACACTGCAATAAACACTATTGCAAAGTTAATCGCCATAACTATACTTCGATAATACAAATTTTGTTTAAAAACATCTGCATATTCTTGACCAACTTCTATTATATTTAAATATTCTCCTCTTAGGCTAATTCCCATATAAATAGCTACTAATGCCACAAACAATAAAACTAATAGCATCCTTTTCTTAGATTTTTTTGGTTTTTCTTTAGTTGTTTCTTTCATTTTTGTATTTTCCATTTTTCTCTCCTCAACAAATTAAATAATAGCTTTTACAAAGTCTTCTGCACTAAATACTTCCATATCTTCCATTTGTTCGCCTACTCCAATAAATTTTACTGGAATTTTATTTTCAGCAACAATTCCAATTACCACTCCGCCTTTTGCTGTTCCATCTAGTTTTGTTAAAACAATACCAGTTAATTCAACTGTTGATTTAAATGCTTTCACCTGTTGTATTGCATTTTGACCAGTTGTAGCATCCAAAACAAGCAATACCTCTTTACTAGCATCTGGTAATTCTTTATCAATAACTCTATTAATTTTTGCAAGTTCGTCCATTAAGTATTTTTTATTGTGCAACCTTCCAGCTGTGTCGCAAATAATAACATCAGCTTGTTTATCTTCAGCTACCTTTAGAGCTTCATATACAACCGAAGCTGGATCTGCCCCCTCATTTCTCTTTACAATATCTACCCCAGCTCTTTGTGTCCAAATTTCTAATTGTTCTACTGCTGCTGCACGGAATGTATCTGCCGCTGCCACAACCACCTTTTTTCCTTCATTTTTTAGTTTGTTTGCAATTTTTCCAATTGATGTTGTTTTTCCAACTCCATTAACCCCAACAACCAAAATAATAGATGGTTTAGTATTTAAATTTAAAGTTGGTTCTTGCTCTTCTAATATTTTTTTCATTTCATCTCGCAAAGCTTCTTTTACTTGCCCTACATCTTCTATTTTTTCTTTCTTCATTCTTTCTCTTAAACTAGAAATTACACTAATAGATGT
Source organism: uncultured Clostridia bacterium (assembly GCA_934120395.1). GTDB lineage: Bacteria > Bacillota > Clostridia > TANB77 > CAG-508 > CAKOTZ01. Next base: position 61,160 of record CAKOTZ010000002.1, read on the forward strand.
ATCAACACCTAAATCTGACATAATTAATATTTCTTCCAATTCTTCTAATAAGCTTTCATCTACTTTGCGAAAATTACTAAAAACATTATTTATTTTTTCATTAAAAGAATCTTTCGTTTTGTTAAGTCCCTCTTTTAATTTATCAAAAAAACCCATAACTTTCCTCCCTTTTGTGTGTAGCAAAAATTATATCAAATTTATTCGTATTTTTCAATACTTCTAGCTATACTGATATCTGAATTCATAATTTTTTTATTTAAACTCTTGCAATGCGCCATAAAACAGAATATAATATGAAAGATAATTGCTCTTGTAGCTCAGTTGGTAGAGCAACTGATTCGTAATCAGTAGGTCAGCGGTTCAATTCCGCTCAAGAGCTCCAATATAAATAACCTAAGTAAATTAATTACTTAGGTTATTTATATTTTTTGTTTTATTCTTCATTTAAAGTATATTGACCAATATCAGGTTCATTAAAAACTGAATCATCTACATTATCAAATTCATAATCATATTTATTTTCTGTATTCGTATAGCTACCTAGACATAATCCTGTTTCCTTTTCAATATACAAATCATTTCTTTTTGAATCATATTCATATAGAGAATATGGAGATAAGAAATTTGTTACCTTATAACAGTCCTTTCCATTATATTTAACATTTGTTATTATTGTTGGAATACCATACATAAAATTTTGCCATTTATTTTCTGTTTTTAACATATCATTAATACCTATTGCCATAGATTTTGCAGCATTTAAGGTTACAGTTTTCGAATCAGCTGTCTCTATAAATCTGTCTATTCGTTCGCCATTATTGTACATTGACATTTTAATATTTTCATTGTCTTTATTTCTCTCTATTATTACTAATTCCTTATTTGACTTTTTAAAATAATTAGTAGTTACTGTTACACCATTTTCTACTTTTGAAATTAAACTCATATGATAATTTTCACTGCTAATATATTTTCCAACTTTATTTTGCATTTCAGTAATAATCAGAAAATTCCTAACAGCATGAAGCAAAGCTAGCATAATTAGGATTATTAATATAATTCCTATTATTTTAAACATTTTTTTATTCATATCAAATTCCCCCTTTATTCTTATTATAATGATTGTAGTTTGAACTTGTATATAAATTCTCTTTGCTAATACATATATATATTTTACCATAATTTGTCGATTTAAGCAAATTATCCTGGCAAAAAGAAAAATAGAGTTTTTGAATTCTCAAAATCTCTATTTCCCTTTTAGCTTAATTACTCAAGCATATCTTACTTGATACAAAGTACAACCCTAAATCCCACATATGGATAAATGCTACGGGCATCTTCAGCATGCCTAGATGCTGCTGAAAAACCTAATCCAGAATGAAAATACGCACCACCTCTAGTAATATGTCTTGCGCCAAATTTTCCGAAGCTTTCCTGCGTCCATTCCATTACATTGCCAGCTAAATCATAGATTCCATTTACTTTCCATTTTTCCCTGCTGCCAGTAAGCTCCATCTTGCTAGGTTCGTCACTAATCATTGACTTGTAATTTCCCCAGCCCATAGAATTTGAGGTGAAATCTGTCCTCTTCTTGGCTCCAGATTCTTCGATCCACTTACATACAGTATCATATTCGGCTCCATAGGTAAGATGACTTTTCACATCTTTGCTACGTTCAAACTTTTCAGCCAAATCTTCTGCCCTATGAAAGCTGACATCTACCATTGGCTTAACACCAGCAATTGAATGAATATTTCCATCATCTCCTAAAGACATATTATATGCCGAGATATAAAATCCTCCATGCTTTTTTACACTGGAAATTTGTGCTAATAACTCCGGATTAATGTTTTCATGGTATTTGGAAGGGGAAAAAATTAATCCCATGCTGTTAACTCTTCCAAATTTTTCATCAAATACAATGCCATCCAAAGTTGCATTTGCACTTAAATCGCCAACAGGGACCCAGACAAAGCGACTTCCGTCACTCTCTCTTTCAATGGTATAACCACTGTTCCATTTTCCATCCAAGTATTTATAACCTGCCGGAATAATAGGCTTACTATATTTGCTTGAATAGCCCTCTGTTCTTGCTTCTCCCTTAACAGCATGAATCTCAACAATTTTATTTGTTTCACTCATATTGCTAAGCTTAACGCCTTCACCTGCAACAATTCTAATCCCTGTGAGATTCTTCATGTTTGCCTTATCAAGTTCATACCGTTTCATAATGTGTTACCTCCTAATACTGTCAATACTATAACGGCTTCTAAATAGCATTCGCTATACTTTTATATTATAACACATTATTTACATAATTTCTAGTTATATTTAATAAAAAAATAAAAACCAGCTAAAAAGCCGGTCTTGTTTTTATTTATTTTCTTCAGCAGTTGTTTCTTCAACAGGAGCTTCTGGTAATTCTTCCTTTATGATGCGTTCTTTAGTTTCAATTCTAGCACCAATTTTTTCTTTAGTTTTAGCTGCTTTACCAACTCTATCTCTTAAGTAATATAATTTTGCTCTTCTTGCTTTACCAACTCTAACAACTTCAACTTTTTCAACTGATGGAGCATGAATTAAGAATGTTTTTTCAACTCCTACACCATAAGATACTCTTCTTACAGTAAATGTTTCGTTGATTCCTCCACCTTGTTTTTTAATAACGATTCCTTCGAATACTTGTATTCTCTCTCTGTTTCCTTCTTTAATTCTAACATGAACTTTAACAGTGTCACCTATTTTTAGGTAAGGAATCTTATTCTTTAAGTGTTCATGTTCAATTGACTTAATAATGTCCATTAAAATTTTCCTCCTTCCAAATAAAATTTACTTTTATTTGTCTTTTATTTCTTTGATAATTTTTTTGTCTTCATCGGATAAATCTAGTAGCTCAATTAATTCTGGCCTATTTTTTAATGTTTGCAGAAGCGAATCTCTTCGTCTCCATAATTCAATGTTTTTATGGTGTCCGAGACAATAAAACTTCTGGAACCTTTTTGTTTAAAAATATTTCTGGTCTTGTATACTGAGAATATTCCAACAATCCATTAGAAAAAGATTCCTCTTGTATTGATTCGTTAGTGATTACTCCACTTATATGTCTTGCCACAGCATCAATTAATACCATTGATGGCAATTCACCGCCTGTTAATATATAATCTCCAATAGAAATTTCTTCGTCTACAATTTCATCTATTACTCTTTGGTCTATGCCTTCATAATGTCCGCAAAGTAAAGTTAAATTTTGTTCTTTTGATAGTTCTTGAACTTTTTTTTGATTTAATCTTTTACCTCTTGGTGATAAATATATAACCTTTCCAGGTGTTTCTATAGCAGAATACGCATCATAAACCACATCTGGTTTTATTAACATTCCAGCACCACCGCCATAAGGAGTATCATCTACTCTTTTATGTTTGTCCTTGGAAAAATCTCTAATATTTATTATATTTAATATTAGTTGTTTATTTTCTATAGCCCTACCTATAATGCTACAGTTGATAGTGTTAAACATCTCTGGAAATAGTGTTAGTATATTAATCTTCATCCAGCCTTACTCCTCCATTTACGTCAACTATAATTTTGCCTTCTTCCAAATTAATATGCTTTATAACAGATGAAATAGCTGGAAGTAGAATTTGTTTACCATTTTCGTTTTTAACAACATATACATCATTGCTTCCAGTTGGAAATATTTCCTCTAAAATGCCAATTTTTTCTTCTTTTTCATTGTATACATTAATTCCAATCAAATCAGCAATAAAGTAGGTATTTTTATCTAATTTTTTAGCATCTTCACGCTTAATCTTCAAAAAACAATTTCTATATTTTTCAGCTTCATTAATGTGGTCAATACCTTTAAGCTTTAATAATACCATACCTTTTAAATATTTTACTTTTTCTATTTCACATTCGATATTTTCATTTTTATACACAATAATTACTTTTTTTAATTCTTCAAAGCGTTCTATATCATCTGTATATGGAACAACCTTTAAATATCCTTTTAGTCCATGCGTATTAACAATTTGACCAACTTCTAAATATTTTTGCATATTATATTCCTTTAACCCATAAATTCTATTGTTACTTTTTTCTTTTCCTTAGATGCTACAGCTTTTAGTAGCGTTCTAATAGCTTTTGCTACTCTTCCCTGCTTTCCTATTATTCTTCCAACATCACTTTCAGCAACTTTCACTTCAAATTTAATAGCACTGTCTGTTTGAATTTCGTTAATAGAAACAGCATTTTTATCAGAAACTAAATTTTTAATTATTGTTTCTAATATTTCCTTCATCCTTTTCCTCCCTTGTGAACCTATTGAGCTTTTTCAATTAAAGCTTTTACAGTTTCTGTAGGTTTTGCACCATTTTTTATCCATTTTTCAACTTTTTCTTTATCTAATTTAATTTCAGATGGTTCTACCATTGGGTTGTATGTTCCTAATTGCTCAATTATTTTGCCATCTCTTGGAGATCTAGAATCAGCTACTACAATGTGATAGAATGGAGCTTTTTTAGCACCTACTCTTTTTAATCTAATTTTTACCATGTTTTCACCTCCCACTCATATATTTTTATATATTAAAATTTAAAATCAATGTTATTTTAGCTTGTTCAAAGCATTTTTATCTAAACTTTTTAGCATTTTATTTATAGACTTTTCATTCTGCATTTTTTTCATTAATTTTTGGGTTTGTTCGTATGATGTCATGAATTTATTTACATCTTGTACACTTGTTCCACTGCCTTTTGCAATTCTAATTCTTCTACTTGCATTTAATAATTTTGGTTTTCTTCTTTCTTCGTTTGTCATAGAACAAATTATAGCTTCAATTTTGTTAAATTCTTTATCATCAACATCTATATCCTTTATTTTTCCCATCCCTGGTAACATTTTTAAAATAGATGAAAACGAGCCCATTTTTTTTATTTGTCTAAGTTGTGTTAAATAATCATTCAAATCAAAACCATCTTTTTTTAGTTTTTTTTCTAATTTGATTGCTTCTTCCTCATCAAAAGCCTCTTCAGCCTTTTCAATAATTGAAAGCACATCACCCATACCTAAAATTCTAGATGCCATTCGTTCTGGATGAAAAACTTCCATATCATTCAGTTTTTCACCTGTTGCAGCAAATTTAATAGGTCTATTAGTAACTTTTTTTACTGAAAGAGCAGCACCTCCACGAGTATCACCATCTAATTTTGTTAAAATTACTCCATCTATTCCTAAATTGTCATTAAAACTTTGAGCAACATTTACAGCATCTTGACCAGTCATTGCATCAACAACTAATAATATTTCGTGTGGTTTTACACCAGCTTTTACCTGTTTTAACTCTTCCATTAAGTTTTCGTCAATATGTAATCTACCAGCAGTATCAAGTATAACAACATCATTTAATTTTGAAATTGCTTGATTCATAGCCTGTTTAGCAATTAACACCACGTCTGTTGTGCTTTCATTGCTAAACACTGGAATATCAAGCTGTTTTCCAACAACTTGTAATTGTTTTATAGCAGCTGGTCTATATACATCGCAGGCAACTAATAATGGTTTTTTGCCATCTTTTCGCAACATATTAGCTAATTTGCCGGCAGTTGTTGTTTTTCCAGCTCCTTGCAATCCAACAAGCATAATAACTGTTGGTGGATTAGGTGTAAAATTAATACGACTTTCAGTTCCACCTAATAATTCTATTAATTCGTCTTTTACGATTTTTACAACCTGTTCTCCTGGTGTTAATGATTTTAGTACATCTTGTCCTAATGCTTTTTCCTGTATAACTGCGATGAAATCTTTAACAATTTTATAATTTACATCTGCTTCTAGTAAGGCAAGTTTTACTTCCCTTAAAACCTCTTTTAGGTCTGCTTCTGTAATTCTTGCTTTTCCTCTTAGCTTTCTAGTAATTCCTTGTAGTCTTTCTGATAAACCTTCGAAAGCCATTTAAGCACCTCCATTTATACTAAACAATTTATTTTTTTGTATATATCTTTTATTACTTTCTCTGTTTCTTTGTCTGTATTTTTTCCTTGAAGTAATTTTAAATCATTTAAAATTATTTCTATTTGTTTTTTTTGCCATGTTTGTTTTTTCATCAAGCCAAGCTTATCTTCCATTTCCATCAATTTATTTTCTGCTTTTTTTATAATGTCTCTAACAGCCTGCCTTGTTATGTTCTCATTTTCTGCAATTTCTGAAAGAGATAAATCGTTATTATAATAATCTTCTATAAATATATATTGTTTTTCTGTTAACAATTTTCCATACATTTCACAAAGCATACTTATTTCTACTTTTTTTTCCATACATTTACCTCTCTTTTGTAATGCAAATATACTTTACACTATTTTTACTGATTTGTCAAGAGGTTTGGCTATAAAATTTATACTCTCACATGTTGCGCTTTTTCCAATTTAGCTTTATAATAATAGCATTATGATAGATTTAATAATAAAAAGAAAAAATAACAATAAAAAAGTTGTAAACGTTTTACTTTCTGAATATCCTGCACTGAATTCTTCAACTGTATTTAAGGCTTTACGAAAAAAAGATATTTTAATAAATGGTAAGCGAATTAAGGAAAATATTGTAGTTTTTGAAAATGATAAAATTACTGCATATATTGCTGATAATTTGCTACATCCATGTACTAACGAACTAAATATTGTATATGAAGATGAAAATATTATTGTGGTAAATAAAAGTTCTGGTATTCCAGTTACCGAAGATGCAAATAATGAGCAAAACCTAGCTACTTTAGTACAGAAACATTGTATCTCAGCCAAGCCTTGCCATCGTTTAGATAGGAATACTGAAGGGTTAGTTGTTTTTGCAAAGAACAAAGAAAGTTTAGATATTTTACTTGATAAATTTAAAGAAAGACAAATAGATAAACACTACGTATGTCTTGTTTATGGTATTCCTTCTTCTTCATCTAAAACTTTAGTAGCATATCTTTTTAAAGATACAAAAAAATCTTTAGTTTATATTAGTGATACACCTAAAAAAGGTTATCAAAAAATTATTACTTCATATAAAATTTTAGATGTAAATAAACAGCAAAACATTGCACTATTAGAAGTAAAGTTAGAAACAGGCAGAACTCATCAAATTCGTGCACATTTAGCTCATATTGGGCATCCTATTATTGGTGATGGCAAATATGGTATAAATACAATTAATAAACATTTCAAAGCCAAATCTCAATTACTTACCAGTTATAAGCTAAAATTTAACTTTTCAAGTGATGCCGGCATATTGAACTACCTAAAAAATAAAACTATTGAACTTAGCTATTCAAAGTATCTAAAAATATTAAAATAGAGAAAACACTAGTGCTTTCTCTATTTTAATATTTAAACTAATATTTTTTTCATTTCCTCATTTCTCTTTATTTTTAATGTAGTTGTTTTTATAAGTTCTTCATCTGTTAAAATCATATTTTTTATATACTTATATGATGGAAATGTTTTATTAACCTCTTTAATTTTCTCCCATATTATTTTCTTTATATCATCTTCATTAATTCCTTCATGATTTTTTTCAAAATATTCTTTATTATATACAATTTTTACAGAAAGTTTTAAATTATTTTGATCACCATTTTCAGGCATCCCAAACACCATACATTCCTTAACTTCCTCTAAATTATTTATCATTATTTCAATTTCTTCTGGAAATATCTTTTTCCCGTTTTTCAAAACTATCATGTCTTTTTTTCTTCCAGTTATAAAAACAAAACCTTTTTTATCTTTGTATGCTAAATCTCCTGTATAAAACCATCCATCTCTTATTACTTCATTTGTTGCTTCTGTATTTTCATAATATCCAAGCATTATATTAGGGCCCTTTGCCTTTAATTCTCCAATACCATCATCATCTGGATTTTCTATTTCTATTTCCACATTAGGTAATGGAACACCTACCGAACCATATTTTACTTTAAATTCATTCTCTGCTAAAAGAACTGGAGATGTTTCAGTTAGTCCATATCCTTGTACCAATTTTACTCCTAATTCATTAAAGCCTTTACATACCCTTTTATCCAAAGGTGCACCTCCTGCTATAATAAAACGCATGTGTCCGCCTAAAGCTTCTAAAATATCCTTAAATAATTTTTTTCTAACATCTATATTGAAAAATAATAAAAAGTTACTTATTTTTTTTGCTATATTAAGCATCTTAGTTTTTCCTTGTTTTTGTACTTCATGTTCTATTTTCTTGTATATAGATTCAATTAATAAAGGAACACCTACAAAAACTGATACCTTATATTCTTTCAAATTTTGTGCAACATAACGCAAACCATCTGGGAAAGCTGTTGCAAGTCCTGCATTAAGCATAACAAGCATAGCTGTAGAGGCAAATATATGATGAAATGGTAAAAACGCTAAATTTACGTCAGTCTCATAAAATTTCTCAACTAAAAATAAACCATATATATTTGATGCTATATTTTTTTGTGACAACATAACAGCTTTAGCCTTTGATGTTGTTCCTGATGTAAATAGCAATATATTCATTTTATCATTATCAATTTCCATATCTATGTAATCTCTTCGATTTTGCTCTACTAATTTTTTACCTTCTTGCATTATACTTATGATATCCAAATAATTTTCATGTTTGCTCATACAGATATATTCTTGTAAATTTGTATTATTTCTATGTTTGATTTCTTCGATTTTTTCTATATATTTTTCGTCAAAAACAACTACATCTGCCTTACTTCTTACTAGACAACTTTCCAATTCGTCTATCTGTAATTCCTTATCTAGAGGAATAGAAACAATACCTCCTAGCAAATTAGTTAGATGTGCCAATACCCATTCATATCGATTTCGCCCAACAATGGCAATTCTTTTATTTTTATATCCTAATTCAAATAATTTTGTACCTAAGGCATTTATTTCTTCTAATAATCTTTTATAGCTTATATTTTCGTAGCTTACTTCTTTTTCTTTATGTTTCAAAATATATGCTGTATTTTCTGCATATTTTTCTACTGAGTTATATAAAAGCTCTTTTATATTGTTATATTTAACTGATTCCAAATATTCTTCTTTTTTCAAAAAATCACCTTCTTATTTAGTATTGAATACTAGATTATCATGTAGTCAATAACTTGTCAAGTGGTTGACTGCATGTTCTAAAAATGGTATTATAAATGCTAAATGAGGTGATTAAATGACTGAAAATGTAACTGTTTTAAATAGTGAAATTAAAAACTTTCACATTCCAAGATGGAATGAAATTCCAAGCATTGACCTATATATTGACCAAGTGGTATCCTACTTAGACAGCTATCTATCAAATTATATTTGTGAAGATGATAAAATAGCTGGCAACGCAATAACTAAAACCATGATTAATAACTATGTAAAGCATGGTGTTATTAAACCACCTATTAATAAAAAATATACAAAAGAACATTTAGCCAAACTTTTTACAATATTTATTTTAAAACAAATTTATAGCATAGATGAAATCAAAAAATTAATTCAACTCGCTTTAAAAACATCAAGTATTGAACAAGCATACGATAAATTTTGTTCAGAGCTAGAGGAATCAATAAAAATTACTTTTAATGAAGATTATACTATTCTAAATAAAGAACATCTTTCACATGAGCAATTCATATTGCGCAATGTAGTTCAATCTTTTTCTAGTAAATTGTATGTTCAAAAAGTATTTTTGAAAAAATAAAAATGCACTTCAAAATGAAGTGCACCTTTATTTTTTGTAATTGAATCTTATTCAAACATTTTACTCAAAAAAACTATTAAATTCTTCAGCTGAAATCGTCTCTTTTTCTAATAATCTTTGTGCTACTAAGTGTAACTTATCCATATTGCTTAATAAAATACTTTGTGCGCTTTGATAAGCAATATCAATAAGCTTTTTAATTTCATCACCAACTATAGAACCAATATCCTCTCCAAATACTTGCATTTCATACGGTTCATTTGTCTTTAACGATACTGGGCCTAATTTTTCACTCATACCATAAACAGTAATCATATCCTTAGCAATTCCAGTTGCAACCTCTAAATCATTGCTTGCTCCAGTAGATATATCATCTAGTGCTAACTTCTCTGCAGCTCTTCCTCCCATTAAAGCAATCATTTTTTCTTCCATTTCAGTTTTTGAGATATAATATTTGTCTTCATTAGTTTTATACATTGTATATCCACCTGCAAGACCTCTTGGAATAATAGACACTTCTTTTACATCTAACTGTGAACCAAGATATTTGCTTACAATGGCGTGTCCAGCCTCATGATATGCAGTTAAACGTTTATCTTTGTCAGATATAACTCTACTATGTTTTTCAAGTCCCACTGTTACCTTCTTAACAGCACTTTCTAAATCTTCCTTTTCAATTTGTTCATGTTTATTTCTAGTAGCTAAAATAGCAGCTTCATTTAACACATTGGCAAGTTCAGCTCCTGTAAATCCTGCTGTATCACCTGCAATATCTTCAATTTTAACGTCTGGAGCAAGTTTTTTATTTTTTGTATGAATTTTTAAAATTGCTTCCCTTCCTTTTAAGTCTGGTGCTGCAATTGTTATTTGTCTGTCAAATCTTCCTGGTCTTAATAATGCTTTGTCTAGCATTTCAGGTCTATTAGTTGCAGCTAAGACTATAATAGTTTGGTTTGTTTCAAATCCATCCATTTCAACCAATAACTGATTTAAGGTTTGATTATTTTCAGATTCTGCACCACTTGAGCTTGTTCTTCTCGAACCAATTGCATCTATTTCATCTATAAATACAATACAAGGTGCTATTTTCTTTGCCTTTTCAAATAATTTTCTTACCCTTGACGCCCCAAGTCCAGCAAACATTTCTATAAATTCAGAACCACTCATTGAAATAAATGGCACTCCTGCTTCCCCTGCAATAGCTTTAGCAATCAATGTTTTTCCTGTACCTGGCTTTCCGTAAAGCAGAATACCTTTTGGAATTTTTGCTCCCATCGCTTGATATCTCTTCGGATTTTTTAGAAAATCAACAATTTCCATCATTTCTACTTTTTCTTCTTCTAGACCAGCAACATCATCAAAAGTAACATCTGTCTTATTTTCTTCTCCTCCATAAATCTTACCTTTTTCACCAAGCCCTTGCATTTGCATAAGCACAATAAATAGAGCAACAATCATAATTGTAGGTAATAAATTTAAAACAGTAGTTATAATTGTTTTAGCAGGGTTTGGCGCACTTTGGTTTAACTCAATGTGATTTCCAGCTTGTACTTTTTCTTGTACTAGTTCAATAAATGCCTGTACACTTGGAACAATACTATGTCTTTCTGTTTCGTCATCTATTAATTTAATTTTTATAGATTGACTACCTGTTGTCATCTTAACCTTTTCAACTTGATTTTCCTCAATTTTATTAATTAATTCAGTATATGGTATTTCAGTTTTTTTCATTACATTAGTTCCAATTGCTATTCCAATAATAGTTATAGCAATTACCACAACTAATAGTACAATACCTAGAACATAATACTTTTTATTGTCATTCTTCTTTTTTGGTTTTTTACTCATAAAAATCCCTTTCCTTTTTTAAGCTATGCTGTTCCTTCTGGCGCCTGTCCATCTGTTCCAACATCTTTATCTTCTTTCTTTTCCTTCTTATCTTTTTTCTCCTTTTTATCTTCTGTTTTTTTCTTTTCTTCTATTTCCTGTTTTACCTCTTTTTGTACCTCTTCAATCTTTTTTATTTCTATTTGTTGTTTTATTAAATCAGAACGTATAAGTAAAATTGCTGTAATTAGGTAAATATATGAAATTGCTGTATACATTACCTGAAAATACTTCACTTCAAATCCAGTTACAACATTTACTGGAATATAAATAGCATTTAACAATATAGGTAATGTTAAGGCATACAATGCAATATTATATATTTGATTATTTCTTAATTTAACACTAGCAATTTTAGCTGTTAAGAATCCAAGAATAAATAACAACGCAGTCTCAAGCAATGTTGCTAAGAAATAAGCAAGGAATAAGTATATTAGTAAAGCTAAATATAAAGCAATATAAAAAGCTACGCTATTAATACTAGCTAGTTTTTCTACTAATGCTTGTTTGTCTAAGCTTTGCACTTTATAGGCTTCTGCTAAATCTGCATATGAATATGTTTGAGTTGTTCCCATTTTTAACATAGCTTTATCCTTTAGTAAAATAAGACCAACATTATACAAATTCAATTTTTTTGTATATTCTTCAATACTTGTTTCATCTTCTGATATACTTGTATCCATTATTATAATGTAAGATGTTCCATCGATTGTCTTTTCTATGACAGTTGGTTGTTCTTCTGCCTTAGATATCAATTGATTATTTTCCAAACTAAAATCTGGCATTTCAGTTTTAACCGTATCTGCACCCTGATTTAATATATTTATAAATTTGTATGTCATTGCTATTCCAATAATAATGCAAAAAACAAGGATTAATTTTACAAAATATTTTAAAGCAGTACTTGTCTTTTCTAATGCAAAACCTTGATAGCTATCTAAGTTAAATATTGCCAGTTTTAATCTTTTAAAAAATTGCACTTTTTCATTGTTCATTAGCGATACTCCCTTCTAACACCACTATCTACATACAATGGACTAATGTCTAAATACACTTCATCATTAATCTTTACTTCATCATTTTCCGTAATATCTATTACTATGTGATACATACCAATTTTCCCAACTACAGTATATTTCTTATCATTTATTCTAACTTTGAAATGCTTGTCCCTAGCAAAATCTTTCATCGCACCATATAGGTATCTTAGTTTATCACGAAAGCGATAATCGTCATGCATAGCTCTCACATTATATCCATCATAATATCCAACTGGAATTATAGCCACTTTTGTTTCTCTTTTTGTTTTAAATGCATTAGAATATCCAATATTATATCCCTTTGGCAATGTCTTTATTTCCGTTATATTACTTTTAAGTGTTCCAATTTTCTTTAATCCATACGTATTTAGAACTATAATTCTACCTGTAAACGCAGAACCAATTCTAGCAGCATTTAAATGCATTGTTGGAAATTTTAAAAATGCCGAAGAGTTACATATATGCAACATTCCTGTTTTTATTCCTTCCCTTTGTAGTGTTTCTATTGTATTTATAAAATTATCAAATTGTTGCTTAGTCCATTTATCCTTTTTATAGAAAGACATTGAAAAATGTGAAAATGTACCTTCAATATTTATATTTGTAACGCTTTGCAATGTTTCAATTATTTTATCTGTTTGGTTATATAAAAATCCATAACGACCAAAGCCTGTGTCAATTTTTAAATGTGCTCTTACTGTAACATTTAATCTTCTTGCCACTTCATCAACAGTTTCAGCTGAAAGTGCTGATCCAATGGTCAAAATAATATTATTTTCTATTAAAAGTTCTATCTCTTTTTTTACAGAAGTTGATGAAAGCATTAAAATATCTTCTTTTATGTCTGCTTTTCTTAGTGCAATAGCCTCCTCAACAGTAGAAACTGCTAAAAAATTAATTCCACTATCAATTAAAATTTTTGCAAATGAAACTAAGCCTAATCCATACCCATTACCTTTAACAACTCCAATAATTTTAAAAGCTTGTCCATTATCTGCTTTTTCGTTTTGTTTTGCTAGTTTTTTTATAATCTCAATATTATGTTTTAAATCTTTTTTATTTATTACTAAGGATTTCATTAGTTACCTCTACTAAAAATTTTTCTTTTAAAAGCTCTTAAACTTCTAAATGTCTTTTCAGAAATTTTATAAACTTTATATATAACTGGCTTAAACGGTAAATATACTTCTCCAATAAACTCTGTAAATTCAGCACCAAATCCTTTTTTAAATCTATATAAACCATATTGAGGATGATTTTCGTCTACAACTCCAGATACTCCTCTAAAATCATACATATCGCACTCATTTTGTATAGCCTCTTGAATTGCATGCCATTGTAACAAATAATTTGGCATTAAATTTCTATGTTCATTACTACTTGCTCCATACAAATACCAGGTTTTATTTCCATATCTAATAGGTATTATTCCTGCAATCGGCTTATTTTCATAATAAGCCATTAGTACCTTCATGTGTTCTGGTGCTAATTCATCATACATTTTTTCAAAATATGACAAGCTACGAATAATAAATCCATCTCTTTGTCCAGTAGTAACCATTATACGATGAAAATCTGCTAAATCTTCCTTATTTCCTTCCTTAATAGTTACACCCTTTTTAGTTGCCAACCTTATATTATATCTTGTCTTTTGATGACAATTCTTTAATATTTCTTCTTCTGTTTTTCCTTTTAGGTTTAGTCTAAAAACATATCTAGGCTGTATTTCCTCCCTAAAATTTTTAGCATCATCTTTGATTTTATAGCCTATTGATGTAATAATTTTTCTAAATTCCTCATCGTCACTTTTTATGTCTGGTTCTATCGAAAATACAAATGCCTTATACTTTTTTGCTAATTCCTTAGCGCCTTCTGTTAATTGTACCAAAGTAGCTTTATCGTGAACATCACACACAGGTCCTCTTGAAGAATACATTAAGTACCCAAAAATAGGAATTTTCCTAATTAAAATGCTAATAGAACCAATTATGTTTCCCTGTTCATCTTCTGCTAAGATAACCTCATTTTTCCAATTTGACTTGACTTTACCCCATTCCAAAGATTGCTGAAAATTACATCTTTCATGTTTCTTTAGAAAATCTGTATATGCCTGTTTATCTTTTTCTTCTAATAACCTCATTTTCTCCTCCGTAAGTATTATATACCTATTTTTTTATTTTACACCATATCTATTAGTATTGCAAGAATTCTATTGTCTTATTTTTTGTAATTCAATACCATCTTTTGTATCTTTTACTTGATATCCAAGTTCTTGTATTCTATCTCTTAATTCGTCTGATTTAGCCCAATCCTTATTAGTTCTTGCTTGTTTTCTTTGTTCTAAAAGTTTTAATACTTCTTCTGGAATTTCTTCTTTTGCTTTGCTTATTGGCTCTTCAATTTTTAATCCTAAAACTCTATCAAAATCTTTTAAAAGCTCTGCTAATTGTTTGCTTTTATTTGGATTTTTAGCTACGTCCCATACAACACTCATTGCCAGTGGCATATTTAGATCATCATTAATTGCTTCCAAAAATTTATTTTTATATTTTTCAATTTCATTTTCTGAAATGAAATCCGTTCCCTGTAAATGCTTTTGATAAGCTTCTTTTAATTTTGCTAATGCCTTACTTGAAGATTCTATACCTTCCCAAGTAAAATTTAATTTATTACGATAATGTGAAGTATAGCAAAATAATTTATATGCTAATGGGTCATATCCCTTGTTTATAATGTCTTCTACTAGGTATACATTTCCTAAGCTTTTTGACATTTTCCCACCATTAATTAACAAAAACTCTCCATGCATCCAAAATTTTGCTGGAATTTTACCTGTACACCCTTTACTTTGAGCTATTTCATTTTCGTGATGTGTTGGAACAAGGTCAATTGCACCTGTATGAATATCAAATTGTTCTCCCAAATATTTTTTTCCCATTGCAGAACACTCAATATGCCAACCTGGATAACTTGGTCCCCACGGACTATCCCACTTCATCAAATGATTTTCGGGAGCTTTTATCCATAAAGCAAAATCATAAGGGTTTCTTTTCTCTTCATCAACTTCAACTCTTGCACCTGCCATTTGATTTCTTAAATCAATTCCTGATAATATTCCATATTTGTCTAGCTTTGAAACATCAAAATATATTGCTGTAGATGTTTCATATGCATAACCATTTTCCATTAATTTTTCGACAAATTCAAGCATTTCTTGTATGTGTTCCGTTGCTTTACAAATAATTTCAGGTCTATCAATATTTAATCTATCAAAATCTTTTAAAAATCTCTTTGTATAAAATTCTGATATTTCCAATGGTGTTTTGCCTTCTTCTCTTGCAGATTTTAGCATTTTATCTTCTCCCTCGTCACCATCTGAAACTAAATGTCCAACATCAGTAATATTCATAGCATGTTTTAATTTATAGCCATTATATTTTAAAACTCTTCTCAAATTATCCATAAATATAAATGTTCTCATATTTCCAATTGTTGCATCTTTATATACCGTCGGACCGCAAGAGTATATTCTAACAGTATTTCCATCTAGAGGTTTAAAAACTTCTTTTTGCTTTGTTAAGGTATTATAAAATTTTATTTCCATTTCTATAATCTTCCTTTCTTTTTCGTACATTTAAAATCAAAGGCAGTGTTGTTGTCTGCCTTTTTACATTTATTCTTCTTCATCAACTGTATTCGTTGTATTTGCTGTATTTGTCGTATTCGTTGTGTTTGTATTTTCTACTGTATTTGTTGTATTTGTTGTGTTTGTCGTATTTGTTTTATTTGTATTTGAGTTTGGCTTATCATCTTTTTTCTCATCTTTTGGCTCATCCTTTGGTTTATCTTCTTTTGGTTGTTCTTCCGATTTTTTGTGTTCTGTACATACATCAGTTGGAGCATTAAATTTATCTCCATAATTAGTATTCCACTTTGGATTACGTTCTTTTTCTGGTTTAGCAGTATAATATCTATCTTCCTTATTTGGGCAATATTCATTAGCTAATTTTCCAGTATCTACACAAATACTTAATGTTAAATGTCCTTCACATTGTTTTGTAGGTTGCGTACCCTTAATGAATACTTCTGAATACGTTCTAGAACAACTGTCTGTTGCTAAGTCACCTGAGTCTTTACAAATTGTAGCGCTTACAATATTACTTGGTTTGTCAAACCTTTTCTTTTCTAAGTTTTTATGAATGTCCTTCATTATATTAGACCATATTTGTCCTGCTGGATTTCTACCAGGCCATATAATTTCTTCTGGTTGGTCATAACCAAACCATGTTGCAGCTGAATAATATGGTGAAAATCCACAAAGCCATCTATCCTTGCTTCCATTAGTTGTACCAGTTTTAGCACCTACATCCATTCCAGAAATAGCACAATATGTTGCTGTTCCAGACAAAACAGGCTGTGTTAAAATACTCTTTGTAACATAAGCTGCTTCTTCTGAAATTACTCTTCTTTTTTCTTGTGTTGGCTCAAGCACAACATTTCCATCTGCATCAGTTACACTAGTATAGAAAATTGGTGTAATATATTCTCCTCCATTTGCAATACAGCCGTATGCTGCAGCCATTTCCAATGGACTTATACCATCTGATAGTCCTCCTATTGCAACTGGTAAAGATTCATCATCCTTTTTTGAGTTTTCTCCATGCTTATATAAAGTAGTTACTCCCATCTTTCTCATATAGTCTATAGACTTTCCTGGTGTTAATTCAGTCATAATTTTTAATGGTATCATGTTTTGTGATTTAGCAATCGCATCTCTTACAGTTATTAAACCAAGGTATTTATTACCATCATTTTTTGGCTCATATGAACCAAATGTAGTTTTTGAATCATCATAAACAGTTCCAGCTGTTATAATTTTTTCTTCAATTGCAGGTGCAATAGTTGATATTGGTTTCGTTGCAGAACCCGGTTGTCTTACAGTTTGAGTTGCTCTATTCAAATCTCCTGAATTTGTTTTTTCTCCTAATCCTCCAACAGTACCAACAACCTTACCTGTTGAATATTCAATAATTGCCATACCTGATTGTGTTGTTTGATATTCATTTGTCTCATTTCCTTCTGCATCTTTTAATTTTATTTTCTTAGATTTTTTTATATAAGTACTTTTTGCAAATTCTTCTTCCATTCTACTTTGAACTGAAGTATCCTGAGTTGTATGTATTGTGTATCCACCACTTTGTAATTTCATTTTAGCAAAG
This sequence comes from uncultured Clostridia bacterium, assembly GCA_934120395.1. Lineage (GTDB taxonomy): Bacteria > Bacillota > Clostridia > TANB77 > CAG-508 > CAKOTZ01. The sequence goes on from CAKOTZ010000002.1 coordinate 79,020, forward strand.
CTCTTATCCCAGCCATTCTTTTCTGCTAAATCTTTTACAACTTGGTCTATAGCAGCTTCAGTATGATAAGAATATGAATTTTGAATTGTTTGACCTTTTTGGAATTGCAATCCCTCGTCTACTTTTGCACTTGCTGTTTCTTTTTCTTCTTGTGTAATTTTTCCTAGTTCGTACATTTTATTAAGAACAACTTTTGTTTTTTTCTTAATATTCTCCATTATTTTATCATGGTTCTTCTCTTGGAATGGATTATATGAGTTAGGTGAACTATTTATTCCTGCTAAAAATGCACACTCTTCTAAGCTTAAATCTCCTATATCTTTATCAAAATAATATCTAGCACCCATTTGCACGCCATGATTTGATGGTCCTCCTACAAATAGAATATTTAAATAAAGTTCTAAAATTTGATCTTTTGAAATTAACTTTTCAATTTGATACGCTTTAGACATTTCTTTTACTTTTCTTATTATACCTGCTATTCCACTATCATCTTTATCTTGAGTTATATTTTTAACTAACTGTTGTGTAATCGTACTTCCACCAAATGAAGATTCTCCATGATGGAATATGTAATTTACTGCAGCTCTTCCTGTTCTAAAAATATCTACACCATGGTGTTCATAAAATCTTTCATCCTCAATTGATACATATGCCATTGGTAAATATTTAGGCATATCAGATAAAGTTACTATTTGCCTTCTTTCATCTCCAGCCAAAGAACCTATAACGTTTCCATCTTTATCTAATATATTTGAATTTGAATTGTTTATTACCAAGTCCTTTTTACTGATTAAAAATTCATCTCCAAAAAGCCCATAAAATATACCAGCAATAATTCCTCCACCTATTAAAGCAATTACAACTAATGCAATTAATATTATTTTTATTGCTAATTTTAATTTAGGGTGTTTCTTTTTAGTTTTCTTCTTTCCCTTATATACTATTGTATCGTCCATTTCTTTTGATTTTTGTGTTTTCTTGTTGCCATTTTTATTTTTTTCTTGATTTTTTCCCATTTGCAACCTCCCTGCAAATCTTATTTATAAATTTTCGTTATACATTATATTACATATTACTAAATTTTGAAAGTATTTCTTGTTATTTTTTACTAAAGCTCCTCAATTATATCATTAACATCAGTTACAATTTTAGCACCTTGTTTTAATAATTCGTTTGTTCCAATCGAATTTGCCTGCATTATATTGCCGTGGAACTGCAAACACTTCTTTGCCTTGCTCTAAAGCATAATCAACCGTAATTAAACTTCCGCTTCTCTTTTTTGCTTCTACCAATACTATTCCATTTGCCAAACCACTAATAATACGATTTCTTCTTGGGAAATTTTTAGCAAGTGGCTTAGTTCCAACTATATATTCACTAATAACAGCTCCATTATTTTCAACTATTTGCTCAAAAATAGCTTTATTTTCAGGCGGATAAATATTGTCAATTCCAGAACCCAAAACAGCAATTGTTTTTCCTCCCGCTCTTAAGCAACCAATATGTGACCAGGTATCAATGCCTCTTGCAAGTCCACTAATAACGACAATATCTTTTTTTGCTAGTTCATATGCTAAATCTTGTGCTACTGTTTTTCCATAATTAGAACATAATCTACATCCAACCATTCCAACTGAAACTCTATTTAAAATATCTTTATTGCCCTTGCAATATATTACAAGAGGCCAATTAGGAATATTTTTTAACTTTTCTGGATATGACTGGTCTTGGTAACTTATAATATTTATGTTTTCTTTTTTAATATAAAAAATATAGTTTTCTAGATTTTGTCTATAAATTATATTTTGCACCTGTGATGCTTCAAAAAAACTAAGCCCATGTCTAATTAAATCATATTTACTTAAATTCCATATCTTTTCAGGACTTTTATAAAATTCTAATAATTTCTTTAAACTATTTAAACTTACAGTATCAATTAATCTAGATAACCAAATCCAATATTTATTTTGCATTTTGTTCCTTTCAAAATGCCCCCATTGTATTTTATACAAACTCTTCCCAAACAATATTTGCTAAATCTAAACCTTTTTGGCTTAAACAAATTCTATCATTATCAGCTATAATTAATTCCTCTTTTATTAGTTTTTCAATTGTTTCCTTAAATACTTCAAACATATTAACATTAAATTTTTCAAAAAATTCTTTTGCCGACACTCCATCAAGCTTTCTTAATCCTAGCAAAATATATTCTTGCATTTGAGTGTATATATTCTGTTTCTCATGAAAAACTATATTATCTTCTTGTTTATCCTTTTTAAAATTATCTATATACTCTTCTATATCTTCAATATTTGAATATCTTAAGCCATCTGTATATGAATGTGCAGCACTACCAATTCCAATATATTCTTTTTGTTTCCAACAATTTACATTATGTACAGAATAGTAGTTTGGCATTGCAAAATTAGAAATTTCATAATGATTATATCCTTGCTGTTCTAACCCATTTTTAACTCTCCAATACATTTGTCGTTCTATATCTTCTGTTGGTAAAATTAATTTACCTGTTTCTATTTCTTCTTTTATTTTAGTTTTATCTTCCACTATTAAGGAATACACAGAAACATGAGTAGGCTTTTTTTCTTTTATAAAATCAAGCATATCGTCTATATCTTTCATATTTTGATTTGGCAATCCAATCATAAAATCAATATTTATGTTTTGAAATCCCGCTTCTTTGGCTAGGTCATATGTATTTAAAATTTCATTTTTGTTATGAATTCTGCCTAATATTTCTAAAAGCTTATCGTTTACAGATTGTGCCCCAATACTACAACGATTTATTCCACATTCTCTATATGTTTTTAATTTGTCTATATTTACTGTTCCAGGATTTACTTCAATTGTAATTTCAGCATTTTTTATTATGTTAAAATTTTCTTTTGTTATATTTAAAATTTCGGATATGTATTTAGCATCAATATATGAAGGAGTTCCTCCACCTATGTAAATAGTATCAATTTGAGTCTCTTCACACAATTTTTCTTTAACCTGACTTTTAATTCCCTCTCCTACTTCTTTTAGTTCCTGTTTCACGCAATTAATATACTCCAGTATTAATTCATTTTTTTCTTCAAAAGAACAAAAGTCGCAATATTTACACTTTTTCTTACAAAACGGGATATGTATATATATTCCTACTTGCCTCATGCTCTATCTTCCTTTCTTAGTTCTTCCGCTATTTCTCTTATCTTCTTTAATCTGTGGTTTACCCCCGATTTTCCAATTGGCTTCTCCAATAATTTTCCCATTTGCTCTAAACTCATATCTGGATTTTCCATGCGTATCCTTGCAATTTCCTGCAAATTATTTGGAAGTTCATCAAAATGTTTATTTTTTATTAGATATTTAATATCATCTATTTGTAAAACAGAAACATTAATTATTTTATTTAGATTAGCCGTTTCACAATTTACGATTCGATTAACTTTATTTTTCATTTCCCTCATAACTCTAACTTCCTCAAAATTTAGTACTGCTTTATTTGCGCCTATTAAAGCTAAAAAATTGGAAATAGCTTCTCCATCTTTTAAATATACTACATAATTTTTTTTCCTTTTTAATAATTTAGAATATATGTTAAATTGTTCTGTTATATAAATTATAAATTTTGCATTCTCTTTACTACTTAAAAAAATTTCTAAGTGATATTTACTGTTTGGGTTATTAATTGTTCCCGTTGCCATAAACGCTCCACGCAATACAGCCTTTAATATATCTATTTCTTCTATGTTAATATTAGTTAAGTCTATTTTTTCATCATTATGATACTGTGTTTGAAATATTTTTCCTTTTCTAATAGTCTCAAATGAAATACCTAAATTTTTTAAAATTTTTTGATATCTTTTTAAGTTACTATCATTTTCAGTAACATAACTTATAATATTTCCATCTATTATGGTATTGCTAGACATATAATAACCATTTAATTCTGCTTTTAGCTGTTCTGTTTGATTCCAATTATTAAAAGCACTCAATTCTTCCTTTATTTCTGCTGAAAAAGACATCTATACACCTACTTTTTTCCTACTACAATTCTATTATTACCGCCATAGTCTTTCTTTGAATAAATATTTACATATCCCTCTTTATTTAAAATCTCAGTTACCGCTTCTCTTTGATTATATCCTATTTCCAAAGCTAAATACCCATCTTTATTTAAATATTCTTTAACTTCATTTGCAATTATACGATAAAAGTCTAATCCATCTTTTCCGCCATCTAATGCCATTAGTGGCTCATTTTGTACTTCTACATCTAAAGTTTTTATTACTTCTGTTTCTATATATGGTGGATTTGATACAACAATATCATATTTATGATTTATATTTTTAAAAAGATCTGATTCAATAAAATCAATTTTAACATTATTATTTTTTGCATTTTCCTTTGCAATTTTTAATGCTTTAATACTTTTATCACTTGCACTAATCTTTGCATTTGGTAAATACTTTGCTAAAGAAATGGCAATAGCTCCGCTTCCTGTACACATATCCAATATTTTAATATTCTCTGTATTTTTTGCAATTTCAATTACTTCCTCTACCAAAATTTCAGTATCCACTCTTGGTATTAAAACATTTTCATCAACATAAAAACATAAACCCATAAAGTCTTGTTTGTGAGTAATATATTGTAACGGTATCCCATTTTGTTTTTTTATGATAGCCAATTTAAATTTTTCCTTTGTTTTATCATCAATTTCTTCTTTATTATGAATAGCCAAATATGTAATGTTTTTATCAATTTCATTGGCTAATATTTTTTTTGCCAGCCATTGAGGATTGTCTATTTTTGCTCTTCTAAGTTCTTTTATTCCTAACTCTAATAAATCTTGTATTGTCATTTTCTCCCACTTTCTTCTAACATATTTTATCATTGCTTTATACAAAATGCAACAAAACACTAGTAAATTACTAGTGTTTTGTATTTATGATTCATAAAATAACATTTCATATAAAGCCCCGCCTTAGCCGTCTAGTAAGAATTTTTAAGGACCTGTTGTTCACAGGTGGGTGCCCTCTTAAATACTCTTGGGTTTCTTAAATAAATTCAAGCATACACGCCATATCTAAAGTTAGGCTCCCGTTTCTATCTTGTTGGTTCTAAAAATTCCATCCTGTCACGAACCATGCAGGGAAAATTAATTTCTTTACCTTTATGTTGTATTTATATTACCATATACATTTTTATTCTTCAAGTACATTTTTTGTGATTTATATGCTACTATTTTTATTTTTATCTTATTTTCTCATTTTCTTTCTTGTTTTTTTATATAAATTATATAATTTTATTATTGGACATTTTTAAATTTCTATGCTAAGCTATTTATATATTTTGTTTATTTTTATTCACTTAAATCAAATTTAGGAACATACTCTTCTTCATGTTCACCTAATTCCTGTATATACCCATTTTCCAATTGCAAATCATACATATAATCTTTAACCTCTTCATACTCTTCAATTCTTAATTTGCGATTTAAATTTTCTATTTGTTTTGCCTTATAGCATGGAAAATACTGTGCCATAATACTAATATATACATTATTATCCATATTCTCTTTTATCCATTTTAAAATTTTTTTTGAATTTTCAACTTCATTTGGCAATACCAAATGTCTTATAATCATTCCTCTCTGAATTATGCCACTCCTGTCTATTCTAGGCGCTCCTACCTGTCTATACATTTCTTTTAACGCTTTTGCTGTTATTTCTTTATATTTTGAAATTTTAGAATATTTTAATGCAAGTTCATCATCAAAATATTTGAAATCAGGTAAATATACATCTATATATCCTTCTAACATTTTTAATGTCTCAATTTTTTCATATCCGTTAGTATTATATATAATTGGCAATGTAAATCCCTTTTCTCTTGCCATTATTATTGCTTCAATTATATGCTGTACATATGGAGTTGGACTAACTAGATTTACATTATGTGCTTTTTTTGATTGTTGTTTTAAGAATAATTCTGCCAAATGTTCAACGCTTATTGATTTTCCTTTTCCTAATTGACTTATTTCATAATTTTGGCAATAAACACAATTCATATTACAATGTGAAAAAAATATAGTACCTGATCCATTTGTCCCACTAATACACGGTTCCTCATAAAAATGTAAAGAAGATAAAGCAATTTCTACTTCATCCTTACATTTACAAAATCCTAATTCGTTATTTGTTCTATTTACTTTACATTCATGAGGACATAAGTTACAACTCTTTAACATTCCCTTCACCCTCATTATTTACATACTTTTCATATACTTCATTTAAATTTTCTCTTGTAATTGTGCTTTCAACACCATAAACTGCCACCATTCTAAAAATTTCAGTTAGCATATTGTATATTTTTGGATTTAGAATATCCGTATCGCTTCTTTGATTCCAATATTCCATTGGTGTTGAATCATTCCAGTTTTTGCCTGAATAATTCATAGATGCAGCAATTTTATCACATATCATTTCTGCAACATATACATATGGAATTATAGGAGTTTTATTTTTTGCAAACTGATCATACCAGTATGATGGATGATGCTTGTTTCTACCTCTGTGATGTAATTTAGCTTTTGAATATCCTTCTTGCTCAATGCATGCAAGTATTGGGCTTCTGTCGCCCTGGTAGTATTTTACACCTTCCCAAAATTCAACTGGTGAATATTTAGATAAATCATGTACTAAGCCTCTCCAAGGAATTCCCGCTCTACAGCATAGTTTGAATACTAACCACCTATGTTTGGTTATAGTTTTTAAATGCAATATAAAATTTTTTATCATTTCTCTTTTGTTCAAGGTAATAATATTATACCTTCAAACTTTTCCTCCTTATTTCTTATAACTCGGCTTATTATATCATTGTCATTATTTGATTGTAAAGTCTCTTTTTTGACAAAACATTGCTAGCATACATTCTTTTAGTTGTTATTTCTTCATTTCAATGTTATACTTATGTACATAATTTATTTGAAGGGAGTTTTTAATATGAACCCATACATGGAAAAAGCACTTAATCAAGCTAACTTTGGCTGGACACACAAGGAAGGAGGCCCATTTGGTGCTGTAATTTTAGACAAAGAAGATAATGTTCTTAGTGTCGCTAATAACCAAGTAATTTTAAAACATGACCCTACTGCACATGCAGAAGTTCAAGCTATTAGACAGGCTTGTGAAAAACTAGGTACTCATGATTTAAGTGGTTGCACACTATATACATCTTGCGAACCTTGTCCAATGTGTTTATCAGCCATTATTTGGGCTAACATCAAAAAAGTATACTTTGGTTGCACCAAAAAAGATGCAGCAAATATTGGCTTTCGTGATGATATGATTTATGAATATCTTAAAGGCAATAAAGAAGATGTTTTAGAGCTTATTCCTATGGATAGAGAATCTTGTATTCAAGCTTTTAATGATTTCCATAAAGATAAGGGACAATTATATTAAAAAGATAAAAGCTTCAGCAATCTGGAGCTTTTATTATGTATAAAATTATTCTTTTATTTCTTTTGCTAGTTTATTAATTGCTTTTGTTTCAATTCTAGATACATACGATCGACTTATTCCCAATATATCCGCAATTTGATTTTGCGTTTTTGGCTTTTGTCCATAAAGTCCATATCTCCATTCCAATATTAACTTTTCCCTCTCTTTTAATACTGCTGACATCTTTTCATATAATTTTTTTATTTTTATTTTTAAATCAATTTCATCTTCTATATTTCTTTCTTCATTTTCAAGTACATCAATTAATGATACTTCATTATCATCTTTGTCTTTTCCAATTGGTTCATTCAAAAAAACTTCTGCTCCTAATTTCTTTATACTTCTTAAATACATTAATACTTCGTTATCAATACATTTAGAAACATACGTTGCTAGTTTTACTCCTTTATCTGAATTAAAGCTATTTATTCCCTTGATTAAACCAATTGTGCCAATTGATATTAAATCGTCATTATTTACATTGGTGCTTGCATATTTTTTGCATACATGTGCAACTAATCTCAAGTTCCTTTCTATAAGTATATTTCTAGCCTCTTCATCACCTTGGCTGTATTTCTCTAGGTATAGTTTTTCTTCTTCCGGCGACAACGGTTCTGGAAACAAAGTATTGTTTGTTATAAATCCAAACATAAATACTGTTGAATTTAGAAAAGTCAACAAGCCAGATATAGAAATAGTTAGCATAAACAAGCACCTCCATTTGAACTATACTTTAATATATGTATAGTTTTTTATGAAAGTGCCTGACCCTTAATATTTCTTTTTCAATAATTTATATTTCAAATTTTGGTTATTCCCTCTTGTTTGTATAGAATAATTTTGATATAATTTGACTATATTAATTCTTAGGAGGTAATTTATGGCTTTAATTAGACCTTGTGCTGATTTACGTAATAATTATAACGAAATTTCAAAAATTTGCCACGAAACAAATGAACCCATGTATATTACAAAAAATGGTTCAAATGACCTTGTCGTTCTTAGTGATGAAGCTTATGCAAATTTAGTTAACATTTATACAGAAACTGAAGAAGAACGTATTGACAAACTTGTTGCTGAACATTTTGATAAGCATTATGCTTCATTTGAAGAATTTCAAAAAGATATTTTACAAAAAATTGACCTTGCTCTTAAAGATATTGAAAACGGCAACTATCGTCCTATGGAAGATTTTTGTGCTGAAATGGAGGAGAAATATGGAATACAATAAAAAATATTTAATATCCCCTTCTCCTTCATTTGAGCAAGAATTTATAAACATCTACAATTATATTGCTTTCACTCTTAACTCTCCTAATTCTGCCAACAAACTTTATCACCAAATTACAAATGCAATATATTCTTTACAATATTATCCCGAAAGATATACAAAAATTTTAACTTTGCAAAACCTCAGAAAATTGACTATACTTAACTATGTTATTATCTATAAAATAAATAATAATTCTAATCAAATTTTTATTCTACATATTTTCCATAATACACAAAATTATTTCAAATTTTTATAAATTACGCCATTACTTCTTCTTTGTCTTTAACTAACTTACAAATTAACTCTGCTGATTTTTCAACGCCAACAATGTCACTGTTAATACATAAATCGTAATTTTCTCTATTGCTCCATTCCTTTTCAGTATAATATTTATAATGATTTGCTCTTAATTTATCAATTCTCTTTATTTCCTTTTCAGCCTTGTCTTTATCTAAGCCATAAATTTCTGTTGCTCTTTTTATCTTATTCTCCATATTGCTATAAATAAAGATTTTTAATACATTTTTCTTGTCTTTTAAAATAAAATCTGCACATCTACCAACAATAACACAAGATTCATTGTCAGTAACTTTCTTTATTAGTTCTGCTTCTTTAATGAATAGTTCATCTGAGTTGTTTAATCCAGAATAATATCCATTGTTTAATGTTGCTAATACATTTCTTTTTTGTTCATTCTTTTCAATATATTCTTCTGATAGACCCGTTTCTTGAGCAATTTGTGTTATAAATTCCTTGTCATATAATTTTATGCCAAGTTTATCTGCAACAAGTTTTCCAACATATCTACCACCTGAACCATATTCTCTAGCAATTGTTATAACAACTTGATTTTTCAATTCACCTGTAACGCTGCTATTTTCAGCAGTTTCAGCTTTACTTTTACTTTTTTGCCCATTTAATTTTTTAATTTCCATAACAAGTAATGTACAAGCAATAATAAATGCTAATCCGTCAGCAAAAGGTCCTGCATAAAGAATACCTCTTATGCCAAACATACTTCCAAATATAATCATTGCTGGAATTAAGAATAACACTTGTCTAGACAATGACAATGTTGCACTTTTTCCACTCTTTCCAATTGCTTGAAAGAATATTCCTGCAGGTATCTGTATTCCATTACAAATACATAGCATTAAATATGTTCTAAATGCTATACATGCAAATTGCATATATAATTCTTCTCCACTACCAAATATAGATATAAGCTTATCTGGAATTGTTTGGAATAAAATAAATGCAAATGTACTAACTCCTAAACTCATTCCTAATACTAATTTTAATGTTTTCTTTACTCTATCAAACTTACCTGCACCATAATTATAACCAATAATTGGTTGTGAACCTGCTGCCATTCCTATTATAATGCTGTTTAAAATCTGACTTATTTTCATTACTATACCAATTACAGTAATAGGAATTTCAGCTCCATATTCTGATTGTGCTCCATATTTTGCAAGCAAATTATTTTCGCAAGCCATTACTAGCACAATACTAATTTGTGTAATAAAACTACTAACTCCAAGTGTACATATCTTTTGTGATACATTTACTCTTAGCTTAAACTCTTCTTTTCCAAGTTTTATAGATTTAAACTTTTTAATATATGCTATATTTAACATAAAAGTTAATATTTGACTTATAACTGTTGCAATAGCTGCTCCCTCTACTCCCATATTAAATACAAAAATAAATATTGGATCTAAAATAAGATTTAATACAGCTCCTGCAATCATTGATATCATTGAGTATTTTGGATTTCCGTCAGCTCTGATAATAGAGTTTAATGATGTTCCAACCATCATAAATGGTAAACCAATCGCTATGATATATCCATAGCTCAATGCATAATCTCTTAATACATCTGTACAGCCAAAAACATTTAGTAATTGTGGTAAAAACAATAATACTGAAACACATAAAATTATTGAAACTATAACTGCTAATATTATACCGTTTCCAACACCCTTACTTGCTTCGTCTTTCTTTTTTTCTCCTAATTTTAAACTCAAATAAGCAGATGTACCATCACCAAACATTAATGCAAATGCTAATGCAACCATTACTAATGGAAACACAACGTTTGTAGCTCCATTTCCTAAATAGCCTACTCCCCATCCAATAAATATTTGGTCAATAATATTGTACAAGGAATTTACTAATAAGGAAATAATGCAAGGTACTGAAAATTTTAACATTAATCTACTTATTTTTTCTTTCCCTAAAATGTTCTCTTCTTTTTTCACCTTTTTCTCCTCCTTATTTTAAGCATAAAAAGACAACACCCTTATTTTGTGTTGTTCGTTAACATTATTTTATATAATGTATGTTTCGTTTCCAATATTACCAAAATTTCTATTGTCTTATTTTTGCCAGTTTTGCTATTTTACACTATTTTTATCAGTTTGTCAATGCTTACAAAGGCAATTCGTCTATATTGTGTACAACATGGTACATATTTCGGTCATTTTCATTTGCAAACTTTTCCTTAAAAATTTTTTCTAACATATCAAGCAAATTATCAAAGTATCCAAACATATTTACAATTACAAGTTTGCAATGATGTTCATCTGCCCTTTTCGTTTCAATTGAACATAAAATTTCATACAAAGTTCCAATTCCACCCGGCAAAAATATAGCCATATCACAATTTTGCAACATATAGTCTGTTCTTTGCCCAATAGTATCTGTTATAAGCTCAATATTCTCCGTACTTTTAAAATAATGTAAATGTGCCTTTGGAATAGCACATTTTACCCTATCTTTCGCTTTTTTCAAAAATGGATTATAAATACTTCCTATTAAACCTACATCACTTGCACAGCAATAAATTTCGTGTTCTGTATTTAAAAGCTTTTCACCTAATTTCTCAGTTTCTTTTATGTACTTTTCTGGTATATTTTCGCATGCTGAACCAGCTATAAATATTTTCATACTTCCTCCCTTTGTATAAAAAGCAAAGAACTTAATTCTTTGCTTTCATACCTTCTCTAATATATTCAACCTCTTCTTCAATATTTAAACGCATAAATAAAGGTTCTCCCTTTTCAATTACCTGAACTCCAACTAATAGTTTATCAGCACTCTTTATGCTGTCCCAGGTTTTATGTTCTGAATTTGTAACACCAATTTGTCTTAAAATATTTTCAGCTGTGTCTGGCATAAATGGTTGTAACAATATACCAACTTTTCTTAAATTTTCAATTAAATGATACATTACTGAAGCTAACTTTTCATTTTCTTCATTTTTAGCAAGTATCCATGGAGCAGTTTCGTCAATATACTTATTATTTCTAGAAATAATATTCCATATTTTAGCCAAACTATTGCTGAATTGCATATTTTCTAAATCTTCTTCTACTCCACATATTTGCTCTTGAGTATATCTTTCCAATTCTTCATCTGGTTCATTTGGATGTCCCTCATATGTTGGTATTTTTCCATTAAAGTATTTATTTACCATTGATACGGTTCTATTTAATAAATTGCCTAAATCATTGCAAAGGTCAAAGTTAAATCTCTCAACAAAACTTTCTGGTGAAAATACTCCATCTTGTCCAAATGGTAATTCTCTTAATAAGAAATATCTTGTAGCATCTAAACCATAACGCTCAATTAATAATTCTGGATATACAACATTTCCCTTTGATTTTGACATTTTCCCATCTTTCATCATAATAAAACCATGTGCAAATATTTTCTTAGGCAATGGCAAATCTAATGCCATTAAGAATATTGGCCAATATATAGCATGAAATCTAACTATATCTTTTCCAACTACATGAACATCTGCTGGCCAATATTTTTTAAATAAGCTATCATCTTCTGACATATATCCCAATGCATTTATGTAGTTTGTTAGTGCATCAAGCCAAACATATACAACATGTTTGGGATCTTTTTCTACCTTTATCCCCCACTCAAAAGATGTACGACTTACACATAAATCCTCTAATCCTGGTTTAATAAAGTTATTAATCATTTCGTTCTTTCTAGATTCTGGTTGAATAAAATCTGGATTTTCTTCGTAAAACTCTAATAAACGCTTTGTATATTTTTTCATATTGAAGAAATAAGCTTCTTCTTTCATGGGTTTTACTTCTCTACCACAGTCCGGACATTTTCCATCTACAAGTTGACTTTCTGTAAAATATGATTCGCAAGGCATACAATACATTCCACTGTATTCTCCCTTGTATATGTCCCCCTGCTCCATAAATCTTGTAAAAATTTTTTTAACTGAATCTTCATGTCTTTTATCTGTTGTTCTAATAAAATCATCATACTGTATGTTCATTTTTTTCCATAAATCTTTTGCTTTTTCTGCCATTTCATCTACATATTTTTGCGGTGTTACTCCTTTTTCTTTTGCAATAGTTTCGATTTTTTGACCATGTTCGTCAAGTCCAGTTAACATTCTTACATCACAGCCTCTAAGCCTTTTATATCTAGCCATTGCATCTGTTGCAACTGTAGTGTATGCTGTTCCAATATGAAACTTTCCACTTGGATAATATATTGGTGTTGTTATATAAAATTTTTCACTCATATCCTATCGTCTCCTTTTTACTTGTTATATTAAACCATATTTTGACTAAAATGTAAATATTTTTATAATCAGATGCACTATTTTCTATATTTTTACAACATCGGTAAAAATATAATTAATAAAATATCTCAATTTGCTTATACTATTATCGAATAAAATTTAAAATTTATTCATTTAAGTGTTTTTTAATATTAATTTATTTTAAAACATGAGCTTGTGTCGTATGAGGGGGTTATTGAGCATGGCAGAAAAATCAAGCAAAAGTGTTATGTCAGAAGCTTTGAAAGAAGAAATTGCCAAAGAATTAGGTGTTTATGAGCAAGTTAAAAACGATGGCGGTTGGAGTAATGTTTCTTCTAAAACCTGTGGTAAGATTATAACCAAAGCAATTGAAATTGCAAACCGTAATGTTGAGGAAAAACAACATTAGCGTATTTTCTTTTTCCTTTAGTTTTATTTAACACTTATCAAAAAAGACTAGAAATCGCAGTTTCTAGTCTTTTATATTGCAATACAAATGCGCAACTTATAGCAATATTGCTATAGTTATTATAGCATTTATGCTATTCTATGTCAAACTAATTTTTTATACCTCTTCCCCATATAATAGTTTTGCATAAAACAAGATTTTTGTGCAAGACCAAGAGAAGGAAGCTTCTCTTCGTCTTGCTATAATAAAACAAAGGGAGGAAATTATTTTGGATAAGAAAAAAATAATATCATCAATAACATTAGCTGGAATGTTGGCAACAAGCGTTGCAGGTTCTGGAGTATTTGCTGCAGAAACATCTGACCCAGCAACAAAAGCATTAGGAGAATACTCAAAATTAATCACAGGAAAAGTAGCAGTTCCTTTCATATTACAATCTGAAACAGATAGAGTAACAGGAAAAGACGTAAAAGCTTCTTTCAAAAATGCAACAACATTTACATTCAATTCATCAGCATTAACAGATGAACAAGTATTAACTACAGGAGATGTAGTATATGTAAATGGAGAACCAAGAACAATAGTAATATATGGAGATACAAACTGTGATGGAAAAATCAATATAATGGATGCCGTTACAGTATTAAATCATGTAAAAGGAAAAACAACATTAACAGATGCAGCATTTGCAGCAGCTGATTTAAACAACAATGGTTCATTAAACATATTAGAAGCAACTGGAGTATTAAATGTTGCTAAAGGTAAAGCTGATTACCAAAACATTGCAACAGCTCCTACTGTTGAAGTTTCTGTATTAAAAGATGTTGAAATTAGTTCTGGTAAAATTAAATTAACATTTGACATGAATCCAGATGGATATTCATATAAATTATCTAATAAAGATGGAAGAGTAAGTGGAACAATAATTACAGATTCAAAGAAGGACACTAATACAGGTTTATATGTAAAAGAAATTTCTGCAGCAACAATGAATAAAAATGACAATGATTATACAATTGCAATATTAGATAAAAATGGAAATGAAATTGCATCAAAAACATTTACATATAGAGAAATAAAACCCGTTACAGCAATAGATGCTGGTAAGGGAATTGGTTCAGAAAATGTAAAAGCATTTTCTGTAAAAGTAAATTTGACAAATTACAATGAGGTTGCTACAAAAGTATTAGCAACATTAAGTGATGGAGAAAAAACAATTGAAACAACAGCTAATTTACCAGCTAATACAGTTGCAACAGAATTAAATTTTGGAGATGTTAGTGCATTAAAAGATGATGAAAATATAAAAATTAAAACAAAAATTGTTGATGCTGATGGAAATTACATTGAGGATACTTTAGATAAAAAAATCATAAAAAAAGTAGAAGCTCCTAAAATATTTGTAGAAAGTACTAGCCGTACAGGAACAAATACTGGAAAAGTAACTATTAAAAAGACAGCTGCAGACACAGTATATGTAATAGCTAAAAAAGCTGGAGAAACAGCACCAACAGTTGCTGAATTAAAAGAGAGTGCAAATAAAATTGAACCTACAGATACATTCGCTAATGTTAATATAACAGGCGATGCATACAAAGTATATGTGTTAGCTGTAAATCCACAAGGTACACCTTCTGAAATTGTTGTAGCTGACATTGCTTCTTCAACAGCAGAAAAACTAACAAATGTTACAAATCTAAAGATGGATGCAACAAATGGTGTAGCAACATGGAAAGATACTAATACTAATAAGGTAACCGGATATACAGTACAAATATTAAAAGGTAGTGAAATAATTAAAGAAACAACTGTAAATGAAGCCAAATATGATATTTCCTCAATTGCTAAAGAAAACGGAGATGCTACTTATACAGTTAAAGTAAGAGCAAATGGTGATAATACTACAACAGCTAATTCAGAATATGAAACTGCAAAAGGTAGTGGTTATATAGTAGATCCATTAGAGGTTACTGAAGCAAAATTTGTAGAAGGTATAGTATCATGGAAAGATGTTGATGCTAAAGCAGCTGAAAAAGTAGTTGTTAAATTATATAAAGTAACTGAAATGAAGAGTGCTGCAGAGATTAAAGATAAAAAATTAGTAAAAGAAGTAAATTGTGCTAATAACACTTATTCATATGACATGAATTCTGTAATGAAAGCAGAGGGAAATGGAAGATATGTTGCAACTGTTACTTTAATAGCAAAGGCAGATGAAGCTGAAGTTGATTCTGATGAAACTATTGCTACAGGAACATATTATATTGCACCTGCTGTAACAAATGTAAAAGCCACAGCAACAGATAATACTATTACTGTAAGATTTGCTCCAATAGATAATATTGTTGGATTAGATGAAAATTACAAATTAGTATATAGTTCTTATAATGAATCAGATGATACTTGGAGCAGTGAAAATGAGGTTACAATTTCAACAACAGCAAGCGATGAAAATGATAAAAAAGAATTTACAATAACTAATGCTACAGCTTCTACAAAATACAAATTTAGTATTCAAACACGTAAAGGGACAACTGTTTTAGCAGAAACATCTACTATGGAAGTTAGCACAAGTGCAACATTAGTTAAAGGCTTAAATGATTATTATACTTTTAAAGATATTTCAGCTAAAAATGCTAAATTAGAGACTGATAAAACACTAGGAATTAATTATGAAGGCGAATTGATGATTAAACGCCCTTCAACTACTGCTGCTGAAAATGTTGATACAGCTCCTAATGCTGCTGAAATTAAATCAGTTATTAAAATGTTAAAAGATGGAGACAAAATTTTAATTGATGCAAATGGAAAAGTAAGTGCAATTGAAATAACTGCAAGTAGTAGTGTTGATAGAACTGTTAACCTTGGAACTGCTGTAAAAGATGCTGCATTAACAATTAAAGCAAAGGCAAATTATAATGTAATTGTTAATGGTGAAGTTAAATCAGTTACAGTAGAAAAAGTTACAGGTGAAACTTCTGAAGGAAAAGCTGATTTAGTTGGTTTAACTGTTACAGATAAAGTAACTGTAGAAGATGCAACTGTTGATGTAAAAGCTGGAACTACAGTAAATGCGAAAAATGCAACAATAAATGGTGTATTTATTAAGTCAGAAAAAACAAAAGCTCCAGATACTAAAGTAGTAGTACCAACTGAATTAGTTGCAAACTCAGCTAATGAATTAGCAATTAAAGCTGATAATACAACAACAGTTACTTTAAAAGCTGATGCTGATAAAACTGTAAGATTTAATGGAACACAAGGTGATGTTACAATTGCTGATGGTAAAAAAGAAGCTACATTAACATTAAAAACAGATGCTGATTCTTCAATTGGAACATTAGCATTAAATTCAGCAAAAACAACTGTAAATATAGTTGATGCTTATGTTACATCGAATTTACATATAACTGCAGGAACTATTGTTACAGATGCAATAGTTAATGATACAAAAAAGAATATAAAGGTTACTCCAATCACAGGAAATGCAACAGTTGAATATACAAAGGACAGTAGTGGTAAAAATGATATTACAAATATTTCTGGAAATGTAAAAATTGAATTAACTGGATTAGACGGTATATCTGAAGCAATAACTACAGAAACAAAATTAGAAAAAGATATTAGTGTGGTTGTTGTTAATGAAGGTGTTAATGCTACATATAATACACCAAAAGCTACTACTGCAACAGGACATGATGGAGAAATGACAATAACATTAACAGCTGGAACAATTACACTTAATAGATAATGTGTAAATTTCATTAAATTTACTTCAATATAATTCTTTTAATTTAAGAAGTTTAAAGAAATAAAAAAAAGAGAGTAAGCAATTAAGCTTATTCTCTTTTTATACTTTAAACTTCTTAAATTTGAAGTAATATTTAAGTAAATACTAAAATTATTGTGCTGCTTCAACTAAAGTTACATCACCAGACATAACAACAGTTGCAGTTTTTTCACTATCTACAGAGTATGTTACAGAACCTTGAACGTTTGTTAAAGTAACTTTATTTGTTGCATCAAGTTTTAAATCTTGGCTATTGTCAACAACTAAGTTTGTTTCAGCAATTTCATCGTCTTCATTTGTCTTGAATTCTATTGTAGCAATACCACTAACTTTAACATTTTTGCTTGCTGTATAGTTAACTGTAACAACACCAGATGTAGGTTTGATTGTTAATGTCATATCATCATATTTGATTGTTTTTTCTTTATTTGTCTTTATAATTCCTGTTGGATCAACTTTAATTGTTGAATATGCAACATCTGAAATATTAACATTACCCTTTACAACATCTAATTCAGCTAATGGGTTTGTAGCTAATATTGTAATTACTTTGTCTGCATCATTTTCAGTTAATGAAACTTTTCCAGATTGAATACCTGTAAAGTTAATTGTTGCATCATCATCAGCAACTATAGCAACATCTTTTTCACTTCCAGCTATTTCTAAGCCAGTAGCTGTAGCTGTTATTTTTGTATCACCTGCTAATGTAACTTTAATTCCATTGATTGTAACTGTTCCTGTAACTGCTGATACAACTGTTCCAGCTTTTACATTAACTTCATCACTAGCTTTAACAGTTACTTTTTCAGTTACTGTAGCATAAGATAAGTCAGCTTTTGTAGTTGTAGCCAATGAAACAGATTTTATTGTTCCAGATATTGTAACAGCTGAAGAAGAGTCAAGAACTAAATCAACATCCTTTAATGTTGTTCCGTAGCTTGAGTTTCCACCTGTTGTTTTTTCTACTGTAATTTGACCTTTAGCATCTTCTTTAATTGTATCTCCAACGCTTAATACTTTTAATACATTTAATATAGCTGAATAGTTAGCTGTGTCGTCATTTGATGTATAAACTTGGTTTCCTGAAGTTGTACCAACAACTAATTTATCACCATTGTAACTAATATCACCATCAGAAAGTGTTGTTAAGCCATCCCATGTTGCAACAACTTTTTTAGCTGTTGTCATGTCTAAAGGAGCTTTTACAGTTGTAATTTCTTTAGCATCTGTTCTAGCAATTTCAGTTGCACCGAATTTTACTAATACATACATGCTATATGTTGTTTCCTTATCTAAATCAATATCTGTTGTATTTAAAGATTCAACTTTTGAAATTGAGCCTGTATATTTTGTATAGTTAATATCACCTGATAATGGTTTCTTTCCGTAGTATAATTCATAAGATATACTTGCTTTGTCAGCTGTTAATATTCCAGATACATTAGAAAAACTTACTGTTACTGTATCGTTATCTTTTAAGCTCAATGTTAAATCTGATGGAGCTTTAACATTATATGTATCTACAGCTGTTGATTCTTCTGAATCAACTTTTGTTGAATCTGTAGAAGCTAAAGAATTAACTGTTACGGCATATTTCCCTTCACCTAAATCTTTCATAGCTTCTGTTAAGTCACATTCACTCTTTGTAGAAGGAACTGCAACTGTCTTTATAGCTTTGTCAGCTTTTACACCATTTTCATCATATTTATAAACATTAACATTGTAGAATGTAGCTTCTGAATCTAATCCCCATGTTAATATTTGATGATTTGTATCTGCATTAATGCTTAATGTAGCTGTTGGTGTTGTTAAAGCAGATGTTGTATATGTTGTAGATTTAGCTTCAGCTGAATTTGCAACATCACTATTTGCACCAATTGCAATAACGCCAACCTTGTATTTTGTAACTGTTTTGTTTTCTTGAGCATATTCTTTAATTTCTTTTAACATATTAATTTTAGTTTCAGTTGTTTCTTTTACAGCTACTGCATCATCAGCATCTGTATAAAGAATAACTTTGTATCCCTTTATTTTAGCTAAATCTGTATTTTTTGTATCTTCCCAAGTAAATTCACCAGCAACAGTTGTACTAGCAGCTACGCTTGTTACCGCTTCAAGTTTGCTTGCAGTTGCTTTTGCAATGCTTGCACTTGCCATTTCTGATTTAACACCGTTAGCATTTACAGCTACAACATAAATTGTATATTCAACATCTTCTGTTAATTTAACTTCAGCTAAATCAGAAGCTATTGTTTTGTTAGCAGCAACAACTTCAGAAGCTGTTGGAGCAGATTCACTTGCCTTTTTAACCATGAAATACTCGTTTGCTACTGTAGCACCATTTTTCATAGTAACTGTAGCTGTAACAGTTTGGTTTGTACGTGTTGTTGTTATATCAGCAATTGCTAAAGCTTCTGTATCTTTTTTAACTGTTAATGAATTTTTTTCAACCATATTTCCATTTTCGTCTGTTATTTTGATAGAAACATTAATTGTACCATCTTTTAAGTTAGCAACACCACTAAAGTTGTTTACAGAAACAGCTACTGCATTTGCAGGTAATGTAGCTGTACCAGTTACTTCTTTACCAGCACTATCTTTTAATGTTACAACAACTGTTGTAGCTACTGCATTTTCTTTAACTGTTGCTACTCTATAAGATAAAGAGTTTTGGTTGTTAGAATTAATAACTGCAAAATCTCCTTCAATTTTTGTGTTGTCAGTATTTGTATCAATTGCTGCTAAAGCAACATATTTAAATGTATCGCTAGATACTACATTTCCGTCTTTATCTTTAATTGTTAATGTGTATGTTTGGTCATCAGCAGAAACTAAAGCTGTACCAGTTGTTAATGTAGCTTCTTTCTTATCAGCATCATATTCAACTTTGCTAATAGCTACATCTGTTTCAGCTTTGTTATCACGAATACTATAAGTATATTTGCTTGCATCTAAATCAAATTTCAATGTAATTGAATTAGCAGATGTAATTTCTTTGTTTGTTACTTTAGAAACTTCTGCTTTTGGAGCTGTAGCAAGATTTGCATAATCTGCTTTACCTTTAACTACATTTAAAACTCCGACTGCTTCTAATATGTTTAATGAACCATTGTTGTTTAAGTCAGCTGCTGCAAATTGAGCATCTGTTAATGTTGTTTTTCCTTTTACATGGTTTAATACTGTAACGGCATCCATTATATTGATTTTTCCGTCGCTATTTACATCTCCATATATTACTATTGTTCTTGCTTCTCCGTTTACGTTTACAACGTCACCTGTTTTTAATACAGCGTCGTCATCTACTGTAATTGTTTTTCCAGGATATGCAACTTTCATGTCTTTTCCTGTTACTCTATCTGTTTCAGATTGTAATATGAAAGGAACTGCTACTTTTCCTGTGATTAATTTTGAGTATTCTCCTAATGCTTTTGTTGCTGGGTCAGATGTTTCTGCAGCAAATACTCCAGAACCTGCAACGCTTGTTGCCAACATTCCAGCTAATGTTATTGATGATATTATTTTTTTCTTATCCAAAATAATTTCCTCCCTTTGTTTTATTATAGCAAGACGAAGAGAAGCTTCCTTCTCTTGGTCTTGCACAAAAATCTTGTTTTGTGACTTTTATTTTACCCTTATAAGGTTAAGTTTTATTTTCTTTTAGCAACTGTAACGATACCACCAGCTACAACTACTGCAGCAGCTAAGTATACAATGTACATTGCATCAAAACCTGTTTTAGCATCTTTTAATGTTGTGATTGTTTTGTCTCCATCTTTTTTGCTGTTGTCTGCTTTGTTATCTGTTGTTGTTGCTGTTGTGTTATCTTTCTTTGTGTTATCTGCTTTGTTGTTATCTGCATTTCCAGCATTGTTGTTATTGTTGTCGTCTGGTGTTACAGGTGTATCAGCAACAACTTTAACTGTAGCTCCTGTAGCTGTTACGTCTGTCATTTCTTTACCGTTTGTATCAGCTAATATAGCTCCATTAACTTCAATTTTAGCATCTCCTTCAGCTTTTGCTACAAATGTTAATGTATGTGTTTTTACTTCTTTGTAGTCTGTATCCATGAATGCAACTTTAATTTTGTTACCATTAACTGTATCTTCACCTTTATATGTTAATTTATCAGCATCAAATGTTACTGTGTATTCACCAGCTGATGTTCCTGCTGGGTGGTTAACTGTTACTGTAACAGTTTCTCCTACTTTTACATCTCCACTAACTGTTGTTGTAACAGCGTTTGCAGCAAATACTGCACTTGATAAAGTCATCATAATAGCTACTGCCATTATCATAATTCCAATTATTGTTTTTTTCATTTTAAATTCCTCCTAAATTTTTTCCTCTGCTTTTAAAATTAGTCTGGTTACCGCTCCTGGGTCGCAGGTAATTAAGGTTACTTCTCTTTTACCATTTGTTTCTTGACTTAGGCAATCTTCATTTTCTGGGTTTATAGAAAACATATCGTAAATTACATACGTTACTTTTCTACCATCTTTACCTATCAAATAAAATTCATCGCCCTTTTTCAACTCTTTTAACCTTTTAAAAATCCCTTTATAATTATGCCCTGTAATGCAAAAATTACCAACTTCATTTATATCAGGTCCTCTAAATTTAGTTACTGCTAAATCTAATGAGTTGTTTGTTGTTCTGTCAAGAATGTACTTTGAAACGCCAACTTTTTCTACTACAATTTGGCCAACTACTGTATAGCCACCCATTCTGTTTGGCATATTCTCTACAGATACAACTTCATCAACCTTTTGTGGTTCTTCAATTATGTTTGTAGAGATTTCATTTTGTACTACCTGATTTGTTTCCTCTTGGGACGGTGTAACCGTTTTATCTTGTTTGTGCATTTTTACACCCAAGATAATAAGCAATACTAAAATAATAATTATAAAAATTATTCTTAATGTTTTTTTGCCCCTGTTGCTTTTCTTTGCGCGTTTACCTTTGCTGATTGATATTCTATTCACTTAAATTTACTCCATTCACCTCCCCTTGATATTCTTCTTCGGGTATTAAGAAGTTTATATTACCTTTTTATATAAAAATTACCTAAACCTTCTAAACTAAGTTTCCCTAGTAGAACGTTTTGATAAGTTTTACCATTATTAATTACAAGATGGTTGTAATTCTACTTGTATTTTTATAACATTTTTCCAATTTTGTCAATTTTTTTCTTTGCATTTTTAATGTTATTTTTCAAGAACGTACCTATTTTGCCATCTTTTTCATTTTTATGTGACAATTATACTACTACGTTTTTAAAAAATCAACATATTTTTTAAAAAAGTTTTATTCTTATTTCCGTAGCATTTGCGTTCAGATTATATGTAAACGTTTTTTGTAATTTTTTCCAAGTTTTATTTATTGTATTTGTTACTATTTTCGCGTTTAATTATATCATTAACCAATTAGTCACGCATTTACATTATGTAATCTTTATTTTTCTTATATTTATGCAATTTCTTTATATTCTTTTTTGCCTTTTACTACATTTAGAACATTTACGGCATCCATTATATTTAATGTATCGCTATTACGTGTTTGTGCAGATATGTAACTTGCACCGCTTAATTCTATTTTACCTTTTACATGGTTTAATATTGAAACCGCATCCATTATATTAATTTTTCCATCGCAATTTGTATCGCCATATATTACTATCGTATAGTTCTTTCCATCTTTTTCTATGATATTACCATTTTTAAATTCAGTTTTTTCTTCTATTGTCTTTCCATTTAATTTAATTTCTGAATCTTTGTATGCTGTAATCATATCTTTTCCAGTTATTCTGTCATTTTCGCTTCCTAACATAAATAATATAACTGGTGTATCTAGAATATTACTAAATTTAGTTTCATATATTCCAATAGGTGTTGTAGTAGGGTCTTCTGGCTCTGGTTTAGGTTCCTCTTGTCCTTTTAATTTTAATCCATAATAATCTACAATTGCTTGTGCATCTGCTTGAGCTAACCTTTTCAAGTCGTCATCTGAATCTAGGTACTCATAATCTCCTTTAATGAAGCAATGTTCAACCAATATTGTTGGTATTCCGCTTCCATCACGAATATCATTGTATGTACCCTCAACTACATTTCCATAGTCCATTTTACAGCCTCTCATTGCATAACGTATAATTCCATACCAATCTGCTGCAGCTCCTTCGTAGTAGTAATCTCCATTTTCTTCTTTAATTTGTGGAGATATTTTAACTCCTCTATTATAAATTCCTAGGTTTGCAATATTGTTTACTATTTTAGCAGCTAAAGTATATGTTTGTTCTTGATATTTTTGCAATGATGTGTTTGATGTTACAAAGGCCTCCACTCCATTTGAATCTGCTTTTGAGTCGTTATTGTGTAAGCTTACAAATAAGTCTGCTTTATTATTTCTTGCAATAATTCCTCTTTCAAATACAGTTAAATAAGTATCATCGCTACGTGTCATTACTACATTTACATCTTTATACTCATTTAAGTAATCTCTTAGGTATAACCCAATTTTTAAGTTTACATCTTTTTCATATAGATTGTCATAACCAATAGCCCCTGTTTCTCTTTGGTTATTTGCTGGATTAATTCCTCCATGTCCTGGATCTAATACAATTGTCATAGCTTGTACTTGCGTTGCTCCTACTACTAAAGCAATGCTAAGCAATAGACTTAAAATTATTTTCTTTTTCAAAATCCCATCTCCTTTCAATTCTTTCAAATTATATCATCTTTTTAGCTTTTTGTGAATAATTTATATGGGTATTTTATAATATTTTATTCATTAGGTAAAGTCATAATGTCTAAAGCATCTGGAACATCATTTATTTTATTTTGTGCTTGCTTAAATTTTTTATTGTATGTTGTTAATATTTTCCCTAAATCTAACGAGAACTCTTTCAACATTACCATCTTTATTCCTATATCTTTTCCATCAATATAGTGGTCTATAATTTGTTTTAATTTATACAGATTTTCCATTTCAGGTTCAATATCTTTTGCGTGCATTTCATATCTTCTCGAAATAATTTCTCTAATAGAAACAATATCTTCGTTATTTGCACATGAAATACGTTGAAACATTTGATATGGGTCGTAATATTTGAAAATCGGAATTTCCATACATTCTTCTTCGAATTTCGAGAAAAATACTTCCATTTTCATTGGTATACATTTGAATATTTCTTCTGCTTTTTCTGTGTACATTTTGTCTTTTAAACTTTCGTTTACTTCATAAAAATGTCTCAAAACATCATTCATATCTGCTGTTATTTCGCCTATTCCTATTTGGCTTAATTGTTCATCTACATTAGCACAATATTTAGATGTTAGTGCTGCAATATTCATTCCATTTAAAAATATATTCTTTATTGTTTTTTGGTCATAATTAATTAAACCTCTTTTTACAAAGTATGTGAAATATACATAAAGCTTAACAATTTCAATAACTTCTATTCTACCATTTTTTACATCATCTATTACTTCTGCAATTACATTTGCAAACTGATCATCTGATATTTTCCAATATTCTTCAGTTAATAACCTCTTGTATCCTGGTAATTTTTCTGTATCTATTGTATTTATAATTACTTCCATATTCTTTTTGAATACTTTCATATCAAATATTCTAGTTCTAATATATATTTCAATAAATTTAAAGAAACGATATTCTGTTTTGAAATTATAGTAATAGTTATTATCGAATTCTTTAATGTAAAATTGACGATTGTCCATTAATACTCTTGAAGATACCAATATTGCCTTGTATTCCTCATTACTCTCAATATTAACAAATTTGTTTTTTGTTATTTTACCTGCTTTTATTTCAAATGAAATAGCTATTGTAAAGATTAACATTGTTTTTAACACTTTGTCGTTTGTATTAGGATAATTTTTGCTTACCATTTCAAATATTTTTTGAAAGTCATTTAACGCATGCTTTAAAATTCTTAGGTTTCTTGTACCACTCTTATTGAATGTTCCAATAATTAGTTGAGCATTTTCCCTTAAAAAATGAATTAGTTCTATATTGCTTTCGTATCTCATTAACAAGCCATTAATGATATAGGTAAATTCTGGTGCATATTCAAATGTTTCGCCTATTAACTTTTCTTTTATTCTTTCATAGTCATTTGCCTTATCAAAAACATATTCTATTTTATCTCTTATTTTTTCTACCATAGGCTTGTCTGTTTTTGATAGATCGCCTTCTTTGTCTAGTAAGTATGTTGCAATAAATGTTTTCATTTCCAAATTAGAACTTTTTAATTTTGTTGAAAGCTCTTTTTCGTTACATATAATAATTGTTTTTATATGGTCATGCTCTACAAAATTGTTTATATATCCTAAGATATCTATAACATCTACATTTGCCCTTTCAAGGTCATCAAAACATAGCACTTTATCATCTGTAGAAAAGAATTTGCCATAGTCAATTCTATCTCCATTTTGTGTTACTCCAAAAAAGTTTGCCATGTCTAAACCTGTTTTAGCATATTCTGGTATGGTTGTTTGATGATTCATGTCCATATATCGTTTTAGATTTTTATCCATTAACTGGGTAGTTTCAATAAATATTTTTTTGCTAATATCCTCTAAATTTGATATTCCATATAGAGACATATAAATCGTAGTGTATTTTCGTCCATTTAATTGTAAAGACTCTATTTTATTTCGAATTTTATTATTCCAAAAATATGTTTTACCGCTTCCCCACTCACCATTAATCATAATTGCATAGTCAGTGTAGTCAGCTCTTACATAATCTAAAATACTTTCAACTAAATCTTCCATTTATTTTCCTCCCTGTTTAATCTTTTGCAATAGTTAACACTCCTATTTCCTGTGGCATTGCCCCTTGTAAGACTTTGCTTGCTTCATTTACAGTACTTCCTGTGGTATATATATCATCTAAAAGTAAAATCTTTTTGTCATTTATTTTTTCTTTGTTTTGCAATTGATATACTCCTTTTGCATTTATTTTTCTATTTTCTTTATTTAACGTACTTTGTGCTTTTGTATTTTTTAGTTTTAGCAAAACATCTATTTCTAATTGCATGTCTAGTTTTTTACTCAAGACCCTAGCTATTAGTTCAGTTTGATTATAACCTCTTTGCCTTTTTCG
Source organism: uncultured Clostridia bacterium (assembly GCA_934120395.1). Lineage (GTDB taxonomy): Bacteria > Bacillota > Clostridia > TANB77 > CAG-508 > CAKOTZ01. The sequence continues at coordinate 105,720 of CAKOTZ010000002.1, forward strand.
TTTTTTATGAACTGGCACAGGAATTATTATATCATATTTTGTTATGAAGCTACATATTTTGTTGTTTTTTAATATTGCCTCTGCAAATGTTTTGTAAAGATATCCATCTTCAAAAAATTTATATTGTATTAGCCTTTCTCTTATTACTCCATCGTATTTAAATAGATATGCATATTCGTTATAAGGTTTATTCGTGTATATTTGTATTTTTGTTTCACTAATATTTTTAAGCTTTAGTAAACATTTAGGACAAATATGCGTCTTACTTACTTTTTGGCAAATTCCACATATATTGGGGAATAGTAATTTTTTTATTCTGTTCAATATGAAACTCCTTTTCCTTTTGCCCCCATTTTTACTAACACTGCTAAAATTTACTTAGCAAGCTGTTGCGAAGTTTAAACTCTAAGCCTGTATTTCTTTGCTTTGTGTCTGTATTATTTATCATGAACTCTATTGTATCCGTTCCTCCTATTACAACTAGCAATTTCTTTGCTCTTGTAAGTCCAGTATATAACAAATTTCTTGTTAATAGCATTTGATATGCTCTTGGCACCACCAATATTACAACATCAAATTCACTTCCTTGTGATTTATGTATTGTAATGCAATATGCGTGTTCTATTTGGTCTAGGTCACCATATCCATACCATACTATTTTTTCATCATCAAATAGTATCTTTATTTGTTTTGCCTCTTCATCTATTTTTTGCACACTTCCTATTTCTCCATTAAATACTCCCACTCCACTTTCATGGTGCTCTCCGCTTCTTTTTTCCCAATATATATCATAATTATTTTTTATTTGCATTACCCTGTCGCCTTCTCTATATATTACTTCACCATATTGTTTTTCTGATTTTCCTTCTACCGCAGGATTCAAACATGATTGCAATTGTTTGTTTAATTCTCGCGTGCCAAGCATTCCTTTTTTTGTTGGAGTTAAAACTTGAATATTTTTAAAAAAATCATAGTCACCATATTTTTTTAACCTATCTTTTGAAAGTGTTACAACTTGATACATTATTTTTTCTGGACTGTTTTCTTTAATATAGAAAAAGTCCTCTTTGGTATCTAATGCTTTTTCTTCTTTTTCTATAAATTTTTCGCCTTTGTTTACTCTATGAGCATTTAATACTATTTGACTTTGCGCAGCTTGTCTGAAAATTTTATCTAAACTTATGAATGGTATTTTTTCTGAAGCTATTATATCTTTAAGCACCTTTCCTGCTCCTACAGACGGTAATTGATTTTCATCTCCAACTAAAATAAGTTTGCTTCCTAAGTATATTGCTTTTATTAGGTAATTCATTATATATACGTCTACCATAGACATTTCATCTACAATTATTATGTCCGCATCTATTGGCGCTACATCGTATTCTACTATTTTTCTATCTTCTTCTATTTTTCCTATTTCTAATAAACGATGTATTGTTTTTGCCTCTTCTCCAGTTGTTTCTTGCATTCTTTTGGCTGCCCTTCCTGTTGGTGCTGATAATACAACTTTCATTTTTTGCAATTTATATATTTGTATAATTGTTTTTATTATTGTAGTCTTTCCTGTTCCCGGTCCACCTGTTATTACGCATACATTATTGTCATTTACCAATTTTATTGCTTCTTTTTGCTTATCAGATAATTCTATTTTATCCAGTTTCTCTTGTTTTTTTATTTCTTTTTCAATGTTTGATACTTTTTTTATATTTTTAAAATTCTGCATTTTAAGCAAATGTTCAGCTATATTTTCTTCCGCCTTGTATGTTGGATATAGGTATACCCACTCTAGTTCATCTTCCCTTTTTTCTATAACTATTTGTTTTTTTACATTTAAATTAATTAATGCATCTTGTATAACATTTTCTTCTACCTTTAATAGTTCTATTACAAATTGAATCAGATTTTCTTTTAGTACGCAAGTATGTCCATTATTATTTACCAAATTAATTGAATATTTTATAGCACTTTCTATTCTTTTACCGCTGTTTGTTTCTATTCCAAGTTCCATTGCCATCTTATCTATTTTCTTGAAATCTACACCATATGTTATGTCTATTAATATATATGGGTCATTTTCAATCTGCGTTATTGCATTTTTTCCAAGTGCATCATATACCTTCTTACAATTTGATGTTCCTATTCCAAAGCGTTCCAAAAATCCAACAATTTGCCATAATTCCCACTTTTCGTTGAATTCTTCACTAATATCTTCTGCTCTTTGTTTTGTTATTCCTTTCAAATTTGCTAATTTTTCTGGCTCGTATTTTAATACATGCAAAGTTTCTTCGCCAAATGCCTGTATAATTCTTTTAGCAGTTGCTGGTCCTACCCCCTTAATTACTCCCCCTGCTAAATACTTTTCAAGGCCCTCTAAAGTTTCAGGCAAACATTTTTCAAAGCTTTCTATTTTAAATTGTCTGCCATATTCTTGATGAACAACATAATTTCCTATTAGTTTTAAGGTGTCTCCATTGTTTATAAAAGGAAGATATCCTACTGCTGTAATTATTTCTTCTTCCGTTTTAAAGGTACATATTGTATAGCTATTTAATTCATTTTGATATATAAATTCTTCGACACACCCTTTTATCTCCATTGATATACTTTCCTTCCTTAAAAATCTAAGTATAATCTTAGCATAAACACTATTTTTTTACAATACGCTTTTTTAAAATTAGATTGATAATATTTCCTAATAATGTTAAAATAAATTATCTTATTTTTAAGGAGATTAATTATGGCTTATGATGGAATTGTTAACAAAAGTATAATTGCTGAACTGTGCAATACTATATTGGGATGTAAGGTAAATAAAATATTTGAACCTACTAAACAGGATATTGTTTTGAATCTATATGGCAATGGCAAAAATGTTAATCTAGAAATTTGTACTAATGCTAATTTTTCTAGAGTCCACATTACCAAATATTCAAAACCCAATCCTATTTCTGCACCAAATTTTTGCATGCTTCTTAGGAAGCATTTAACTGGTGCCAACATTTTAAGTATTGATGGTTATGATTTAGAAAGAATTATTACTATTTCCTTTGAATGTTATAACGAACTAAATGATAAAATTAATAAAAAATTGATTATAGAAATTATGGGGCAGTTTAGTAATGTTATTTTAATTAATGAAAATGGCACTATTTTGGACTGTTTAAATCACGTTGTAACTAAGTCCAGAGAATTATTACCTGTAAGGCCTTATGAATTACCTATTACAACTAAAACCAGTTTTTTAAATCTGGAATCTTTTGAAGAATTTTATACTCTATGTACCAAAAATTATGATTCTAGTATAGATAAAACTCTTTCAAACCTATTTATAGGAATTAGCAGAAGCTTTGTTCAAAATATTTGTCACAAGTTGCAAGTTAGCACAGATGCTAATGATAAAGTTAATTTACAAAAACTTTTTACAGAAATCAACACAATTATAGCCAATATTGATTCTTTATCTGTTAGCTGTTATCCAAGTTATAATGGAAATGATTATTTTATTGCTTCTAGTGATAATGTTTCAGATATAAGCACCTATATTGATGATTTTTATTATACTAAAGAGCAAAATAAACTATTTTCTAGCTATAGAGATTCTTTATTACAATTTCTTTTGTCTACGCTAAATAAATATAAAAAAAGGTTAAATCATATTAATGAAAAGCTTAAAAATTGTGATAATATGAATCTTTATCGTTTATATGGAGAGTTGCTCACTGCAAATTTATACAAAATTAAAGACACTCCAAGTTCAATTGAAGTATTAAACTATTATGACAACACTAGTGTTACCATACCTTTAGATGTTTCTTTAAGTCCTAGTCAAAATGTTGAACACTACTATAAAAAATTTAATAAATGTAAAAACACTTTAGAAATTGTTGGCAAACAAAAAAAAGATACTGAAGAGGATTTAAAATACATAGAAAGCTTAGTTTATTCTATCCAATCTTCTACTAGTTTGGATGAATTACAAGAAATTGAAACAGAAATAGATGAGAATTTTGGTTTTAATTCTAAACTATCTACTTCAAAAGCTAAGGAGCAAAAAAGTGCTCCTAAAAAATATGAAATTAACGGATTTACTGTATATGTTGGAAAAAATAATAAACAAAATGATTTACTTACCAAAAGTGCTAATAAGGAAGATATGTGGTTTCATACTCAAAAAATTCATGGTAGTCATGTTATTTTAAAAACTGAAGGCAAAAAAGTTGATTTTGATACAATTTTAAAATGTGCTTCTTTAGCCGCAAAAAATAGCAAAGCTAAAAATTCTAACAATGTTCCTGTTGATTATACTTTTGTAAAATACGTACGCAAACCTTCTGGCAGTAAACCCGGCATGGCTGTGTATATTAATTATAAAACTGTTTTTGTTAATTAGATTATTTTTTGCCTTACTTTTTTAACTATGTTTAGTCTTATATTTTTGCACATTACATTTGTTACATTTTATCTGTAAAATATTATTATTATATTCTATTAGACAAGGAAGGAGTAACAGATATGCAATTTAATATTCAAAGAAAGGTAGAATGCTATAATAAAACTATTCGTTTACCCGAAAATATTATCAATCAGTTAGAAATATTAGCTCAAAATCACAATGTTAGCTTTAACAAGGTTGTTTTAGAAATGATAGAATTTGCGTTGGACAATATGAATGAACAAAAAAATGCTTAAAAGAGAGCCAGCTGGCTCTCTTTTAAGTATTTTTTATATTCCTGTTTTATATTCTATGTTTTCCATATATGGAAATAATTCTTTAACCCTTTTTAATGTTAAAATTGACATTCGTGGATGTGGCGATTTTTCTTTTATATCTGTTAATAGTTCTTGCTTATAGCAATTTTTTGTAAGTTTATACATTAAATACTTTTTATCCATATATGTGTAATATATCTCTAGTCCATCATCTAAGTCCTTCCAAAATTTATTAAATGAATATCCCTCTTCCATCTTCTCTCCATTCTATTCTTGTATCATTTCTTCAAATTCTTGCTCAGATATTATGTTTATTCCTAACTGTTCTGCTTTGATTAGCTTGCTACCTGCTTCTTCTCCTGCTAGTACATAGCTCGTTTTTTTAGATACAGTTGATGATGTTTTGCCTCCAAACTTTTCTATTATTTTACTTGCCTCATCTCTTGAATATTTCTCTAAGCTACCAGTTAATACAAATATTTTTCCTTCAAAACGTGTATCTTCTACTTCTTGTTCTAGACTTTCCATATTTACACCTGCCTGTTTTAGTTTGTCTATAATATCTTTTGTTTGATCTTGCTTAAAGAATTCAAATACACTATTTGCAGTAATTTCTCCTATATCTGGTATGTTTACTAATTCTTCTTGTGTTGCTTGCATTAGATTATCAATATTTTTAAATGTTTTTGCTAATATTCTAGCAGACTTAGTTCCAACCTGCCTTATTCCAAATGCATTAATCAATTTGCTTAAATCGTTATTTTTGCTAGCTATAATGGCATCCATTAAATTTTGAGCAAATTTTGTTCCATTTTTCTTTAATGATGCTATATCTTCTAGTTTTAAATAGTATATGTCTGCTATATTTTTTATTAATTTACGGTTTACCAATTCTTCTACTATAGCATAACCTAAACCATGTATGTCCATTCCTTCTTTTGATACAAAGTGAACTAAGTTTCTTAGCAATTTAGCACTACATTCTATTCCAATACATCTTAATACCGCTTCGCCCTCTTCTCGTATAGCCATAGCACCACATACAGGGCATTTATCTGGCATTACGAAATCTTTTTGAGTACCATCTCTTTTAGATGTAACAACTTCAACTACCTCTGGTATAACATCTCCTGCTTTTTGAATAACAACTGTATCACCTATTTTTAGTCCTTTTTCTTTGATGAAATCTTCATTGTGTAAGGTTGTCTTTGAAATTGTTGAACCTGCTACCTTAACAGGTTCTAAAATAGCCATTGGAGTAATTGCTCCTGTTCTTCCAACTTGGCAAATAATATCTTTTAAAATTGTTTCTTTCTTTTCTGGTGGGTATTTATATGCTATTGCCCATTTAGGCACCTTAAATGTTGTACCTATTTTTTCTCTTAGCTCTAAATTATCTACCTTTATAACTGCTCCATCTATTCCAAAGCTTAAATTTTCTCTGTCATCTCCTATTTTATTTATTGCCGATATTGCTTCTTCTACGTTTTCACAAACCATGTGAATTGGATTTACTTGAAAGCCAAGTTTTTCAAGATATTCTAACGATTCTTCATGTGACGTAAATTGAAGTTCTGATTTTTGAACATTAAAGCAATATATATCTAATGGTCTTTTTTTCGTAATGCTACTATCTAATTGTCTTAGCGACCCAGCTGCTGCATTTCTTGCATTTGCAAATAATGGTTCTTCTAATACTTCTCGTTCTTCATTTAAATGTTCAAATGCATCTTTTGAAATAAATACTTCTCCACGCACTGTTATATCTATATCCTCTGTTAGTTTCTTTGGTATAGTTTTTATTGTTTTTAGATTTTCTGTTACATCTTCTCCAATACTTCCATTCCCTCTTGTAGCTCCTCTGTAGAATATTCCTTTTTTATACTCTAAACTAACTGATAATCCATCTATCTTAGTTTCTACAACATAAGATAAAGGCAAATTATTTTGATTTGCCTCTTTTTTCATTCTTTCATCAAACGCCTTTAATTCCTCAAAATTAAATATGTCTTGTAGGCTTTGTAGTGGAACTTCATGGGTTACTTTAGCAAAGCCTTCTTTTACTGTTCCTCCAACCCTTTGAGTTAACGATTCCTTTGTTATTAACTCTGGGAAACTATTTTCTAGATTTTTAAGTTCATTCATCATCATATCATATTCAAAATCTGATATTTCCGGCTTATCTTCATCGTAATATTTTTTTGCATGATATTCTAGTTGCGTTCTTAAACTGATAATTCTTTTCTTTGCCTCTTCAACTTTCATTGGTGGTCCCTCTTTCTAATCTTTTAGCAATTCTTTTGCATTTTTTAAATAATTCCATCCTGAAAATACAGTTGCAATTACTGAAACAAACATGAATAGTGTTGCTACTATATTTAATACTAAACTAAATCCTGTTAAGTTCCCATTTATAAATGCTCCAAATGCATTTACATCTAAGAAAGCTAAAGGTATTGCAATCATTTGAGTTGTTGTTTTTATTTTTCCCCAAATATTTGCTGCTATAACTTGTCCATCTTTCTGTACTGATACTAAGCGATATCCAGATACTATAAATTCTCTAGCAAGAACAATAATTGGAATCCATGCTGGTAGTTTAGCAAATTCTACTAACATTACCATTGCTGTTAAAACTAATATTTTATCTGCTAATGGATCTAAAAACTTTCCAAAAGTTGTAACTTGATTATTTGCTCTAGCAATTTTCCCATCTAATGTATCTGTAATTGAAGCTATAATAAAAATTATATTTATTATCCAATATTCTATTGGAACACCTAACCATGTTCCTTGAATATTAAAAAAAGGTATTATAACCATTATTGGTACTAATAAAATTCTAAAAACTGTAAGTTTGTTTGGTAGATTCATCTTTTATCTTCTCCTTATATTTTTCTTTTATTCTAACATGATGAACTAGTCTTGTAAATACATATCATCTATTTTTATTGCTTTGTCTAGGTATGTTGAGTAAATATAAACTTCTGTAACTTTTTTACTTTTTGCATCTTCTAAAGCCTTTTTATATAGTCTTAATTGAGTTTGATATTTCTCTATAAGTTCTTTTTCATTGCCCTGTTGTACATAATCTGTTTTATAATCTACTAATATAAGGTCATTTTCTTCTGTTTCAAAATACAAGTCCATAATTCCTTGTACTAATACTTTATCGTCGGTTTCTTTACCAAAGGCTTCTTTGGCATTTAGCTGGATATAAAATGGAACCTCTTTTTCAATATTTTTTGCCATTTTTATTTTTTCAGCTAATTTTGAATGCAAAAATTTTTCTATTTTCTGTATTGAAACACTGCTTGCTTCATTTGCTGTTAGTATCTTTTTTGCTACTAATTTTTCTATTTCTTCTTTTAATTCTTCTTTGCTATAGCTTTTTTGTAAATCTATTTTCTGCATACATAAATGAAGTATACTTCCTTTTTGACTATTACTTAACTTGTCACTTTCTCTTAAAAACATTGGCATAACTTCATAGTTGTTTTTATTTTCGTTTTTTACTTCTGATACAATTTTACGCATTTTTCTTTGCTTAATTTCACTTACCGATGTTTTGCTTGGAATTGCTGTTGATAGTTTATTTTTATATGTCCATTTTAACTTTTTGACTAATTCATTGTCTGTTTCATCTTTTTTATTTTCTAATAAAACTTGAATGTTTTGTTCTTCTTTTTCTTTTGGCTTATTCTTTATTACTTCACTCTTTGAATGAACATATGTATCTGCTAGTTCATTGATTTCATCTTTTCTTGCAATAGAAATTAATTCAAACCAATCCAAATATGATGTATATTGTTGTAATATACTTTCAGTTATTTTTCCATATATATCTATATCCGCTTCTTTCTTTTCTTTTGATTTTTCATAATTTTTATCTATGCCTGTAATAAATAATTTTTCTCTGCTTCTTGTTAAAGCTACATATAATACACGCATTTCCTCTGAAATAGACTCTATTCTTGATTTTAATCGGATTGCTTCTTTTGCTAAAGTATTATATTCAATTCCTTTTTCCATATTTATATATTTAGGTCCTAGCCCAATATCATGATGTAAAAGAATATTATCATTTAAATCTTTTAGATTAAATTTTTTACCTGTTCCACATAAAAATACAATTGGAAATTCCAATCCCTTACTTTTATGTATACTCATAATTCGCACAACATCCTCATTTTCTCCTATTAGCTTTGCAGCTCCTAAATCACCGCTATGATTTTTTAGCTTATCTATGAATTGAAGAAAATTAAATAATCCTTTAAAGCTAGCACTTTCATACTGTCTAGCTCTCTCTAATAACATTTTTAAATTTGCTATTCTTATATTTCCATCTGGCATTAGACTAACATATTGATAATAACCTGTATCCATATAAATATTCCAAATTAACTCTTCCAAGCTCAAATATTCCTGCTCTTCTCTCCATTTTTCAAGAAATTTTAAAAATTTGTTTACTTTTTCACTTAAAACCTCGCTTTCAGAAGTTTGCGCTAATTGCAATGCTTCATAAAAATATGCTTGTTTATCCATTAATCTTATTTGTATAAGCTCTTCATCGGTAAATTTTCCTATAGATGACCTTAGCACACTTACAAGCGGTATATCTTGTAACGGATTATCTAGAACTTTTAGTACTGATAATATTGTTTGTATTTCTACTGCACTTAAATATTCTGATGAAGTATCGCTAAACACCGGAATTCCCAAATCTGATATGGCTTTTTCATAAACGGGTGCTGAAAGTGATGTTGCTCTTAGTAAAATTACTATGTCCTTGTAACTTGCTTTTCTATATGTTTTTTTCTTTTTATCAAACACTAAATAATTGCTAGTTACTATTTCTTTTATTTTATTTGCTGTCCATCTTGCTTCTAATTCTGTATTTTCTATTCTCTCTTCTTGCTGTTCATCATCTTCTTCGTCTTCTCTGTCTGCTAAATCAATTATATGTATTTCTGTTTTTCCCGCAAAATTTGCATTTTTTTCTATTGGTGGCTCATAATCATTTTCTTGTCTTAAATATTCTTGTTCTGTATAGTCTATGTCTCCTAGTTTTTTTGTCATAATATTACCAAAGACTAGATTTGTTATATCCAATATATTACTTCTACTCCTAAAATTTTGAAATAATTGAATTTTTACATTTCCTTCTTTTTCATCATCTATTCTCTTATATGTTTCATATTTTTCTAAAAAAAGTTCTGGTCTTGCTTGTCTAAATTTATAAATACTTTGTTTTACATCCCCTACCATGAATAAATTATTTCCTCTTGAAATAGTTCTAAGTATGTATTCTTGAACCAAATTACTATCTTGATACTCGTCTATTGCAATTTCTTCAAATTTTTCTTGATATTTTTTTGCTACATTTGTTGCAATACATTGAGTTTTTTCTTTTTTTACCAATATTTTCAAAGCATAGTGCTCAATATCGTTAAAGTCAATAATATTTTTTTCTTTTTTCGCCTGCATAAAACGATTACTAAACTCAAAAATCAATTTTTTTAACGGCTTTAATACGTAGTACATCTCTTTAATGTCCCTATTTGCATCTTTAGAACTATAAATTAATATTTTATCCCTTTTTGAGCTAAATGTTTTTTTAGACTTGTCACGTATTTGTTTTGCTTCTTCTTTTAATTCTGAACTTACCTTTTTATCTACAGGCCATTTTGCAAATTCTATTGTAAAAGATTTTCTATACAACTCATCCCAATTACAACATTCAAGTAATCCCTGATAATTTACTATATCCATTGCAATTGTCAAGCTAAATTTCCTTAATTCTTCTTCCCTATCTAATTTTTTTTGTATGTATTTTAGTGTTGCTATAATTTCATCTATTGTTTTTTTAAAATCTTCTAGTAAAATTGAACCCCAAATTGTTTTTGCAAAATCTTGTTCTTCATCTAAATTAAATTTTTCTACATTTTCTTCTAACCATTCTTCTGGAAAAGGATTACTTTGTATGTAATTGTAAATCTTTAATATAATTTCTTTTAAGGCTTCATCTCCACGATAACCAGCATATGCATCTACTAATTTCAAAAATTCTTGATTTTGCTCTTCATACAATTCTTCTAATAAACTGTCTAACACGTCTTGTTTTAACAGCTCAATTTCAGCAGTATCACCTATACGAAAATTAGGCGCTAAATCAATTTCAAAAAAATTATTTTTTATTACTTCTAAACAAAAAGCATGAATGGTCGAAATATTTGCTCTGTTAAGCAAAATAATTTGTTTTTGCAAGTGACTATTTTGTGGTTGATTTTCTAAATTTTTATAAATTGCCTCTAATATTCTTTCTCTCATTTCAGCAGCTGCTGCATTTGTAAAGGTTACTACCAAAATTTTATCTACATCTATTTTGTCCTTTAAAATTTTTTCAATAATTCTTTCAACTAAAACTGCTGTTTTTCCGCTTCCTGCAGCTGCCGAAACTAAAATATTTTCTCCATTTTCATAAATTGCCTGTGTTTGTTCTTTGGTCCACTTTACTTCACCCATTTATGCTTCTCCTCCTTTTCTTTTGTTAGTATATATTTTTTTTAGAAAATTGTAAATATTATTTGCTTTTTTACAAATAATATGCTTTAAAAGGAGGTTTTTATGGACAATAGAACAAATTTAGAAATACTTGACCAAGTTCACAAAGGTCTTGTTATGGGAATGGAATCTATTTCTGTTATTTCATCTAAAGTTGGTGACAGAAATTTTAGAGATGATTTGAATTTTCAATATGATGAATACGGAAAGGTTTTAGACAAAATCGATAAAAAATTTGAAGAAAGTGGTATTAAACCAACTGATACTTCTCCTGGTGAAAAAATGATGGGTTGGACATCAATTCAAATGAATACTATGACTGATAAGAGCAATAACAAAATATCTGAATTACTCATTAGAGGAAATACTATGGGTATTATTCAAGGACGTGAATTGTTAAATCAAAATCCAAATGCACCTCAAGAAGTTAAAGATATTTTAAATGAATTCGTAAAATTACAACAAAACAATATTGAAAAATTAAAAACCTATTTATAACCAAAAAGTAAAGTCTCTTTATATAAATTAAGAGACTTTACTTTTTATTTTCTGTTTCTTTCTGATCATATTCATCAAAAATTTTCCCTACAACCTTTTCCAATATGTCCTCTAAACTAATAATTCCTAAAACATGATTATCATTATCTCGAACTATTGCAAGCATTTGGTTTTCTTTTTGTAATTTTTTAAATGCATCGAAAATTTTTTCTTCTGGTGAGACAAATTTTATCTTTCTTAGCAAATGCTCTATATTGTTTTCTACCTTTTTATTTTTCGCATATTCTAAAGCAATATCCTTTATATTTAAAACCCCAATTACATTGTCTATTTCGTCCTTATACACTGGAATTCGTGTATATTTATATGTGCTAATTGTATTTAGAGTTTCGTCAAACTCCTTATTGGCATCTATTAGATCTACTTTTTTTATTGGCATCATTACCTTTTTTACAGTTATATCATTTATTTTTAGTGCATTGAATAATATTTTCTTTTCTATACTGGCAATTACACCTTCTTCTCTTCCTTCTGTAATTATCATTTTTATTTGTTTTTCAGTTAGTTTTTCTTGACTTCCCTCTGATAATTTAAAAATTTTTGAAAAAAATCTATTAGATACATATATAAGTCTTTCAAATGGATGATTTAATTTTGCCATTATCCATATAATATCAATTAACATAAATGCCACTTTTCTTGGATTATTTCTTGCATATTTTTTAGGTAGTACCCCTCCAAATACCAATAAAATATATGCTAATATGATAGTCATAATTAGTGAAGCAATAAATAATGCTAAATTGTATGATACTGGCAATTCAGCTATCAAATATGCTAAACTATTTACTATAGTCATTGATGCATAGGCGCTGGCAATTAACTCTGACATATTTGTTCCTACTTCTATTACTCCAAAGAATCTATTTGAATTTTCCATTAGCTCTTTTATTTTTCTTGCCTTTTCATTCTTTTTACTAAGCTGATTTATTTCCGCTTTATTTAAATAGGTAAACGCTGTATCTGCTGCCGAAAAAATAGCTTTCACAGCGGTTATAAGTATTATAATTATAATCTGGTGAGTCATTTCTTATTTCCCTCTTTTATCTTAAAAATCCATTAATAATTTCTTCTTCTGCCTCTTTTTCACTAAGTCCCAAAGTCATTAATTTTATTAATTGTTCTCCTGCAATCTTGCCAATTGCAGCTTCATGAATTAAATTTGCTTCTACGTTATTTGCTGTTATTTCTGGTGTTGCTTTTACACTTCCGTTATCCTTTAATATTGCATCACACTCGACATGAGCAAAACACTTTGCATTACCATACACTTTTGATATAAATTCTTGTTTTGAATTTTCTGTAGCTACAGACCTTGATGTAACATGTACACTAGCATTTTCGTCATTTAAACTAACATCAAAAATTGTTTTAGCAAATTGGTTTTGATGTGTTAATATTTTTTCTGTTATTACCAAATTAGTATTTTTACCTAACGTTCCTTTTGTTTCTCTTAATGTTGAGTCAACCCCTCTTATTTGAGTTGTTTGCATTTCCATGCTGGCACCTTCTTTTAGTGTCACCTCTGTTACTGGATTTAGAATTCTTTTACCTTTTCCACTTCCATCTCCATAATGTTTTTCAATATATGTTACCTTTGCACCCTCTTCTAAGAAAAATCGGTGTATTCCGTCATGTTGTGAATCTTTATCTTCATCGTTATGAATACCACAACCAGCAACAATAATAACATTGGCATTTTTCCCAATATAAAAGTCATTATATACTAAATCTTTTAAGCCACTTTGTGTTAAAATTACAGGAATATGAACAAATTCCATTTTTGTGTTTTCTTTTACAAAGATATCAATTCCTGGTGTATCTTTTTTTGTTACTATATTAATATTTTCGGTTACTTTTCTTTCTATTCCTTTTCCATTTTCCCTAATATTGTATGCCCCCTGTATTTCTCCATCTATATCTGCAATTTGTTTTAACAAGTCTTTTTCTACTTTATCCATTACATTCACCTCCAGAAAGTTTTTTACATTTGGTTTGAGCCAAAACCGATGATATCATTTCTTCTTTTGGTCCAATTTTTGATATTTTACCATTTGTTAATAATATAATTTCATCTGCTATTTCTAGGATTCTTTCTTGGTGTGATATTATCAAGCTTGTACCTTTTACTTCCCTTCTCATGTTTTGGAAAACTGCAATTAAATTTTGAAAACTCCATAAATCAATTCCAGCTTCTGGTTCATCAAAAATTGTAAATTTGGATTCACGAACTGCCACACTTGCAATTTCAATGCGCTTTAACTCTCCACCTGATAATGATGCATTTATTTCTCTATCTACATATTCTCTTGCACATAACCCAACGCTTGCCAAAATTTGACACGCTTCTTTTCTACTTAAATCCTTTCCTGCTGACAATTTTAATATATCATATACTGTTATTCCTTTAAATCTAACCGGTTGTTGAAATGCAAATCCTATTCCTAATTTTGCACGTTGGTCTATGCTTAAATTGCTAATATCTTGCCCATCAAAAATTATTTGTCCCTCCGTTTGTTTTTCTATTCCCATTATAATCTTTACTAAAGTAGATTTTCCTGAACCATTTGGTCCAGTAATCACAATAAATTTGTTTTCTTCTAGTTTTAAATTTATATCATCTAAAATTACTTTATCATCTTTTATGAATTTAATATTTCTCAGTTCTAGCATCTTATCCTCCTTATTCCATTTCGTAAATAGCTTTTAATAACTCTTGTGACCTTTCTGTCAGTTTTTCTTTATTTTTTCTTTCTTCTTTTGTAATATACAACGGATTGCCAAATGTTATTTTTATTTTTGAAAATAATTTTGGATTTTCAGTTATATATACTGGTATTATTGGCACTTCTGTTTTTGATGCAATATAACTTGGACCATCTGTTATTTTATGCCTTCTATCTTCAATTTTTAGTATTCCACCTTCTGGGAATATTAATAATCTTGCTTTTTCGTTATCTTGTAAAATGTGTATTGCATGTAATAAACTTTTTGCATCTTTTTTTCCTCTTCGTATTGGAAATGCACCAAAAAATCTCAACGCACCACCAATAAATTTATTTTCAAACAGCTCCGATTTTGCCATCATACTCATTTTGTCAACTTTTGCATATATCCATACTGGATCAAAAATATTAGAATGATTTGGGCACAAAATACATTTGTTAAATTCGTTTACAATTTCTAGATTTTTATATTTAACTCTATATAGCAAATGACAAAATACTATATTTATTAGGAATTGCATTATTTTTCTCATGTGTTTTCCTCTTTTTCTTTTTATCTATTTTATTAATATATCACATTTTTCAATATTCTCCAACATTATTGTATAATATTTTTTCCATTTTATACCGACATTGTTATGTTAAAACTTTATTAGCACCACATCTAGATACCATTTCTGCTAATTTATAATACATTTTTTCTCTTTGCTCTGGAGTTGTTAAAAGCGTTGTATCTGCTCCGCATCCAACTGGCATATAGTTAAAGAACCAACCATATTTACAACCTTTCTCTATCATTTTGTCAAAATATTCTTCACTCATTATATACTCTGCATTTGCCAAAGTAGCAATTGCTCCCACTTTTACTCCTCCTAGTTTTGAATTTATATTTGTACGAAAAATGTTGTATTTTGTACTTTTGAGGATTATATACCAAAAAAATGAATTAATTATGAACAATTTTGTTCATAATTAATTCATTTTTCATATTCTAATTGATTATCAATATAACTTGTCTTTTGCTTCCATTCCAACTATAACAACTGTATCTGTTGCATCTTTCATCTTTGCGTTAAATTCTTCCATTTTTTCTTTTCTTTCTTCTTGATTCATATATATATCCTGCTTTGTCTGTTCTTCTATCTGATTCAAATAACATATTCTCTTTCTATGATAAGTTATTTTTATTTTAATAACCTCATTATTTCTTCTAATACTTCCGTCATATTCTCATAACTAATATCTTCTGCATAAGTAAATTTAGATTGATAATTCTTCCAATGTTCTTTCAGAGCATCACTTTCTTTTATAGCTTGCATTATTTCATCTATATTATTTAATTTTTCAGCAGAGCCTCTATATTCAAATTTCTTTATAATAGCTTGTCCCAGCAATTTCTTCTCAAAATTTTGTTGTTGTGTAGTCCAAAGTATATAGATATCATAAAAATCTCTTGCTCTTGTTGTATCAACATTTCTCGATATAATTGTTTCAAATTTATCTGCTATAACTGTTTCCATATTATATGCAAGTATTTCTATTGAACGATTTTCAAACATCAAACCAAATTTATAATTTACTTCTTTAGGTACAATTACATCCCCTGTTGTTATATCTAATTTCATTGGTACAACTAATTTGTCAAATTTGGCATTCAATGAAACTCTATATCCTCCATATTCATCTTCTTGTCTTATTTCTTTTATATTTGTAAATTCAAAAGTTATTCCATCATCTAAATCTATATTGAATATTTCATTTAATATATCTTCTAAGTTATCCTTTTCTAAATCAAAACCTTTTATTGTTGCATCCATATCTAGCGTATTTCTCATATCTATTCCAACTATAGCAGTTATTAACATACCACCCTTTAATACAAATTTATATTTATAATCTGACACTGAAATTCTTTCCAATAGTCTTTCTAGCATATAATTTTGTAAGATAATATTTTCATTTACATCAACTTTAGTAGACATATTTTTTATCCATGCTTTTAATTGTGCTCTATTTTTAGCTATCATAGTAACACCTCCAAATATTTCCTTACTTCATCTTCAATATTAAATAGTTTTGCATATTTGTGTAATCTAATGGTGTTTTTATCTTTTCTTTCCGCATATCTTTTCATTGCATCTGTAAATAATGCAATTTCTATTTTTTTCTTTTTTCTAATAATATCGCAAATTGTTCTTTCTAAATCGTATACTTTGATTTTATTTCCATAAGGTGTTTTCATTTCTACAATTCCTATTTCATATAATTCTTCTTTTAAATAGAAAAATTGATAATCTTTATTTTTTAACAATTTTGTATTATAGTAGCTTGGTATTGTTAATTGATATCTTATAGGTGTTCTATCGCATAAATCATGAAAGTACAAAGCTGTTTCATGAGAGAATATTCCTTTTTTACAAATTGCTTGAGTAATAAAGTATTCATCTTCAAATGTATCTGCACCTATGTACGTTCCTCTTGCTACTCTTTCAATTAATCCTCTCTCTATCATTCGAGTTAAAACCTTATTGTTAATTCCTAATTGCTCTACTTGATATGTTTCAATTACTCCATTATTCTTTTTTAATAATTTTTCTACCTTTTGTATATCATCCATCACTATTTCTCCTTTGCCGTTTTCGTTCGTAAATATTATATCATTTACGAACGAAAACGGCAAGTGTTGCCTGTCTTATTCTAGTTGTAGCACCGCAACACACTCCACATGACCGTGTCCATGGGAACATGTCAACTGGCTGAACTTGCTTTATTTCATATTTAATACTAAGTTTTTTTAAATCTCTGGCTAAAGTAGCAGGATTGCAACTTACATAAACAATTCTTTTTGGATTTAATAACAACAAATTATCAATAGTTTTACTATCACACCCTTTACGAGGTGGATCAACAAAAACAACATCTGGTGCAATTTTTTCTTTTTTCATAATTACAGGTAAAATTTCTTCTACATCTCCTGCATAAAAATCTGCATTGTGAACATCATTTAATTTAGCATTCTCCTTTGCATCCTCTATTGCACTTTCTATGATTTCAATTCCATACAATTTTTTTGCCTTTCTCGATGCAAAAATTCCTATTGTTCCAATACCACAATAAAGATCTAAAATTGTTTCTTTACCAGTTAATTCAGCATATTCTATGGCTATATTATATAACAACTCTGTTTGTACTGGATTAACTTGATAAAATGAAAGTGGTGATATTTTAAATTTGTACTCTCCAATTTGGTCATATATATATCCATCACCATAAATTACCTCATTTTCTTTTCCTAGTATAACATTTGTATTTCTTTTATTTATGTTTTTAACTATTGTTTTAATTTCTTTGTGTTTGCTACATATTTTTTCTATAAATTCTCTCTCATTATTCAATTTGTCTGTATTTAATACTAAAGTAAGCATCATTTCGCCAGTAACTAACCCAGTTCTAATTATTATATGCCTTAAAGTTCCGCTTTGATTTGACTCATTATATGGTTTTACACCAGCCTGCATTAGGTATTCAAAAGCATCTTGCGCCACATCTTGTGCTTTTTTGTCTTGTATTAAACAATCTGTAGTTTCAATAATATCATGAGACCTTTTGGCATATACTCCCATAACCGGCTTATTGTCTTTATTCATTCCAACAGGATATTGCAATTTATTTCTATAATTATATGGATTACCCATACCAATTGCATTATTTACTGGTATGTTTTCATTTACTTCTTTCTTTATGCAATTTTTCACCATCTCAGTTTTTAATTGCAAAGTTTTCTCATAATTCATATATCTTAGGCTACAACCACCACATCTTCTATATGTACTGCAGTCCTCATCCACTCTATCTGTAGATTTTTTTATTATTTCAATACATTTGGCAAAAGCATAAGAAGTATGTACTTTAACTATAATTATTCTTACCCTTTCGCCTTTTAGTGTTTGTGGTACAAATACAGTAAAGGTATTTATTTTAGCTATACCGTCGCCATCAATGCCGTTATCAATTATATCAACAATATATTCTTCATTTTTTTTCATAGTTAGTCTCCTCTTTTATCCAAACAAACTCATTTGATTGCTTTGGCTCATTCCTTCCAAGCAACCAGAATTTTTTAGCATTTCTATAACTGACTTTCCAGCTTTAGAACGAATTTGTAAATCATTAATAGACATGAACTTTCCATCTTTTCTAGCTTCTTGTATGCTCTGTGCAGCAACAGTTCCCAATCCTGGTATACTATTTAGAGGTGGTCTAATTCCATCATCTTCCATAATAAATCTTGTTGCATCAGATTTATATAAATCAATTGGTAAAAATTCTAATCCTCTTTCATACATTTCTAATACAATTTCTAATATACTATATACATTTTTATCCTTTACCGTAATATTATTTCCTTGTAATTCTAGCTCTCTCATTTTATTTTTAACCTTTTCTTTTCCATGAATCATAATATCACTGTCAAATTCATTAGCACGAATAGAGAAAAATGCAGTATAATATGCCTTTGGTATGTGTACTTTAAACCATGCTATACGGAAGGCCATTGTTACATAAGCTGCAGCATGCGCCTTAGGAAACATATACTTGATTTTTTTACATGAAGTAATATACCAATCAGGCACATTGTATTCTCGCATTGTAGCTTCTTGCTCTTCTGTTAATCCCTTTCCTTTACGTACACACTCCATAATTTTAAATGATACCTTTGGTGGTAAACCTTTTTTTATTAGATAAATCATAATATCATCTCTAGTACATATTGCTTCACTTAAAACTATGGTACCTTCTTCAATTAAAGATTGTGCATTATTTAACCACACATCTGTACCATGAGATAAACCAGAAATACGTATTAATTCTTCAAAAGTTTTTGGCTTTGTATCAACCAACATACCTCTAACAAACTTTGTTCCAAATTCAGGAACTCCAAATGTTCCTACGTCAGAATTTATCTGTTTTGGGCTTACTCCAATTGCTTCTGTTGAAGAAAAAATAGACATTGTAGCCTTGTCATCCAATGGAATGGTTTTTGGGTCAATTCCAGTAATATCCTGAAGCATACGAATAACTGTTGGATCATCATGGCCTAAAATATCAAGTTTCAATAGGTTTTTATCAATAGAGTGATAGTCAAAATGTGTAGTAATAATATCTGAATTTGGATCATCGGCAGGATGTTGTACTGGACAAAATTCATATATTTCTCTATCTCTTGGTACAACAATAATTCCTCCTGGATGCTGTCCTGTCGTTCTTTTTACTCCTGTACAACCTATAGCAATTCTAGCCACTTCCGCATTGTTAACTGGTATTTGACGTTCTTCATAATATTTTTTTACATATCCAAATGCTGTTTTTTCCGCAACTGTTCCTATTGTCCCTGCTTTGAATGTTTTTCCTGTTCCAAACAATACTTCTGTATATTTATGAGCCTTTGCTTGGTATTCTCCTGAAAAGTTTAAATCAATGTCGGGCTCTTTGTCTCCATCAAATCCTAGGAATGTTTCAAATGGAATATCCATACCATCTTTATCTAGTGGATGTCCACACTTTGGACAAAGTTTATCGGGCAAATCAAAGCCATTTTTATATCCATAATCTGTAAAGTCTGAATATTTACATTTTGGACATCTATAATGCGCTGGTAAAGAGTTTACCTCTGTAATTCCTGTCATATTTGCAACAAACGAAGAACCTACAGACCCTCTCGAACCTACCAAATATCCATCTTCATTTGATTTCCATACTAACTTTTGTGCAATAATGTACATAACCGAAAATCCATTTTTTATAATTGAGTTTAATTCCTTTTCCAAACGCTGTTTTACAATTTCGGGCAGTTCTTCTCCATATAATTCTTTTGCACGTGTCATTGCTATATTTTCAATTTCGCTTTCGCATCCTTCAATATGTGGTGGACACTTATCTGGAGATATAGGGCACACATCTTCGCACATATCTGCAATTTTATTTGTGTTTGTTACTACAAGTTCATATGCTTTTTCATAACCTAAATATGCAAATTCTTCTAACATCTCGTTTGTTGTTCTTAAAAATAATGGTGCTTGGTTGTCTGCATCATCATACCCCTGACCAGCCATTAATATTCGACGATAAATCTCGTCTTGCGGATCCATAAAATGAACATCACAGGTTGCTACTACTAATTTTTCTAATTTTTCTCCTAAAGCTACTATTTTTCTATTAATATCCTTTAATGCATTGTCATCAGGGACAGTTCCGTTTCTTACCATAAATTCGTTATTACCAATTGGTTGTATTTCTAAATAATCATAAAATCTAGCTATTTCTTCTATTTCTTCTTCTGATTTTCCTGCTACAATTGCTCTATATAATTCACCAGCTTCGCATGCACTTCCTATTATTAATCCTTCTGAATACTGTTCATAAACACTTTTTGGTATTCTTGGCCTTTTATAAAAATAGTTCAAATGCGAAAAAGAAATAAGCTTATATAAGTTTAACAAACCAGTTTTATTTTTTGTCAAAATAATTGCATGATAGCTATCTAAGTTTTTAACGTTAATTTCGCCCTGACATTTGGCATCAATTTCTCCAACCTTAGTTACACCTTTTTCCTTCATTTTCTCCATCATAACATTAAAGACTTTAACAAGTGTAATAACATCATCTAAGGCTCTGTGAGCAACTTCTACAGTTATTCCTAACTTATCCGCAATTAAGCCTAATTTATATCTTTTAAAGTCTGGGAAAATTTCTTTTGCCAAGCGTAAGGTATCTATATATGTATTTTCTAATTTATATCCTAACTGTTCAGCATTATATTTTATAAATCCTATATCAAATGACGCATTATGTGCTACTAAAACACTATCACCCATAAATTCTAAAAATTTAGGCAAAACTTCATCTATTGTTCCTGCATCTTTTACCATTTCATCTGTTATATGTGTAATTTCTACAACTCTTTCTGGTATTGGCTTTTCTGGGTTTACAAAGCATTCAAATTCATCTATAATTTTTCCATTTTTTATTTTAACTGCACCAAGTTCTGTAATTTTTTCTGTTCTAAAAGAAAGTCCTGTTGTTTCTATATCCAAAACACAGTATTCTGTGTCTAGTTCTTGTCCTTTATCAAAAAATACACTTGGATTTTTGTCTGGAACTAAATATGCCTCTACGCCATAAAGCACCTTTATTCCTTCTTTACTAGCAGCCTTATTTGCTTCGGGGAATGCCTGTACAACTCCATGATCTGTTAGCGCAATAGACTTCCACCCCCATTTTGCTGCCCTTTTTATTAAATCTGTTACCGATGTTACAGCATCCATTTGGCTCATTTGTGTATGCATGTGTAATTCAACTCTTTTTTCTTCTGCATTATCCATTCTTTGATTTTTTTTCATGCCTTCAGTTTCAATAACTGTATTTGCTATAAATCCTATTTCTTTTGCGAAAGCATCAAAGCCTGCTGTTCCTGCAATTCTAACACCTTTTACCTCTTTTAGCCTTCCTAAAATTTTTTTTGTTTCGTCTTGCTTAACAAAAATTTTACAGGTTATTGAACTTGTTCCATCGTATAAGTCAAAAAATATAATTGCTTTTTCGTTTTTGATGTCTCTTGAATCTGTTTTTATGATTTCACCTTCTAAAGCAATTTTTTTATTATCAATTACTAAATCTTGAATTTTTTCTACTTCTTCTTTTATTGTTGCAGATCGTCCATATATTAATGGAGATTTATCTTCCGTTTCAGTAGTTTGCTCTACTTTTTTATTCGCATTATCTATCTTTTCTTCTTTGTTTTGCTCTTTCATTTTTTCTGCTTGCTTATGTTGCTCTTGTGCCATCATTTCCATTTCAGCAATATGTCTAATTGCTTCTTCTTCCATTTTTCTTTCATATTCCTTCTGTTTTTGCATTGCATCTACATTTATGTCTTCAATATAATTTACTATGTACTTGGTTCCATATAAATTTTCTAGAAGCATACCTAATTCTTTGTCTATTCCCCTTGCATTTAGAAATTCCCTTCCCTTAACTTGTAAAGTAACTATAGCTTTATTTTCTTTTATCTCTATACTACTATTTTTTAAAATTCCTATTGTTGTTGGATATTTTTTTATAATATAGCAACTTATGTTTGGCCATTCTGTTTGTAAATCATTTATTTCAACTTTGTTTACATGATGTATTTCTGTTCTTACTTCGTCTACAGAAAATCTTGATTTTAAATAAGTCTCAAACAGATATAAATCTTTTGCATAAACTTTACAATCTGCCACTAATTTTAATTCAAGTATATTGTGTTTTTTGAATAAATTTATTGTTTTAATTTTTAGCGTTGTAAAATTACCTTCATGATTAAAATCTGTAAAAACATCTCCAATTGTTTTTATAGTTTCGACTGCATTTAAACTCATTTTTATCCCTCCAAATTGTTACGTGAATTTTATCACAAAATATGTTAGATATCAACTAACGCAAGATTTTTTTATATGAAATTTATCTATTTTCTGTACATTTTTATTAAATCATGTTATAATAATATTATGTTAAGTATTTTGTAATTTGAAAGGATGAATAACAACATGGCAAAAGCAAAAAAATTTAAGAGTGTTCACAATTTTGGCAATATCTTTTTTGTTATTGCAGCAAAAGCTCGGTACGGCAAAATCGGCGAAAACTTCATCTTGATGGAAGATGCAAAGAAGAAAGCGATGACTGATCTTTTACCTCATAAAACTGAGGCTGAAGACAAACTAGGTATAACTTTGCAAGAAGTAGATAACGTTCCACAATTTTCTTTAGGCTATACCGATAGCAAATCAGATTATTTAATTTGCTATATGGCTTTCTTTAATTTAAATTGGTTTTCTTTACTAAACAACTACACCGAACATGCTCCATTGTGTTGTCTTTCTTGGTGTAATAGTGCATTTACTGTTGACATTGCAAAGATAAAGAATACAAAGGATGCTATTAACTTTGGTAGAGCATTACCTAACAATTATTCTTCATATGAAGAGTTAAGTCATCGTTTTACTCCTGGCAGAACAGCATTGCACGCTACACTGTTTGTTCGTAACAATTGGGCTAGAGATTGTGAAGACCTCTTCAAAGCTTAATCCTCTTCAATCACAGAACTGTTAATTGGTTCTAAAAAAAAATAGATTTAAGTCAAAACTTTGACTTAAATCTATTTTTTAATTTTCACTTAACTGAGAAAAACTGAAAACAAAAATATTTATATTTCCTATTTCATATATAATACAACTCTAAAACTTACATTACAATGAAAATCTGTATCTATCGTTAAGTCACCAGCACGATAGCATGCAGGAGTTGTTTCTGTGCTAAATAAACAAGAACCGCTACGTATAATAGCGTGCTTCGTATCGCTTCCAAGCTCGTCTGTCCATTCCCACGTATTTCCTGCTACATCATAAGTATGATACGCTTCTGTTTGTTTGCTAGCACCTGTTGTATATTCTACAATTTTGTTAGCATCTTTTCTTTCATTAATTTGTTTAGCTCCCCATGTGCTTATATACCATACATCACTATTTTTAAATAATGTTGCTGACCTGCCAGTGTACATTATGCTACTATTAAGGTGATTTCCCCATTTACTCGACTCTTTTATATCTGATTCTGTGAATTTTACTCCATTAACATTCTTTGTTCCAATAAATCTATTTAGTATTACATCCCATTGAGTTCCTGTTATTAAGCCACTTGTTACATAATTGTTATTTTCATACATTTTCTCTGCACTTTTCTTACTATTTATTTGATTAATGTAAATCCACGGCAATTCTCCTGCTTTTGACTTTGGCATTCCTACCGAATTATATCCAGCAGGACTACTTGGTCCATCACTCTTCTGGTCTTTTGTGTATTCCTTTATTGTATCTGCCAACCCCGACTCATATCTTCCTACATAAAATCCATTATATTTTTTTACTTTATCTATTTCTGCTTGACTTGGCCCTGATTTATCATATCCAATATAAACATATTGACTTCCCCAATCTGTTTTATGATATTCTGATTCTGTGCATGGTATCCATACAAATTGGTTGCCTACTAAACTTGTTGTATATTCCCATGTGGTTTTGTCTGTTGTTCCATCATAGGCATCAGCTGGGTCGTCTGATATGATTACTCCATTATCTAAATTTCCTCCTACATAATAAAAATTCTTAGGTACTGGTATTACATTTTTCTTGTCATCTAATACAGCATCTACTGTGTCTTTATTCCAGCCATCTGGCACATCTACTTTTGTTCCTGGCGATTTTAGTTGTAAATCCATATAACTTTCTATGCTATTTAATAGCTTTTGTTCATTTTCGCTACTCTCTTGATATTTATTTACGCTTGACTGTGCCTTGTTAATTAAACCATTTTCTCCTAATACCATTGATAAACTTACTCCTGCTAATATTAGCAAAATAATTATTGTTATTATCAATGCTACTAATGTGATTGCTTTATTACTTTTCAAGTTCATAAAAAACATCCTTTCATTTGTACTTAATTTTATATTCAACTTGTGAATATTATATAGCATAATGTTTTAAAATTCAATATAACATTTTGTTTTATTTTGTGTAAATTTTTTACATTTATAGAAATTTGTTTTTTATTTCTTCGCTTTATTTTCCGCGATTTATCACAAATATCATTTTTTCCATTCGGTTCTTCCCACTGGAGCTGTAACATTGCTTTCGCAATTAACAGCTCTCAGCGGTCCCCACGGAAAACCTCATTTCAAAAATATATTTGTTCTTCTCGCTAATGCATTGCTAGGTTTAAGTCACTAAACTGCCTCTCACTAGCCGAAAGCAAAAATATATAAAATTTAATAGTGAGTTCGACCTTGAAACAGTCATTCACTCCACAAGTTTAGAATGTGTTCAATAAAAATTGAAAAGGCTATCGTTCAAGCGCCTTGGAGAACGGAACGGCTAAATTTTCATATATTTTTGTGTAGGCGGTAACACGCCTGTAAACAAAATATCAATAGTTTTATTTATTACTTATATGGATATTTGCTATATCTGCATTTAATTCTCGTGATATTATATTCTGTATTTGTGCAATTTCTTGTGTTCCAAGTTTTTCTGCTTTTATGACAGCATTTATACTATCCCCATTTATAAACACAACTATATCTTTAAAACCTTTTGTTTTTACCAAATTTTCAATAATCATAATTGCATTTTTATTATCATTAATACGTTTTATTTCTTTTTCTGCAATTGCTTTTTGTTCATTTGTAATAGTTGTGCTATCTATCATTTTTTGATAGCTATCTAATTGTTGTGAATACATATTATCCCTTTCTAGTCTTGAAGCAGAAAAATAGTCGTCTTCTGTATTTTTCGCCGATGTTATTTGCACAACATTGTTAGCTCCAATATTATTTTCAATTTTATCATTGTCAACCAAAGCTCCACCATTAACTAAAGTTGCATCACCAATACTACTTACATCATTTGTATCTCTTTGTGCAACTTTGCTACTTGCCATGTAAGCCTCACCATTATTATTCTCTGTTGTGCTTAAATATCCAGCTGTTACTAGCATTATAGCTAATACAAATATTATAATTTGATTTCTTTTTAATACTTTCATCATCTTATATCTCCCCTTCCTCTTTTCTCGCTTATGTATTACCTGTTTACTACTGCATAGCTAAAACTTGTATTTTATGCGTAGCAAGTCCAGTTAGAGCTTCAACTGCTTGTATTATATTTGTTTTTATATTTGAATTTTCAGCTCCCTGAGCTAGAATTAAAGCTCCTTCTATTTTAGGCATAATTACTTTTTGCGTAATTACTTCTTTCTTTCCATTATTTTCTTGATAAATTACCTCTGAAGATTGGTCAGTTTCATTAATTTTTCTATTTCCACCTGTTTTATCATTTTCCTCTGTTTGGGTTTGTTTGTATTTTTCATTGCTAAGTGGAACCACTTGACTACTTTCTGAATAAGTTAATAATACTTTTACTTGTCCTGCTCCGCTAATATGTCCTAGCATGTCCTCTAAATCTTGTTCTAAATTATATTCATTTGCTCCACTTTTATTACTTGTTTCTTCATTATTTTGTTTGCTTGCCAATTGAGTATATGCATTACTTGCTGGTTCTTGCTTATCATCCTTTTTCCATATAATATTAATAACTAAAATAGTTACTATTAAGATAATTATAAAAACGACTAAATTTTCTATTTTTTTATTATTGTTACCAAGTTCTTCTTTTTTACTAATCGCTTCTTTTACCTTTTCTAACTTATCTTTAAACACCTTTTTCCTCCTCTAATAAATATTTACATTTTCTATTTTAATTTCATAATAATCTGCAATATATTTACGCATACATTCATATTCCTCAGCAGTTATTCTATTATCTTTTTCATAATTAATTTCATCCTTGCCAATTTGCACTTCAACTATATTTACAGTGGCAATATCTTGTTTATCTTGTGGTTCTTCTTTAGCTAACTGCAACGATATTTGTTGTATTTCTCCATAATTTTCTTCATCCATGTTTACCATTACATTTATTTGATTTGCCTTGTATCCTTTTTCATTTATTCTTTTACTAATATCTTCTTTAAGATTTGATATGTATACAGTAGCAATACTATCTGATGTTTTTAAAGCCGATGTTTGTGCTGTTTTTGATTCATCTATATTTAATAAATTCTGTATTCCAGATTCTAGTTCAAAATTATTTCCTGTTATTTTTCCCAATATTGGTCCCAAAATAGTAAATAGTACAAAAACACCTATAACAGTCTTAACATACTTTTTATTACTTCCTTCTGGTAATATCATTTCTATAATTGTTGCCATAATAACCGCAATTACAATACTACTTGCCCACGAATTTATCCAGCTAAGCATTTTTCCTCCTATCTGTACATCAACCCACTATTTGAAATTTTTATTACAAGTGTAATTCCTATAATAAGCATAACCGCCACAGCAAATGTTACCGCTAATAATATTTTGAATGTGCTTCCCATCTGTTCTAATAATTTAATTACTTTTCCATCTGCAATTGGTTCGCATAAAGCTGCTGCAAGATAATATAATATACTTAATACCGTTAGTTTTATAATTGGTGTTATGCAAATTCCCATTACAACAATAACTCCTATAAATCCAACTGCATTTTTTAGAATAGATGCACACCCTAATACTGTATCTATTGAATCACCTAAAACCTTACCTACCACTGGAATAAAATTTGATACTACAGCCTTAGTTGTTTTTGCTGTCAAACCATCTACTCCACTACTTAATGTTCCCTCTAGTGATAACATTCCTACAAAAACTGTTAATATAATTCCTAACACCCATACCACACTTGAATTAAAAAATTTTGCCAATTTTCCAATTTGCATTTTATCTGATATTTGAGAAACTATCCCTAAAGTTGTTGAAACTAACACTATCGGCAAGATTACAGCTGATATTATATTTCCTATAAAAGAAATAGAAAACAATAAAACTGGCTGAACCACATTAGCTGATACTATACTTCCTGTTGTTATCATTAGGGTTATTAAAATTGGAATTAACGAGTTCATAAATATTACTAAATTTTGAATTGTTGTTCTAGTCATTGCAATAATTTCAGTAAAATTTGACATCAAAATTGTTACTATTAGAATATATTGTACATAATATGTAATTTGAGAAATTCCTTTATTCCCTAAGTTTTCACTTACAGTTTTAAAAATGCTATGTATTACTATAATAATTAAAATGCTTGCTAAAATTTTTAATGTATTCCTTACTTCAGTTCCAAATAGCTTAAAAATTCCATTAAAAAAATTTTTATTACCTATATCTCCCTTTATTGCTGATGTTAGCAAATCATTTATATTTATATCTGGAAATATATCTTTTGTATATTGTTGAGCCTCGTCAATAAAACTTGATATTTTTAGACTATCTTTTTGTGCTTCAATAATATCTTCACTCATTGCCATACTTTTGTTCCCTATGCTAAGCAAAAGTAATACAAAAATTATAAGTGCTTTTTTCATTTGTCACTCCTTTTAAGGTAATAATTTAATTACCAATTCTAGAAGGGCAGATATAATTGGTATAGATATTGCAATTATTACAACCTTTCCACCTATATCTATTTTATTAGCAATAGCTGTTTCACCTGAATCTTTACATATACTTACTGCAAACTCTGTTAAAAAAGCAATTCCCGTAATCTTTAACAAAATTAATAAGAACTCACTATTCATACTTGCCTTGTTTGCTAAATTTGAAAGTAAGGTAACAATTCCTGTAATCTTGTCCAATACCATAAAAAGGATAATAGCTCCTGCAATTAGTGACACATATATTACAAATTCTGGCTTATATTGTTTTAGAATGACAATCATAATTAGGGCAATTAATCCAACTCCTATGATTTTGACAATATCCATTTTTCTTTCTCCTTCTTTGTTCACAAATTAAAAAGTGTTCTAACGCTCGTAAATAAATTACTAATTTCCTTTATAACAATGCTTAGAACAATAACTAACCCTGCCAAAGTTGTCATCATAGCTTGATCTTCTCTTCCAGCTCTTACTAAAACTTGATGTAATACAGCTACTAAAATTCCTATTGCAGCTATTTTAAATAATAGGTTAATATCCATCTTTTCCTCCTACCTTTTTGTTTTTATATAAGCATAATAACTAGTCCAGCTCCAATAATTATTCCTAATGTTTTATACAGTTTCTCATTTTTACTTCTTTCTTTTTCAGCTTTAATAATCTGACCTTCAAGGAATTCGCTTGTTTGTTCAATTTGACTAACTTGTCCTTCTAAATCCGTCTTTCCTAAAAGTTTTCCCAGAGTTAATAAAACTTCTTTATCTTCCTTTAATATACTTGTATTTCCAGTTTGTATAGCTAATTTCCATGCATTTTCAGCGCTGTTAATCTTCATATTATCACTAGCTTGATTTAAAATATTAGCTACATTATTGCTAAAGCTACCTGCTATTTCTTTAAAAATTTCTCCAAGCGGTTCATATGTAAATCGTATTTTTGTTTTTAAAATATTTAATACTGTCTTAAATTCTTGCAATTCGTTAACTCTATTTACATATTTCTTAGAAAATAATATTCCAATTCCGCAAGAGGCAAGGAAAAGAAATAAAAATAATATCATTTTTATGGCTATCAAATCTTTCACCCCTTTTTTCTTTTGTTTAACTTTTTTAATAATATATATGCTGTAACTTTTAAAAATAGAACAAAAAAATACTCAAGGTTTTTATTTTAACCTTGAGTATTTTTTATCTTTCATCATCTCTATTAATTTCTTTTCTAATTTGACTTGCAAGCTCTTGACTATTTATACTATTTTTTTCTACTTTTTCTTGAACATTGTTCGCTTTTTCTCTAGAATTTACAAGTTCTGGTATTTTTACTACAGCTTCCGCTGCTATTCTCATTTGTGATTTTCTATCATCTGCTTCTGTTCTATTTTCAGCTTCCACAAGCTTACCGATGATTCCTTTTGGCTTTTGTTCTTTTAAATCGATGCTTTCTTCGTTCATTGTTTTATCTCCTCCATTCTTGATACAGCATTAATAAATTGTTGTAAATATCTATTATCTTTTCCTCTTAAGTTTCTATGTTCTAACAAGCATAAAGCTTCATCGATCTGAAAACCCTTTCTATCTGCCCTATCTAAAACCATGCCCCCAAATTGATCAACTAATTCTAGTATATCGCTTTCTTTTTCACGAGGTTCACTACCACTGTAACGATTTTGTTCTTCACATATTTTACAAAAACGTTCTGAAAATCCAAGAGTAGCTAAATACTCTGCACTTTCTTTTGCATATCCTCTAATTTTTTCCAAACTTTGAGGTCCATCTGTTTTTTTACATGCACATAATAGGCATGCTGTAATTACTAAATTCTCATCAACATCAATATTTTCTAATTCTATAAATAATTTAGCCAATACTGTTTTTAGTATAACAGATTTATTAAAATATATATCTGCTTTCTTCTCTAAAAAATACATTATTGCAAGCTTTTTATCAAAACTTTTCTCCCCTAAAATATAGTCGGCAAAGGTTTCCATTTTTTACCTCCTCTAACAAGTTCTAATTATTCTTATAATCTTTTTTTATTATAATCTAAATAAATAGGCATTTCAATATAATTTTACAAATGTAATTCATTTGTAAAATTGTTGTAATATTATAAATTTTTTATGGCATTTCTAGCCAGTTCATCACAACGATTATTGTAAACATTGTCACTATGTCCTTTTACTTTAATAAAGCTTGCATTGAACTTTTTTACTAACACATATAATTCTTCCCATAATTCCTTATTTTTTACAGGTTCTTTTGAAGCAGTTTTCCAATTATTCTTTTTCCAATTATAAATCCATCCATTATTAAAGGCATTAACTACATAAGCACTATCACTATATATTTTAACTTCCGAATTACATGGGTATTTTAATTGATTTAATGCCTCCAAAACAGCTGTTATCTCCATTATATTGTTTGTTGTATTTTTGCATCCTCCTGAAAATTCTTTTTTATGCTCTTTATACATTAATACCGCTCCCCAACCTCCTGGACCTGGATTACCTGAGCAAGCACCATCTGTATATATCAAAATTTTATCCATTTTTCCCCCTACATATACTTTTTTTATTTTAAAGTTGTAAAATAAAATTATTTATGATATTATATCAATAATTTATACGAGATACAAGAATTTACAAAAATAAGGAGTAAGAAAATGAGAAAAGTTTTAGGAATTATAGCTGAATACAACCCTTTTCATAATGGTCATTTATATCATTTAGAGGAATCTAAAAGGCAAGCAAATGCTGAATTTTCAGTTTGTGTGATGAGTGGTAATTTTACTCAACGTGGAAATACAGCCATTGTCGATAAATGGTCAAGAGCTAGAATGGCTATAGAAAGTGGAGTTGATTTAGTTATTGAACTTCCTCTTATTTACAGTATTTCTAGTGCTGAGAATTTTGCTTTTGGCAGTATGAGTATTTTAAATAAACTTGGAATTGTTGATGCAGTTTCTTTTGGTAGCGAAACTGGAGATGTTAGTATTTTAAATGCGTTTGCTGAAATTTTATATGATGAGCCAAAAGAATATTTATCACTTTTAGAGCACGAACTTGCTAAAGGTGTTTCTTATGCAAAAGCTCGTGAAAAAGCTATTTTAATGTATTTAAGTGATATTAGAAAATATGCAAATGTTCTATCTAATCCTAATAATATTTTAGGCATAGAATACTTAAAAGCATTAAAATATTTAAAAAGCGAAATTAAGCCATTAACAATAAAGCGTGAAGATGTTGGTCACAATAGCACCAAAATTGTTAACGGAATTGCAAGTTCAAGCACTATACGTAAATATATAAATAAACCTGATGTATTAAGCCAAGTGGTTCCAGAATCAACTTTTTCTATATTAGATGAAAAATTAAAACATGGACAAATTGTTCGTAGTATTGCTTGTTTTGAAAAGGAAATATTATATAAACTTCGTACAATGTCTATTGAGGAAATTGCTAATTTACCAGATGTTTCTGAAGGATTAGAAAATTGTATAAAATCCGCTGCAAATTCTTGTAACAATATTACTGATCTAATTGGATTAATTAAATCAAAACGTTATGCACAAACTAGAATACAGCGTATTTTACTATATGCACTTTTAGATATTAATAAGCAGGATATGGCAAGCTCTAAAAAGAATTCACCATATATTCGTGTTCTTGGCATTAACAATAATGGCAAAAAAATTCTTTCTGAAATTGCAAATCCTAGATTAAACATTATTACTTCTCCAAAGAAATTTTTAGAACAAAGTGGTAATAAAGCATTAAAAAATATGCTATTAAAAGATATTAATGCTACAAATATTTATACTTTAGGTTATGAATATAATTCTACTAGCAATCAGGACTATACAACCCCTATTGTTAGTATTTAAAAAAATAGACTAGAAAAAAATTCTAGTCTATTTTTTCGCTTAATAATTACTTCTTTTCAAAATATATTATCATTTTTAACATAATATATCCTGATAAAAATAATAACTCCATAGAACTAAATTCTGAAGGTGTTACCTCCTTGAATATAGCTACTAAAAAGCATACTGCATAGCATAATAATGCAATGCAACAGAGATGAGCTTTTAATGTTTCCCTACTCGACTGATAAGCCAATTCGACTCCGGACCAATATAAACTCATAAGCCAAGCAACTTGGTAGTTTGGCAGTGCCTCTATAGCTCCGCCAAAAAACTCTAGTGCGTACATGCACGCACATAAGAATATAGCAAAGCTACAACACTTACTCAAAAATACAACCTCACCAGGACTAAGACCTAATTTTTTTAGCCCCAAACGCCGCAACATTTTAATCGCTCTCCCTTCAAATGCATGATATTAAAATAATTATACTACCTTTTATATAAAAAATCAATCTTTTTGCTTTAAAAAAGCTACCATTAATTCATTTAAATCACCATTCATTACTGCATCTATATTACCTGTTTCATAACCAGTTCTATGGTCCTTTACAAGTTGATATGGATGAAATACATAAGAACGAATTTGACTTCCCCAAGCAATTTCTCTTTGCACTCCCTTTAAATCTTCTATTTTTTCCTTGTGCTCTTTTTCCTTTAAATCTAATAATTTTGATTTAAGCATTTTCATTGCAGTTTCTCTATTTTGTATTTGTGACCTTTCTGACTGACAACTGACTACAATTCCTGTTGGAATATGTGTAATTCTTATAGCTGAATCAGTTTTATTGATATGTTGCCCTCCAGCTCCTGATGCGCGGTAAGTATCTACACGTAAATCTTCAGGATTAATGCTAATTTCTATATCTTCACTAATTTCTGGTAATACTTCTACAGATGCAAACGAAGTATGTCTTCTTGCACCTGCATCAAAAGGTGAAATACGCACTAAACGATGTACTCCCATTTCTCCCTTTAAATATCCGTAAGCATTTTCTCCTGAAATTAATGCAGTTACACTTTTTATTCCAGCCTCATCACCTTCTAAATAATCTAACTCTTTAATGTCAAAATCATTAGAATTTGCCCATTTCGTATACATTCTATATAACATTTCAGCCCAATCCTGGGATTCTGTACCACCAGCACCTGGATGGAAACTAATTATTGCATTATTTTTATCAAATTTACCTTTAAATAATAGGTTTAATTCCAGATTTTCAATTTCTTTTTGTAAATGTTTAGTGGCTTTATATACTTCTATAGCTAATTCTTCATCTTTTTCCTCTAATAGCATATTATTTAGTTCTATTGCATCATTTAACTCTTTTCTTAATTTGTTATAATTATTGTACTTTTTTTCTAATCTTCTCATCTTAGCAACAATAATATTTGCCTTTTGAGTATCCTCCCAAAAATTATTCTTCGCAGTCTGTTGTTGTAATTCTTGTATTCTTTTATTTATTCCAACTAAGTCAAAGAGAAACACCCAAACTTTTTATTTTTTCATCTAAAACTTGTAATTTTAATTTGTTTTCTTCTAGATTAATCATTTATTCACACTCCTTTTTCCAAAATAAATTATACATTTTTTTCTATTTTTTAGCAATATATATTGACTATTTAAAAAAATAGCATTATAATTATGTTAACGTCTTTTTAAGACTTATTATTTATTAGATTCATGTTACTTAATTAAGGAGGAATCACTTATGTATGTCAAAGAAACAAAAAAGGATGTGCTTCGTACTGCAATTTCTAAAACCTTTATGGACGAAACACTTTCCAAGCGTTTGCTTTGTGGTCGTAACCAGTGCATGGAATTGATTGCAACATGCAAGCGGATTGACCCGGATAAACCATATAACTATTATGGTTGCATTTATACCGGTTATATTGATAACACACATATCCAGCATATCCGGCAGTTGTATAATTCTCTTTGATCACTGATATTTTATGAATCTAAAAAAATATCCAACTTTTTTTGAGTTGGATATTTTTCCTTTTTATTCATTTCCTTTTAAACTACTTACCATATCTATTGAATTAACTTTCTTGGCCAATATCCTATTCACGAATATTGCTACCGCAAAACTACCAATTATTGCAATTAAATACGATGTCCATCCAATATACGCGTTAAAATCATAATTATCTCCAAGTGCTGCTTTAAATATGTAATCTACTAAAGCAAATCCAAATGGTAAACCAGCTATAATTCCAATTACAGCAAGCCATAAATTTTGTTTTATAAATATTTGCCTTATATTTTTACTCTTAAATCCTAAAACCTTTAATGTTGCAAATTGATATTGTTTTTCTGAAAAAGATAATACACCCAAGTTATATATAACAACAAATCCAAGTAATGCTGATGCCAAAAGTAGTAATACCACCACACTTTTAGTTGTTTCTAGCATACTTTCCATTCCATCCTTTAGTCCTTCTATATTTTGAGCTATATCTACCCCTTCTATTCCTTCTGTTTTTTCTAATTTTTCTTTCGTATATATTACATCTGCTCTATATTCTAGTCCTAAGGATTCATAATACTTTCTTGTCATATTAAAATTTTGACTTTGTGGATCTCGGTTTATTCCAACAATTTTGCTTGTTTGCCATTCATTTTGTCCAAATGCATGCCAAGTAATTTCATCTCCAATTTTCAAGCTATATTTTTGAGCTAATTTCTCTGTTAAATAAATTCCATCATCATTTAACTCCATATATTCTCTATCGTGATTTGTATATTTTAAATATTCTTTTGCGTCATTTACAACTAAGGCGTTTGTTTCTTTTTTTCCATCTATTTTTACTTCTATGCCAAGTGTTTCACATGTTTCATTTCCATATTTGTTTGTTAAATTTTCAAATTCTTCATCTGTATAATCGCTAGATAATGACAATTTATATTCGAAATTGCTAATTTTTCCAAATTTCCAATCTAAATAAGAATTCATTGTATCTAATAATCCAAATGCACATACTAGAAGCATTGTACATCCTGTTATTCCCACTACTGCCATTATACTTCGGCCTTTATTTCTTCCTATATCTCTTAAATTCCACCTTGTTGATATTGAAGCCTTTTTAAATATTCCCTTTGTTGTAATATCAAATTTTGTTTTTTTAATTTTAGGCATTTCTATTCTTAGTGCTTCTACTGCCGTTTCTTTTAAAATGTTTCTACATGATAAATATGTAACTAGGCAAACCAATGCAATAATTCCTGCCACAACCATATAAACTATTGGTAAAATTACTGTGTCATATACTGGTATTTCATAATATGATACCTCCATATTTAAGAAAATTTTACCTAGTATAAATTTTCCGTGCTAACACTCCTAATACTGATGCTGCTAAAGCTATATAAAATCCATACGCAATATAATGCCTTACAATTGCTCCTTTTTTGAAACCTAATGCCTTTAATGTTCCAATTTGTGTTCGTTGTTTTTTTACAAATCTATTCATTGTTGTTACAACAGATAATATTGCTATAAACAAGAATAATGATGTAAATATATCTGCATATATTCTTCCCTTTTCTATTTCCGCATCATACATTTTATATGATAAATTTGATTCTCTATCAGTTACAGCAATTGCATTTTCTATATTTTCTTCTATATTGCTTTTGGTGTCTTCAATTTTTGCTGTATCTTCCACATCTACCAATATTTGATTAAACATCTCTCCTATTGGAAATTCGTTTATTGACATATATACAAAACCATAGTCTTGGTGTGTTGGAAACATTTCTGAATCATCTTTAATTGAATATAAATGGTCTGGTGTTGTTACTAGTCCTAAGATTTTTTCAGTTATTTCATAATCCTTGTATTTACAAGTAATTTCATCGCCTACATGCAAATTTAAATTTTTGGCTAAAAAACTATCAATCCATGCTCCTTTTTTGTCTTTTGTAAATTCTTCACCTTCTACAATATACATCTTTGAAATATTGTTTGTTTCTATAAAATTTGTTTCTAAGGTAACATTTTTCTTGTTTGATAACTCTGTTTTTATTGTTAATATTCTTTCTGCATCTTTTACATTTGCTATTTTCTTAACATCATCCAAATCTGTTGTATTAAAATTTTCTCCTGTTATCCATATATCTTGTAAGTTATTTTCCTCATAGTATCTGTCCCCACTTGTCTGCATTCCATCTATATAGGCATGAATTCCAGCAAATACACATACTCCTAAAAATACCATTACAAAAATATTAAAGAATTGCATTTTATTTGTTTTAATGTCCCTGAATATTTTTTTATTTAATATATTCATTTTTTACCATTTCACCTCATCAATTCTTTTTGGATTTTCATTTGCAATTATACTTTCTATTTGTCCATTTTTTACTCTTATTACAGTATCCGCAACTTCAGCAAATAAACTATTATGAGTTACAATAATTACAGTATTTGCTCCATCGTTTCCATCGCATTGCTTTTTTAATAATTTTAATACTTCTACGCCAGTTTTAGAATCTAAAGCACCTGTTGGTTCGTCACATAGCAATAATTTTGGATTTTTTGCTATTGCTCTTGCAATTGAAACTCTTTGTTGTTCTCCTCCAGATAATTGGTTAGGAAATTTATTTAAATGTTCTTCTAAACCAACAGCTTTTATAGCATCTTTGCTATTTCCTCCATTCTTCACAACATCTTTTACCAATTCAACATTCTCTAATACTGTCAAAGTTGGCAATATATTATAAAATTGAAAAATAAATCCTATATTTTCTGCCCTATATTCACTTAGCTGTTTTTCATTATATCTAGATATTTCTTCCCCGCCAACTTGAATACTTCCCTCTGTTGGTATATCCATTCCTCCTATTAAATTTAGTAATGTTGATTTTCCTGCCCCAGAAGGTCCAAGTATTACAACAAATTCACCACTATTTATTGATAAGTCAACATTATCAAGCGCCCTAAATTCTTTTTCTCCTGTTTTATAGACTTTACTAACATTCTTTAGTTCTACTATCTTTTCCATATTTTCTCCTTTTTTACTTTTCGCTTCTTTGATTATACCTTTGTACTTTCAGAAAGTCAATTTTTCTTCTATTGAATTTTAAAAGGTGTCAACAAATATACTCATTGTTCACACCTTTATTTTACTATATATTTTTAATATTTTAAGTTTCTTTATGTTTTATGAATTCTTTCCGCAACAATTCTTATACTTTTTCCCGCTTCCGGCATGGGCAGGGTTCATTTCTACCAATTTTTGGTTCTGCATTAGTAATTGGTGTATGAACTACCTTTATTTCTCTTTGTTTTCTTCCTGTGTCTCCTGTTTGAACTTGTACTGCTGTTCCATTTTCAGCAAATCCTTCTCCTGTAACTGTTACAGTTTGTGTTCTTCTTGCATT
Organism: uncultured Clostridia bacterium; assembly: GCA_934120395.1. Classification (GTDB taxonomy): domain Bacteria; phylum Bacillota; class Clostridia; order TANB77; family CAG-508; genus CAKOTZ01. Next base: position 143,727 of record CAKOTZ010000002.1, read on the forward strand.
TTCCTTCTTTTGAACATGTAAAAGAATTTTTACAACATCTATTTTTATGTCGTTAATCATTTCATCAAACATGTCAAATCCTTCAATTCTATATTGAACAACAGGATTTTTTTGTCCATAGGCACGAAGACCTATACCATTCTTTAATTCGTCCATATTGTCGATATGGTCCATCCATTTGTTATCTACTATTTTTAGCATAACAATTCTTTCTAATTCTCTTAATTCTTGTGAACCAATTTCACTTTCCTTTTGTTCATACATTGTGTGTAATCTTGTTTTTAATTCTACTTTAATAGCTTCTGGATCTATTATCTCGCCATTTAATGCTTCTATGTTTGCAATATTAAGGTTTATTCTTACATCGTTAAGTAACGCTTCCTTATTCAAATGTTTAATGTCTTCTAATCCACTTGTATGAGTATCTACAATCATATCAACTACAGCATCAATCATATTTACGATATTGCTCTTTAAGTCTTCCCCATTTAATACTTTCTTTCTTTCATCATAAATAATAGTTCTTTGTGCGTTCATAACGTCATCATATTGTAATACATTTTTACGTATTGCAAAGTTTCTGCCTTCTACTTTCTTTTGAGCAGATTCAACTGCATTTGATAAAATTCTCATTTCTAATGGTAAATCTTCATCTGCGCCTAGTTTATTGTATACTTTTGTTACCATGTCGCCACCAAAGATTTTCATTAGGTCATCATCAAGTCCAATATAGAATCTTGATTCTCCTGGATCACCTTGACGTCCACTACGTCCACGTAACTGGTTATCAATTCTTCTTGATTCATGTCTTTCAGTACCAATAATTTTAAGACCACCAACAGCAATAACCTTTTCTTTTTCTTCCTTTATTTGTTTGTCATATTTTTCTTCTAATTCTTTAAATATTTTTCTAACATTTAAAATTTCTTGATCTTCTGTTTCGTTGTATGCTGTAGAAGCTTCAATTAAATCTTCTGAAATTCCTTTTTTACGCATTTCCTGTTTTGCTAAAAATTCACTATTTCCACCAAGCATAATATCTGTACCACGTCCAGCCATATTCGTTGCAATTGTAACAGCTCCTAATTTACCTGCTTGTGCAATAATTTGAGCTTCTTTTTCATGTTGTTTTGCATTCAATACCTGATGTGGTATTCCATTTTTAGTTAATATCTTACTTAATTTTTCTGACTTATCGATTGAAACTGTACCAATTAAAACTGGTTGTCCTTTATCATGACTTTCTTTTACTTCTGCTGCTACAGCTTTAAACTTGGCATTTTCATTTTTATAAATTACATCGTTATTATCTTTTCTAAGAACTGGTTTATTTGTAGGAATTGCAACAACATCTAGGTTATAGATTTCGTTAAATTCTTCTTCTTCTGTCATAGCAGTACCAGTCATACCAGACAATTTTTCATACATACGGAAATAGTTTTGGAAGGTAATTGTTGCTAAAGTTTTTGATTCGTTAGCAATTTTTACGTGTTCTTTTGCTTCAATTGCTTGATGTAAACCATTGTTATATCTTCTTCCATACATAATTCTTCCTGTAAATTCATCTACAATTAAAACTTCTCCATCTTTTACTATATAATCTATATCTTTCTTCATTACACCATGTGCTCTTAATGCTTGATTTACATGGTGTACAATATTTGAGTTATCTAAATCATTTAAATTCTCTACTTTAAAGAATTCTTCTGCTTTTTTAATACCTTTTGCAGTTAAAGAAGCTGATTTTGCTTTTAAATCTACTATGTAATCATAGTTTTCATTGTCTTCTGCTTGTTCTTCATTTTTTACATCTTCTTCAACAATAACTTTTGCTTCTAGTCTTCTTACAAAATCATTTGCTCTACTGTAAAGGTCAGATGATTCGTTTGAAGTACCAGATATAATTAATGGTGTACGTGCTTCATCAATTAAAATACTATCAATTTCGTCAACAATTGCATAATAAAGAGGTCGTTGTACTATATCTTCTTTATATATAACCATATTATCTCTTAAATAGTCGAAACCAAATTCATTATTTGTTCCATAAGTAATATCTGCTGCATATGCTTTTTGTTTTTCTTTTGGATTCATGCCACTAATAGCAAGTCCAACACTTAAACCTAAAAAGCGGTATAGTTTTCCCATCCATTCGCTATCTCTTTTTGCAAGGTAATCATTAACAGTAATAACATGAACTCCTCTACCTGTAAGAGCATTTAAATATACTGGTAAAGTACCAACTAAAGTTTTACCTTCACCTGTTTTCATTTCTGCAATTCTACCTTGGTGTAATATAATACCACCAATTAATTGCACATCAAAATGACGCATTCCTAATACCCTTTTAGAAGCTTCTCTTGCTACTGCAAAAGCTTCTGGTAGAATGTCGTCTAATGACTCTCCATTTTTTATTCTTTCTTTAAATTCTGGTGTTTTAGCCTGCAATTCCTTATCACTTAATTTTGAAATTTCTGGCTCTAAATTATTTATTTTTTGTACTATTGGTCTTGTTCTTTTTACTTCTTTCTCACTATAGCTCTTAAATAATCCCATCTTGCGTGCTTCCTCCTATTATAAAACAATTTTTTACTACTATATCACTATTCTTTTCCGAATGCAAGTAAGCTCTCTAATTTATTTTAAAAATGCAATAATTTGTTCTGCAAGCAAATTATATTTATCTGTATATCCATGGTCTGCTCCATCTATAAAATCTATATCTTTATGTTCATTTTGTATTTTTGCTCTTAACATTTTTACCAAATCAGAGGCATCTTGTTCTATCATTTCATGCACATTTCCCCATCTCATAAATAGTGGTACATCAATTTTATTTAATTCTGGATACATATATTCTGCATCATAGTATCTAGCAAAATCTATTTTTTCATAATCTCTAAAATACCTCAAATATGTTTTTGTACTAATTGGATGAATAAATGAACCTGTTGGCATTAGTTTATTTAATTTTCCTTCTGCCTCATTTTTTAATGCAATTTGCATCACCCCATCATATTTATCTCCTAAGTATATTTTTTGTGCTTTTGGTATATCTACCAACGATAATAACATTATTGCTTTTATTTTGCATAATAATGAATTTTTTTCATCCTTCATTCTATTAAATGTATATACAATTTTTGTGCAACCCAAACTATGTCCTTGTAAATATATTTCCTCATACCCATGTTTTTGCATTTCTTCTATTGCACCAATAATATCATAATATGAGTCTTGAACATCTTCAAAAGCTGTTCCAACCATTTCTTTTGTCCATTCATTATTTATAAATTTTGAAGCATAAGCTTGTAATTCGTGTCCTCTATTATTAAAACTAAAATAGTCTATTCCTTCAGCTGTTACATGCTGGGCTATTACATCTTCTCTTTTTCTTAAACAATTACTTGTCATACCATGTAAAGATATTATAACTTTTTTAGTTTGTTTTTGTCCTTTGTGTAATAACCCCATTAATTCTAAACCATCCGATGCAAAAAAATATACTTTTTCTAAATTCATTTTCTCCTCCTATTAATCACCTATTAATAATCTAAGACCAAATCTCCATATTTCCATTCCATGTGATACATTTAATCTTGGAATTTTAAAATTATCATCATCTCTTGTTGCTTTTCTATAATCTTCTTTTTCTGGACCATATTTGAATCCTAAACAATATCCTTTATTTTGCAATGAAGTAATTAACTTTTGATTATATTCTCCAAAAGGGTAAGCAAAATACTTTGTTTCTGTAATATTACTTGCAAAAATAAGTGCATCATCTCCCATTTGTTCTTTATCATTTTCCTTTATTGAATTTTTATAGTGTAAACCATATGAATGAGAACAAAAATCAATATTTGGATATTCTTCTTTCGACTTTTTGACTAAATTATTTGTCATATATGTTTTTATATTTCCATCCCATTCTTCTTGTGTTGCATTGTCAACATATTCTCCTATCAGAAATACAGTTGCATTCATATTATATTTTTTTAATAATGGAAATGCATAATGATAATTTGATAAAAATCCATCATCAAATGTTATTAATACACTTTTGCTTGGTAAATCTATCTTTCCCTGTTTCCATTCATAAAATTCATCCATTGTTAATGTTTTGTAATTGTTTTTGCTTAAATATTTTAGTTGTTCTTCAAAATTTTCAACATCAATTACCCAGTCATTTTCATCTGGGAAATTGGCTTTTTCATCGGCTGTTGCTAAGTTATGATAACAGAGAACAGCAACTTTATCTTTTCCCTTAAAATAAACATATCCTGCCAATATTGCACATACTAGTGCAATTATAACTAATACAGCAATAATAATTTTCTTTTTCATAATTTCTCCTTTGTTTTTACTTTGTTCATAGTATAACATATTTTTAATAAAAAACAAATTATTTTTTATCACATTTCTGCATTTTTACAATATAAAAAGCAGGTTGCTACCTGCCTATGAACAAACTATTTTTCTTTCTTTTTGTCTGCCTCTTTCTTCTCTTCATCAATGTCTCTTTTGCAACACTCTTGTGGCTCCTTAAAACTCAAATACCAACTCATGCCATTTTGATCTTTATGAATTTCGCTTACTCTTTTTTCTAAACCACTAAATGTAGTTGGCATTGGTACAATTATCGGCGAACCTGGGCACCAATTTGCAGGAGTTGCACCTTTACTACAATCAGCTGTTTGTGCCGCATCAATAATTCTTAATATTTCAGGTATACATCTTCCTATTGTCATTGGATAAGCCAAAATTGCTCTTATTATTCCACAATTGTCAATTATATATACATTACGTACAGTTTCTGCATTATCAATACTACTCGAAATCATTCCGTACTTTCTTGCTATAGTTGCATTTCTATCTGCAATAATTGGGAATGGTATTTTAATTCCTGTTCTACAGAATATATCATATACCCAAGCTAAATGCGAATTATTGCTATCTACACTAAGCCCCAATAAACAAGTATTTCTTTCATTAAAATATGTATTAGCTTTTGCAAAAGCAATCATTTCAGTTGTGCATACGGGGGTAAAATCTCCTGGATGTGAGAATAAAACTAGCCATTTTCCTTTGTAATCACTTAATTTTAATATCCCCATCGTTGAATTAGCCTCAAATTCAGGTGCATACTGACCTATTTTTACGTTTCCATTCATCATCACTTCATAATCCATATTATTTAAGTTCTCCCTTCTAGTTTTTGTTATTATCGTATGCAAAATTTTTAATTTGGTGCATCCACTGGCTATTCTATATTTGACATTTTTTTAAGCATACTCTATAATTTGGGTATTGGAGGTAATATATATGATAAATATTGAAAACGCATATAAAGAATTTGATGCTTATGTATCAAACTTTAATCCAGAAGACGATAAAATAAAACTAAAAATTGAACATACTAAAAGAGTTGCAGAACTAAGTAGAAAAGTAGCAGAAAGTTTAAACTTAAGTAAAGAAAAAGTTAATTTAGCTGAATTAATTGGTTTATTCCATGATATGGGCAGATTTAAGCAAATTCAAGTTTATAATACTTTTAATGATAGAATTTCCTTTAACCATGCAGAACTAAGCATTCAATTATTGTTTGATGAGAATTTAATTGATAAATTTAATGTAGATGAAGAATATAAAAACATTATTAAATTAGCTATTTTAAATCATAATAAACGTAGTATTGATGAAAGTTTAAATGAGGAAGAAATGCTTTTTGCTAAAATTATAAGGGATGCTGATAAATTGGACATCTTTTACACTTTATGCGAATATGATTATAAAACTATATTTACACATTCTAATTTTGACTGTGGTCCTATAAGTGACCAAATTATGAGTGATTTTATTAACGAACACTTTGTTAATTACAGTTTAATTAAATCAGCTTCTGACCAAATTCCTACTTTTTATGCTTACGTTTTTAATTTGTATTTCGAATTTTCATTAAAATTCTTAGTTCAAAAAAATTATCTTGCTACATTTACTAATAGAGTTTACGAACATTTCACAAATAATACAGTAAAAGAGCAAGTGAAGCAAATTGTTGATATTACAAATAATTTTTTAGAAAAATATAATAAATAACTATCAAAAAAACAAGGTAAAAATTAACCTTGTTTTTTTATGCTTAATAACAACATATATGAACTGTATCTCCATCAAAAATAAGTTGCTCTTTTGCATTAAAGTAATCCCAATCTTCTTTTTTGAAACTTTCGGCATATTCCTGATTTTGTTCTGAAATTTCTTCTAGATTTCTACCTGTCATTACTAATATTATGTTATTTCTACTCCAATTTGTAGAATTTGCTTTGATATTAGCATCTCCTAATACACGCAATTCTGGATATTGACAAATTGATGTTTTATCTTGATAATATATAACTTTAGTTACTTTATTTCCACTTTTTTGTTCATACTCTTTAATATTTGCATCTATTTGCCTTGCCACTGACTTATCGATTTTGTTCATAGTGTAGTGGTCCATTGTAATACACATAAAGTTATAATATTGTACAAATATAAATATTACAGTTATAGCTATTACTGCATAATCTATTATTTTATTATCTTTTTGTAAGATAGTATAAGCAAGTAGTACGATAATTCCTAATAAAGATGCAAGTGTATATGTATCCCTTGGTGCCATATACACAGTATCTTGTAATAATTGTGGTGCAACTGTTGCAAATATAACCGCAATAGTTACATAGAAATATTTAAACAAGTTATACGCAAATATGTTTCCATTTTCTTTATTTTGCCAGCAAGCATATATATATATCACTGTAAATGCTACAAATACAAATATAAACATACCAGCAGGTATTATTCCAAAACTATTTATAAAAACATTTTTTAGCGAACTCATTAGTAAGCTTATTGATTCAAATAAAGACCCCTGTCCGCTAACCCTATCACTTTCGAAAGCAAATTTTACTATGAGATAATTCATTAATGCAGGTATAGCATATAACAGAGCTACCAATATATTTTTCTTTATAAAATCTACTATATTTTTTGCATATTTTGCTATATAAATCACTGCCAATGCTACAAATAAAGCTACAGTTCCTTGATAACAACAGTTTGCAATTATCATATAAATAAATACATAAATTAAGCTTTTCTTATTTCCATTAAAAGCCTTAATTAATTGTTCTACAGCTAGTACATTTAGCAATACAGATAAAGCTAATATTCCTTTTTCAAAATACATAAATAGTTCTAATGAAAAGATATTAACAATTATCAATATACTTACCAAGCCTGCTACTAGCTTGTTAGAAATATTTTCTTTTATTATATAGTATAATTTATATATTGCTGTAGCAAAGCATATAATTCCTATTCCCCACGAAATAATATATGCTAATGCAAACTTAAGTTTAAACATTCCAATTAAGATTGTCCAAAAAGCTGATGTTACAAATCTGCCTAAGCTAGCAAAGTGTTCAGAACCAAAAGTCCATTCGTTTCCAAGAATAGCATAGGTATCTGTTGAATATTCTGGTATTATTAAGGCTCCAAAAAATAATGAACTAATTAACATACATATCCAGAAAATCTTGTCTTTATAAAACGAAATATCTTTCATTTTATTTACTAGTTTATCCATTTTCTTCACTTTTCTAAACCACCTTTTTAACAGCCTTCTTTATAGCTTTATCTACCTTTGTTTTCTTTATTAATTTCATTAAACCAGTCTTTTGAAGAAATTTTACAAAGGATCTCCAAAGCGGATTTTTCCATAATCTTGATTTTATTAAACTAACTTCTGCCGAATGCATCTCTGCTTTTTCGCCAATTCCACCTTCTTCAGGATTATAAAATCTTTGGTCAATTTGATTAAACATTACCAAATATTGTCGATATAATTCTTTATTATTTTCTACAAATGATTTATTGACTCTAGTTCCTTTATGTACCAGTTCTGTAAATTCTTCGTCCATCACTTTTACCATATTGCTTATATTAAAGCCATTAAGAATTTTTTGTCTTGAATTTTTCTTTAATTCATCATATTTTGGGCTATCAATTACTTTTTCAATAGCCGTTACATATCTATCAATTTCCTCTTGCGTATACGCCCTGTTATAGAAATCATCCTTTGCATTTTGAATGTTTTCTACTACAATGCCACAGCTATCATCCACTAATTCTTTTTGTCCTCCCACATCTGCTGTTATAACAGGTGTTCCCATTGCTAAAGATTCATAAGTTGTAATTGTTAATCCTTCTGTTAATGAACAAATTATATGAGCATCTGCAACTTTATAAAATGGTTTTGTATCTTTTTGCATACCAAAGAAGATAACATGATCCTCTAGTTTAAATTCCTTTACAGTCTTCTTCATTTCATCTAATTCCATACCGCTTCCAACAACAAATAGTACAATATCATTACGATGCTTGCATAATTCTTTTAAAACATGAATTGCAAAAATAGGCCTCTTTTCTTCAACAATTCTTGCTAAATATAATATAACTTTTTTACCAGCATACTTATCTTTATATTGCATTAAATCTTTTGAATTTTCAACATTTATTTTTGTTTCATCATATTCTTCTGGGTTTACACCAATGTATACAGTTTTTAGATTATTATGTTCTCTTCCGCATATCTTCTCTCATAATATCTGCAACTCTATTGGTACAGGTATATGTTTTATCTACAATTGCAGATATAGCAGTTGATTCTCTTGGATATTCACCATTTCTCCAACTCCAATTTTCACAGTGAATATAATCCGTAAATATTACGTCTGGAAATTCAGATTTTAACCATGGTAATACATAATATCCATAAAAACTATTTGATTGCATAACAATGTCAATATTTCTTGTTTTCATTAAATAATGTAAGAAGGCAGACCAATCTTTACGATGCAAGAAAGTTGTTAAATCAAACACTTCTGCATATTCTTCAAATTTTTGTCTCCATATATAGTCGCATGGCTCTGTTGTAACTATTGTTATATCGTATTTTTCTTTATCTAATCCAGAAATTAAATCATAATTAAACTTATCTGCTCCACCCACTTTGAACCATGGAAACATAAACATAATTCTAATTTTTTCGCCTTTTCTATTTATAGGTTCTCTGTTCCACTCAAATGTATATGGATATGTATCATATTGAGGCATTGTTGTTGTTGGATATTGCACAGCAACTACATTTTGTTTTATTTTTTTTGCTTGTTCCTTAATTACCTTATTTGCATGTTTTTCTTTTTCTTTATTACCATTAATAGATTGTAAAGTACCACCTTGCTTTTTTTTGCGATACCAAAATCCATAAAAAGGCATATGTACTGGGTAATATCCTTTTTCTAGCATTCTAAGCCATAGGTGCCAATCTTCATGCACATCTTTATCAACAACATTATAACCTCCAACTGCTTCTAAATCTTTTTTTCTAATTAATGATGAAACAGTCAATAGGTTCTCTTTTTTTTCTATCTCACAGTCAAAATCCTTTTTCCATAAGAATTCTTCACCCTCAAAGTTAACTACATCAGTATAAGCCCAAGATGCTTTAGGATTTGTTTGCAAGGTCCAATAACTTGTTTCTAGCGTAGTTGGTATTATTAAATCATCAGAATCTAGAATATAAATTAAGTCTGTTTTTGCCTCTGAAATAGCAATATCACGTGCTATAATTCTGCCCCTATTTTCACTATTTATAACGCGTATTCTATTATCCATTTCTTGTAATTCATTTAGTATTTCCTTTGTCCCTTCTTCTGTACTTCCATCATTGAATATTATCCATTCCCAATATGGAAAAGTTTGATTAAATACAGAGTTTGCCGTTTGCATAATGTATTCTTTTGAATTGTAATAAGCTGTAATAATACTAATTAATGGTTCTTTTGTAACAATTGGTTCTTTTACTGTTCTTCTTTTTCCTGGTTCCAATATATAATTAAAATATTTTTCTTCAACTTCTACACTCATAATATTCCTCCTACTACTGTGTTTATAATTCCTCTGCAAATCCTTTTTGTAATTTATTAAATATTATATATCCTACTACACACAATATAATTGCCACTACAAACATAATTCCTAAACTTTGAAAATCTGGACATGTTTGATTATAAAAAATGTCTCTATATCCATTAATAATATAGGTCATTGGATTGTATGATATTATAAATTTAAAATCTTCTGGTATGTTTTCTGCTGCATATACAATTGGCGTTGCATAGAATAATAATTGTAATGCCACTCCGATTAGGTGCTCTAAATCTCTTAAATATACTGTTACACTTGATACTATAAATGATAGCCCCAATTGTAATAAATATTGTACCAATAGGATTACAGGATAAAATAACACGTATTTTGTAATTCCCATTCCAGAAAACAATACAAAAGCAAAAATAATAATTGTTGAAATTATAAAGTTTACTGCTCCACTAGTAACAACTGATATTGGCAATATTTCTCTTGGAAAAAATACTTTTTTAATAATATTACCATTTTGTATCATCGTAGCCGCTGATTGCTGTATGCATGTTGTAAAAAATGTCCATGGTATTAATGCTACGCAAAGAAAAATAACATAGTTTGGTTGGTTATTTTTCAAAATTAAAGGAAATACAATTGCGTATACCGCAATTTGTAGTAAAGGGTTTAAAAAAGACCATAAAATTCCTAAAAATGAATTTTTATATTTACCACGAATTTCCTTTTGCACATTTGTTTTTAACAATTCTCTATATTGATATAAATTTTTAAAAATATTCATATTTACTCCTTCAATTTTTAAGTAGTTAATCGAATATATTCGTCTACTACTTTGTTTGTTTCTCCATCCATTTTTAGTTCGCCATCACATAGCCATACTGCTCTTGTACATAAATTTCTTATCGAATCCATACTATGTGTAACAAATACCATAGTCTTTCCTTGATCTTTTAATTCCCTCATTTTGTCATAGCATTTTTCTTGAAAGTGTTGATCTCCTACAGATAAAATTTCATCTATTAATAGAATATCTGCATCTACATTAATAGCAACAGAAAAAGCTAATCGCATATACATTCCTGATGAATATGTTCTAACAGGATTGTCAATAAACTCTTCTAATTCTGAAAATGCAATTATATCTTCAAGTCTTGCGTCAATTTCCTTTTTGGTTAATCCAAAAATAGATGCATTAAAATATATATTTTCTCTACCTGAAAAATCCGGATGAAATCCTGCTCCTAGCTCTAAAAGTGAAGTTAATTTCCCATTTGTTACAATTTTTCCGGTATCAGGATAAATAATTTTTGTCATCAGTTTTAATAATGTAGATTTTCCACTACCATTTACACCAATTAAGGCCACTGTTTCACCCTTTTTTATTTTTAAGTTTATGTTTTTTAATACTGTTATCTTTTCTTTTTTATTACGCTTAAAAAAAAGTAATTTTTCTTTTATTGTATTTGCCTTATCTTGGTATACACTAAACGATTTAGATACGTTTTCGACAATAATTGTGTCTTCCGCCATATTATATTTTCATTCCTTTCTTTTTTCCATCGTATTATATCATAATTGACTGTATTGTCAATTTTTAAGGTTTCTTGCTTCTGGTAAAGCCCTCTTTTTCTTACTTAGTTGTCTTTTATATTTTCTTTTGTAATTCCAACTTGATACATATCCAGGTATAAATAAAAGAACAACTAAAAATTTATTCCACGGATTTGATAAATTTATTAACAATCCTTTTTGTTTACTTAAATAATAGAATAGTATGTAATGCTTTAGCATATATAGCCTTTTTTGGGGTAATACTCCTTTTTGGTCTTTATTAAGCATTTCTGTAAAATATTTATAATATCCAGTTGGATTTTCTATAAACATTTTTTGTATATTATTAGTATACCCATCTTTTTTATATTCTCCAATAATTAATGGTATATTAAATCCTAAAACTTGGTATCTAACATCCATTTTATGATACATCCTAGCTTCTGTAACGAATTTTTCGTTTTTTTCAACTTCATGTTTATACATTTTTCTAATTGATGCTTTAAATAACAATATTTTTTCACCTTGGATGTCCTCTTTGTTGTATAAATCAAACATTGTACTTCTGTAGCAATTATGTTTAAATTCCTTGCCACTTACTTCACCATACATGTCACACTTTAAAAAAACTAATGCGTATAATTTATTATCAGAAAGTAACAAATCGGCTTTGTCTTTTATTATTTTAAATGCATTGCTTGCTAAATAATCGTCAGAATCGCAGTCTATAATTAAGTCGCCTGTTGCAAATTGTATTAAATTATTTAAAGCTACAGCTTTCCCCTGATTTGTTTGATAAAAATACATTATATTGACTTTATGTTCACTAATCAACTCATTTACTACATCTTTAGTGTTATCTGTAGAACCATCATCCATAATAAGCCATTCATATTCCAAACCAAATCTCAAATTAGCAAGTATACTATCATAAATTTCTCTTAATAAATGCGCTCTATTATATGTTGGTGTCAATATTGATAACTTCATTTTATTCCTCCATTAATTCACGAATTTCTAGTAAATTTTTTTCATTATTATATTTTACAACATTTTCATCATTTTGTCTAAGGTGTTTTTCTTTTCTTATTACTGCTTCTTTAATGCCTTTATAAATTCCATCTTCAGTATTCTCAACTATACTAGCTGTTTCATAATTTTTCAAAGCTTCTCTTGCAGCTGTGTCTGTTATGCAAATAGTCTTTCCAAGTATTTTAGCTTCTTCTAATACCATACCATACCCTTCATAATATGAAAATAATACAAAAGTATCTGCTTTTTTGATATATGGATATGGATTTTCTCTCTTTCCTAGTAGAAAAAATGTTGATTCAACATGCAATTCCTTTATTTCGGATTCTAATATAGGTTTTAGTGGTCCATCTCCAATTACATAAATATTGTGCTTTATTCCATCATCTAATAATTTTTTATGTGCCTTTATTAAACGGCTAATTCCCTTTTGTTCTACTAATCTTGCAACAGTTACAATATTACAAACATTGTCTGAAAACGCCTCTCCAATTTTAAATTTCGCTTTTTTTATTACCTCTTCTGGATTTATATAATTATATATAACTCTTTTGTGTATCTTATTTATTCCGTTCTACATCTTTATAAACTTTATTAAAAGCGTCTAAATTGTCTTGGCTAACAAAAATCAGCTCATTATAATTTACATATGCCTTTGTATCTGCTTTTATTTTTAGCTTAGATTTCTTAGAATTTCCATATATTTTAGACATATCGTTGTGAACCCATGCAATTTTCCTTGTTTCATCTTTTCTTACACTAAATAATCTTGTAATCGGCCCCTCTAAAAAAGCAATTTCTATATCATATTTTCCCTTTATGTATTTTTTATAAATATGATTTTTTAAAAACAATACTCTTAAACTTGCTATTTTGCGTTTTATCCAATTCATATTTGTATATAATTCTGAATACAAACTTTTAATTTTTATTTCCTTATCTAAGCTTTTTTCAAATTCTCCGCCCCTATATAGAGTAAAAATTGTAATATCATATTCATATTTCAACTTGTTTACAATATCTACTAATACTCTTTCAGCTCCACCTAATGTCAAACTTGTAATTCCAAATACTATTTTTTTCATTCTTGCTCCTTTATTTGCTTTATTCTATTTATTAGTAACACATTAATTATAACTATTATTAATGATGACGATGCATTAAAGAATGTGTAACCGGATAAAAATGACAATGCAAAACCTAGTACATCTCCACCTAATAGTAAAATATAACTGGCATCAATTTTTTTAATATTTCGTATTGCAAAATAGCATGAATAAATAAAAAGTGAAAGAAATGGTCCAAAATATAGCATAAATCCCAAAATTCCAAAATTAAACAAAAACGATGGTATTTCCATTTCCATTACCAATTCCCTAAACTGCGCTTTATATCCATTACCAAACAAAACCTTACTTATGCTATGGTCATTTTTTACTAAATAATAATTATATACTAATTGTTGTTTTCTCATATCGTTGTTAACCATATTAGTTTTTTCAGCATAGCTGTACAAATCTAAAATTGCCTGTCTTGCAGGTTTTGACATATATTCGTCGTTTATCTCTCCCTTTTGTATTTTTTTTGTTAAATCTAATAAATCTCCAGAAATGTGGGCAATTTCTCCAGTTTCATTATCTACAATATTATTCTCAATTTCTTTTAAATGGCTTCTTCTTTCTATCGTTTTAGAACCAAATGCAAACACTAAACCTATTATCATTACAATTGCCAATGTTCCAATTACTACTGTTTTTATATCTACCTGTATTTTTCTAATTATTGCTGTAAATAACTCTGCTGTTATATAAAAGAACACTACCAAAACAAAACCTATTAGTCCTGTTCTCGTTCCTACTAATGTTGCTAAAAAAATCCCTGTTAATAATACTATTGTCAATGTCCAATATCGATATTCTTTTTCTTTTATTAATGGTAATACTATACATAAACTTAAGCATAATATTGCACATAAGCTATTGCCTGACTCAAACCAACCTTTATATCCTAAACCTTCAATATAAGTTGGAGACGATGTTCCAGTTATTATAGCTATAAATATTGAAACAATATAAATACTAAGTGCTATTAACACAACTTTTTTTAATTTCTTACTATCCCCTTTTCGAAATATATAGGTATACAAGAATAAATTTAAAATCATAAACGAATAATTAATGATATATTGTAATTCATTTGTTAATCCTCCATAAGAGCTTTCTGTTTTTATTTTTTGAAACAACCACAAATGTACTAGACCATATACCGCATATATGAAAAATCCAAATATTAGTTGTTTTTTTTCACCTTTTTTAAAAAATATGTAACCTATCACTAAAATTGGTATTAGTGGTCGTAAAAATGTTGATGGTGAAAAATTTGTGCCTACTGCATTTCGAAAGATAAAGCTAATCATGTCTAACACTGGACATAGAATAACAAACAAGCACAATATGTCTTCTATAGTTACACTTTTTATTTTATTTTTTATTGTTTCCAAAGTCATTCCCCCTTCTTAAGCTATTAGTTCAAAAATTTTGCACCAAAACTTGAAGTTTTTCTTGTTTACAGCTCTTAAGTATAAATTCTTTGGAGTTTTATTTTCTTTTAATATTCTATTGTTCTTCCATTCTGGGAAATATTCATATACTCTATGTATCGTTTCATTTAGTAAATCTTTTCTTACCTTTTTGTCTTTAATTTTTATCATCCTCATTAAGGAACTGCATAGCAAAAATCTAACATACATATATTCTAATTCAGTTTTATATGTTTCATATATTTCTTTTTCCTTATAATATTCTAGTACATTGTCCAGTACTTTAAATATGTCTTTTGTTTTTTCTGTTTGAGTATTTGCAATTGAATTTTCTCTTTGAACATAATAAATTAGTGGCTCACGTATAAGCGAAATATTACTTAATATTGGTATTAGTTTATAGAAAAAATCTACATCTTCATATCTTAGTCCTTTTGAAAATAGAATTCCACTCTCTAACAACACTTCTCTTTTATATAATTTATTCCATGCAACTACTCTTGCATTTGCTATCATGTCTTTTT
Source organism: uncultured Clostridia bacterium (assembly GCA_934120395.1). Classification (GTDB taxonomy): domain Bacteria; phylum Bacillota; class Clostridia; order TANB77; family CAG-508; genus CAKOTZ01. The sequence continues at coordinate 159,363 of CAKOTZ010000002.1, forward strand.
TATCATGATACGGTAATCTTGTATCTACCTTTTTTTGTGTTGGATAAGTCCAGTAGAAGTCACATTCTACCATGTCACTTTTTTCTTCTACTGCTGTTTTGTACATTTTTTCATATAGTGTTTTATCTACATAGTCATCTGAATCTAAAAATGCTATATATTCTCCATTTGCAAAATCCAGTCCAAAATTTCTTGCATCAGATAAACCACCATTTTCTTTTTCTAACGCTACTATTTTATCTGGATATTGCATTTTGTATTTTTTTATTATTTCATCGCTTTGATCTGTTGAACCATCGTTTACTACAATAATTTCTATGTCTTCTAATGTTTGATTTACCAAGCTTTCTAAGCATTTTGTTAAATACTTTCCTACATTATATACGGGAACAATTACACTTACTTTGGGCATTTTTTTCTCCTTTTTATCTAATTTTTAAATACCATTCTACATTTAGTTTAAGTATGATTTTTTTTACTAATTGTTTAACATTGCGAATTTGAATATTTTTCTCCATTTTTCTCTTTTTAAATTCCTTAATTGCCTCTTTTCTTTCACATTTATTAAGAGTGTCTATTTTTAGCAAAATTGAATTTGTGTAAAATAATTTTACGTTTTCTTTAGTTCTTTTTGAAAGTTCTGTTTTGTTTAGTTCTTCTATCATTAAATCATAATGATAAAAACTATCTTTTACTTTTTTTACTGTTTTATTATAGTCATCATTTCTCATAATGCTATTTTGAGTTTGTATATAAAAATATCCATAAATATCAGTTGAAATTACACTTGACGCCTCCACAATTATTAATGGCATTAACCCAAAGTCTTCATGATATCTTCCTTTAGCAAATTTAAAATCTTTTTTAATTAGATATTCTCTCTTCATAGCATATAAACATGGGGAATCCATTAATACGTCTTGATAATATAAACAATTAAATGCCTCTTCTCCTGTTTTTATATCAAAAACAGGTCCTTCTACCTTTTCTATTTCTTCCTGTTTTTGGCTTACCTTAGTTAATTTGTATTTAACCATATCTGGCTTTTCTTCTAAATATGGCAATAATTTTTCTAATAAATCCGCTAAAACATAGTCATCTGAATCAACAAAGCATAAATATTCTCCTTTACTTTTAGCTATTCCTAAATTTCTGGTATCTGCAATTCCAGTATTTTCTTTATTTATATATTCTATTTTTCCTGGATATTTTTTTATGTATTCCCTACATATTTCATCTGAACTGTCTGTTGAACCATCATTTATTAGAATCACCTCAAAATTTTGGCTTGTTTGATTTAATATTGATGCTAAACATTTTTTTAGCTGATTTTCGGTATTGTATACAGGTACTATAAAGCTTAGCTTTGGCATATACGTTTCCCCCTCTATTTTTACGTTACTTTAGCAACTTTATTTTATCCTCTATAGTATTTTTTGTCAATGTGTAGAATCAAACAAAAAGCCAAACAATTAGCATAAAGCTTTGTTTGACTTTTATATATACTACTATTAGTTTATATTCCATATATTATAGGTATAATCAGCTGAATTTCTACCAGTTATTGTTTTTGTTCCAACACTTTCTTCTGATACCTTTACTGTGTCTGGCAATGTTATTAAAACACGAACACCAAAAGCTAAATTTGCATTGTCAGACACATACATTCTTTCTTCCCATGGATCAAAACTGTTAAGAGCAAACCCACCAACAGCTCTTGCAAGCCAATAATACATCATTACGTCTATTAACGTTTCATATTTTGTGCCATAAATAGTTCCGAAATGTCTCCTTATCGTATCGTTTTAATGTAACTCCCATGTATTTTTGATACCATTTTTCTAATTTTTCAACATTCAATACTGTTGCACTACCAGTTAATTTATATTTATCACTTAAATACATACTCCAATCTCTTGGCTTATATGTTGTTCCTATTCCTACACTGTTTATTATATCACTACTTGCTTTTGTACTTCCTGTTAATATATATTCACTAATATAACCTGAATAATTATTGGCATTTACATGGAAATAATCTTCTGGGCAACCAGCTGAAATTAATGTGATTTTTTTATCTGTTACATCAAAAATTCTCCAGCCTGTTACATTTTTTCCGGTTTTCTTATCTGTTATTCCTATCCACTTATTATATTTGGTTGCATTTTCATCTCTGCTTGCTATGCTTGTAAATCCACCAAATTGGTAATTTCCAGTTGGTAAATTTGATGAGTTATTTGGAGTTACTCCTGTTGAACTAGCTATCTTTTTATATTCTGTTCCATTATCTCCATCCCATGTTCCGGCTGAATAATTTACAAAATCTCCAACATGTAATTTTCCTTCAATTTCTCCCGTTTGATCGTATACCTCATTCACTTCTACCATATTTAGTGGTCTTTTTGAATACAAATACTCCTCTATATCATTCAAATACTTTTCTTCATTTTTTGCACTTTCTTTATATTTGTTTACACTCGCCTGTGCCTTGTTAATTAGTCCGTTTTCTCCTAGCACCATTGATAAACTTACCCCAGCTAATATTAGCAATATAATTATTGTGATTATCAATGCTATTAATGTGATTGCTTTGTTACTTTTCAAGTTCATTTTTATACCTCTTTCCTTTGTATTTCTAACAAAATTACAATTTTAGCTTATCCATCTTTAAGCAATATTATGTAATTCTATGTTAATTAGTTAACAGCATTTTATACTATTAATTTGAACTTGTAAAGGCAAAAATAACAAAAAAAGAAAAAACTTACCTTTGTATGTGAAGTTGTCAATAAAAAGTAGACACAAAAAAACAATTCTATGGAAACCCTAGTTGAGTTCTATATTCAACTGGG
>CAKOTZ010000003.1 GCA_934120395.1 uncultured Clostridia bacterium
TTCCCTCCTTTTTTATTATAACAAAAAAATAAATGTAAACACGTTTTTTTGTGTCTACATTTATTTTACCACTTCAAATTAAAAATTTTGTGATTTTTTTTTATTGTTAATAAAATATTTTATTATTCTTTATCTTCTATTTCTTTTTCTGTAATCTTTTCTAAACTTACGACTTTTCCTTCATTAGTTCTCATTAATGTAACACCTTGAGTTGAACGACCTAATATACTAATATCGCTTACATTCATACGAATAATTGTACCCGTATCTGTAATTAACATTACATCATCATTTTCATCTACAATACGAATTCCTATAATATCACCTGTTTTTGGCGTTATCTTATAAGTTATAACTCCTTTTCCACCTCTTGTCTGCACTCTGTATTCATCAAGTTCAGTTCTCTTTCCAAATCCATTTTCTGTAATTGCTAGTAATGTAGCTTTGCTTCCAGCTATTATTGATTCCATTCCAATTACTATATCATCATCATTTAAACGAATGCCTATAACTCCTTGCGATTTTCTACCAATTGGTCTTACATTCTTTTCATCAAAAGTAATACACATTCCTTTTTTAGTTACAAGTACTACATTATCTTCGCCATCAGTTAAACGAACATCTATAACTTCATCATCTTCACGTAAGGTAATGGCTAATAATCCTGTTTTTCTTGCAGAATTATATTCACTAATTGGAGTTTTCTTAATAAATCCCTTTCTTGTAGCGAATAATAAATACTTACCTTCAGCAAAAGTTGGTATTGTAATAATTGCAGAAATTTTTTCACCTGGATCTAAACTTAATAGATTAACAATAGCTGTTCCCTTAGCAGTTCTTCCTGCTTCTGGTATTTCATATCCTCTTAATCTATATAATTTTCCCTTATTGCTGAAAAATAGAACAGTATCATGCGTAGATGCAGTGAATATTTCTTTTACAAAATCTTCTTCTCTTGTTGATATTCCTGTAATACCTTTTCCTCCACGTCTTTGACTTTTGTATGTATCTAAAGGCATTCTCTTAATATATCCGAAATGAGTTAAAGCAATAACAGTTTGCTCTTCTTTTATTAAATCTTCAATATTTATTTCACCTTCGGCAGCAATAATCTTAGTTTTTCTTTCATCACCAAATTTTTCTTTCATTTCAATTAGTTCCTCTTTAATAATATCAAAAACCAATTTTTCGCTTCCTAAAATTTCTTTCAGATGTGCAATTAATTTCATTAACTCATTGTATTCGTCCTCTATTTTTTCTCTTTGCAATCCTGATAAAGTCTTTAATCTCATGTCCAAAATAGCCTGTGCTTGAATATCAGTAAGTCCAAATCTTTCCATTAATCTTTCCTTTGGATCATCATATGAAGAACGAATAATATTTATTACTTCATCAATATTATCTAACGCAATTTTTAAACCTTCTAAAATATGTGCTCTTGCTTCAGCCTTGTCTAATTCAAATTTTGTTCTTCTAAGAACAATTTCCTTTCTATGCTCTAAATAGCAATCTAAGCATTGTCTTAGAGTTAATATTTTAGGTTCACCATTTACTAAGGCTAACATAATAATACCAAAAGTATCTTGCATTTGTGTATTTTTATATAAATGATTTAAAACAACCTGTGCATTTGCGTCTCTTTTTAATTCAATAACAATTCTAACTCTATCATTACGATCAGATTCATCTCTTAAATCAGAAATACCTTCAATTCGTTTTTCTTTTACTAAATTTGCAATATTTTCAATCAGTTTAGATTTATTTACTTGGTATGGTAAAGAAGAAACAATAATTCTTTGTCTATTATTATTCATTTCTTCAATTTCAGCTTCAGCCCTCACAGTTATCTTACCTCTACCTGTTGTATAAGCTTGTCTTATTCCTTCTCTTCCCAATATAATTCCCTCTGTTGGAAAGTCTGGTCCTTTAATAACTTCCATTAATTGTTCGTCTGTAACATTATCTTCATCGATAATTCTTATAATTCCATTTATAACCTCTGTTAAATTATGTGGTGGTATATTAGTTGCCATTCCAACGGCAATTCCAGAAGAACCATTAATTAATAATGTAGGAATCTTAGAAGGTAGCACTGTTGGTTCTTGAAGTCTGTCGTCATAATTTGGCATAAAATCAACAGTATTCTTTTCTATATCTGTTAACATTTGCTCTGCAATTTTAGACATTCTTGCCTCAGTATACCTCATAGCTGCAGCCCCATCACCATCAATTGAACCAAAATTTCCATGTCCATCAACTAACATATACCTAAGTGAAAAATCCTGAGCCATTCTTACCATAGCATCATAAACAGAAGCATCACCATGTGGATGATAACGTCCTAAAACAGACCCTACAGTATTAGCACATTTTCTGTACGGCTTATCCGAAGTAATTCCGTCTTCATACATTGCATAAAGTATTCTTCTGTGTACAGGCTTTAAACCATCTCTTACATCTGGCAAAGCTCTCGAAACGATAACACTCATTGCATAGTCAATATAGGAGGTTCTCATTTCTTCTTCAATATTTCGTTCGATGATATTTTCTTGTATTTCATCCATGTTTTTAAACCTCTTTTCGCAATTTTTATTCTCTTGTATTATACTAAACTGTAAGAAAATATGCAAGTTTTTGCTTTAGTTTATTCATATTTATATCAATTTTTTTGCTAATTCTAATTCATACTCAGAAATATTAAAATCCTGCCCTCTATTTTTTATTAGATTATGTATATTTTCTATTTGCCTTGCACTTTTAATCGTCTGTTCCAATGGTATGACATTTTTTAATTCATTTTCCAGTTTTTTATACTCTTTTTGCATTCCTTCAAAATCTTTACTTTGATAATACTTTGTCCAGTTTTGTGTATATTTATCTATTTTTTCAACTGACTTTATTTGAGCAGTCATTAAATCTTCTATATTATTATTAACCCCTTCTAAAATCATATTTTTACCACGTTTTAACATTGTTGCAACGTTTTTATTTATTAATTTATTTTTTCTTGCTTCATCAATAACATTATTTAATAATTTTGATGTACTATCTAAAATTCCACCATTTTTAACAGCAGCTTGTACTTGAGAAATATTTTCAAATTTACCTGTAAAAATACCAATAGTACTTTTTCCTAAATCAATTGCCGAATTTATAATAGTTTTTATTCCCTCTTGCAACCCTTGGCTTATTAAAACATCTTTAACCTCAATTACTTGACTTTCAATTAAATCTGGTAAAACAGCTCTTAAAGCTAAATTAATTCCTGTATTAATTGCTTTACCTAATGTTGACTCAAGAAAAAAATTTTGATTATCAATTGTAACATCATTTTCATTTCCTAATATTAATAAATTATTTTGATTATTATTTTCAATATTATTTTCTTTTAAATTAATATTATTCTCTAATGAATTTGTCTCCATTTTTCCCACCTATCTTTAGATTTAAAAAATTATTTTTACTTACTAAACTATTAAATATTTTTTTATATTGTAATTCTAATTTCTTATTTTTTAAAATTGTATTAAATTTTTTATTTATTAATAAATTATAATAATCATCATAATTTATTTTTCCTAATATTTTAATGTCATAAAAAATATTTTTAAGTACATTATCATCAATTGAATTTTTATTATATTTATTAAGCACTATATTAATTTTATTTTTTTCAATATACCAATTTTGCAAATATATATTTAATAATTTTCTTGATTTATTAATTCCTAATAAATTTGCTTCTAGTAAAAAAATACATTTATCACTATTTTTTATAATATATCTTGTAACATCAAAAAAACATTCTGATGTATTATCAATAATAATATAGTCAAATTCATTTTTTAATTTTTTAAAAAGTGTTTTTATTTCTAAATTACTAGTATTTTTATTTATTATTTTAATTCCATTAAGTAAATACATTTTTTTATTTAATTTAATTATTTTATTATTTTTATCTTTTATATTTAATATATTATTAATAGAATTATTTAATAAATCTAAGTCTATTAATAATACTTTTTTATTTTCTATACTTTTAATTAAATTAATTGAAAATATACTTTTCCCACTTTCATGTGTACCTAATATACTAATTATAATTCCATTATGTGCTTTTTTATTAATTCTTTTTACTTTGTATGTTTTATTTTTTATATTTTTATTTTGAATTGTATTTGAAGTATTTTTATTTTTTATTATATTTATCATTTCTTTAATTTCAATTTCATTATTATAATAAATTTCAAAAATCCCCTTGCTAATTAAAAAATTTTCTAAACTTTCTTCCTTATTTTCCAAAATTATAATTATATTTATTTTTTTATTTATATTTTTTATTTTAATAATAAACTCCTTTATGTTTAAATTTCCAATTAAAACCTCACTTAAAATTAAAATATCAATATTATTCTTTTCTTCTAATATTTCTATAACACCTTCCTGGTATTGAATATCTGGTGCCACAATTTCTATATCATTTATTTTAGATAATTGTATATTTAAATTTTGATTTGCTAATGCAGTTACAACTTTCATAATAATCTCCCTATTTTATAATATTTTTTTCAAATTCGTCACATTCTATTTTTGTTAAAATATGATCGTTTCCAACAAACATTAAACACTCTCCTCTTTTTAAAGACTTAATTTCTATTTTTTCTTTTTCAGATAAATTTGTATACTTATTTAATAATAATATATTTTCTTCCTCTAATGAAAAAAAGTTTTTAATGCTTGAATTATTTAAAATACTTTTTCCATAAATACCATTTTCTAAACTAAATAAATCTGATACATCTTGGGTTATTGCTACAGCACTTCCTCCATATTTACGAATTGTTTTAAATATTTTATAAATAAAACTTGCTACTTCTTTATTCGATGTTACTCCAATTAATCTCCATACCTCATCTAAATAAATAGCTTTTTTTATATTTCTATCCTTTTTTATTTTGTCCCAAAATAATTCAGTAAATAAATACATCCCAAATTTGAGATTTTCCTCACCTAATTCATAAACATCTGCAACAATAATTTTATTATTTAATTCAACATTTGTATATTCATTAAAAAATTTTAAAGAGCCTTTTACGAAAGGAATTAATTTTGTTTTTAATTTTTTTGTTCTTTCATCTTGACCTAATATATAATACAAATCTTCCAATTTTGGCATATCATTACTATCTTTAAAAACAGGTTTTATATTTATTTTATCATTATCAATTTTATATAGACTTTCATCAGAAAAAGTAATACCTTTTCTTTCATAACATTCTATTATCTTTTCTTCCAATATAGCTTTTTGTTCCTCATCTAAAGTACCAAAAATTAAATTAAAAAATCCTATTAATTTTCCAATTTTGGTTGCTAAATATCCTTTATTTTCCTCCATGCTTTCTTCACGAATATCAAAAACGTTAATATATGTATTTGAAGAAGGTCCAATTTTTAATATAGTTCCATTTAATTTTTCAGAAATATTTGTATATTCTCTATCAGGATCAATAATGTACTGTTCTAATCCCAATAACCTATATCTTAAAATTAATAATTTAATAAAAAAAGATTTTCCTGCACCACTTGTACCAAACACACACATATTAGCATTTTTATATTTTTCTCTATTATATCTATCTATAAAAACTAAAGAATTATTATAAATATTAGTTCCTATAAAAATTCCATTTTCATCAAAAATAGACGATGAAATAAAAGGGTATGTACAAATAAGACTACTTGTTAGAACATTTCTTTTTGCTGTTACTTTAATATCCTCTTCATTTATCATATATGGACCAGTTGATAAAAAAATTTGCTCTTGTCTAAAATTTGCTATTCTAGGTTGCATACCATTACTTTGGCAAATTCCTTCAACCTTGTTTAATAAATATTTTAATTCTTTTAAATCATCTGAATAAACTAATAAATAAATATACAAAAAATACAAATCCTCATTATTTACCTGAATTTCTTTTCTTATATATTTAGCATCATTATATGTAAATGCTGCAATATCAATATCTTGTCTATTTTTATTAATATTCTGCAAATCAACTCCAACATTTCCTATATGATAAGTTAAATCTCTAATTGTTTTATAAGAATCTTGTTTTTCATAAAATATAGATATATTCATATTAATATTGGTATCAATTAATTTTTTTAAAATTAAATCTGAATAATTTCTATAATAATTTGATATTATTAATCCTGAATAAAATACTCCATCTAATTCTATGTATCTTGGATTTGTTGTATTAACATAAGAACAAGCAATACTATCCTTATCTTGAATTGTTCCTTCTAAAAAATCCAATTTGTTTTTTTTATTATTTTGTTTTTTTCTCAATTTTATTTTCCTTTCTAATTTTTTATTTGATAAAAAGAACTTAAAATTAATTTTACTTCTTCTTTCTCATTACAATCTGTAATTAAATTACCACATCTCGATAAGCATTCCTTAATTTTAAAATACTTATCATTTAAATTGTTAATAATTAATTTTTCTAAATTATCATTATTTTCTTTTTTATTTTCACTGGAATTTTTAATAAGAATATAAAAATTTTTACAAGACGATTTTTTATCGTGATTTATATTTTGAATAAAATTAATATAATTGTTAGCAATATTTTTAATTTTTTCATCTTCATCTTCTATTTGACTTTTTATTTGGGATATATGTTTAGATAAATCTTCTTTATTACTTTGAACTAAAATTTGAAAATCAAAATCACAAGTTTTTAAAAATAATTTATAAGAATTTAAAATTGCATCTTTTTCTAAATTAGATTTTAAATTATAATTAATGGGATAAATTTTTAATATTTTAACATAAGAAAAATCTTTCAACTTAACAATACCATTATCGAGTATTTTAGAAAAAGGCAACCATTCTTGAACAGAATTTATTGTTTTTTTCTTCATTATTCCTCCTTTAATTTATATTATAATTTGTATTATACTCCTAGTCAATATTTTTTGATTGACATTTTTCGACATTTGAACAACTAAAATAATTTTATTAAGTTCCATAAATCTAAAAAAAATTGTATAAACTCCATCAAGAAAATTGTGTTTAGCTATAAAAATAGAAATTACAAATTTTTCCTGTATATAAAAAATTAATATGTATATAATATAGACATAAGGTTTTTATTAGTCGAGCAAAGAACAATATTAGATTTATACATGTTGAGTTTAATATTGTTCGATCAAAGATTTATTATGGTTTATAATCAATAGATTATAATAGGTCGGCGCTAAGGTTATATTATTTATATGTAAGCTATATAAACTTTTCAAACAATATGGTTAAATTATAGGTAATATAGCCGAGCTAAGATTGTATCTATATCTGAATAATTATTATTTTCTCATTTTTTTAATAATAATTAAATCGATTATTACTAGTCCCATGTGGATGAATATAGTTGATTAGGGTGTATTTATGGTCGAACGACTGATTAATATATGTGTTTAATTGCTTATTTATATAGTAATATATATTAGGTGAAAAAAATATGTATATTAGTCTGAGTTAAGATTAATATTAGCTTTATAGATAATAGCTTAGAAGATCAAACTCTTCTAAGCTATTAATTTAAAATTAAATATCTAAATTTTTAACAAACTTTGCATTCTCTTCAATAAACTTTCTACGAGGAGCAATATCATCTCCCATTAAAATTGAAAAAGTTTCATCTGCCTTAATTGCATCTTCAAGTTTAACTTGAACCAAGGTTCTTGTAGCAGGATTCATAGTTGTCTCCCAAAGTTGTTCCGGATTCATTTCTCCCAAACCTTTATATCTTTGAATAGAAACATTTTCTCTACCAATCTCACTTAACTTTTTATTCATCTCCTCATCAGAATAACAGTATACATCCTTCATGCCTCTTTTAGACAATTTATATAATGGTGGTTGAGCTAGAAAAACATTACCATTTTCAATTAGAGGTCTCATATATCTAAAGAAGAATGTAAGCATTAAAGTTCTAATATGTGCACCATCCACATCAGCATCAGCCATAATAATTACTTTACCATAACGAATTTTATTAATATCAAACTCATTGCCAATACCAGCACCAATAGCAACAATAACTGGATTTAGCTTATCATTATTATAAATCTTATCAGCTCTTGACTTTTCCACATTTAACATTTTTCCCCATAAAGGAAGAATAGCTTGAAATTTTCTATCTCGTCCCTGTTTTGCACTACCACCAGCAGAGTCTCCCTCAACAATATAAACTTCGCATTTACTAGCATCCTTCTCACTACAATCGGCAAGTTTTCCTGGTAAGGTAGAAGTTTCAAGAGAATTTTTTCTTCTAACCAATTCTCTTGCCTTTCTAGCCGCCTCTCTAGCCCTAGAAGCACTTATACACTTATCCAAAATAGCCTTTGCAATATTTGGATTTTCCTCTAAGAAAGTAGATAAAGCTTCATTCATCGTACTTTGAACAATACCAGTTACTTCACTATTTCCAAGTTTCGTTTTAGTTTGTCCTTCAAATTGTGGTTCCTTTACCTTTACAGAAATAACAGCAGTAATTCCCTCTCTAATATCTTCTCCTTGTAAATTATTATCCTTTTCCTTCAAAATATTATGACTTTTTGCATAATCATTAAACACCTTAGTTAAAGATCTCTTGAAACCTTCCAAGTGAGTTCCACCTTCAACAGTATTAATATTGTTAACAAAGGAATAAATATTTTCACTATATGATGTTGTATATTGAATTGCAATTTCCACAGGAAAATCACCATCTTTTTCAATATAAATAGGTTTTTGATTAATCTTTTCCTTATTTTTATTCAAAAATTCAACAAAAGAATTTAACCCTCCCTCAAAGTGAAAATCTGCTTTTTTAGGAGTTTCCTCTCTTAAATCAGTTATAGTAATTCTTAGCCCTTTTGTCAAAAAAGCCATCTCACGAAAACGATTCTCTAATGTTACATAATCATATTCAGTCGTTTCAAAAATTGTTGCATCAGCCATAAAACGAACCTTAGTACCAGTTTTATCTGAATCTCCAACTCTTTTCAATGGTTCAATGGTCTTTCCTCTTTCAAATTTCATTTGAAAAATACCGCCATCCCTTTGAATAGTAACTTCAGTCCATTCAGACAAAGCATTAACAACAGAAGCACCAACACCATGAAGACCGCCAGATACCTTATATCCGCTATCTCCACCAAACTTTCCACCAGCATGAAGCACTGTATAAACAGTTTCGGCAGCAGAAATTCCAGTTTTTGCATGTTTATCAACAGGAATTCCTCTTCCATCATCTTCAACACATATAATATTTCCTGGCTCAATAGTTACATTAATACTATCACAATAACCGGCTAAAGCTTCATCAACACTGTTGTCAACAATTTCATAAACCAAGTGATGTAATCCTCTAGCAGAAACACTACCAATATACATACCCGGTCTTTTTCTAACTGCTTCTAATCCTTCTAAAACTTGTATTTGATCTGCACCATATTCGTGCTCAAACTTATCCATCTTATTCCCTCCTATAGATAATTACCAATTGCTTCTATTAGCAATAGTTGTAGATAAAATATTTGAGATATATCCTTTAATTGTATAATCCTTTTTCGTTAAAATTAATGTCTTACAATTATTCTCAGACAAATCCTCCACCATGCTTACACTATTAATTAATTCATCATAACAATCTGTATTCTTCAATGAATTAATATCAAAAATTCCTATAATCTCATTTGTATTCAATACATAATCTTTACCTATATGTAGATACATATCATATCACAAATCCTTTTTAAAATCAAAATTATTTTATTTACGCAAAATTTGACCATTTTGCACCTCAAAAAAAGTAGCGTTCATATCTTTAAAAAAAGAAGAATCAGTACAGGTAATAATTACTTGATTATTGCTCATATTCTGTAACAAATTTATTCGTCTTTTTTCATCCAGTTCAGACATAAAATCGTCTAATAACAAAATTGGATATTCACCAACCTCATCATGAATAATTTCCAATTCAGCTATTTTCAAAGATAAAATAGCTGTCCTATGTTGCCCTTGAGAACCATAACTACTAATCAAATTTCCATTAATCTCCACTCTAAAATCATCCTTGTGAATACCAATAGAAGTATAGCCTTTAGCCAAATCTATTTTTCTACAATCCCTTAGCTGTTTTTCAAAATCAACCTGTCTTTCAAAAATAGATACATAAGAAATAGAAATCTTTTCCCTATTATCTGTGATTGTATTGTGGATAACGTTTAGCTTATTCGCAATTTTTGTGATAAACTCTCTTCTATATTCGTAAATTTTTCTACCAAGTCTAATGATTCTTTCATCCCATATATCTAACATATCCATGGGCTTATTTTCAAATTTAATCTGCTTTAAATAATGATTTCTTTGAATCATATTTTTATTATATTCAGATAAAAAATGCATATAATTTGGTCTTAACTGGCTAATCATAATATCTAGAAACTTTCTTCTCCCAACTGGACCTTCTTTTAAAATAGCAATATCATCTGGTGTAAACAAAACAACAAAAATATTACCTAAAAGTTGACTAGTTTTTTTTAAAGGAATATCATTTATTAAAAAACGTTTTTTTTCGCCCAATTCCAAACTTACTTTTCCACATCTATCTTTTTTTTCAAACAAAACTTGCAAATTAGCTTTTTCACCTTTAAAACCAATCATCTCTTTCTCTTTATTCGTTCTAAAAGATTTTCCAATAGCACAAACAAAAATAGCTTCCAATAAATTAGTTTTTCCCTGTGCATTATCCCCATAAAAAACATTAATTCCCTGCTTTAAATTCAAGCACTGTTTCTCATAATTTCTAAAATTAGCTAACTGTATCTGATTAATAACCATAAAAATTATACACCAAGAGGTAAAGCCTCTCTCCCTCCTCTTACTCTTTTAAACGAATAGGAAGAATCATATAAATATAATCCCCATCTTTTTCAACTGAACGAATAATAGCAGGTGAAATATTAGTTCCAAAATCAACAAAAATCTCTTCATCATCAATAGATTTTAAAGCATCTAGGAAATACTTTGGATTAAATCCAATTTCAAGATTTTGTCCCTCTGTGGATAAATAAATTTCTTCCTTAGCATCACCAGTTTGATTAGTACAAGAAATAGTAAGTTTTCCAATATCAATATACAACTTAACAGGATACTTCTTTTCCTTTTCAATACTAGAAGAAGAAATTAAGCTAATTCTTTCAAAACAATCCTGTAAATTATTCTTATTTACACGAATTCTAGTTTCAAAATTATTAGGAATCGCATTTCTATAATTCAAAAACTCTCCATCAAGAACCCTAGTAACAATTTTACAATTAGACATTTCAAACAAAGCTTGATTTTTAGAAACTCCCATTGTAACAGTATCAAAAGAATCTTGTAAAATTTTATTTACCTCATTTAAAGTTTTTCCAGGAATAACAGCACTAAAATCCTGAAATTCCTCATTTAAAAACATACTTTTCCACGCTAAACGGAATCCATCCACAGCTACTACATTTAATTTATTATTCTTAATTTCAAACAAACAACCGGTGAAAATTGGTCTATTTTCCTCTGTGCTAACAGCAAAAATAGATTTTCTAATCATATTTTTCAACGCATTTTGCTCAATTGAAATTGAGTTATCCACATTTATTTTAGGTAACTCTGGAAATTCATCCGGATTCATAGTAGCAAGTTTGTATAAAGAACCTTCACATTCAATAACCAATAAATTTTTTTCATTTAAAGTAATTGAAATATCAGTATTAGGAAGTCTTCTTATTATTTCGCTAAACATAATAGCATTAACAACAGAACTACCTTGTTCTTCTATTTTACAATCAATAATATATTCTATACCAATTTCTAAATCATAGGTAGTAAGCTTTAAATTATTATCATTTGTTTGAATTAATATACCTTCTAATATAGGCATAGTTGTTTTAGAAGATACACCTTTTACTACGGAATTAATTCCTTTAAGTAATTTTTCTCTTTCACAAACAATTTTCATTGCATCAAAACTCCTTTTATATAATATAAATAATTTTAGTAGTAATAGTAGTAGGTGTTGTGGATTCTGTGGAAAACCATCTTCAGCTTGTACACGCGTAAAAAATATCAAGTTGATAAGTTTGTGTAAAACATATACTACTTATACACAACCAAATATTTCAGATGTGTATATCACATTTATAAACAAATTATATACACTTTTTTAACAATAAACTGTGGGTAACTTTTCAACTTACTCTGTAAGAAGCTGTTGAAAAGTTAAAATAAAAGTTTGTTTCCACAAACGGATATTTCAAAAAAAACTTATAAACATATTTGTTAAAGTAAAAACTAAGCTGTTAAATTCTTTTTCACATTATCCACAATTAATTTTGTATTAGAATTTTCCTTAATTTCTTTGTCAATTTTCTTAAAAGCATGCATTACAGTTGTATGATCACGTTTTCCAAACTCATCTCCAATTTTAGGAAAAGAAGCATTAGCAACACTTCTACACAAATACATAGCAATTTGTCTTGGAAAAACAATATCGTTAGATTTTTTAGATGACTTCATATCTTTAATATCAATACCGAAATATTTAGCTACAACCTCTTGAATATAAGCTATAGAAATAACTTTTTCCTTTTTGGTAACTAAATCATTGATAGATTTTTCTGCCATTTCAGAAGTGATTGGAATATTAGCTAAAGAAGCATGAGCTACTATTTTATTCAAAGCACCTTCTAGTTCTCTAATATTAGAATCAACTTTTGAAGCAATATTAGCTAAAATTTCATCATCAATAACAATATGATCTAAATCTGCTTTCTTTCTTAAAATTGCAAGACGTGTTTCATAATCTGGATTGGAAATATCAGCAATTAATCCCCATTCGAAACGAGATTTCAAACGGTCTTCTAAAAGCTGAATGTCTCTAGGTGGTTTATCACTTGAAATTACAATTTGTTTTCCACTTTCATGCAAAGTATTAAAAGTATGAAAGAACTCCTCTTGAATAGCATCCTTTTTAGCTATAAATTGAATATCATCAATTAAAAGAAGGTCTATATTTCTATACTTATTTCTAAACTTCTCATTAGTATTATCCTTAATTGCATTAATTAACTCATTAGTAAATTTTTCAGATGTAACGTAAAGCACCTTGGCATTTTTATTATTCTTTAAAATTTCATTTCCGATAGCATGCATTAAGTGAGTTTTACCAAGACCTACTCCACCATATAAGAACAGTGGATTATAAGAAGCTGCTGGAGCTTCAGCTACAGCTAATGCTGCTGCATGAGCCAAACGGTTGTTGTTTCCAACAACAAAAGAATCAAAAGTATATCTTGGGTTTAAAGAAGTATTTGAATAGCCGAATTTTGTATCAATTGTTGAAGACTGAGGTTGTGAAGTACTATTGTTGTTTTCAACAAGCTTTATAGAGATATCGAAAGTTTTATTAGTGATAAACTTAAAAACATTTACAATTAACTCTAAATACCTTGCCTCCAAAAGCTCTTTTTGAAAAACAGATTGGACAATTAAGACCATTTGAGTATCTGTTATTTCGGCAATTTCCAAATTTTCAATCCAAGTTGAATAAGAAATGGCAGTCATTTCTTCCTTTAGATGTTCTTTAGCTTGGCGTAAAAGTTCATCTTTTTCAAATTGCATTATAAAATTCAGTCCCTTCAAAATAAAATTGTGGAAAATATACTCTAGTTATCCACAAGGTTATCCACATATGTTGAAAACTAGACGTTTTTTGTACAAAGTTATGCACAATTAGTTTACAATAAAGTACAAAAACATACAAAATATTGTCTAAAGAGCATAAATTCCCTATTATTTTAATATAATAACAATATGATACCAAAAAATATGTGGATAAGTCAATACAAAAAAAAATATAGTTGGAAAAATGTGAAAAACTATTGACAAAATGGACAAAACCAATGTATAATCATTAATACATGTAATTATGAAAAGAAAACAATTAGGAGGTGCAAAATGAAAAGAACATATCAACCAAAAACAAGACAAAGACAAAAGGAACATGGATTCTTAAAGAGAATGAGAACAAGAGCTGGAAGAAATGTATTAAAAGCAAGAAGAGCAAAGGGAAGAAAAAAAATATGTGCTTAAATAAAGAGAGAAAAAAGGGGGGCTATCGTTTTTAAAAGAAAAAAACTGATTGCCTTTTTCTTTTAAGTATGAGTGGTAAAATGAAAAAAACGAAAATGTTAAAAAAAAATTATGAGTTTAAAAATATTTTACAAAAGAAAAATTACTATGGTGGAAAACAAATAGAAATATTTATTGCACAAAATAGGCAAGACATTAATCTATTGGGGATAGCCGTTAGTAAAAAAATAGCAAACAGTGTACAACGTAATAGAGTAAAAAGATATGTAAGAGAAGCTTATAGAAATATAGAAGAACAAATAAAAGAAGGATATAGTATTGTAATTCTATGGAAAAAAAAGGTAGATGTGGAAAAAGCAAATTATCATGACATAAAAAAAGATTTATTGACAATATTTAAAAATGCTAATATGTTTAAGGATAAACAATGAAAAAAATAATAATAATGTGTATAGAATTTTATCAAAAAAACATATCACCAGTATTACAATACAAGGGAATAAATTGCAAATATTATCCAAGCTGTTCAGAATATACAAAGCAGGCAATAGAGAAATATGGAGCAATAAAAGGAAGTTTTCTCGGCATAATACGAATAATAAAATGTAACCCTTTTTCAAAGGGAGGATATAATCCTTTAAAATAATAAATAGGGAGGTAATAATGTCTTTTTTAGCAGGTTTATTTGGATATTTATTGAATTTTATTTATCAAGTTGTAAATAATTATGGTATTGCAATATTACTGTTTACAATTATAATTAAAATATTGTTTTTACCAATTTCAATAAAACAACAAAAAACAATGAAGAAAACGAGCGAGTTGCAAGAAAAACTTAAACAGATACAATTTAAATACAAGAATAATCCAGAGCAAGCAAGCATGGAAACAATGAAATTATATAAAACAGAGAAAGTAAGTCCATTTAGTGGTTGTCTAAGTGCCATTTTACAAATTGTATTATTATTTGCAGTTTTTTTTATGGTACAAAGTCCACTTACATATATGAGAAAGGTAGATACAGGGTTAATTGAGCAATATAAAAATGAAATAAAAGAAGAATCTGATCAAAATAGTAGAATGACATATCCAGAAATACAAATTATTAAGGAAAAAGGACCTACAGATGAAAGAGTATCAATGAATATGCAATTTATAGGTTTAGACTTAAGTTCAGTTCCAATTTCAGATATGAGTAATCCAAAAGTATATGTAATACCAGTTTTATATGTAATATCATCAATTATATCAATTCACATATCAAATAAAATGATGGTAAAAAAGAAAAAAGAAGATGGAGAAGAAAAAGAGATGACAGAAATGGATGCCATCAATCAAGCAAACAAAAACATGATGTATATGATACCAATTATGTCTGTAATGGTTGCATTTGTTGCACCATTGGGACTAGCATTATATTGGTTAGCAACAAATATATTGTCAATATTAGAAAGAATAGTGTTAAATAAAGTTTTCGATTCAAAGGAGGAAGAAAATGTCTAAGACCATGATTTTTCAAGGGAAAACTACAAACGAAGCAATTGAAAAAGGGTTGAAAGAATTACATGTAAGTAAAGATAAAGTTGAAATAAAAGTATTGGCAGAAGAAAAAAGAAGTTTTTTTAGTATTTTAGATCCAAGAGTAGTAAAAATAGAAATGACATTAAAAGAAGAAAATAATGAGAATCTAAAAGAAAAAAAGGAAGAAATAACAGAAAAAGAAATAATAGAAATACAAGAAAAAACGGAAAACTTTTTGAAAGAATTAATAGAAAAACTACCAACAGAACAAATAGAATATAAAATAAGATATGAAAAAATGTATATACTAATAGAACTTCATGGAGAGGACTTGAACTATTTAATAGGATATAGAGGAGACACCTTAAATGCGTTGCAAACAATACTATCAGCTTATGTTAGTAGCAATACGAAGCATCATATAAAAGTAATTTTGGATATTGGAGACTATAAAGAAAAAAGAAGGAAAACATTAGAAAGTTTAGCTGAAAGAACAGCAAATAATGTTATTAAAACTGGAAAGTCAATTACTTTAGAACCGATGCAAGCGTATGAAAGAAAAATAATACATTCTAAATTACAAAATAATCATAAGGTAAAAACTCATAGTGTGGGAGAAGAGCCATATAGAAAAATAATTATTTCATTATCAAAAAAAGAAGTATAGGAATTTAATATTCTTATACTTCTTTTTAATAGTGATAAATACAAATCATCAGAATTAAAAATAAAGAACTTTACAAAAATGCAAATACAATTATGTATCAAAAACTAAAAACGACTTAAAACACAAAAATAAAAGGAAACAAGCATACTTTACATAAATGGTTTCAGTAAAACAAAAGAGATTCAAATTGACTTTGTTATGTATACTGTGCTATAATAAAAAAGTTAAAAAGAAAGGAAGATAGCTTATGCAAACAATTGTAGCAATATCTACTTCGCCGGGAACAGGTGGAATAGGAATAGTTAGAATGAGTGGAGAAGAGTGTTTTCAAATATTAGAAAAAATATTTGAACCAAAAGTAAAAACACCAATAAAAGCATATCAAATGAAATATGGATATATAAAAAATAACAAAACACAGGAAGTAATTGATGAGGTATTAGTATCGTATTTTATAGCACCAAAAAGTTATACAACAGAAAATATGTGTGAAATAAATTCACATGGTTCACAAATTGTATTGAATAAAATTCTAGAATTATGTATTCAAAATGGTGCAAGATTGGCTCAACCTGGTGAATTTACCAAAAAAGCATTCTTAAATGGAAGAATAGATTTATCTCAGGCTGAAGCTGTTATAGAATTAATAAATTCAAAGACTGAAAAAGAGGCAGAAGCATCAATTAAACAATTGGAAGGTTTTTTATCAAAAGAAATCAGAGAAATTAAATCAGAAGTGCTTTCGATATTAAGTGACATAGAAGCTGCAATTGATTATCCTGAATACGATATTGAAGAAGTAACAAATCAAAAAGCTTTAGAAACGCTTAAAAGTATAGAGCTGAAACTAAATAAATTAGAAGAAAGCTTTAAAAATGGAAAAATGATTAAGGAAGGAATAAAAACTGCAATTATAGGAACTCCAAATGCTGGTAAATCATCATTATTAAATGCAATATTAAAGGAAGAAAGAGCAATTGTTACAGAATATGAAGGTACAACTAGGGATACAATAGAAGAATACGTAACAGTATCAGGAATTCCGTTAAAATTAATAGATACAGCAGGAATTAGAAATGCAGAAGATGAGGTAGAAAAAATAGGAATTGAAAAATCAAGGAAAATAGCCAAAGACAGTGAATTAATAATAGCTATATTTGATTCTTCAAAAAAATTATCGATAGAAGATATGGCAATATTAGAGTTAATAAAAGAAAAAAATGCAATTATTGTTTTAAATAAGATAGATTTAGGATTTAGAAATATTGATTTTGATAAAATTAAATCATTAAAAAAGCCAATTGTTGAAATATCTGCTTTAAATAAAGATGGTATAGAAAAACTGTATGAAGAAATTAATAAAATGTTTCAATTAAGCGAAATACAAGTAGATAATGCAACAACAATAACAAATCAAAGACACATGGAAGCCATAAAAAAGGCTAAAAACAATGCAATAAAGGCGCAAGAGACAATAAAATCACAAATGCCTATAGACATAATATCAATAAATATAAAAGAAATTATAGAAGCATTAAATAGTATAACAGGAGAAAATGCAACAGAAGACTTAATAAAGGATATATTTAGCAAATTTTGCTTAGGAAAATAAAATGTTTCTTGAGGAACATTTAGAAATAGGAGATGTAAAAATGAATTATCAAGCAGGAGAATATGATATTGCAGTAATAGGAGCAGGACATGCTGGATGTGAAGCTGCTTTAGCTGCATCAAGAATGGGAATGAAAACTGTATTATTTACTATTAGTATGGAAGTTATAGCAAACATGCCATGTAATCCTAATATAGGTGGAACATCAAAAGGCCATTTAGTAAGAGAGATTGACAGCTTGGGTGGAGAAATGGGAAAAAATATAGATAAAGCATTTATTCAGTCAAGAATGTTAAACACATCAAAAGGACCTGCAGTTCATTCTTTGAGAGCGCAAGCTGACAGAAAAAAATATCAAAGAGAAATGAAACATACACTAGAGTTACAAGAGAATTTGGACGTAAAACAAGCTGAAATTGTTAATATAGGTGTAGAAAATGGAAAAATAGTAAGTGTTGAAACAAATGTTGGAGCTATATACAAAACAAAATCTGTCATTTTAGCAACAGGAACATACTTAAAAGGAAAAATATATATTGGAGAATTTTCATGTGAAAGTGGGCCAGATGGAGTATTTCCAGCAAACAAGTTATCAGATTGCTTGAAAAAATTAGGAATTAACATAGTTCGTTTTAAAACTGGAACACCAGCCAGAGTAAATAGAAGAAGTCTTGATTTTTCAAAGATGGAAATTCAAGAGGGAGATGACGAAATAGTTGCATTTTCATTTGAAAATGAATTTGGAAAAAGAAAACAAGAACCTTGCTATTTGACATATACAAATGAAAAGACACATGAAATTATACGTGCAAATTTGCATCGTTCACCACTATATGCAGGAAAAATAGAGGGAACTGGGCCAAGATATTGTCCATCAATTGAAGATAAAGTAGTGCGTTTTGCAGACAAAAAAAGACATCAAATTTTTATTGAACCGATGGGATTAGACACAGAGGAAATGTATGTGCAAGGCATGAGTTCATCTTTGCCAGAAGAGGTTCAAATTGCTATGTATCGTACATTACCAGGATTAGAGCATGTTGAATTTACAAGACCTGCATATGCAATAGAATATGATTGTATAGAGCCATCACAGCTTAAATTATCACTAGAGCTAAAAAAAATAGATGGAATGTTTTTTGCTGGACAAATAAATGGAACATCAGGATACGAGGAGGCAGCGGCACAGGGGATTATAGCAGGAATAAATGCAGCATTAAAATTAAAAAATAGAGAGCCATTAATTTTACACCGTTCAGATGCTTACATAGGTGTTTTAATTGACGACATAGTAACAAAAGGAACGAATGAACCATACAGAATGATGACATCAAGGGCCGAATATCGTTTATTATTACGCCAGGATAATGCTGATTTACGTTTAACTCAAAAAGGATATGATGTAGGACTTATTAAAGAAGAGAGATATCAAAAATTCTTAAAGAAAAAGGAAAATATAGAGAAAGAGATTGAAAGACTAAAAACAACAACAATAAAACCATCAGAAAAAGTAAATAAGTTCTTAGAGGAACACAATTCTTCAAAGATAGATGTAGGGGTTAAATTAGCGGAATTATTAAAAAGAACAGAATTAACGTATAAAGACCTTAGTGAAATTGACGAAAATCGAACTGAATTGACTAGAGCAGAGAAAGAGCAAGCAGAAATACAAATAAAATATGAAGGATATATTAAGTTGCAACAAAAGCAAGTTGAAGAATTTAAAAAGTTAGAAAATAAAAAATTATCATTAGATATTGATTATGAGCAAGTAAAGGGAATTAGCTTAGAGGCAAGACAAAAATTAAATCAATATAAGCCTACATCTGTTGGGCAAGCATCACGTATATCAGGAGTATCTCCAGCAGATATAGCAGTGTTGCTTATATATTTGGAAACAAATAAAGCATAGCAAAAAAAGAAGTGATTTTTACGAAATCACTTCTTTTTATTAGTTATGTTACCGCCTACACAAAAATATATGAAAATTTAGGAAAACTATAAAATGAAAAACTCATACCAAAGTGTGTAAAATGATTGATAATTTATAACAAAGTATGGTATACTGATAAAAAGGGAAGGCGAAATGATATGGATAAAATATATTCTTTGGAAGATATTAAAAATATACTAAAAGAAGTGTTAAAAGACAAAAAGGTAGTTAAAGCAATTTTGTTTGGTTCGTATGCGAAAAATACGCCTACATCAAAAAGTGATATTGATTTAGTTATTGACAGTGAAGGAAAATTATTGAATATATATTTTTATGAAGTATTAGAGGATTTGGTACAAAAATTTCAAAAAAATATAGATTTATTTGAGATTTCTGAAATTCAAAAAAATAGTAAATTGTATAATGAAATTCAAAAAGAGGGAATTATTGTTTATGAGAAGTAAAGATAGAATTGTAATTCAAAAAATTATTAATTATATAAAAGATATTGAGGAATATACTGATAAGTTGCAGGCTAAGGAATTTTTGAATGATAAAAAAACAATAACAGCATGTGCTTTTACTGTATCTCAAATTGGTGAACTGGTGAAAGAAATTAGTGAAGAAACTATATGTCAATATAACTATATTCCTTGGAAAAGTATTAAAGGTATGAGAAATAGAATTGTACATGATTACGAGAATGTAGATTTAGCTGTTTTGTGGGGAACTATAAAAGAGAGTTTACCAGAATTAAAAAATCAATTAGAGAATATTATATTGAGTAATTCAGATATTTTATTTTAAAAGAAGGGATAAATGTGTAATTGAAGTGTACCTTTCTGGGTATACATTAAATAATAACATTTGTTCCTTTTTTGTGCCATTGTAAATGTTACCGCCTACACAAAAATATATGAAAATTTAGCCGTTCCGTTCTCTAAGGCGCTTGAGAGACAGCATTTTCATATTTTGTTGAACACATTCTAAACTTGTGGAATGAATAACTGCTTCAAGGTCGAACTCACTATTAAATTTTATATATTTTTGCTTACGGCTAGTAAGAACCGAATGGAAAAAATGATATTTGTGATAAATCGCGGAAAGGAAAGTCAAGGAATAAAAGGCTTACCATACAAAGGTAAGTTTTTTATTTTTTTTGTTATTTTCTCCTTTACAAGTTCAAAATAATAGTATAAAATACGGTTAACTGATTAACATAGAATTACATAATATTGCTTGAAGATGGATAAGCTAAAATAGTAATTCTATTAGAAATACAAAGGAAAGAGGAATAAAAATGAACTTGAAAAGTAACAAAGCAATCACATTGGTAGCATTGATAATTACAATAATTATTTTGCTAATATTGGCAGGGGTAAGTTTATCAATGATACTAGGAGAAAACGGCTTAATTAATAAAGCACAGTCAAGTGTAAATGCATATCAACAAGCAGCATTAAATGAACAAAATTTACTACAAAGCATAGAAGATTACATGGGTAATTACGGATTACCTGACAATACACCAACTACACCTGCAGGAACACATGTAAAACCACCAGCAAAATGGCTAGGAACAATTGTAGATGCAGTGGCAGATGGAAAAGGCAACACATTTCCAGTACCAAAGAGCTTTTACTATGTAGGTGGAGATTACACAAACGGAGTAATCATATCAGACGACCCAGCAGATGCATATGATGGAACAACAGACAAAACAACATGGGAATATACAACAAATTTGATTGGTAATCAATTTGTATGGATACCTTGTACAATGGATGAGTATCATAAAACAAGTTGGGGAATGGTATATGGAGGCTATGATACAGAAAGTGGAGCAGGAGCAGAAATGATGCAAATAGCAAAATATGGAGGATTCTATGTAGCAAGATATGAAGCAGGACTTGCAGATACAATAACAGAGTATACAGGAAATCAAATAGCTTCTAGTTCAATTTATAATCTAGAAGGAATACCAAAATCAAAAGCAGGAGAATTGCCGTGGGTATTTATAAGCTATACAAATAGCAAAGCAAATGCAGAAAAAATGTATGCAAATAATGATTATGTAACAAGCGGATTAATAACAGGAACCCAATGGGACGTAATGTTAAACAGATTTATTGGAACAACAAATGCAAATGGGGTAACTTTCACAGAAACTGACATGAAAAATTCAAATCAGTGGGGAAATTATGCAGGTAGCGAAACTACCTACACAGGAAGATCTGCAACACTATTTAAAAGTGGAAAAAATTGGTATATAAGCCCATGGGGAGAAAAGCAAACAGATGCAAAAACAGCAGCATATATGGAGTATACAACAGGAGCAAGTAAAAAAACAGAAGCATACCATACTTATGATGTAGCAGGGAATGTATGGGAATGGACGGAAGAAGTAGGACAAGGCACTGCATATCGCGTTTTTCGTGGTGGTTCTTGCGCTGATGCATCAGCCTCTTACCCAGCGTGCTATCGTCATGGACCCTTCACTGTTTCCCTTGTATATCAAAACTATGGGTTCCGTACAGTGTTGTATATAAAATAATTTTTTATAAACTATTGATATTCTAACAAAAACTATGTATAATAAAAATAGAAAATGAGAACCACGAAAGTGGTTGCCGATAGTTATAAAATAACCGTTTACTTCGGGCAAAAGCAGAACGGTTATTTTTTATTGCCTAAGAAGTAAGTAGCAAATGATGGCTAACAAGGCAAAATTTATGATAGTAATACCAACTAATCCAAAGAAAAGAAGGTATGTAATGCTTAAAAAAGTAGTTTCTACCATACTAACCACCTCCATAAATCAGTCTCACAACAAAAAGTCGTGGAAGTGTATGTAAACATCAAAGAGTAAAAGGTGGCAACGCACTCCGCTTATTCTCATTTTCATAAACAACACTATATAATAATTTTCCATATAATGCAAGTAAAAAACAAAAAAATTGTCATAAATACAAAAAACACAAGTCGGTTATCCAAAACTTGTGTGTTTTTACTAACTACCATATTACCGCCTACACAAAAATATATGAAAATTTAGCCGTTCCGTTCTCCAAGGCGCTTGAGAGACAGCCTTTTCAGATTTTGTTGAACACATTCTAAACTTGTGGAATGAATAGCTGCTTCAAGGTCGAACTCACTATTAAATTTTATATATTTTTGCTTACGGCTAGGAAGAGGAGGTTTAGTGACTTAAACCTAGCAATGCATTAGCGAGAAGAACAAATATATTTTTGAAATGAGGTTTTCCGTGGGGACCGCTGAGAGCTGTTAATTGCGAAAGCAATGTTACAGCTCCAGTGGGAAGAACCGAATGGAAAAAATGATATTTGTGATAAATCGCGGAAAAGAAAATCAAGAAATAAAAGCTTACCATACAAAGGTAAGTTTTTTATAATTTTTAACACTATTACTTTACAAGTTCAAAATAATAGTATAAAATGCTGTTAACTAATTAATATAGAATTACATAATATTGCTTGAAGATTTATAAGCTAAAATTGTAATTCTGCTAGAAACACATAAGAAAGAGGTATAAAAATGAACTTGAAAAGTAACAGAGCAATCACATTGGTGGCATTGATAATTACCATAATCATATTGCTAATACTAGCTGGCGTGAGTTTATCAATGGTACTAGGAGAAAACGGATTGATTAACAAGGCACAGTCAAGCGTAGATAAACATGAAGAAAGTTCAAAAAATGAACAAACATTTTTAAATAAATTAGAAGAATATCTTACTCCACCTAAAATAATAGAAAGTACATGGGGAGATGTAACAGTAGAAGGAGTTAGTTTATATATTAAATTATCTGGAAATGTAAAAGATATATCTCAAATACAAAGCGAAGTAAGTAATAGTTATAGTGAATATAAGCAATTAATAAGTATTAATGCAATTCCTGACGATAACGATATGGTATATAGAATAGATATAGATAAGTCTAAATTTGAAGGAGAAAATGACAATGTATATTATAGAGTAATTGTAAAATTATATGATTTTGCAGGTAATCAAACAGAAACATATATTCCAGATGATATTTATTTAAATCACATTCATACTGATAAATGTTATGAAAATGTTACTGTATACGGTAGATATTCAGCGACGGGACAGTATGATAGAGATGGAAAGGTACATGTACGTTGTTCTAGATGTGGTTGGACAGGATATGTATATTGGCATACAACTCCAAATTATTATGATACACATTGTTCAGGAGTAACAAAAAAATTAATATGCAATAGATAACTTACCAAGTCAAAATTTTATAATTTTATAGAATTTTGACTTGGTTCTTTTTATATAAAAGCCTTGTTAGAAAAAGCTAAAAGTGATATAATACAGCAAGTGGAGGTGTAGATGGAATTAGAAAAATTTAAAATTGAGACAAAAAAAATATGTGAGCAAAACAAAATAATGTTGCTTGAGGAACAAATAGAGCAATTTTATAAATATATGAAATTATTAATTGAGTGGAATCAAAAAATTAATCTAACAGCGATAGTAGAACCAAATGAAATTATTCAAAAACATTTTATAGATTCACTTTCAATTTTAAAATATATAAAAGAGGGACAAAGTCTTATAGATGTTGGAACAGGAGCAGGTTTTCCAGGAATTCCTATAAAAATAGCAACTTCAAATGTTCATGTAACTTTATTAGATTCTCTACAAAAAAGAGTTAATTTTTTAAATAAAGTAATAGAAGAATTAAAATTAACTAAGATTGAAGCAATTCACTCAAGAGCTGAGGAATATACAAAACAGCAAAGAGAAAGTTATGATATAGCAGTATCAAGAGCTGTAGCCAATATGTCTACATTAACAGAATATTTGTTGCCATATATAAAAATAAATGGTATAGCAATTTGCATGAAAGGACCAAATGTGGATGAAGAGTTAGAAAAAAGCAAAAAAGCAATAAAAATTTTGGGTGGAAAAGTAGAAAAAGTAGAGCATTTCTTTGTAAATGAAGATATGGAAAGGAATTTAATTATTATAAGAAAAATAAATTCAACACCAAAGCAGTATCCAAGAAAAGCCGGAAAACCATCAAAAGAACCAATTAGTTAGAAAAAATAAAATAAATGTGACTATTTAATGAAATTAATTGACATATCTTAGCAAATTTTATATGATTATAAGAGCTAAAAAATAGGAGGGATTAAAGTGGGAAAAGTAATAGCAATAGCAAATCAGAAAGGTGGAGTAGGAAAAACAACAACATCTGTTAACTTAAGCAGTATACTAGCGAAAAAAGGAAAAAAAATACTATTAATAGATACAGACCCACAGGGAAATGCAACAAGTGGATTAGGAATTGAGAAAGATTTAGAAAGTTCAGTGTATGACGTTATTGTAAACGAAACAACAATAGAACAAACATTAAAAAATACACCACATAAAAATTTAAAAGTATGTCCTTCCACAATAAATTTAGCAGGAGCAGAAGTTGAATTAGTTTCAATGATATCAAGAGAACAAAGGTTAAAAGAAAAAATAGATCCGATAAAAGATCAATTTGATTATATAATTATTGATTGCCCACCGTCATTAGGATTAATAACACTAAATACATTTACAGCTGCAGATAGTGTACTAATTCCAATACAATGTGAATTTTATGCTTTAGAAGGATTAGGACAGTTAATGAACACAATAAACTTAGTAAAAAGACATCTAAATAGGGAATTAAAAATAGAAGGAGCATTACTTACAATGTATGATGCTAGAACAAATTTATCAAATCAAGTTGTACAAGAAGTAAGTAAATATTTTGGAAATAATGTATACAAAACAGTGATACCAAGAAATGTTAAATTAAGTGAGGCACCAAGCTACGGAATGAGTATAACAGAATATGACTCGCGTTCTAAAGGTGCAAAGGCATATGAAAAATTAGCAAGAGAATTTTTAAAGAAAAACGAAGAAGAAACAAAAGCAAAACATATGAAAGAATAAAATAGGAGTGTGAAAAAATGACTAAAAAAACAGGATTAGGAAAGGGTCTTGACGCCCTATTTATGAATAGTAATATGGATATAGAAACAGAAGAAGTACAAGAAAATGAAATAGTTAAAAATATAAAAGTAATAGAAATTGAGCCAAATCGAGAGCAACCAAGAAGAATATTCAAAGAAGAATCAATAGATGAATTAGCAGAATCAATTAGAAAATATGGCGTTATTCAACCAATAATAGTAACACAGAAGGGAGACTATTATCAAATTATAGCTGGTGAAAGAAGATGGAGAGCAGCAAAAAAAGCAGGTTTGCAAGAGGTACCAGCTATAATAAGAGAAAATAACGAGCAAAAAAATAAAGAAATTGCTCTAATAGAAAACATACAAAGAGAGGATTTAAATCCAATTGAAAAAGCAATAGGAATAAAAAATTTAATGGAAGAATATGAATTAACTCAACAAAATGTAGCCGATATTTTAGGAAAAGCAAGAAGTAGCATTGCAAATACAGTACGTTTATTGAATTTAGACGAGAGGGTAATAAATTTAGCTATGGAAGGTAAATTAACAGAAGCACATTGTAAAGTATTATTGACAATTGAAGATAGAGAAAAGCAATACGAAACAGCTTTAAATATAATAGAAGCTGGGGATAATGTTAAGCAGGCTACACGAAAAGCACAGGAAAAAAATAATCCTAAACAGGGAAGAGAATATGAAGCTGTTTACAGAGATATAGAAAATAGATTTGAAGGATTTTTTGGAACGAAGGTTAAAATAAATGCAGGAAAGAAAAAAGGCAAGATTATCATAGAATATAACAATAATGATGACCTTGAAAGAATAATAGATTTAATAAAATAACATACAAATGTAAATGAAAGGTAAGATGCTAATGATAGAATTTTTAAAGTCAGATATAATGGTTGAAACAATGTTTATAGCTATATTAATACTCATAATATTATATATATATAACCAATTTAAATTAAATAAAATACAAAGAAACTATCAAATATTTTTAAATAAACTTGGAAAAGACACAAATATCGAACAGGATATAAAAAAGTATATAGATAAAGTTGAAGCCGTAGACAAAGAAAATAAAGAATTGATTGAATATTGTAATAGAATAAAAAATAATGTTCAAAAATGCATACAAAAAGTTGGAATTGTAAGATATACGGCATTTAAAGATATAGGAAGTGATTTAAGCTTTGCGTTAGCACTATTAGATAATGAAAATAGTGGAGTTGTATTAAATGGAATATATTCAAGGGAAATGTCTAATATATATGCAAAGCCAGTTATAAATGGGGAATCAAGTTATACATTATCAGAAGAAGAAAAAGAAGCAATAAAAAAGGCAATGAATATAGAATATAAATAAAAATTTCCAGAAATGGAAATTTTTATTTATATTTACCTAACAAAAAACTGTAGGCATATGAAAGTGATGGAATACAAGCAAAAAGAACAATAAGTAAAATGATGCTTGCAATTCTCAAGTTTAGATATGTTGCAATAAGTCCAACAATAAGTAAACAAAGACCAAAGAAAACGTGTAAGATGCTTACTCCTCTATTAAATTGTTTTATATCAGATATGGTAAGTTTAGTTTTATTTTGAGCAAATAAAAAGGGAATAGGTTTTTTATTGTTTAATCCATAAATACCATAACCAACAAAAAATAATGCACAAATATCAATAATAATAATATAAATTAAAGAATACATATAATAACTCCTTTCAATTACAATATAATAACTTTATCATATAAATAATGCAAAAACAAGAAAAAACTGCAAAATAACACTTGACAAGCAAGATATAAATATGGTAATATTAATACTGTTGACGGCACCAAAATTTGGAGAGGTGGTCGAGTTGGTTTAAGGCACCAGTCTTGAAAATTGGCGTAGGTGAATAACTTACCGTGGGTTCGAATCCCACCCTCTCCGCCAAAACAAAATGGAGTAGTACCCAAGTGGTGAAGGGGATTGTTTGCTAAACAATTAGGTCTCGTAAGGGGCGCGGAGGTTCGAACCCTCTCTACTCCGCCAACATATTTTAAAGAAATGTTGATAATGTAAATAGAAAAACCCAGAACTATGATAGTTCTGGGTTTTAAAATAAAAATAATCCACCAGATTAATGGTGGATTATTTTTTACATTTTAAATTTTTTACTAATAAATATAGTTGATAATGGTAATAATATTGCCATTGATATAAAAGAAGTTTTTACAAACATACTTGAGTAGTTAGTACCGGCTTTAGGTAAAATACCAGAAGCAGTAGATGAATTATTTGAATCTGATATAGTTGAATTATTTGATGTAATATCTTTATTATTGTTTGTAGTATTATTTATGTTGTTGTTATCCCCATCAGGGTCCTTATTATCGGAACCGGGTTTTTGAGTGTTATCCCCATCAGGGTCTTTGTTATCGGAACCAGGTTTTTGGGTATTATCCCCATCAGGGTCTTTGTTATCAGAACCGGGTTTTTGAGTGTTATCCCCATCAGGGTCTTTGTTATCGGAACCAGGTTTTTGAGTGTTATCCCCATCAGGGTCTTTGTTATCGGAACCAGGTTTTTGGGTATTATCCCCATCAGGGTCTTTGTTATCAGAACCGGGTTTTTGAGTGTTATCCCCATCAGGGTCTTTGTTATCGGAACCAGGTTTTTGAGTGTTATCCCCATCAGGGTCTTTGTTATCGGAACCGGGTTTTTGGGTATTATCCCCATCAGTTTTTTTAACAATCCAATTAACAGTTGCTGTTGCTTGACCAATATTTCCATATTTATCAATAAATTCAAAGGTAAACTGTCCATTTTCGGTAAATACATAAGTATCACTATTATTATTATTTGTAATAGTAATATCTGTACTTGCATTAACTAATTTAGCAGTAACATTTTTATTGGTTGATTCAGTAATATCATATACTATTTCAGCGGTAGGTGTTAATTTAGCTGATGCATCTTCAAATAAATTAATCATTGCGGCAGAAGCAAAACTTCTTCCATCACCCCAATTTTCTGTAGTAACAAATTTTACATATTGAGTTTTGACAGGAGTATCAAGTGTCATTAATTTTGGATTAGCATCATTTGACCAATTGATAGCTTCCGCAACTTCGGTCCAATTATTGCCGTCCATACTAATGTATAATTTAGCATTTTTTGCTCTTCCGTTAGAACCGATTTGTCTAGGAACATATTGCAAAGCAGACAAATATGCAGGTTCATCTAATTTAATTATAATGCTTTTTGTTGAATCAGAGCCATCATATGCTGTATGCCAAATGGTATTAATATTACCATCAATAGCATTTTTAGCGTAATCTTTATTAGCACTTTGTTCAGAAGAAACGCTTTCAATAGAAAGATGATTCAAATTAATATATTTTTGAGTGATTGGCAAAGTGTTATTTGTAAAAGTATAAGTTTTGTAATCAGTTTGAGCTAAATAGTTTTTAGTAGCACTTGCTCTAACAAGTAAACTCTTATCACCAACTAAATTAGGTTTAGCAGTTCCAAAAGATGTCCACATATCATTTTCATCATATTTCCATTCCATAGAAGATGTAGCGCCAATTAACTCATCCTCTAAATCATTAGCATATAAATTAGAAGGCAGTCCAGTAGAATCTTTAATATCAATTGTATATACATTTTCGTCAGAATAATCCACACCCATTATATGAATTTTAATATCAGTATCAGAACTAATTGAAGCTAATTCCTTATCTGTTAGTGTAACAGAGTGTTCTTCATTTAAAGTCCAAGTTTGTCCACCATCTAAACTATATTCCCATGCAACATCAGTGCCATCATAACGGTTAGATAAAATTATCTTATTAGCATTGTCTCCATCAAATGAAAAGCTTGCAATACTAGTATCAATATTTCCAAGAAGATAATTTGCTACTTGCCTAACTGCTGTAGCTTGAATAGAATTATTAGCAGTTGCTGTAGTAGCAGTATTTAAAGTTCTGGTTTGCAATAAAGTAAACATTGTACTATATTGAGTAGAAGTAAGTTTAGGTTTTATTAAGTTTAATAAGTCATTCATAGGGTAAGGATAATATGTGTAAACTTGAGCAATTTCTTGTGCTAAACTGTATAAATTATCTTCGGATTTTGTGGAATCATTTATATATAAATTTACCAATCCAAGCCAAGCATCAAAATTAATATTTTCAATAGCAAGGGCGTTACGATAAATTTCTTCTAGTTTTTGAGGGTCATTTTTATAAACATTAGCCAGCATTAAAATTTCTTCAGATTTTTCATATTTTTCATATTCATTTTGAGCAGCTTGTGCAAGCAAAATATAATTTGCATTCCATCCTTGTGTATAACTGCCATTTCCCCAGTCGTTCATAGTTCTAACATTTAGGTGTTCAGTTTTTCCAGATTGTCCCCAACCAGAAACATCATTACCAAGATTCCAAACACCATTTCCATTTGCATCCTGTGTATAATATATGTATGCACAGTGAGCAGGTTGACTTACACAGGTATTAGGTAAGCCTTTGTATGCACCCCATATACAACTACCAGTTTTAGAAAGACCACCACAAACAGAACCTTCTTCAAAAACAATCCACAATTTAGGTTGGCCAGTTCTATATGTAATGTTATATTTTGATAAATTATATTTTTTATCCCAATCAGAAAAATTTGTCATGTCATAATATTTATCTAAGGCATAGTTATATCCCAAAGTATATTTAATATAGCTATAAGGACTTGTAGCACCGTTTTTACTTCTAACATAATCGTTTAACCAAACAATTTCTTCATCATCAATAATTGTATTCATTACCCAACGCATTTCTTCCACAGTTAGAGATTCAAAAACTTTATTTTCAATTAATTCGCTATCTTGGCCAGTATGTAAATGCAAATCTTTATAAATTTTATAACGTGTTAATGCATCAGAATGATTAACACCATCTATCCACAAATATACATTTCCGTGACTCAGTTAATGATAAAGAAAGCATCATTTTAAGATATAAGTCACCTAAAGTTGTGCCATATTCTGTTTTAGTAGTGTTTTCTAGATCAGCACCATAGGTATGATATAAATCGCTTAAAACTTTAATAGAATTAAGATAACTGCCTTCAGGTTTTCCAGCAACAAGATAAAGTTTTAAAATATCTTTATTACTCATTAACCAATTAAGAGTCTCTTTATATTCAGTTTTATATTTAGCAAGAGCTTGCAAAACATTGTAATCAGCACTGTTTACAAATTCTCTTTGCAATACAGTTAATTCATAATCACCAGATATAGGTTGATTATAATTATTATTAATAAATGAATCGTATTCATCAACAGTTTTAATGAAATCAACAGTTGAAGTATCTTCAATATAAGTTTCTTTGGTTAATTTTGCATCAGCAAAAACAGTCTCATCATACCAATTAACCCAGTATTGCTTATTAATATCACCATTATCGTCAGCAACTAATTTTAAATAATGTGCATTTTTAATATTAATTTTAACAAATTGAGCTTCACTCCAACCATAAAGAACATTAGAATGGTATTGTTCATCCCAATTTTCTCCATCAGAAGAGGTATAAATATAAAATTTTGCACCTCCATTAAAATAATCGCTTTGCTCACTTATATCAACTCCTAAATAAGAGCTGAAATAATCAAAATTATAAGCACTTAAATCGTAAACAATTTCTGAAGTAGCCCAAGAACAAATTCCTTTTATAAAAGAAGTTGCTGTGTTATTAACTTTTAAAGTAATAATATTTTTACTATCGTTTTCGTCTAGGTGAATCGTATGATTGGGACTTGCAAATGATTTGTCCTGCACATAAGAAATATCAGATAGATAAACACATTCGTTATTTTCTGTTGCAAAAACAGTATTGTTGTATAAACATAATAAAATAAATAATACATTTATAATAATAAAAATAAATATTTTTTTCTTCATTTTACTAATTTCCTTTCTTTGGTTAATCAACATAATATATTACTATTTTACCATATTTGATATGATATGACAATTATTTAAATGTTGGTTTACAAAAAACGTAGTACTTTTGATTAAGTACACGTTTTTTTTGTGTGCCTGTGTAAATGTTACCGCCTACACAAAAATATATGAAAATTTAGCCGTTCCGTTCTCCAAGGCGCTTGAGAGACAGCATTTTTATATTTTGTTGAACACATTCTAAATTTGTGGAATGAATGACTGCTTCATGGTCGAACTCACTATTAAATTTTATATATTTTTGCTTTCGGCTAGTGAGAGGCAGTTTAGTGTGTTGAAAATAGGTACTATATTAGCGAGAAGAACAAATATATTTGTGATAAATCGCGGAAAATAGAGTAAAGAATAAAAAATTACCACACAAAGGTAAGTTTTTTCTTTTTTTGTTATTTTTTCCTTTACAAGTTCAAAATAATATTATAAAATGCTGTTAACTAATTAACATAGAATTACATAATATTGCTTGAAGATGGATAAACTAAAATAGTAATTTTATTAGAAACACAAAGGAAAGAGGTATTAAAATGAACTTGAGAAGTAACAAAGCAATCACATTGGTAGCTCTGATAATCACAATAATCATATTGCTAATATTAGCAGGGGTTAGTTTATCAATGATACTAGGAGAGAATGGTCTAATTAACAAGGCACAGTCAAGTGTAAATGCTTATCAACAAGCAGCAATAAATGAACAAAATTTATTAAATAGTATAGAGGACTATATGGATTTACGATTAAAAACGCCAGGCACAAAAGTGGACGTGCCAGATGGTTGGAATAAAGATACAGTTGATGCAGTTTTGGATGATAAAAAAAATATAATACCAGTACCGAAAAATTTTTACTATGTAGGTGGAAATTTAGATAATGGAGTAATAATTTCAGATAATCTAGCAGATGAGTACGATGGAGTAATAGATAAAACAACATGGGAATACACAATAAATTTAGCAGGAAATCAATTTGTGTGGATACCATGTACACAAGAAGAATATCATAAAACAGATTGGGAAATGTCAGATGGAGTATATGATAGTTCAGAACCTAAGCAAGAAGAAATAAATAGGGTTACAAAGTATGGAGGATTTTATGTAGCGAGATATGAAGCCGGATTAGCAGATACAATAATAGAGTATACGGGAAATCAAATAAGTAATAGCGTAAATAGTCCTGGATATAATGTTACAGGAGTGCCAAATTCAAAAGCTGGAAAATTACCATGGATATTTATCAGTCAACCAAATAGTAAAAATAATGCAGAAAGTATGTATGATAATAATTCTTATGTAACAAGTGGATTAATCACAGGAACACAATGGGATGTAATGCTAAATAAATTTGTTGGAACAACAAATCAAAATGGATTAACTTTTACACAGGAGGATATGAAGAATTCAAGTAAATGGGGAAATTATGCAAATAGTGCTACAAAATATACTGGAAGATCAGCAACAATATTTCAGAGTGGTAGCAACTGGTATATTAGCTCTTGGAGTGAAAAGCAAAGTAATGCTACAACAGAGATGTATACGGAATACACAACAGGAGCAAGTAAAAAAACAGAAGCATATCACACTTATGATGTAACAGGGAATGTATGGTCGTGGACAGAAGAAGTTGGCCGAAAAATAAATTATCGTGTAGGTAGAGGTGGTTCAAGTTTTAATTCCACAGAAATCTATTCAGCTTGTTATCGTAGTGGATATTATACAACTTCTGATGTATGTGCTGATTTTGGATTTAGAGTAGTACTTTATATAAAATAGAAAAAACGTAGTACTTTTGATTAAGTACACGTTTTTTTTTGTGCCTGTGTAAATGTTACCGCCTACACAAAAATATATAAAATTTAGCCGTTCCGTTCTCCAAGGCGCTTGAGAGACAGCATTTTCAGATCTTGTTGAACACATTCTAAATTTGTGGAATGAATGACTGCTTCAAGGTCGAACTCACTATTAAATTTTATATATTTTTGCTTTCGGCTAGTGAGAGGCAGTTTAGTGTGTTGAAAATAGGTACTATATTAGCGAGAAGAACAAATATATTTTTGAAATGAGGTTTTCCGTGGGGACCGCTGAGAGCTGTTAATTGCGAAAGCAATGTTACAGCTCCAGTGGGAAGAACCGAATGGAAAAAATGATATTTGTGATAAATCGCGGAAAAAGGGGTGAAGTTCCTGAAAGAACAAAGATTACTATATAAGGTTAAAAAAATTTGCTTAAAAAATTGATATTTATTGAATAATATATTAAAATAAAAAAGGAATATGAAAGGAGAAACAAAAATATGGTATATGAATTTGCAAAATATCCAGATGAAACCCTAGTTGTATTTTCAGATATTCGAAAACACGATAACGGAGAAGAATATATAAGAGTTTCTTTTGAAAGACCAACAGAAAACGGATTTGATAGTGTAGTTTTTGAATTACCAAGTTATAAAATAGTTGAGAAAGCAGGAAATTATACAGAAAAAGAAATACAGGAATTTAAAGATACTGTTGAAAGAGGAGCACATTTATTTTTTAAATATGCTCGTGAAGGAGGTTTAAAACTTGCCTAGTATTTTGGAAGTAATGCGGATATAAAATTTATTTTTGGTCAAATGAGAATAACGAGCCAATACATGTGCATATATCTAAGGGGAAACCTACGTCAAATGCGACAAAAGTATGGTTGACTAAATCCGGAGCATGTATATTGGCAAACAATAATGGATGTATTCCAGAAAAAGAACTAAATAGACTGTTAGAAATAATACCACTGTATTATTTAAAAATAGTCTCAATATGGAAAGATAGGTTTGGAGAAGAAGTGAAATATTATTGCTAAAAAACGTAGTACTTTTGATTAAGTACACGTTTTTTTGTGCCTGTGTAAATGTTACCGCCTACACAAAAATATATGAAAATTTAGCCGTTCCGTTCTCCAAGGCGCTTGAGAGACAGCATTTTTATATTTTGTTGAACACATTCTAAATTTGTGGAATGAATGACTGCTTCATGGTCGAACTCACTATTAAATTTTATATATTTTTGCTTTCGGCTAGTGAGAGGCAGTTTAGTGTGTTGAAAATAGGTACTATATTAGCGAGAAGAACAAATATATTTTTGAAATGAGGTTTTCCGTGGGGACCGCTGAGAGCTGTTAATTGCGAAAGCAATGTTACAGCTCCAGTGGGAAGAACCGAATGGAAAAAATAATACTTGTGATAAATCGCGGAAAAGAAAGCGAGGAATAAAAACAGGAACTTACCGAACAAAGGTAAGTTTTTTGCTATTTCGACTTTACAAGTTCAAAATAATAATATAAAATGTATTCAAATAATTAATATAGAATTACATAATATTGATAAAAAATGGACAAAATAAAACAGTAATTTTATTAGAAACACAAAGGAAAGGGGTATTAAAATGAACTTGAGAAGTAACAAAGCAATCACATTGGTAGCCCTGATAATCACAATAATCATATTGCTAATATTAGCAGGGGTTAGTTTATCAATGATACTAGGAGAGAATGGTCTAATTAACAAGGCGCAGTCAAGTGTAAATGCTTATCAACAAGCAGCAATAAATGAACAAAACCTGTTGAAAAGTATAGAAGACTACATGGGTAATTTCGGTTTACCAGAAAACACACCAAATACACCAGCAGGAACACACGTAAAACCACCTGCAAAATGGCTAGGAAATATGGTAGATGCTGTGGCAGATGGAAAGGGAAATACGATACCAGTACCAAAAAGCTTCTATTATGTAGGTGGAGATTACACAAACGGAGTAATTATATCAGATGACCCAGCAGATGCGTACGACGGAGTAACAGATAAAACAAGTTGGGAATACACAACAAATTTAGTAGGCAATCAATTTGTGTGGATACCGTGTACAGTTGGAGAATATTACAAAACAGATTGGGGATCTAGTTATGTGAATAGTGGATATGATAGTGGAAATGAGAATGTAGCTGAAAAAGTTCAGATAATAAAATATGATGGTTTTTATGTAGGAAGATATGAGGCTGGGTTAGCTGATACATTAACGGAATATACAGGCAATCAAACAAGTAATACTTTAACAGAATATAATGTAACAGCAGTACCAAATTCAAAGGCAGGAAAATTACCATGGATGTTTATAAGTCAAGTTAATAGTAAAAAAAGTGCAGAAAAAATGTATGAAGATAGTAATTATGTAATAAGTGGATTAGTAAGCGGGACACAGTGGGATGTAATGTTAAATAAATTTATAAAAACAACAAATCAAAATGGATTAACTTTTACACAGGATGATATAAAAAATTCAAGTAAATGGGGAAATTATTCAAATACAAATATAGTTTACACAGGCAGGTCAGCAAAATTAAGTTCAAATAGTAATGGATGGACGATAAGTTCTTGGACAGAAAAAAAGATAAATGCAAATACTGGAACCAATACGTACACAGCATATACAACAGGAGCAAGCAAAGTAACAGAAGCTTATCATATTTATGATGTAGCTGGAAATATATATGAATGGACAGAAGAAAAAGGACAAGATATTACTTATTATACTCTTAGAGGAGGATCATGTCATCAAGCGTCTAATAGTTATCCAGCATGTGAGAGGGATGGACATTTTCCTGCTTCGCATATAGCTTGTAATTTTGGATTTAGAGTAGTACTCTATATAAAATAGAAAAAACGTAGTACTTTTGATTAAGTACACGTTTTTTTGTGCCTGTGTAAATGTTACCGCCTACACAAAAATATATGAAAATTTAGCCGTTCCGTGGGAGCGTATATATTTTTGCTTTCGGCTAGTAAGAACCGAATGGAAAAAATGATATTTTTGATAAATCGCGGAAAAGAAAGCGAAGAACAAAAACAGAAATTACTATACATGGTTAAAACTGATTGCTTTTAATTAGCTGTTTTGTCTTATCATATCCAACCTTATACAGATAATCCAATTTAGAACAATCCAAGAGTGACATATTATCAGTATGAATTTTAATAAGAAAATCTGCACCCTGAAGTTCATAAGTGGATAACTCATGGCATAGCAAATCAATGGAGCCATGTACAACATCAATAATATTTTCATAAGCATTATTAGTAATATCATTTTCAAAAATAATGCTAACAACTTTTTTAGCACCAGCTTGCTTAGTTAATTTCCAGGGTACATTTTCACGAATTCCACCATCAACTAAAAGGAAATTTCCATAAGGCACAGGAGCAAATACACCGTGGAAAACTACAACTTGCTTGTACGCATGTTCCTAAAGGAACATTATTTACAAATATATAATTATCTGAAAAAGTTTTTCGACATTGAATAGATGTAAAAACTAAAATGCTTCCGCTTTTTAAGTCTATGCTTGGTATAATAAGTGGCCTTTTAATATCTCTAATATTATTAATATTTTTTTCCTTAGCAACTTTTGAAATTAATTTATTAATAATGCTTCCCGAGTTTAAACCCATAATAGAAAATTTACTTTGAAGTGCTACCCCTGTAATTAGCTTTGTAATTGTACTAAAATCTATATACTTTATTTTTTTACAATATTTTTTGAAAATATCAAGCATATCATCCGCTGAATAACCAAGGGCATATAGACAAGCTACAATACTTCCTGAAGATGTTCCTGAAATATAATCAAATGATATACCTGCTTCCTCAAATGCCTTTATACAACCAATGTGTGCTGCTCCTTTAATTCCTCCACCTGCTAAGCATAATCCTAATTGCATACTCAAATCACCTCTTTTAACATTATGTTATGTGTATAAAATAATGCAAAAAATAATAAAAAAAATAAAAATGTGTATAAGTTTAATATAAAAAAATAAACAAAAAATAAAATGTGTATAAGTAAAAATAAAAATTAATTTAAAAAAATTAATAAAAAATAAATGTGTATAAGAAAAATACGAAAATATAATAGAATAAATTTATTGATTTTAATACATAATTAAT
Organism: uncultured Clostridia bacterium; assembly: GCA_934120395.1. Taxonomy (GTDB): domain Bacteria; phylum Bacillota; class Clostridia; order TANB77; family CAG-508; genus CAKOTZ01. The sequence goes on from CAKOTZ010000003.1 coordinate 37,905, forward strand.
ATATAATAAATTTGTTTTTAAAAAATTTATCACAAAAGGAAAGAGGTTGAATTAAATGATTGATAGAAGAAAAGTAGTATTAGTAGGAACTGGATTTGTTGGAATGAGCATGGCATATTCATTATTAAATAGAGGAGGAATTAACGAATTAGTTTTAATAGATATTGCCAAAGAAAAAACAATAGGAGAAGCAATGGATTTATCACATGGCTTACCATTTTCACCGGGGAAAATAGATATAAAAGCTGGAGAATATTCAGACTGTAAAGATGCTGATATAGTAGTAATAACAGCAGGACTTCCACAAAAACCAGGAGAAACAAGATTAGACTTAGCAAAATCAAACACAAAAATAATGAAGGAAATTACAGAAAGTGTAGTAGCAAGTGGTTTTAATGGAATATTTATAATCGCAAGTAATCCTGTGGATTTAATGAGCTACGTTGTGCAAAAAGTATCAGGATTTCCAAAACAAAAGGTTATTGGTTCAGGAACTTTATTAGATACAGCAAGATTACGTTATATAATAGGAGAAAAATTAGGAGTTTCTAGTAAAAATGTTCATGCATATATTATGGGAGAACATGGGGATTCATCATTTGTTCCATGGACACATTGCTATGTGGGTTGTAAGAATTTAATTGAACTATATAAAGAAACAAATAGAGATTTAAAAGAATTAGAAGGTATACACACAGATGTTGTTAATGCAGCTTATGAAATAATTAACAGAAAAAGAGCGACTTACTATGGAATTGGTGTAGCGCTTAGTCGTTTAGTTGCTGCAATTTTAAACAACGAAAATTGTATCTTAACTGTATCAACATTATTAGAAGGTGAGTATGGACAAGAAGGAATATATATTGGAGTGCCAGCAATTATTAATGGTGACGGTTTAAAAGAAGTGGTTACATTAAAGTTAAATGAAGAAGAACAGGAAAAATTTAATAGTAGCGCTAATACATTAAGACAAATGGCTAGAGAGGAAATAGATAAAATAATAGCAGAATAAATAAAAAACGCGAGTAATCAAAAAATTATTCGCGTTTTTTTATTTTATCTAGAGTATTAATTAATTCTAATTCCTTACCAGTACTATTTTTATTCCAGCGTAAGTAAGAAAGATGATATTTATTAAAAATATTAATTTTAAAATTGTCGCTACTATTTCGTCTGTTAGAATCCTTATTAGAAGAATGATAACCATATCCATCTGCATCAATTACAAGAACTGGCAATTTGTTGCTTTTACGATAAATAACAAAATATGATTCGAAGTAATTATTGCTTATAAAGTTTTTTTCCTCTTCCATTAGATTATCTGTATTTTTTATAATGTCATTTAAACTAAGACCAAAAGTCCAATCATAATTAGAATATGATGAGGAATCCATAACTTTTTTTATAATGTTATGTGCAAGGTCATTTGTACAATATTCTAGGTTTTTCAACAATTTATTAGCAAAGCCATCTAATAGTATCTTAGAAAAATCATTAAACAGTAAAGGAAATACCTGATTAATATCACTCTCAATTATTTTATTTGAAGAAGTGTGATAATTTATATATTCCTTTAATAATGTAAGGTTGCTGTTTGCACTATCTGTAATTTTTCCATCCGAAACCAAAATAAAACGATTAATAGCTTTAGAAACAGCATTATTAATTAGATTTGAATGAGCTATTAATTCAGTTAAGATATTGTCATTTCTAGATTTTTCTGAAACAACTGTTGATAAAACAACAATATTTTTTTCAACTGTGTTAAATGGTGCGATTAAATCGCTTACAGTATTGTGCTCAAGTCCATTTAATCCATTTTTATATTCACCCATAAATGGGGTTAAAAGTAAAATATCATTAGCCTTTTCATTTTCAAGGTTCAGATAAGGTGCGAGTTGCAAATAATTTTCAATTTTATCATAGGCAACCGAATCTTTATTAGAAATAGGACTTTCGATTAAAAGGATTGGTTGAGTTGACATGTTTTCATCAGTATGGATGATTAATTGATTATTATAGAAGAACTCATTACAAAAACCAACAATTTTTGGATTTGATAAATAATGTTCACGAAGCAAAGTTAAAGGTAAATCAGTGTATAGATTTTTTACTGAATTCAAAATATTGTTAGTAATAGCATCGTAAAAAACATTTATTTTTTGGTATTCAGCAAGTTTTGTAGAACGATTTGCCAAAGAATTATCCACAATAGGATCAAGTTTTTTTGAATCACCTATAATAACAGCATTTCTTGTATATGCCATAGGAATACCAACTGTTAATAAATCCATTTGACTAGCATCATCAAAAATCATATAGTCAAAAATATAGTGTTCTTTAATATTCGTATGTAGAGAATATGGCGTGCTTAAAATAACAGGGTGCTTTTTTATAAAAGTAAAAAAGTTATTTTTATAGTTTTCAAATAAAAAACTAGTATTTTGTAGTCCATCAAACCTATTATATAAGTAAGATTTAAGCAATTCCATAGATTTACTTAAATATAAAGATTCCATAGTCTCAAAATTCTGATTTTTAATCTTCTGTTTTAAACTTGTAATAGATTCTTGTAAAGCATTTATTTTTTTTATATAAATGTATTTTTGTATACTAAGTTCAATTTGTTTAGGATTTGTGTGCAAAGTTTTAAAATAGAAAAAGTCGTATTTCCAAATTAATTCTAACTCATAAAATAAGGACAAGTGTCCTTTACTTGAACCGGAATAAATATCAGCTAACAAACAATTTAGTTGTGATAAATTTAATAATGAAAAATTATTTAAGGTGGTGTTATCACTATTAAATGTTTGTTTAAAATGTTCATATTCTATTTCAAGCTCAGAAAGTTCATGTTTTTTTATTGCTAATAAATTTTTTAGATTTAAGCAATAATAAAGATTATTTTCCAAAACTTTTAATTCTTTTTTTAGTGTTGATTTTTCTTTAATAGTTCTTTGCCAACTTGTCATATCAGGTATAACTGGTTGATTGTTAAAGAAATACTCGGTATTTTGTGAATTGTTTAAAAGAGCAACTAAAAAGCCAAGATTGTAATCTTCTAAGGTTTTCTTAATTTTAACAAGCCAATCATTATTTTTAGATACAATAGCAATTGTTTGGTTATTTACAATGGCGTTTATCAAAATATTTAAAATTGTATGTGTTTTGCCGTTTCCAGTAGGTGCTTCAATTGCGCTAATATTGTAATTGAAAACATTTTGAACTGCTTTCATTTGACTTAGGTTAAAATTAAAAGGATAGAATAGTTCCATATTTATTTTATTTTCCACAACTTGAGGATTGGTTATGTAATTATAGAAGATGCTAGCATCATCTATTAATATATTGTTATATATGTCAGATAAATAAGAATGTATTGGTGACGACTTTTTTAAATCATCTGCTACAGATTTAAAATATGAAAATACGGGCAAATCATTTTGTAACTTTGAAATTGTAAGAGTTGATTTGTCGTAAATTTTACTTAGTCCAGCTTTAAATACAACTTTGTAATAATACTTATATACGTATATCATTTTAATGCTAGCAAAAATTGTACCATTGCAACGTATAATTTTATCAGATAAGTCTGAAATTACTGACATTGGTTTTAAACAGTTAAAATGATCCATGTATTCTTTCGTTTCACCAATGAACATTTGGGATTTTTCACCTGTGTTTACTTCCGTTAAAGAAAGAATTTTGCCGTCTTTATAGGCTTTATCATAAGTAACAACGATAGAATCAGGAGATATACTATTTTTTTCATCAATTTGGTAGTATTTTACTTGATTAGTATTATACAAATATAGTTGCTTTGAATTGTGGAATGTAATTGAATATACACTGTTTTTAAAGGAACAATTTTTAACATCCTTTGTTCGATTTTTATTTTTTATTAAAATTACATATTTTCTACTATCCATATGAATCTCCTATTATTTGATTTCACTATTATATATAAAAAGATATATAAAGTAAATACAAAAATAAGGAAATATTAAAAAAAGCTTGCATAGTAAATTTAAATGTGATATAATTACATTATGTAAAGTTAATTTATATATTTATGAGGAGGCAATTGTAATGAAGAATCGGATGTACGTTAATGTAAAAATTGATTTGGCAAAAGAGCAGGAAAAGGAAATTTTTGTTCCAGCGTATTTGCACATAGTATCACATGATTCTAGGTTGAATACGAAAGAACTGCAGGCTGGAAAGGAGCTTGGAAGTGTTATCAATCTTAGCGTTCCGTTCGAATATTCTACGGAAACTGTTAAGAAAGAAGAAACCAGCTGGTCTAAGCCAATCAAGATGTTTGTCAATCCGGTGGATCTCGTTGGGAAAATAAAAGTAGCTGAGTGGCCCGGCACAAGTATTTATGCACAGGCTGTTAGCTGATTGATTCCTCAGAAAGTCTTTGGCAGTATTTGCCAAAGACTTTTTCTAATTTATTGAACGATATATTAAATTTGTGTGTTTTTTATAGGGTAACTGCTGAGTGTACACCTACACAAAAATATAAAAAAGTATATATAAACAAACCATTTTGTGATATAATAATATTATATATTGGTGAGAGGAGAATAAATATGACTGTAAAAAAACAAGAATTATATAATGTTATAGAAAAATTACCAGAAGAACTTTCAGCAAAAGTACTTGATTATATAGAATATCTTAAATTTTCTAGTTTAACTAATGATGCTCCAAAAGATTTAGTTGTTAAAGATAAAACAGATTTAAGAAAAAAATTAGAAGAAGGAATAAAAGATTTCAAAAATGGAAATGTGTGTTCACTTGAACAAGCCTATTCAGAAGTAAAAGAAATTTTAGTAGATTAATTGGAGGGCATATAAAGTGGAAAAATATAAAATACAATTATCTATAAGAGCAAAAAATGATTATAAAAAAATTATCATTTATTTAAAAAATGAATTATTAGAACCTTCAATTGCAAACAAATATGCAGAATTAATAAAGAGTGAATTAAAAACATTAGAGCATTCTCCAGAAAGATATGCTATTATTGATGATGATAGTATAAAAGAATTAGAATTTAGGAAGCTTATTATAAAAAATTATATTGCATTCTACAAGATAAATAAAAAAGAGAAAATAGTAGAAGTGCATAGGATTTTGTATGGTACTTCTAATTGGATTGAAAAAATATAAAACTGTCAAAAGTGACAGTTTTTCTTTTATTAACTTGAAAGTAATTTCACAGTTATACTAGATGATAATTATTGAACGATATATTAAATTTGTGTGTTTTTTATAGGGTAACTGCTATGTAGGCTAGTAAGATGATTATGCTAATGAGGGTCTTTATTTTTGTACAATTGTGGACAAGTTTTTTAAAAAGTGATAAAATATTGGTGGTATATGGAATTATATTAATAAACGCTAAGAGGTGTATAACTATGTCAGAAAAGAGAATATTAACAGGGGATAGACCCACTGGAAAATTACATATAGGGCACTATTTTGGTTCTTTACAAAATCGTGTGAAATTGCAAAACGAATATGAAACATTTATTGAAGTTGCTGATGTGCAAGCTTTAACTGATAATTTTAATAATCCTGAAAAGGTGCAAAAGAATGTTGCTGAAATTGTAATGGATGAATTAGCTGTTGGAATTGATCCTAATAAAGCAACTATATTTTTACAATCAAGAATTTCTGAAATTGCTGAATTAACTGTTTTCTATTCTAATTTGGTTACAATTGCTAGATTAGAGAGAAATCCAACAGTAAAAACAGAAATTGCACAAAAACGTGCTTTGTTTGGTGAAAGTGTTACTTATGGTTTTTTAGGTTATCCTGTAAGTCAAGCTGCTGACATAACTGTATTTGATGGACAAATTGTTCCAGTAGGTGAGGATCAACTTCCTTTAATTGAGCAATGTCGTGAAATTGTTCGCAAATTTAATAGCATATATGGTGAAACTTTATATTTACCTGAAGCATATATTGCTGAAAATAAAAGAATTAAAGGATTAGATGGAAATGAAAAAATGGGGAAATCTTTAGGAAATGCAATTTATTTATCTGATTCAGAAGAAGAGATTAATAGAAAAGTCATGTCTGCTGTAACAGACCCAAATAGAATAAGAAAAGATGATTTAGGAAATCCAGATGTGTGTATGGTTGCATATTATCATAACTTATTTAGCAAGAATGAAGTGAAAAATATATGCGAGGAATGTAAGGCAGGAAAAAGAGGTTGTGTAGCTTGTAAAAAACAATTGGCTTCTAATGTTAATAAGGAGCTTTCACCAATTCGTGAAAAGAGAAAATATTTTGAGGAAAGACCTAAGCTTGTGTATGAAATTTTAGGAGAAGGCACAAAAAAGGCACAGGTAGTTGCAAAAGAAACAATGAAAAGAATTAAGCAAGCTATGCGTTTAGATTATCCTTTTTAATAAGATGAAAGTTAGGAGAGAAAAATGTTTGTTGATTATACAAAAATAATTATTCAGTCTGGAAATGGTGGAAATGGAGCAAGAAGTTTTAGACGTGAAAAATATGTAGCTGCTGGTGGACCAGATGGTGGAGATGGTGGAAAAGGTGGAGATATCTACTTTGAGGTTGATCCAGATTCTAATACTTTGATTGATTTTAGATATAATAAAAAGTATAAAGCAAAAGATGGCGAAAATGGAAGAGGTTCTAATTGTTATGGAAAAAGTGGTGAAGATTTAGTAATTGGTGTGCCTATTGGAACTGTTGTTAAGGATTCGGAAACAGGTAAAATAATTGCAGATTTATCCACAGAAGGTCAAAAGGAACTAATATTAAAAGGTGGAAAAGGTGGAAAAGGAAATTCCCATTTTGCAACTTCAACTAGACAGGTGCCGAATTTTGCTGGTGAAGGTGAAAAGGGTATTACTAAGGAAGTAATTTTAGAACTAAAGTTATTAGCTGATGTTGGACTAGTTGGATTTCCCAATGCAGGAAAGTCAACAATACTTTCTAGAGTAACTGCTGCTACGCCTAAAATAGCAGATTATCCGTTCACTACAATTCAACCTAATTTAGGTGTTGTTAAAACAGAATATGGAGAGAGTTTTGTTCTAGCAGATATTCCTGGAATTATTGAAGGAGCAAGTGAAGGTGTTGGTTTAGGAATTCAATTTTTACGTCATGTGGAAAGAACAAGACTGTTATTACATGTAATTGACGTATCTGGTTTAGAAGGAAGAAATCCTGTTGATGATTTTAACAAAATAAATCAAGAACTTAAAAAGTATAGTGGAAAGTTAAGTCAAAGAAAGCAAATTATTGTAGCGAACAAAGTTGACGTTATGCAAAATGAAGAAGGTTTAGAGAAATTAGAAATATTAGCAAAAGAAAAGGATATTGAATTATATAGGATTTCAGCTGTAACAGGCCAAGGATTAGATGAATTGTTTGAAAGAGTAGCTAATGTTTTAAAAGAACTTCCAAAGGAAGAGTTATTTGAAGAAACTGAGGAAAGAATGGTATATACTTTGGATGAGGAAAAGGATAGCTATACTGTTCGAAAAGAGAATGAAGTTTATGTTGTTGAAGGACCAGCAATTGAAAGGCTACTTAGAAAAATTAACATGGAGGATAATGAATCACTGTATTATTTTCAAAAGAATATTAAAACAATGGGAGTGGAAAATAAACTAAAGCAAATGGGAATTAAAGAAGGAGATACTATACGTTTTGTTATATGGGAATTTGAGTATTATGAATAATGGAAAGACCCTGGCAAGTGCCAAGGTCTTTTTGATGTTCTTTATTGGGTAATAATGGACAACCGCCCATAAAGTACTACGCCGGCTTTAGAGACAATTTTCACCATATCCTCTGTAATAGAATCAGGATGTGGATTAACAAAAAGCTCTAAAACTGTAGGGTTACCTATTTTTTTAATACTGTATTCATAGGAAATAACAAGTAAAAAATTGCGACCAGATCTTGAAAGACGATTTTGGCAATTTTTCTTGCTATATGGTACAAGGCGCTCAGCGTAGGCTGGCAACAGCAGGAAACCAGTGTGGTGACTATTAATGTGGAATACTTTGGATTCAATACTTTTGTTGCGCATTTAAGAACACTCCTTTAAACAAAATATAAATTGTATATAAAAATATTGTAACATATTGTCGAAAAATAGACAAGAGAAAAAATCAAATTAGTATAGGAAAATTTGAAAGTGCATAGTTATTGTACGTAAAATGCCTGAATATAAAGTACATTTTGGGTTGAAATTTAAATAAAAACATAGTATACTAATAAAGCCTTTAGGCAATAAGCCAAAAAGGAGGTGTTATATATACTAATGAAAAAATTTATCAAATTAATTGCATTAATTATCATTCTTTTAATTTTAAAAGAATTTGATGATTAAGACAAAAAAAGACTAGGATTTGCCCTCCTAGTCTTTTTTAATGTTACATTATACTAATGCTTTATCAAATTAATATGCTTATAAGCTAAATATAGTATACTATATTGGTTATTATATGTCAAATAAAAAAATTTATAATTTGTACATCATGAAAAAAATAAAATTAGTATAGGAAAATTTGAAATGATTTGATATAATAATATAATTAATAAAACCAAGGAAAAGGGGTTATAAAAATGAAGTTTGTACATATAGCTGATTTGCACTTAGATATACCGTTTTCTAGTTTAAGTGGCAAGGGGGATTTTGCACGGAAAACGTAGATTAGAACAAAGAGATGCGTTAAAAAAAGTAATACAGTATATAAAGGATAATAATATTGGATATTTATTTATTTCTGGTGATTTATATGAGCAAGAGTATATTCAACAGTCAACTGTAGAATATTGCAATAGACAATTCAGAGAAATTCCAAATACTAAAATTTTTATTGCACCTGGTAACCATGATCCATATTTAAAGAATTCATATTATAAAAATTTTATTTGGAGTGCTAATGTTCATATTTTTAATGGCGAAGCTCAAAAATATGAAGAAGATGATGCTATTATTTATGGTTCTGGATTTACTGATTTTTATAATAATAGTGAAGATATTGAAAATATTGTATTGGATAATAAAGGTAAAGCAAATGTTTTGGTAGTGCATGGTGATTTGGATGCTAGTAGAAATGCAGAAAAGCTGTATAGACCAATATCAACAAAAAAGCTACAAGAAATAGGTTTTGACTATGTTGCATTAGGTCATGTTCATAATACTAATTTTAGTCCTAATAGTAGAATTCAATATGCGGGTTCCACAATTTGTTTAGGTTTTGATGAAATTGGTAGGCACGGGATGATTGTACGGTGAAATAAATGGTGAAAATATAAAAACGGAATTTGTTGAATTGGAAAACAATAGATATCAGATAATCGATGTAGATGCATCTGATGCAGTTGATAGAGAAATGTTAATACAGTATATAAATGATTTAAAGCTTAATGAGGAATGTTTCTATGAAATTAAGTTAGTTGGAACACGAAGGTTTGAAATAAATATTCCTGAGATTGCAAGATATATATCAGCAGAAAATATTTTAAAGATGAAGGATGAAACTAGTAGTGCTTATGCGTTTGATGACTTATCTGAAGAAACCAGTTTAAGAGGTTTTTTTGTAAGAGAAATGATGGAGCGTATTGAAAATGCTTGTGACGAAGATAAAGATAAACTAAGGAAAGCTATGGAAATTGGTTTGGACGCTTTAGAATAAATGAAGGGAGGAAAAAATGTGCAAATAAAAAATGTTAAAATTAATGGATTTGGTAATTTAGAAAAGAAAGAAATAGAATTAGATAGTGGCATTAATTTAATTTGTGGAAATAATGAAAGAGGAAAGTCAACTTTTCTAAAGTTTATACAAGCTATGTTTTATGGAATTTCTAAAGGAAAAGCTGGAAAACAAATAAGCGATAGTGAAAGATATACACCATGGTATGCTAAAGAATTTTCAGGTAATATAAAATATAAACTTGATGATGGTCAAGAGTTTCAAGTGTTTAGAGATTTTTCAAAGAAAAATTTGCAAATCTTAAATGATAAGCATGAGGATATTAGTGCTCAATATGAGCTAGAAAAAAATAGGGGTAATTTGTTCTTTAAGGAGCAAACAAAGATGGACGAGGATTTGTTTTGTTCAACTGTATTGGTTGCACAAGGACAAAGCAAACTTGATAAAGGGCAACAAAGTGGATTAATACAAAAGCTTACTAATATATTATCCACAGGAAAGGATAACATATCTTATCAAAAGACTGTAGATAAGTTAAATAAAAAATTGATTGAAGAAGTTGGAACTGAACGAAGCAGTGGTAGACCTATTAATATTGTGAAGGAAAACATAAGCAAGATAAAGGCTGAAATAGATAGAATTGGCGATGTTAGAAAGGAAAAGCAATTTTTAGATAAGGAAAAGAGCAATCTTGAGGAAAAATTAGACAGAGAAACAAGTTTATTAAATTTATTAAAACAAGTTAAAACTAGAATTGAAAAAAATCAAATTGAAAAAGAGAAAATTAGAATAAATCGTGAAATGCGGTGCAAAACAAGAGGAACAATTAAAAATTATTCAGGACAATTTGAATGCTAAGCAAAGAGAACAGGCTGAAATTGGTATAGGAAAAAACAAATATATTATTTTTTTATTGTTTACTGTAATTATTTTAGGAACATTGTTTTATTTTATTAAGGATATAGGGAAGGAAATTATTATTGCAACTGGGTGTGGATCAATTATTTTATTTTTAATTATATTTATTATAGATATGATTAAAAATAATAAAAAGAAAAGAATTTTATTTCAGGAAATAGAAGTTTTGCATGCACAAAAAAGAGATGCTTCTAATGCAATTAAAAAGGTAGAGGAAAGTGTTAGTGAAATTGAAAAAGAAATTCATTTGGCAGAGGAATTGGAATTTAGAAAAATGCAAAATGAATTTTATGGAAAATTATCTGAATATGAAATTCATAATATTTTAGAGACCTCATATCAAGATAATGTTAGAAAAATTGAAGAGCAAGAAAAAATTGTAAAGGAAACAGAACTTAGACTACGTACTGTTGAGGTTAAGCGAGAAAATATGAATTCTCAAATAGTTCAACTTGAAAAATTTGAACTTGATTTAAAACAAGCTAAGGAGAAGCAAGTTGAACTTGAAAATTTAAGAGAAAGTATAGAATTGGCAAAAGAGGTTTTGGAGCTATCATATCAAAAGGCTAAGGATAGTATTACACCAAAGTGGAAAAAGAATTTGGAAAATGCAACTGCTAAGATATCTGATGGTGTGTATAATATGGTTCAGTTTAGTGAAGAACAAGGATTGCAAATTGGATTGGAAAATGGAAAGTTAATTCCTGTGGAGTGCTTGAGTGTAGGTACTATTGATCAAATGTATTTAGCTTTGAGAATAAATATGTTAGCCGAAATTGTAGAAGAAAAAATGCCTATAATTTTAGATGAAGCTTTTGCTTATTATGATGATAATCGTCTTGAACAAATTCTAATGTATTTAAGTGAAGAATACCCAGATAGACAAATATTAATTCTTTCGTGTAGTAATAGAGAGTATGATGCATTAAGGGGACTTAATATAAGGTTTAATGAAATTATGTTATAGTGGAGAAGGTGTGGAAAAGTGATTAGAAAATATATGACAAATGAGGAAAACGGTAAACTTGAGGAGATTGATGATTATAGAAAAGGGGCATGGATTAGCCTAGTTGCTCCAACGAATGAAGAGTTAAGGGAAGTATGTGAGAATATTAGAGTTGATGAAACATTTTTAAGATATCCACTGGATTATGAGGAAAAGGCGAGAATTGATCAAGAAGATGATGCTGTTTTGTTTGTTATTGATGTTCCTATTATAGAGCATCAAAAGGATGGTAAAGTTTATACTACTATGCCTTTGGGTATGATTGTTGTTAGAGATGATTTTTTTGTTACTGTATCATTAAGCTACAATCGTGTAATTGATTTGTTTGAGAGTGGCGATGTGAAAAGACTTTTTACTTTTAAAAAAACACGTTTTATTTTGCAAATTTTGTATTATAATTCTTCGCTATTTTTAACTTTGTTAAAGCAAATAAATAAGGAAACAGAAATTGCTGAAACTGTGTTGCAGAAGTCTATGAAGAATAAGGAATTAATTCAATTATTAAGCTTGGAAAAGAGTTTAGTGTATTTTACTACTTCTCTTCGTTCTAATGAGGCTGTTATGGAAAAAACTTTAAGGGGAAAGATTATTAAATTGTATGATGAAGATGAGGATATTTTGGAAGATGCAATTGTTGAAAACAAACAAGCTATTGAAATGAGCAAGGTGTATAGTGATATTTTAAATGGAACTATGGATGCATATGCTTCTATTATTTCAAATAATCTGAATTCTGTAATGAAGTATTTAACTTCTGTTACTATTATTTTGTCTGTACCAACAATGATAGGAAGTTTCTGGGGAATGAATGTGGATTTGCCTATTTCTAATCACCCATATGCTTTTATTATTATTTTATCTTTTGCTGTATTAATTTCTTTGGGTGTTGGTGCTTTGCTGAGAAAAAAAGATATGTTGTAGAAGGTGAACTATGTTCATCTTTTTTTTGTATTTTGTTCTTTTTGATTTTAATAAGGTCCTGTGCTAACTGCCATATTACCGCCTATACAAAAATATATGAAAATTTAGCCGTTCCGTTCTCCAAGGCGCTTGAACGACAGCTTTTTCATATTTTATTGAACACATTCTAAATTTGTGTAGTGAATGACTGCTTCAAGGTCGAACTCACTTTTAAATTTTATATATTTTTGCTTACGGCTCTATTGGGAAGAACCGAATGGAAAAAATGATATTTGTGATAAATCGCGGAAAAGAAGGTTAAGAAATAAAAAATAAATTTCTATAAATGGAAAAAATTAACATAAAATAAAACAAAATGTTATATTGAAACTTAAAACATTATGTTATATAATATTCATCAGATGAATATAAAATTAAATACAAATGAAAGGATGTTTCTTATGAACTTTAAAAGTAACAAAGCAATCACATTGGTAGCATTGATAATAACAATAATAGTATTGCTAATATTAGCTGGAGTAAGTTTATCAATGGTACTAGGAGATAATGGATTAATCAATAAAACTCAGGCAAGTGTGAATAAGTATCAAGAAAGTTATATAAATGAACAAAAGGTGTTGAATATTATGGAAGAATACTTACATATACCTGCTAATATAGAAAAATATGATGGATTGAATATAAAAGTTGGGGAAATAGCAGTGCCAAATTTAATAATATCTGGTGAATATAGGAGCATAAGTTTTGATAGTGATAATACTGCAGTTGTAAGTGTGGATAATGTTACAGGTGAGGTTACAGGAAGAAAAGAAGGAACGGCCAATATAACGGTAACTGTAACTAATTTTAATAGTACAAAAGAAAGCAAAAGTTGTACGGTTGTTGTAAAAGATTATTTAATAGGTGGAATAATAAATGTTAAGGGGACGGACTGTTATATATTGGGAGATGATGGAACAAATTTGAGATTATTAACTAAAGATATTATTGGTAATGCAAAATGGAGCAGTGCAAAGTCTCAAGCTAGCTCGTTTGCTAGCAATTTAGGAGGAAGTGGTAGGGTGTTAACTGTTGCAGAGGCTAAACAGTTAGATGTTGAAATAAGAAAGTGCAGTACTAGTTATTGGTTATATGATAACTTGGGAAATCGTAATGCTGGATATGTGGGCGCAGAAGGAACTGTATCAAGTTTAGATCAGGAATGGCACAGTATCGGTATAAGACCAATGGTGATTATTGCTAAATCTAAGTTATAGTAAAAGTCAAGAAGAACTTTGATTTAATAAAGTTCTTCTTGACTTTTTAAAATTTATTTCCTAATATGTCCTCTGTTGCTTTTCGTGCTTTTTTTAGCTTTTCATATAATTGAGTAGAAACGCTAGAATCGGATTTGTTTTCGTAGTCACTTATGCTTTTATCTATGTTTAATATTTTATATCTTTCAGGAGAAGTGCGTTTACGGTCGTCCACATATATAGGAATGTAATTTATAGAATCTATACTAATAGTGTTGTTGGCATGTTTAGTTATAGTTAATTTTAAAATGATTGAATGATTTGTGTATTCTTTGTTTTGACCTGAAACGAAGTTTCCTAGAGAATATATAAGAAAGCCGTCTTTTTTTGTGCCATCCTCTAGGGTGATTTCTCTTTTTTCCATTGGTTCTAGAACATGTGGATGACTTCCTAAAATTAAATCTACTCCGTTTTGAAATAAAAAGTCAGCTAAATTTTCTTGCTCAGCTGTTGGTTTAAGTCGATATTCATTTCCCCAATGCATATTTACTGATATTAAGTCAACACCTAATGATTTTGCTTTTTCAATGTCTTTTTTTATTGCTTCTTTGTCAATTAAATTAATGCAATAGTTTTTATCCTTTGGAACTGGTATACCATTAGTACCATATGTATAAGATAAAAATGCGATTTTAATACCGTTTACATCTTTTATTAATATTTCGTCTTGAGTTTCTTTTGATGAATATGTTCCTGTGTGTGATATACCAACCTGGTCTAGTGTTTCTATTGTACTAACTAAACCTTTATAACCTGAGTCTAGACTGTGATTATTTGCTGTGGATAACACATCAAATCCTAGTTCTTTGAGATTTGTTGCCAATGCTTCTGGTGTATTAAATGTTGGATATCCACTGTAACCTTTTTCCTTGCCTGCAAATGTTGTTTCTAGATTTCCAATTGTAATATCTGCATTTCGCAAATCTGATGCAATATTGGTAAAAACATGAGAAAAGTCGTAGGTATCTGTTGATTTATTGTAGGCATCTTGATATTGCGTGTTGTGGCACATAATGTCTCCTACGACTGTCATGTTAATTGTGGTAGCTTCTTTTGGTGATGATGATTGATTGTCGATGGTATTTTCATTTTGTGTAGGTTGATATACTGTATTAGTTGATGTGATCATTTCTGAAGAAATGTTATAGTGGAATTTGAATACCAACACTAGTAAAAAAAGTATTGCAAATAATGTAAATAAGATGTTTGGTATATTGGCTTTTTTTCTTTTTATGGTAGCCATATGACAACTCCTTTCTAGACTATTTAATTAATATTGTATCATAAGTGGATATTTATATTCAATCTATAATTAAAAAGAAAATTTGTATTGACATAAAGCCCAAAAAATAATAAGATTAGAAAAGTAATAAAAATAAAGGAAGTAGATAATATGTGGCATAGTTTTATATTAATATTAGGAACTTTAATGGCTACTGCACGGGACTATTTTTATTTATGATGCACGTAGCATTACGAATAGAGTTTTTGGTTTTGGAGACCAAAATGAAGCATCTTTAGGTTTGAAAATGATAGGATTTATTGTAGCAATAATAGGTGCACTTATTATCTTAATTAATAAGTAAAATGGGAGGTTTAATGTGTTAAACGCAGTTGGAGTTACTCTAAGGTATGGTAAGAGAGTATTATTTGAGGATGTTAATATTAAGTTTACAAAAGGAAATTGTTATGGTTTGATTGGGGCAAATGGAGCTGGAAAATCTACTTTTCTTAAAATTTTGTCTGGAGAAATTGAGCCAAGCAAGGGTGAAGTTACAGTTGAAAAGGGTGCAAGAATTTCTGTACTTAAACAGGACCACTTTGCTTATGAAGAATACACAGTTTTAGATACTGTTATGATGGGAAATGAAGAATTATATAATATTATGAAGGAAAAGGAAGCTATTTATGCTAAACCAGATTTTTCAGAGGAAGATGGAATGAGAGCCGCTAAATTAGAGGAACGTTTTGCTGAACTAGATGGTTGGAATGCTGAGTCTGACAGTGCAATTTTATTGAATGACTTGGGGATAAGTTCTGAAAATCATACTAAATATATGAAAGAATTGGAAGCAAAGGATAAGGTAAAGGTTTTACTTGCTCAAGCTTTGTTTGGTAATCCAGATGTATTGCTATTGGACGAGCCTACTAACGATTTAGATTTAAAGAGTATTAATTGGCTTCAAGACTTTTTGATTGATTTTGAAAATACTGTAATTGTTGTATCTCATGATCGTTATTTCCTAAACAAGGTTTGTACACACATTGCAGATGTGGATTTTGGCAAAATAAAAGTATATAGTGGAAATTATGATTTCTGGTATGAGTCTAGCCAGTTAGCTTTAAAACAAATGAAGGAAGCTAATAAAAAGAAGGAAGAAAAAATTAAGGAATTGCAGGAGTTTATTCAAAGATTTAGCGCTAATGCTTCAAAATCAAAGCAAGCTACTTCAAGGAAGAAGTCTTTGGAAAAGATTGAGCTTGATGAAATAAAACCTTCAAATAGAAAGTATCCATATATTGATTTTAAACCAGATAGAGAAGTTGGAAAAGAAGTTTTGGTTGTGGAAAATCTTTGCAAAACTATTGATGGAGAAAAAATTTTAGATAATCTTTCTTTTACAGCTACTAGAGAAGATAAAATCGCATTTCTTGCTGATAATGAAAATGCAAAGACTGTATTGTTCCAAATTTTAGCTGGAGAAATGGAAGCTGATTCTGGAACTATTACTTGGGGAACAACTATTACTAGAAATTATTTCCCAAAGGATAACAATTATTTGTTCCAGTCTGAAGATAGTATTGTGGATTGGCTAAGACAGTATTCAAAAGACCCTGATGAAACTTTTGTAAGAGGATTTTTAGGAAGAATGCTATTTTCTGGAGAAGAGGCATTAAAAAAGGTAAATGTATTATCAGGTGGGGAAAAGGTAAGATGTGTACTTGCTAAAATGATGCTTTCTGGTGCAAATTTATTAATTTTTGATGAGCCAACGAACCACCTAGATATGGAATCTATTACATCTTTAAATGAGGGAATGAAAAAGTTTAATGGTGTTATTTTGTTTACTTCGCATGACCATCAGTTAATGCAAACTGTAGCAAATAAAATTATAGATATACGTAAAGATGGAACTGTTATTAAGGAAACTACATATAATGAATACTTAAATATGGAATAAAAGGAGTTAAAAATGGCTAATATTTTACAAATGATTGCAGATGAGTTGGGGATAAAGATTTCGCAAGTTGAAAGTACTGTTAAGTTAATTGATGATGGAAATACAATTCCATTTATTGCTCGTTATCGTAAGGAGGTAACGGGCAATTTGAGCGATGAAGTTTTGCGTGATTTAGGTGAAAGGCTTGCTTATTTACGTAATTTAGAATCTAGAAAAGAAGAGGTAAGTCGTTTAATTGAGGAACAGGGAAAGTTAACAGAGGACTTATCAACAGCTATAGACAATGCGCTTACTCTGGCTGAACTTGAAGATATTTATAGACCATATAAGCAAAAGAAAAGAACAAGAGCTACTATTGCAAAGGAAAAAGGATTAGAGCCTCTTGCTACTATTATTTATTTGCAAATGGAGAAAAAACCTATAGCTGAAATTGCAGAGGAATATATTAATCCTGAAAAGTCTGTGGATAATGTGGAAGATGCTATTAAAGGTGCTATGGATATTTTGGCTGAAACTATTTCAGATAATGCTCAATATCGTAAACAAATAAAGAGAATGTGTTTTAGAGAAGCTGTTATTGTTTCTAAGGCCGCTAAGGAAGATGAGAAATCGGCATATGAAATGTATTATGATTTTAGTCAGACTATTTCTAAGGTGCCTAGTCATAGGATTTTAGCGATGAATCGTGGAGAAAAGGAAGGATTTTTAAAGGTAAAAGTGGATAAACCTGAGGAAAAAATTCTTGATATGATACAAAGAGATATTGTTAAGGATAAAAATAGTCAGTTTGCTAGTATTTTAATTGAAACGATTGAAGATGCATATAAGCGTTTGATTGAGCCTTCTATTGAACGTGAGCTGAGAGCTGACTTGTCAGAGAAGGCAGAGGAAAAGGCTATAAAGGTTTTTGGTCAAAATGCTAAGCAACTTTTAATGCAACCACCTATAAAGGGGATGAATGTAATTGGATTTGACCCTGCATATCGTACTGGATGTAAAATTGCTGTTATTGATAGTACTGGTAAACTATTAGATACTACTACTATTTATCCTACAGAACCTCAAAATGATGTTGATGGTGCAAGAAAGAAATTAGTTGATTTGATTAAAAAATATAAGGTAAATATGATTGCTATTGGAAATGGTACTGCTTCAAGAGAATCGGAAATGTTTGTATCTGATACTTTAAAGGAATTAGATGAAGAAGTATTTTATGCTATTGTTAGTGAAGCTGGTGCTTCTGTTTATTCTGCTTCAAAGTTAGCAACAGAAGAATATCCAGATATTAATGTTTCTTTAAGAGGTGCTATATCTATTGCTAGAAGACTTCAAGACCCTCTTGCTGAATTGGTAAAAATAGACCCTAAGGCTATTGGAGTAGGACAATATCAACATGATGTTAATCAAAAAAGACTAGATGAAAGTTTGACAGGTGTTGTGGAAGATGCGGTAAATTCGGTTGGAGTTGATGTTAATACTGCTACGCCATCGTTATTATCTTATGTGGCAGGTGTGAATAATACTATTGCTAAAAATATTGTTATGTATAGAGATGAAAATGGTAAAATTAAAAGTCGTAAGGAGTTGCTAAAAGTGCCTAAGTTGGGTAAGGTTGCTTTTGAACAGTGTGCTGGATTTATTCGTATTTTTGATGGAACAAATCCTTTAGAAATTACTGCTGTGCACCCTGAAAGTTATGATGCTGCTGAAAAGTTACTTGATAAACTTGGATATAAGAAAGAGGATATTACGGACAAGGAGAAATTAGAGGAACTTAGAAAAAAGCTTAAAGATGTTAATGTTAAATTATTAGCAAAAGAATTAGATATTGGAGAGCTGACTTTAGCTGATATTGTTGCTGAACTTTCAAAACCAGGTAGAGACCCTAGAGAAGATTTGCCAAAACCAATTTTAAGGTCAGATGTATTAAAATTTGAAGATTTAAAGGAAGGCATGATATTGACTGGAACTGTTAGAAATGTTATTGATTTTGGAGCTTTTGTGGACATTGGTGTAAAACATGATGGACTTGTTCATATTTCTGAGATGTCAAATAATTTTGTTAAAAATCCTGCTGATGTAGTTTCAGTTGGAGATATTGTTAAAGTTAAGGTAATTGGAATTGATAATGAAAGACAGAAGGTTAAGCTTTCTATGAAAATATAAGAATTTAAATATTGTTAAATGAAAAACAGGCATTGTTTAGATGCCTGTTTCATTTTGTGTTTCTTCTTTGTTTTCTTCTTGTGGATTAATCCTGTTTTCATAAAATGCTATATAGCTTTGCATTATATATGGTAATAGGAAACAGTATGATGCGAAAAATGAGATTATTCCTAGTAATAGTGAAATATCTAATAATAGGGTATAAATTATAGCTGTTAGAAACAACCAACCGATAAAGCTTAAGAATAAACAAAATAATTTCCATCTGTATCCATTCATTAATTCTGCACTTTTTTCCACAGCTTCTTTTGCTGTTAAGTCGGGATTGTCTATTGCAATCGGATATGCAAGTGTGTATAAATAGAACTTTGGTATAAACATACATATACTTACTATGTATAATACAAGAGCACCTATGGATAGTATAAATAAGATATTAATTGTTGGAGTAAGTGCTATACTATTGTATTCAACGGCAATAAAAAAGCCAAGCATTGCTAAACGTAATAGTGCATACATTAAAATAAATATAGATATTATCATTAGTAAGAATGGCAGTAGCATCTTTTGAATGGTACGTCCTGTTATAGCCCATGAACGTTTAAAGTTAGAAAATGAAAATTTAAAATAGTCTGGATATGTTTGAGCTTTACCTTTTTTTAGGTTTAACATACTTACTAGGAAGCCATATCCAAGTGGAACTGTAAGTACAAGACTTGTTATTGAAAGTATTAGGTCTAGAGCTACATCTTCTGAGAGTGCTTCTAAGAAAGATAAGAAAAAGATTATTGCAGTGAATATTAAACTAAATATAAATGCAGATTTCCACTTGTCTTTTAAATTTTCTCGTGCTACTCTTCTAAAATCGTTTGCTTTCATAAATTATTCCTCCATTTTTTATTATATGTGTTATTATATAGGATATTTATGAAAAAGACAATTATTTGTGAATTATTTTGTTTGGAAAAGTTTTAAGAAAAAAATATATTAATAATTTTCAAGAAATTCTGAAGCTGTCATTATTTTTGGAAGACTGATATTAATATTATCAAAGTCCTTATCTCCAGTTAAAAAAATATCGATATTTTCAATTATAGCTGTATGTAAAATAATATAATCATTTTCATCTCTGATATGAAATAGTTTATTCTCAACATGTGTTGGAGAATAAACTAATGTAAATGGAAAATTTTCTAAAAATTCATCTAGCAGTTTTATGCTGACTTTAAATTTTGTTTGAATTAATATTTTTAATTCAGAAATGGTGTATGAACATATAATTATTTCATGTTCTGTGGATAATTTTTGTATTAATTTATTCATCTTTGCACTTTTAAAAATAAAGGCAGAGATAAGAATATTTGTATCAAGCATAACTTTCATAAATTAAACCTTCTTTCTTTTGTTTTTTCGAAATTCTTTTATTAGTTCTAATACATCTTCTTCAGTTTCTAAATTAAGTCTTTCAGCCTCACCGGTAAAAGCATCTTGTATTTTTTCTAGGGCAATCATAGCTGAGTTTTTAATTATAATATCATCACCTTTTTGAATAAAGAGAATTTTGCTACCTTCTTTAAGATTAAGTATTTCTCTAATTGATTTTGGTATTGTTATTTGTCCTTTTGTTGTTACTTTGGCTAATTCCATAAAATCACATCCTTTCTATAATTCCTTACATTCCTTACTAATATTATATGCTGTTTTATAAAAATTATCAAGCTTATATAAAAAAGAATTTAAAAGGAAGTAATTTTACTTTCTCCCAAGCTCTACTTCAATTTGGCTTTCTTTGCCGTTTCTTTGTAGTGTAAGTTTTATTTTATCTCCTGGATTCTTTTGATATATATAGTTGCGTAGTTGACTCATGGTATTTATTTCTTTATCATCAATTTTTTTTATGATGTCTCCTACTTTAAGTCCTACGTTTGCAGATGGACCATCTAATGAAACCTGTGAAATGTAAACACCTTCATCTAGATTTAATGTGGAATCAAGATAGGGAATTATACTTTTGTCATAAGCAAAAATGCCAAGATATGCTTCGTCAAATTTTCCTTCTTGTGTAAATTTTTCTATTATTGGTTTTATTATGTTTATTGGAATTGCAAAGCCAATTCCTTCTGCTGATGTTATTTTGACAGAGTTAATTGCTAACATCTCACCATTTGAGTTAATTAGGGGACCTCCACTGTTGCCAGGATTTATTGTGGCGTCAGTTTGAATTAGGTCTTCCATATAATATGATTTGTCGTTTTCATCAATTTTAATTGTTCGATTTAATCCACTGATTATGCCATAAGTAACTGTACGTTGAAATTCTAATCCTATGGGGTTTCCAATAGCATATACTTGATCAGCAATGCGAATTGAATCTGAGTCTCCAAGTTTTATATAGTCTAGTCCTCTAGCAGGTATTTTTACAATTGATAGGTCAAGGTCAGTGTCAGACCAAACTACGTTACCGTTATATGATTTTCCATCTTCTAATGTGATGTAACAATTACTGTATTTGCTACCAGAAACGTGCTGATTTGTTAAAATATAACCATTTTCTGAGATGACAACTCCTGTTCCAAGTCCTAATTTACTAATACTATCTTGTAGAAATATTGAATTTCCACTGTCTTTTAATTTTGATATACCAACGACTGTTGGAGTTACTTCTGCTATGATGTCTGAAATTTTCTTTTCGTTTGTTTTAGGCATGTCTTCATATGACAATCTTTGGACTGATATCTGATTTGCTGGAGTGTTGCTTGTGTCAATTCCTAAATATAGTTTATATGAACAAGCTCCTAATATAATTAAAGATAAAAAAAGTATGAAGTTCATTATTGTTTTTTTAATTTGTATTGTTGTTTTTTTATAACGATACATTAGTTTGCTCACCAACCTTTTATATTTATTATTTCCACAATTGGAAGATTTAAACAATAATTTTCAATGAGTAAAAAGTCGAATTATGTAGAAAGTGTTACATAATAGTGACATTTTTTTATCTTTTTTATAACAATGAAACAAATAACTTTGACTTTTTGATATTTATGTATATAATAATGGAGTATAGAAAGAAAAATGATAAGGGTGAGTTTGGTGAAAGAAAAAGTTTATGAGTTAACGAATCCGCAAAAAGCAATTTGGTATACTGAACAGTACATGCCAAATACGTCTATAGGAAATGTTTGTGGAACTGTGCATATTGAGGATAAAGTTAATTTTAAGAAATTAGAAGAGTCTATGAACATTATATTGAAATATAATGATAACTTTCGTTTACAATTTGTTATGGAGGGAACTGAATTAAAACAGGTATTGAAAGAGTATTCGTATTTGAATATTAATCCTGTACAAGTAAAAAATAAAGAAGAGTTAAAAAAGCTTGAAGAAGAGATTGTTACCACGCCTTTTTCTCTTTTAAATTCATTTTTATTTCATTTTGTTATATTTGAATTTCCGGATAAGTCTGGTGGTTTTATTATTAGCGCACATCATTTGATTGTTGATGCGTGGTCATCAGGCATTATTGTTAATAATATTGTGGATAATTACGAGAAACTTTTAAAGGGTGAAGAACCAAAAACTGAATTTCCATCGTATTTAGATTATATAGAGACAGAGAAGGAATATCATTTAAGCGCTAAGTGTGAAAAGGATAAAAAGTATTGGCTAGATATGTTTAATGAAGTGCCTGAAACAGCACTTATTCCAAGTATGAGCGAGAAAAATAGTAGTGTTGTTTCTTATGCTTCATGTCGAGAGGAATTTATTGTTTCTAAAGCGAGAATTAATGTTATTCAAGAGTTTTGCACTAAGTATAAAATTTCTATTTATAACTTTTATATGTCTGTATTAGCCATATATTTAAGTAGAGTTAGCAATTTAGATAGGTTGGTAATTGGTACTCCTATTTTAAATAGAGCAAATTTTATAGAGAAAAATACTTGTGGTATGTTTATTAGCACAGCTCCTTTTCTTGTTGAGTTCAAAAATGAGCTTACTTTTGTTGAGCTTGCAAAAAAAGTTGCACTAGATTCGCTTTCGATGCTTAGACATCAAAAGTATTCTTATTTTGAGATTTTGGAGAGCCTTAGAAAAGAACATAAGGAAATGCCAGGTCTATATTCTGTTTTATTTTCATATCAAAATACTAGAACGAATAGAAGATCTTCGGATATTAAATATGATACTTGGTGGACATCAAATAGAAATACTTCTGATGCGCTTGATATTCATTTGTATGATATTAGTGATTCTGACGATATGAATTTGGCTTATGATTATCAAGTTAATAAATATACTAAACAGGATATCTTACATATAAATGAATGTATTAATGAAATTATTGATCAAGTCTTGAAAAATGGTGACATTTTAGTATCTGATTTGGATATTGTTACTAAGGATGAAAAAGAGAAATTAATGAATAGTTTTAATCAAGGAAGCCTTGATTATGAGCCAAAATTAGTTGTAGATTTGTTTTTGGAGCAAGTAAGAAATAACCCTAAACATATTGCTGTTTGTGCCGGTGATAAAGGTATTACCTATGCTATGTTAGATGAAATGTCTAATAAGCTAGCTAATGTAATACTAAAAACTACAGGGAATAAGAGAGGTATTATAGGGGTACGTTTGGATAGAAATATTTCATTAATAGTAAGCATTTTGGCTATATTAAAAAGTGGAAATATTTATATGCCAATAAATCCAGAATATCCTGTAGATCGTGTGAATTATATGATCGAAAATAGCAATGCAATTGCATGCATTACTGAATTTGAACAAGAAATTAACACGAATTGTATTGCCTTAGAAGATTTGAAATGGGATGTTTTGAATGCTGAAGAGGTTTATGTTGAAACTAAAATGGATGATGTTGCTTATGTTATTTATACTTCAGGTTCTACTGGAAAACCAAAGGGAATTTTAGTTAAACATGAGAATTTGATTAACTTTATTCACTGTTTTAATGAACAGTTTGTGAATAAGTTTTCGACAAATGACGTTTGTTTGTCTTTGACTAATATTTCTTTTGATGTTAGCATTGCTGAGCTATTTGTGCCTCTTGTATATGGCGCAACTTTAGTGCTACATCAGGAAAATAATTTAAGTGATATTAATTTGTTATGTGATACCATTGTGGATAAAAAAGTTACTTTTTTATATTTGCCGCCAACTATTTTAAGTGATGTCTATGAAAAGTTAAAGGATAAAAATGTTAAAATTAATAAACTTTTAGTAGGGGTTGCTCCTATTCAAAACAAGGTTTTATATAATTATAGACTTTTAAATTCTTCAATTGAAATTATAAATGGATATGGGCCTAGTGAAACTACTATTTGTTGTACTTTTTATAAATATAATGGTGAAAATGATAATAAGATTATTCCTATAGGAAGACCAATTTTAAACAATAATATTTATATTTTAAATAAGAAAATGCAATTACAGCCTATTGGTGTTGTGGGTGAAATTTATGTTTCTGGAAAAAATGTAAGCAAGGGATATATTAATAATGAAGTCCTAAACCAAAAGTGTTTTATTAAGGATAAATTTCATGATAGTATTTGTTATGCTACTGGTGATATGGGGTATTGGGATAAAAATGGTATTTTACATTTTGTTGGTCGTAATGATAATCAAGTAAAGTTTAGAGGTTATAGAATTGAACTTAATGAGATTAACTATCAGTTACATACTATTGAATGTGTGAATAATGCTATTGTTCAAATTAAGAATATAGGTGATAAGAGTTATCTTGTTGCATATGTGGAGACTAGAATTAGTAAAGAAAAAATAAAAGCAGAATTAATGAATAAGTTGCCTTTTTATATGATTCCTTCTCATTTTATTGTGTTAGAGAAATTTCCACTAACTTTAAATGGAAAAATTGATTTAAAGGCATTGCCTGAGTTTGAGCTAAAGAATAGTGATAAAACTTTACCAACAAATTCGACCGAAGTGAAATTGTTTGACATATGGAAAAAAATACTTGGGGATATTGATTTTGGAACTAAGGATAGTTTTTTTGATCTAGGTGGAGATTCACTTATGACTATTCGATTGATTTCTGAGATTGAAAATGAGTTCGGAAAGAAACTTAGTTTAATGGAAATTTACAATGCTGAGAATATTGTGAATTTAGCTAAGACTATAGAAACTAGCGATAATAAAAGAACTCTGCAGATGAAAAGAACTTCTAAGAAGAGATTTTATCCACTTTCTTCTGCTCAAAGAAGAATTTACTATGCGGATTCTATGATGGAACATAAAAGTTTGGTTTATAATGTGTCGGGCAGTATTTTGGTAAATGGTATTTTAGAGGAAGAAAAAGTAAAAAGAGTTTTTAGAAAGTTAATTGATAGACATCAAATTTTTAGAACAAGTTTTACTTTAGCTGATGGAGATATTAAACAAATTGTTGAAAATAAGGTTTACTTTAATGTTAAAACTTCTTATGATGTTCATCCTGATATTGAGCAAATGAGGAATGTTTTTCCACAGGTGTTTGATTTAAGCAAGGCTCCATTATTACGTGTTGAATTACATTATATTGATAATGAGAAAACGTTAATATTAATTGATTCTCACCATATTGTTTTGGATGGAATGTCTTTAACGATTTTGATTAAAGAGTTTTGCAGATTATATGAGGGTGAGGAACTGCCAAATCAGGATTTTGAGTATGTTGATTATGCGTGTTGGGAAAATGAATATGCAGAAAGCGATGAAATTAAAGAATTTGAAAAGTATTGGGTGGATAAGTTTAAAGATGGTGAAATTCCAAGTATTAATTTACCTTATGATTTTTCAAAGTCAACTAAAAGAAGTTACGCTGGAAATAAGATAAGTATGGTTTTAGAGCCAGAGTTATTTGAAAAATTGAGTATTCTTGCAAAAAAATCAAATGTTTCAAATTATACTTTGTTTTTATCAGTTTTTTACGTACTTTTATATAAGTATACTTCTCAAGAAGAAATTATTGTTGGAAGTCCAATTGCTTCTAGATATCAACAAGAAACAGAAAATATGGTTGGAATGTTTGTTAATAATATGGCTTTAAAAGCAAATATTTTACCAGATAAGTCTTTTGCTGAGTTTTTAAATGAGATTGGTTTGATTGTAACTGAAGGTTTGGAAAATCAACCATATCCATATAATCGTTTGGTTAAGAAATTGAATGTGAGTACTACTAGCAATAATAATCCTCTTTTTGATGTATTGTTTACTTATCAAAATATTCAAATGAAAAATGAGTTAAGCATTGATGGACATAAGGCTGTTATTAATGAAGCTAGTTTGCCTATATCTAAATTTGATTTATCTTTAGAGGTAAAGCCTAATACAAGGGAACTTGTATTAGAATATGCTACGGAATTGTTTAAAAAAGATACGGTTGCTGATTTATTAAGTAATTATAAAAACCTTTTAGATAGGATTGTAGAGAAGCCTGATAAGAAAATAAGGGAAATTCAAATTTTGTCTGAAGATGAAAGAAGTAAAATTTTATTTGATTTTAATAGTCAGCAATGTGATTTGGGCAATATGAACGTCATTGATTTATTGGAGAAAAATGCGGATAAGCAAGCAAGTCATTCTGCTGTGGTTTATAATGAAATTGTCTTGACTTATGGTGAATTAAATAAAAAGGCTAATCAGCTTGCTCATTATTTGAGAAGATGTGGACTAAAAAAAGGTAGCATTGTTGGCGTTTGCATGGATAAAACTGCTAGGTTTATTGTTTCTATTTTGGCTGTGCAAAAGCTTGGTTGTGCTTATATGCCAATTCATCCTAATTATCCGGATGAGCGCGTTAATTATATGATTGAGAATAGCTCTTGTGATTATTTACTGTTAGATAGACCAAAGGATAATATTAATTGTTTGAATAAAATTAATGTGGAAAACTTAAATCTTGAGAGTGAAGAAAGCGATAATTTAAATATAAATATTTCGCTTGATGACTTAGCTTATGTTATTTATACTTCTGGTTCAACTGGAAAGCCTAAGGGAATATTGGTTAGTCATAAGAATTTGATAAATTTTATATACAGCTTTAATAATAGTTTTGATGAAGGTTTTGGACCAGAGGATAGGTGTTTGTCTTTGACTAATATATCGTTTGATGTTAGTGTTTGTGAAATTTTTACACCTCTTGCTTTAGGAGCTACTTTGGTGCTTTATCCACATAATACTTTATCGGATATTCCTTTACTTTATACTATTTTACAAAAATATAAAATATCTTTCTTATATCTGCCACCAAGTGTGTTAGGTGATGTTTATCAGTTTATAACTAAGCAAGGAAATGGTACATATATTAATAAGTTGCTAGTTGGTGTGGAACTTATAAAAAATCATACTTTGAATAATTTTTATAAGCTAAATCCAAAAATGGAAATTATAAATGGTTATGGACCAAGTGAAACTACTATATGTTGTACATTTTTTAAACATCATAAGATTAGAAATGCTAATGATACTGTGCCTATAGGTAAACCTTTAGCTAACAACAATATTTATATTTTAAGTAAGGATAAAAATTTGCAACCTATTGGTGTTGTTGGTGAGTTATATGTTTCGGGTGCTAATGTTACTAAGGGATATTGTAATAATCCTGAGCTTACTGCTAAGTCTTATGTTAAAGATCCGTTTTATCCTGAACGACCTTGTTTTAAAACTGGAGATTTTGGATATTGGGATAGTAAGGGGAATATTCATTTTATTGGAAGAAAGGATGAGCAGGTAAAGGTAAAGGGCTTTAGAATTGAACTAAATGAAATAACTACTGCTATTCGTGCTATTCCTTATGTTAAAAGTATTATTACTTTGGTACAAGAGGTAAACGGAATTAATTGTATTTGTGCTTATCTTACTACAACAAAGAAAATTTCTAAAACATATATACGTGAAAAGTTAAACAGTGTGTTGCCATTTTATATGTTGCCTTCTTATATTATATTTTTGAAGGAAATGCCTATGACTTTAAATGGAAAGATTGATAAAAAGGCTCTTCCTTTGCCAAGTGATTTAGATATTATAAAGAATGAAAATATTTGTCTTCCTCCTAAAAATGAGAAAGAGATTATTTTGGTTGATTTATTTAAAAAAATTTTACAAAAGGATGTTGTTGGAATAAATCATAATTTCTTTGAGCTTGGTGGAGACTCGTTAGCTGCTATGAGACTTCAAATTGAGGCTTTAAGTAAGGGAATATACATTTCATATAGTGATATTTTTACTTATCCTACTGTGGAAGAATTGGCTGATTGTATTAGAGTAAAGGAGAAACAAAAAACAGTTGAAGATGATATCGAATTGAAGAAATATGATGAGATATTGGCTTCAAATGAATTGCTTGATGGAATGAGTTTGGATAAGACAAAAGTGGGCAATGTACTATTGACTGGTGTTACTGGATTTTTAGGTGCTCATGTTTTGGCAAGTTTTATTAAAAAGGAAAATGGAATTATTTATTGTTTGATTCGTGATAAAAATGGAGTACCTGCTGAACAACGTTTGAGAGATACTTTACATTTCTATTTTGGAGATATTTATGATGGAGAAATTGGACGTCGTATTCAGGTCGTTCGAGGTAATGTGAGAGAATATGAGTTAGGTTTGACTGAGGAAGAGTATGAGAGTTTAGGTGCTAAACTTAATACTGTTATTCATTGTGCTGCTTTGGTAAAGCATTTTGGAGAATATAAGGAGTTTGAAGATACAAATATTAAGGGAACTCAAAAGATTGTGGATTTATGTGAAAAATTTAATCTTCGTTTAATGCATATTTCTACTATTAGTGTTTCTGGTAATGTTTTTGCTGATGGTGCGTATGTGGATAATAATTTTGAGGAAACTGTGGATTATACGGAAAAGAATTTTTATATTGGACAAAATTTGGAGAATTTGTATATTAAGAGTAAGTTTGAAGCAGAAAAGGTTATTTTGAATGCTATAGCGAATGGATTGGAAGCATATATTTTGAGAATGGGAAATTTAACTAATAGATATAATGAAGGTAAGTTTCAACCAAATCATTTTGAAAATGCTTTTGTTAATCGTTTTCGTTCAATATTGAAAATTGGCTGTGCTCCGGATTATTTGCTTGACATTTATACAGAGTTTACTCCTATTGATTATGCTGCTGATGCTGTTATTGCCTTGGCTAGTCATTATAATAAAAAGTTTAGTGTTTTCCACTTGCTTAATGATAATAATGTTACTTTGGATAGACTTTATGAAACTATGAGAAAACTTGGTATTTCAATGGAAGTTGTTTCTCACGAGGATTTTGTAAAGAAAATTGATGAGCTTTTAGCTAATCCTGTAAGAAAAGAGGATTTGAATGGAATTATTAATGATTTAGATAAGGATAAAAAATTGGTTTATGATTCTTCTATTCGTATTAAATCTGATTTTTCTAAAAAGGTTTTAAGTGATATTGGATTTGAATGGCCATATATTGATACTAATTATTTATATATGTATTTTAAGTATTTTGCGGACATTGGATATTTTGATTTTAATTTAAAATAAAAGAAAATTAGGGGATTATGTTTCCCCTTGTTTTCCTAAATTGGAGGATCAAATGAATATAGTTTTTACTGTAATTATGAGTGTGCTATTGTGCATTATTCTATTTTTATTAATTTATATTTTAAAAAAAATTCCTAAGAGTCAGATACAACAGGTATTTGCTGTTAATTTAATTTTGATTTTTGAAAGCTGTTTTTTTGTTTTACTACAGTTATTATTTAGTGAACCTTTACATATACCGCCTGTTTATTTTGATTATCTGGCTTATATTGGATGTTGCTTTTTGCCAGTTTCAACTTTTTTTACTGCTATTATTTTTGCTAATACAAAGATTAAGTTTAAGAAGTCATATATTTTGTTGTTTATAATTCCAGTAATTTCTTTATTGGTATTGTGGACAAATGATGTGCATCATTGGTTTTATGAAACATATTCTATTTATTTAAATGAATGTGTGAAAGGTCCTTATATTGACATTCATATTATGTATTCATACATTTTACTTGCTATTTCTATATGTTATTTTGCATATTATTCAATACGTAATTCAGGATTTTTCTCTAAGCAATCGTTGCTTATTATTGCTGGAACTTTAATACCTATGTTAATTAATGTACTTGGTACGTATTCTATTATACCTATGACTGTGTATATGACTCCAATTACATTTTCTATTGCTATTATTTTGTTTACTTTTGCTATTTTTAAGTTTCAGCTTTTGAGTGTTAATCCTATTGCTTTACAAAAAATTGTTGATCAAATATCGGATAGTTATGTTGTTTTGAATGAAGAAAATTGTATTACAGATTATAATAAAACTTTTATTGAAACTTTTCATTTGAATAATATTGAAATTAGAAATATCAATTTAAAGAGTTTACTTGAAATGATTCCTCAAAATGATATGGATATTGATACTTTAATTGATGCTCTAGAAAAGGCAAGAAAAACTAAAAAAACTATTCATTTACAAGAAACTGTTACACCTCTTGGAAAGTACTTTAATATTGAAGTAAGTGCTATTTATTCTAATGGTAATTTTTTGGGTGGTCTTTGCTTGCTTAAGGATATTACTGAACATACTTTGGATATGCAAACCATTGAAAGAAATCAAAATTTATTGATGGAGAGAGAACGTTTAGCTTCTTTGGGTCAATTAATTGGCGGTATTGCACATAACTTAAAGACGCCTATAATGTCTATTAGTGGTGCTACTGAAGGATTAAAGGATTTAATTAATGAGTATGATTCTTCTATTGAGGATCCAACTGTAAATGCTCAAGATCATCATGAAATTGCTAGAGATATGATGGAGTGGATTAATAAAATTAGAGAACATACTGCTTATATGTCTGATATTATTACTACGGTTAAGGGACAAGCTGTTGCTATGTCTGGTGAGGATAAGGAAAATTTTACTGTGGAAGAATTTGTTAAGAAGGTTAATATTTTAATGAAACATGAGCTTAGTAAAGCTTTAGTTGAATTAAAGGTTATTCAAGAGGTAGATTCTAGACTTATTATTAATGGTAGTGTTAATAGCTTGGTTCAGGTTGTAAATAACATGATTTCTAATGCTATTCAGGCATATAATGGTAAGTCGGGTGAATATATTTATCTTATTATAAAAAAGGATACGAAAAATGTAATTATATCGGTTAAGGATAATGGTAGTGGATTGCCACAAGCTGTTCAAGATAAACTATTTAAGGAAATGATTACTACAAAAGGTAAAAATGGAACTGGTTTAGGTTTGTTTATGTCGTATTCGACAATTCGCGCTCATTTTAATGGTGATATTAATTTTGAGTCTCAAGTTGGACAGGGTACAACTTTTAATATTTGTATTCCACTAGGTGCAACAAAAACGCTATAGGGGTAATATTTGAAATTTTTGTAGTATACTATTGTTTTTCGATAAACTTATGTATATAATATATGCGTATGAGGTGATGTATATGAGACATAAACAAGGTCCAAGCCAAAATTCTGATTATAAAATAATTGTTGTTGATGATGAAATTGGCATTATTGATTCACTATCAATTTTTTTAAAACGCTCTGGTTATGATTTTACGGGAGTAACAAATCCTTTGGAAGCTATTGAGAGAGTTAGAAATGAACATTTTGATTTAATGATATTAGATTTTATTATGACACCTATTCATGGTGATAAGGTTATTGAAGAGATTAGAAAGTTTAATAAAGATTTATATATATTGTTATTAACAGGTCATAAGGATTTGGCACCTCCATTAGAGACTATCAGAAAGTATGATATTCAGGGCTATTGTGAAAAAGGGGATAAGTTCGACCAATTGCTATTGTTAATTGAGTCTGGAATTAAGTCTATTTCTCAAATGAGGATTATTAAGTCTGTGAATGAGGAACTTAAGGAAACTTATGATAAATTGGAAGAAGCTTATATGGATAGTATTGAAACTTTAAGACGTACGGTTGATGCTAAAGATCCTTATACAAGAGGTCATTCTGACCGTGTGTCTGAGTATTCGGTTCTTATTGGGGAAAAGTTAGGTTTGTCTGAAGGTGATATTAAAACGCTAAAGATTGGAGGACTTTTCCATGATATTGGCAAGATTGGTGTGCCTGATAGTATTCTGTTAAAACCTGGAAAGTTAACTGATGATGAGTATTCGGAAATAAAAAATCACCCATCTATTGGTGCTCATATTTTATCCACAGCTAATATTTTTGCTAAT
Organism: uncultured Clostridia bacterium; assembly: GCA_934120395.1. Lineage (GTDB taxonomy): Bacteria > Bacillota > Clostridia > TANB77 > CAG-508 > CAKOTZ01. The sequence continues at coordinate 70,365 of CAKOTZ010000003.1, forward strand.
TTGATTCCTATTGTAAAGCATCATCATGAAAGATATGATGGTTTTGGTTATCCGTCTAAGTTAAAGGGAGAGGAAATTCCATATTTAGCAAGAATTGCCGCTGTTGCTGATACTTATGATGCTATGACTTCTAAAAGACCATATCGTGATGCACTGCCTTTAGATATTGTTAAGGCTGAAATTAAAAAGTGTTCTGGGACTCAATTTGATCCTGCAGTTGCAAGAGCTTTCTTGGACTTATTGGAAAATGATTATGATAAAATTCAAAAGATTGAGAATAGCTATTATTAGTTTAAAAACGTACTTTTTAGTACGTTTTTGAATTAATGGTATATTTTGACATAAAATATGTTTAGAAAAAGTTATTAAAATTTAGTAATTATAGTTGACAATAGATACGTTAAGTCGTATAATATTAATAGAGTTACATCGCGGGGTGGAGCAGTTGGCAGCTCGTTGGGCTCATAACCCAAAGGTCGCAAGTTCGAGTCTTGCCTCCGCAACCAAATTTTACAGGGTCTAACAAATGTTTTGGCGTTTGTTAGACTTTTTTTTATAATTTGAAATAACAGTGAAGTAATTAATGAAGGGTAACATATGTTGGAAAAATACGCTTAGCAGTTAGAAATGCAGAAATATTTTCTGAACCAATTGAGGCAAAGGAAAAATTGAATTTATGGGAGTATAAAGTGTGATAATATGGAAAAGTTGGATATGTTTATTAATGAGGATAGATACATTGGTTATAATGAATATAAGAATTTATGTGAGAAAAATAATCTAGAGATAAATGAAGATATATTGAACGAGAGAAATAGTAAATTTGTTGACAGAAAATTAATAGAATATAAAGAATATTTTGACAATATTTTTGTGGATGCAGGAGAAAATATAAATTTAGATGATGAACAAAGAAAAATAATTTTGAAAGATGATGAATACTGTTTAATAAATGCGGGAGCTGGTTCAGGAAAAAGTACAACGATGGCAGCAAAGGTTAAATATTTGGTGGATAAATTAAATATTAAGCCAGAAGAAATAATAATGCTAACATTTACTAAGAAATCTAGTGAGGATTTAGACGAAAAAGTAAATGATTTGTTAAATTTGGGAATACCTGTTTCAACATTTCATTCTTTAGGAATGAAATTTATTAAAAAGTTTTATCCATATCCAATTCAGGTAGTTGGTTCAGATGAACAAAAACAGATTATTTGTAATTATATTAAAACATTATTTAAAGATAAAAAGAGGTTAAAAGAATTAATTAAGTTATTTCAAAAATATGAAAATAAAAATTATATTGCAAAGGGTTTTATAGAGAATTTTGAAAAATTTAATACTTTTGAAGAATATTTTGAAGATTATAAAAGAAGAAAATATATAATGGAGAATAATAAAGCAGGTGGAATACATCAATATTTGATAAATAGATTAAGTATAAGAAATTCACTTTATACGATTAAAGGAGAAAAAGTAAAATCAATAGGAGAAGTTAGAATTGCAAATTTTTTATATATTAATGGTATAGACTATTCATATGAAAAACTATTTGATGAAAAGGTTAATGATGACATATCATATGTTCCGGATTTCACAATAGAATATCAAGGCAAAAATATTTATATAGAATATTTTGGACTTTCAACTTGCTATAATGATATAAATGAACTTAATAGAAAAGAAATTGAAAAATATAATAGAACTAGAAAAATTAAAGAAAAATTTCAAAAAAGCAATAATAATGATTTTATTAATTTAGATTATAAAACTCCTGATGGTGATTTTATAACAACATTAGAGCAAGAGTTATTGAATAGAAATATTAAATTTAAAAGAAAAAGTGATAAGGAAATTTTTAATAGAATTTTAGATAATAATTTAAATGCTGAATTTTTTAAATTTACTGATTTGGTAATAAATTTTATAGATATTTTTAAAAATATGTTAGTAGATGATGAAGACTATATGTTTAATAAGAGAATATCTGAAATAAAAAAAGAAAATTTTGATTATTATTATTATTCGGATAATAAACAAAAAGAAGCTGAAGCCAGAATAAGGGCGTTAGAGTATTTAAAGGAAATTTACAAATATTATCAACAATATTTATTGGATAATAAAATGATAGATTATAGTGATATGATTAATCTTTCATATAAACATATAATAAAAGATGTTAAAAATAAATATCCTGAATTAAATTATAAATATGTTATAGTGGATGAATATCAAGATATTACATTTCAAAGATTTTTGTTTGTTAAAAGGTTAATTGAATATTTTGATGCTAAGCTGATTTCAGTGGGGGATGACTGGCAATCTATTTATGCTTTTGTTGGTTCGAGATTAGAATTATTTAATAAATTCAGTAAATTATTTTTAAATTCTAAAGATGATTTATATCTTTCAACAACATATAGATATGGACAGGAATTAGCAGATATAACAAGCAAATTTATTCTTGAAAATAATGAACAAAGTAAGAAAGATATAAAGGCAATAAAGAATTTAGAGCATCCAATAGAAATGTGTGAATATACTGGATATGAAGAATATGACGAAATTAATAGAATTGTACATAAATTATATAAAGAGAATCCAAATAATAATATTTTAATTTTAGCAAGGACTAATGAATGTTTAAATAAATTAGCAAAAAGTGAGTTCTTTACGAAGGGAGTAAATGATGTGTTAATATGTAGAGACTTACCAAATGCAAAAATAGAAGCATTAACTATGCATCGTTCAAAAGGCTTAACGTCAGACCAAGTAATAGTGTTTGGATTAAGAAAAAAATTATTCCCAAGTAAAGGAAGACCATCGCATTGGATATTTGAATATTTTAAATTAGATTCAATAACTGAATCCATGCCTTTTGCAGAAGAAAGGAGATTATTTTATGTTGCATTAACAAGAACTAAAAATAAAGTTTATTTAGTGGTTCCTAAAAGTAAAATTAATAAAAGCGAATTTATTAAAGAAATTGAAGATTTGCTATGATAATTATAATTGTTGAAGAATAGAGGAAATATTGAAAATAAATGAAAGTATTAACGATAAAACAACCTTGGGCAACATTAATAATGCAAGGTAATAAAAGATTTGAATTTAGAAGTTGGCAAACAAAATATAGAGGAGAATTATTAATACATGCTGGAAAAGGAATTGATAAAGAAGCAATGAATAGATTATCAAAATATCTTCCAGAAGAATTGCCAGCAGGAAAAATATTAGGGAAAGTAACATTAGTAGATTGCATAAAATGTGATGATGATTTCAAAGAAAAATGTTTAAAAGAGAATAAAGATGTTTATGCTAAAAGCATATTTATTGAAAATTTTGCATGGCAATTTGAGAATGTAGAAGTATTTGCTGAACAGCTAGAGGCAAAAGGAAAATTGAGCTTGTGGGAGTATGATATATGAAAAGAAAGTATAAAAAATGAAGAACATAACTAAAAGAAAATTATAATAAAAATTACACATGTTTTGAAAATATGTGTAATTTTTATATTATAATACACATATGGAGGTGTAAAAAATGAAACATGAATAAAAAATGTTACCACCAGAGGAAAATTTCAGAAAAGTAAGAATATATAAATACTGATGATATGATAGATCCTCTAATAAATCCTTTAATATTAAATATTTTATATTTAGTATTAAAGGATTTATTAGATAGTCCAATTCTATATTTAAGTAGGTACATTAATGACAATAAACAAACATATTACAAATTATTTAAAGAAGTAAGAGAAATAAATAATTTTGAAGATTGGATTATATATATATTAATTGGAATTGAAGAAACTGCAGAAGAAACAATGAAATTAATTAAAGACATTCAAGGCGAAATGGAAAAATATAGTGAAAAATTGAAAGAAAAATTGCCTAAGATATATAGTAAGGAACTATTAGAAGGACTATTTTTCGAAGTTTATACAAAAATAAATTATATTGAAAATATATGTGGAGTTACAAGAAAAATGGCAATGTCATATTTGAGTCAATTAGAAGAATCGGGATTCCTTTCATCAGAAAAAATAGGAAGAGACAGAATATATAAAAATGACAGATTAATTAATCTATTAAAAAAATAAATAAAAGGGTGACGAGCTTCACAAATATTATATTAGAAAACTTAAATACAATCTAGAAAATCAAGGTTGTATTTTTTGTCGAAATTTATATTTTATTTACAACATTCGACAAATTTTGCAATAAAAAATTGATATGATATTTAAGGGGGATATATATGAGAAAAAACAAGAAAAAAATAATATCAATTTTATTAATTATTTTAAGTATAATTTCAATAGGAGTAAATGTATATGCGCATTCTGGAAGGACAGATTCAAGTGGAGGACATAAAGATAATAACAATAAAAGTGGTTTAGGAAGTTACCATTATCATTGTGGAGGACATCCAGCTCATTTACATACTAATGGTGTTTGTCCATATTCATCTAGTTCATCAGCAAGTAAAAGTAGTACATCAAGTTCTTCAGCATCAAGTGCAAAAACAACATCTACGATACCAACTACAATAGCAGTAACAGATATTAAAATAAATGAAAATGTAACAAATATGGAAGAAGGAGAAAATAAAAAATTAACTACTATAATAACACCGGACAATGCAACTGATAAAAATATTACGTGGAAATCAAGTGATGAAAGTATTGCAACAGTTAGTACAACAGGAGAAGTAACTGCAAAAAAATATGGAACAGTAGATATAACTGCAACTAGTACTAATGGAAAAACAAGTACGATAAAAATAAATATAAAAGAATCACCAAAAACTGAAAATAGTGCTATAATAAATACATCATCAACTAACAAAAATAATATAACTAATACTACAATAAATAGCAATGAAGATGCAAATCCGTTAGCAGGAATTATAACATTAGGACTATTAGGTGGAGGAGGATATTTAGGATATAAAAAATTCAAGAAAGAATAATATATGAAGCATAGAATTAAATACTATTCAAACAGTGATTTATCAACAGGATGGAATTTAAAAAAGATAAAAGAAGTTATAGAAAGTTATGATGAAGCAAAAGAAGAGTATGAAATTAATGACATTATTGAATTCTACAACATTACTCAATTTATAGACAATAAAATATATTTAAACAATTGGGATGATACTTATGTTGAAAATTTGAAAAATACAAATAGAAAAATAAAAGCCAGCATTGGAAAATATTGTTCAAAAATAAATAATAGAAACGTATATAAAACCTTTGAAGATGTTGAACGAAATTATAAGGAAGATTTTTTCAAAATAATAGAAAAATATAAAATTTATAATAGAATAAATCAAAGAGAATTTAATAGATTAATATATAATACTAATTATTTAGAAATATCAATAAAAAATAAAGAAATAGCTAAATATTATTTTAACACTCTACGAAGAAAATTTTTGAAATATAGTGATAGTGCGATAATATTATTAAACGAATATGTATTAGAAAAGAATAATTCAATAGAGTTATATATTCCGGAGGAACTAACAATTGAAGAAAAAGAAAGTATATTTATAAAATATATTAGATGCAAGAATGCTAATATTAATTACTTAAGAGTTATATTAAACATAAGATCAAATCCAAAGCAATTAATAATCTCGGATAAAACAAAACTTTTGGCAAAAAAGAGAATAGATAGAGAAACAAAAAGTATTTTTTCTAAAAATGAAGGAATAGGGGTAAGTACATTAGTTAGCTTTAAAGATGGAGTTAAAGATACATTTACATCTAGAATTAAAGGATTAGAAATAGAATGTGAGTATGATTTGAATTGGATAAAAGAAAATAAGGATTATCCTACTATATTAAACAATTTTATTTATCTTTTTGAATTCGTGGATAGTCAATGTAGAATTAATTTTGTGAATAAAGAAAGTGAGTCAGGAATATTTGAAAGTAGTATGGCAATAAGAATGAAACAAGAATATAAATTACTGCTGGAAGAAGGAAAGATTAATCATGAATTGCTGGAAATGTCTTCAACACATATGTTCTTTCAAAATATTCCAAGTATGGTAAGAAAAAAATATGTATATCCATCTTCTAAAGAATATAATTTAATTTCATTTTATTTTTTCTCAGACCAATGTATGTTATCTTATCTTGAAAGAACAAAAAGAAAAATATAATAATTTTTATTCGTTAATCTTAAATGAAAAAGTTAAAATGGAGGAATATCCAGAATATGATCAAAGTGATTTAGAACAATTAGTTGAAAATGATTGCATACAAATAGATGAAGAGGGATATATTGAAATAAAAGATATAAGAAAGATAAATATATTTAAAGAATTATACTATAATGGAGTTATATCTTATTGGAAATATTCAAAAGAATCTAGAAAAATAATGGATGAATTATGCAAAGAAGGAATCCTTAAATTTGGTGATACTTTATTATCTAATGCTGAAAGTGATTACTTTAATTATTATTTAAACAAAGCGAAATTTGTCAATGGACTCGACTTAAGGAATAAATATATTCATGGATGTCAACTAAACGGAAAAGATTCCGAGAAAATACATGAAAATAACTATTACTTATTTTTGAAACTATTAATTCTACTAATCATTAAAATTAATGATGATATAATAATAAAAGATAGTGACAAATATAAAAAAGATATAAAACTCGGACTTTAATTTAAATAGTCCGGGTTTTGCATTTGAAAATACGGCTTAGAATATAAAAGTCCAGCTTTAAAAATATGGTTTTTTTGTCACACCTTGGTCACACTCTCCACAAAAATACCCAAATTCAAACACAATTTAACACAAATCTATAAAACTCATCAATATCAGCACTTACGGGCTCATAACCCGAAGGTCGTAAGTTCGAGTCTTACCCCCGCAACCAAGAAATTGACTAGAGTCGCAAGAGATTGTGGCTCTTTAATTTTTTAGCTAAAAATCTATTTTTACAAAAGTGGGGACAATTTGGGGACAGTCCCTACATTTTTATGCATTAAATAGCATATTTTAGCCTTACTAATTTATATTAAACTTAGAAAATCTAAAAAAGTAATTTTCGAGAAATTTTGAAAAGAGTTTTTATGCGAGCACTTTCTCTAAAACATTACCTGCTTCCTTATTATTAGCCTCAACTGGATGTACATAGAAGTTTAAGGTAGTTGTTATTTGAGCATGCCCTAATCTTGATGCTATAACTGCTACATCCACATTTTGTGAAACGAGCAAAGTAGCATTTGTGTGTCGCAAACCATGGAAAGTAATTTTTGGTAGATTGTTCTTTTCAATGAAAGAACGAAACCAATCTGTAACAGTATCAGGATGCATTGGTTTACCATTCCAAGTAACAAAAAGTCTATTTGAGTTAACCCATAAGTTGCCACAATTTCCTTTTTCTTGCTCATACCAAGTTTTATACTTATTTAGCATATTTATTACAATATCAGGAATTCCCACTTTTCTAATTGAACTACGAGTCTTTGGATCTTTTACGAAAATGCCTTTATCTGCAATATACTGACTTGACTTAGTAATATTAACAAAACCTTCTTTAAAATCGATATCTGACCATTCTAAGCCTAATACTTCGCCTCTACGCATACCAGTAAATAATGTTAATATAACAATAGTTTGAAATTTAATTTCTTCATTTTCTAATGACTCAAGTAATTGTTTACATTGAACATCATCATAGTATTTAATTTGAGGTCTTTCGTGCTTAGGTGGTTTAACTCTATCTGCAGGATTATAAGGTAGTATTTGCCAATATACTGCATTTTGTAACATAGCATGTAGTAAACGATGATGCTCTAATATTGTTTTAGAAGATAAGCCTTTCATTACAGTTTTTCCATTATGGTTTTTACATCTTTTAAGTTGGTGATCTTTTGAAAGATAATCGTAAAAACTCATAATGTGAGTTGGCTTAATATTGCATAACTTATAATGACCAAAGTAGGGGATAATTCGTGATTTTAGCATTCCTTTATATCTTTCATAAGTTTTAGGTGCTAATTCTTTTTCACCATAATTTTTAGCCCATAAATCTGTAAATTCCTTAAAAGTCATTGAAGAGTTTTGTAAAACAATACCATTTTCTATCTCATAAACAAAGTTTACAAGTTCTTTATCTGCCTCACGCCTACTATTTGCTTTAATACTTTTGGTATATCTGATTCTGTTACCATAGCTGTCAAAACCATGTGATACAATTAATCTCCAAGAGCGTTTGCCTCTCTTTTCAAGATACCCTGCCATTACTTTTTCACCTCCTTTCAGCATACTTATGGCAAGGATTTTATATAAAATTATTTAGAAAAATATTCTGAATAATACTCTAATGTTGAAAAATAATCTTTAGTATATTTCTTTGCAATCCATCCGGTTTTTGTTTGGTTATCTGATAAATCTATGTATTTTATTTCGAACCAATAGGGTTGCTCATTTATAACTGGAACAATATCAAAATTATTTAATTGATATATAACCTTACTTTTTGAATTTGGTTGTTCTCTTACATTTAGAATATCAGCAGTTATAATTTTTAAGTTAATATCATATTCAGATGATAAAACTTTATCTTCAGAAATATTAATATTTGAATTGTGCTCTCGTATTGTATCTAATCCTAAAGTGAGAATATAATTAAAAATAAAAGTTAATAAAAAATTTAATATAATTATGCAATAAATTTTGGGTTTATTGTTTTTTACATCTGAATATTCTAAAGTTCCTGTAGTTATTTTTTCAATAATTTCTTTTGAAGAAGAAGCTATTTCTTTTGATTCTTCATAAGAAATTGAATCAAAATCTAACTCATCTAAAGAAGCACTATTAGAAATTTTTTCAAAATTATCCATAAAAGAATGAAATCGATCTTCTGTAATAGCTAGTTTTGATAAATTTTGTTGTAGTGATGCAACAGAATTACTCAACAAAATATTATTAGAGTTTGATAGCTTTTCAGCAAATGATATCATCGATTTATTCATAGCAGAATAGTTAATTCTAGATAAATTTTCAACAAGTGAAGTTACAGAATTATTTATTGCAGGATAATTGAGTGATAGCTTTTCAATTGCTAAAATACTAGCATTACTTACGGATAAGTAGTCAAATTGTGATAATTTTTCTGCTAATGAAGCCATAGATGTGCTTATAGAAGAATAATTTTGTGACAATTTTTCAACAGCAGTAATAGTAGCATTGCTTATTGCAGAATAGTTAATTTGAGATAATTTTTCAGCAAGTAAAGTTACGGATGAGTTTATTTTGCTATAATCAATTGTAGGTATATTATGCATATTTAAAGTTTTAGAAACATTTACATTATTTTTGTTTGATTGTTTAATTTGAGACATATAGTTACTCCTTTATTTTTTTCTAGTTTCCTCTATCCATTTTTTAAATTCTTCTTCTGTTCTTTTACCTTGTTTTATGTCTTTTTTAAATTTATTAGCTTCATTTTTCCATTCCTCATATTTTTCTAAATACATAGGAATGTCAGGATTCCTATTTGCCAACATTTTTTTTGCAGATAATGTCTTTCTATATAGTGAATTTATTTCATCTTTTTTTAGTTTTTCATTATAAGTAATCATTGCTCCGATTTCTTGGCATGTTTTACCATGTTCATATATGTTATTACAATATAAAGTATTCTTTTTTGAAGAAGGAATAAAGTAATTACCACAATGTTTACAAATATATATTGGTGTATTATTTTTTATTAATTCTAAAATACTTATAAAACAAGCACTTTCGATTATATGACAGTTAAAACAAATAGATGGAAAGAGCTCATCATCATATTCTGTAGGATAATTTTTTATATATTCTGAAATTGCCTTGGCTTTTTCTTCAAAATTGCCTTGATTAGTACATAAATTCATATTTAGATATTTCATTGATTCAATATCATATGCAAGAGATATATATGAATTTAATACTATAGACATGTCTGAATAATTAGTAAAATCAGCTCGCTTATATATAAAAAATCTTTCTGCAATAGAGAAACATTTTAAATAGTCTAAATTCGATAGGTTATTTATAAAATTGATAATCGTTTTAAACTGAGATTGATAGTCTATTAAAATTTCTTTTCGTTCTTCATAATTATTTTTACAAACTAAAATAAAGTCTTTTTCTGTTAAAAAAATATTTTCTTTATCGTTAGTAATATTTAAATTTGTATATTCATTAAAGGGGTTACCAATATCCTTATCACCGTTGTTAAAGACTAAAGCTGGTAATCCATAATTATATATAAATTCTACAAAAGAATTAAAATTTGTGAAATCATAGTTCAAAAATTTTAATAAAGTTGTTCCTAGTTTATTTTTTTCATCAGTAAAATCAGATTTATATAATTTGCAAATACTATCAGAATAGGTTGAAAGATACTTAGTATATTCTTTTTTTGTTTTAAATTCATTTCTTTCTTTAAGTATTGTGTATGTGTTAGTTGCTTTATTATATGTTGCATTTACAGTAGAAAAAGAATCTCTTGTAAAAAGTTCTATGTTATTTATGGTTGACATTTTCATATAATAAATTCTGGATACAATATCAAATTTCATACAACCCTCCTTGTTAACAATTTAATTTCTATAAAAAACATTGTTAATTGATATCATAAAACACTAGAAATTATTGACTAATCATAAATTAACAATTAAAATACAAATTATAAAATTGTTAACAATATTATACACAGCTATTTTTAAATTGTCAATATAAAATTTAAAATTTAGCGATTTAAAAGTTAGGAGGTGAGCAATGTGGCAGTAGAAAGAGTACAAAGGACAACTTTAACAGCAAAAGAAGCAGCAGAATACTTAGGGATTTCATATTGGTTAATTACACAATTGGTTAAAAGAAAGCAAATTCCTTGTTCTAGAGTTGGAAAAAGAATTTTATTTAGAAAAGAAGCCTTGGATATTTATCTAAGCAAAAAAGAAAACGATTCATTAAAAGAGTCTTGTTAGAAAGAAGGGAGGAAATGGGACAAGTTGGATGGATAAAATTAAATACAAGTATATTTTCCAATAGAAAAATTAAAATCCTACTAAAAGAAAGGGAAGGGGACTCATATTTTAGGATATGGATTCAGATTTTAACTATTGCTGGAGAATGTAACAGAGATGGTGGACTATATATTAGTGATAATACACCATTTAAAATCAAAGATTTTACAAATATTATTGGAAAATCTTCGAAAACATTTACGAAAATTTTACAAAAATTTATCGATTTAGGAATGCTAATTTATAAAAATGATACCTACTTCGTAAAGAATTGGAGCAAGTATCAAAGTGCTGATAAACTTAAGAAAATTGGAAAATCAAACAAAGTAATTGAAGAGAATGAAGTTGAAAAAAGTTTTGATAATAATGCTCAAGAAGAGATAAGAAAAGAAGAAGATAGAAAGGAGAGCAGAATAGATGAATCAAATTTTGAAACCCTCGATTGATAAAAATGACTTTATTGAGTGTGAATATTGCAAAAATAAATTGTATAGAAAAATCATAGAATGGGAGTTATATGGTACTAAAAGAACAATAGCATTAGATTATGAAAGATGTGAATGTAATGGTGCACAAGCATACTGGAATGAATATGATTTAAAAAAGTTGAGGATGCTAGAGGAAGAAAAGAAGCTAGAATTAATGCAAGAATTCTCTAGAAAAGTTGAAAAAATTATAAAAAATAGCAAGATGAGTAAAAGAAATTTAAACTATAAATTTGATAATTTCGAACTAAATACGAGTAATAAAAAAGTATTTAATAACTTAAAAAATTATAGTGAAAGATTAGTAAATTGCATAGAGAAAAAAGGATTGATCTTAGTAGGAAATAATGGAGTTGGTAAAACTCATATAGCTTGTAGTATCGCAAATAAATTAATAGAAAATGGAATACCAGTAATATATGGTACATTAATTAATTTGTTAGCAGAATTACGAAATTCATATGATACAGATAACAATATTTCAGAAATAGAAATTATCAAATTATATGAAAATGTTGAACTATTAATCATAGATGATTTAGGAAAAGAAAAACCAAGTGAATGGGGATTAGAAAAATTATTTACTATTATAAATAGTAGATATGAAAATAATTTACCAGTAATTATAACAACAAATTATAATCAAAATTCTCTAGTCCAAAGGCTAAGCATTAATGGAAAAATAGAAACAGCAAAGTCAATTATTTCTCGATTATATGAGATGTGTTATCTTGTAAAAATAGATGATATAGATCACAGAATTAAAAAGAAAAAAGTTAGTAATTGCTGGAACAATAACTAACTAAAAAGATTACTTTTTTAAATATTTTCTGTAAAAATTATAATTGATTTTTGCAAAAAAGTAAACAAAAATTGATAAAAAAATTAGGACAAGCAAGTAGAAAAATATTTACAAACTTGTCCTAATTTTTAAAACAAATTGTGTAAAAAAATGAATTAAAAAATATCCCTCGGAGAGCTAAAAGGGTATTAGGGCATTTGCCCTAAACAGCAAAATGGGTGTCAAAACACCATGCTGGCGAATAAAGGGCACTAAGAAATCCACTTTATTCGGAGCAAATAAATTTGCTCAAAATTTTCTGAAATTTGCTTTCGCTATTTCAGAAAATATAAAAATAAGAAATGGAGAAAAAATATGAGAGTAGTTATGGATGAATTTGATAAGTTCTTTTTACCTTATTGGAAAATATTAAACAAATTCAAAATATTAAATATCAAAACAAAAAATGGAAAAGAAATAACCCATAAAGATTTAAGAAAGGCGGTATCTATTATGATAAAGAAACACCCTACATGTAGATGGAGAAGTGAAAAAATTAGAAGTAAAAGATACTATATTTTATTTGAAGGATATCTATGGTTAATATATGTATATTTCCAATCAGAAAAGAAACAAATAGATGCTGATATAGATTTTTTTAAAATGAGAATAGAAGTCTATGAAGAATTCTTAAAAGTAAATTCCAAGCCATTATGGAATGAAGATATATGTTTTTCAGATTTAGAAAATTATTTTCATAGAAAGAAAGATACAATACATCGAGCAATGGTCAAAATGGATAAAGAGAATTTAAAAAACATTTTTATTTATTATGATAATGATAAATTAATTGTTTCAAAGCAAGGTATAGAGTGGTTATGTAAAAATTGTTTCAAACAAAAATATTTGGAACTATTAGAAAAATACAAAATGGAATTAACAGAAAAATATATTGAATCTGGATATGTTTATGATTATTTTTGGGAAATAAATTAAAGGAGATAATTGATTATGAAGCATTATTTAAATCCAAGTCAAAGAAGAAAAAGTATAAAAGTATGGGTTTCTGATGAAGAAAGAAGTTTAATTGAAGCTAAGACACACAATTATTGTTATAGAAGACTTGCACCATATATTAGAGATGCAGCAATTTATGAAAGGGTAACTAAGGTAAATGTAAAAGCACAAGATGAAATTCTTAATGCATATGCTGAAAATACCAGAGAAGTTAAAAGTATTGTTAAAGAGATAAGGCATATTTGTAAATTTGCCACACAGATTTCGGAGCGAGATCGACAAGAACTTTTAGATTTAATGAAGGCTATATATAAAAAGCAAAAAGCAATGTTAGCTCTTATTGATAAAAAACTTGATTTAGAGGTATGGCAAGAAATTAATCGCAATAAATAGGTATAATAGTAAGAAAAAAGAACTATACTTTTGGATAAAAAGATATAGTTCTTTTCTAGTTATTCAAAAAATTTTTCATCTAATAGTGGAATAATATCAATTGCAGGTTCTTCATATGGATGTACTTCTCTTAATCTTGTTATGACTTTTTTTACTAATTTTACATCACATACTACTTCTAATTTTTCTTCTTCTACAAATTCTAAATTATTATTTTTACCAATATAAGGATTTGCCTCATCAGTTGGTTTAAAAGTACCTATGCATTTGGTTGACATAGAACAATCAGTATAATTACCTATTACTCCAGCGCCTACTTCACATATTGCATCTCTTACTTCATTAACATTTCCTACTGGAATTGTTACAATTATTTTTACTCTAGTAATATCTATATTCATTATATATTCCTCCTATTAGAATTTATTCTACTAATTTATGTTGTTCTGGATACCAAGCAGGGGTACATGGCATTATTATAGTGCAATGTGCATCCCAATAATATTTTTCTTTTTTATCAATAAGAATTGCATCTCCTTTTTTAAATTCTATTATTTCATGTTCCTTATTTAAAGTTCCATTTCCTTCTATAACATAAATAAGTTCTTTACATTCTTCATTCATGCAATATCCAGCATCTGGGTATCTTCCAGTTATAATAGCAGTTGCACAATCTATATCTTTATCTTTAAAACTATATTCTAATACTTTGCATTTTTCACTATTATTAGATTCTTCTGCTTGTTCAAGTTTTATAATTTTCATTGAGTTTTCCTCCATTCAAAATATTATTTTAATAATTTTTTATATGTCTTACTTCAATACTTGGAATAGTGATTTCATGAGGTAAATCAAAAACATATTTAACTGTTTGAGCAACTTCTTCAGCAGTTAATCCCATATCCATTACTTCTTTTGGTAATTCATTATTTGCTCTTTTATAAAAATCTGTTTTAATTAATCATGGACAAACATCAGTTATTTTTATGTTATTTCTCGCTAAATCATCTTGTATTGCTTTTCTAAAAGCATTTGTGCTTTGCTTAGAAGCATTATAAATTGGAAAAGGTGGCTCACACATTACTCCACTTTGAGAGTTGATATTTATTATTTGACCATAACCTTGTTTTTGCATAATTGGAAATATACTTTTAATCATTGCTATTGTTCCAAATACATTAGTATCAATGACTTTTTTAATTCTATTTAAGTCATTCATTTCAGAAAAAATAGGTTGCTCTAATTTTGACATATCTCCAGAAATCCACATTCCTGCACAATTTATTAAGCAATCAATTTTATTATATTTTATACTTATATCACCAATTATTTGATCTATCTCATCACAGTTAGTTAAATCACAAATATAATATTCTGAATTAGTTTCTTTTGAAGTTTCGATTAGATTATCATTATCTATATCAATTAAAATTAGATTTTCATTTCTTAATAAATTGGAAATTGCTTTTCCAACACCATTAGCAGCCCCAGTTATAATTACATTTTTCATATTATTTCCTCCACTTATAATTATTATTTGATTATAATTTTAAAAAAATATATTTTCTTCTAAATCATCAGGATGTTTCAATTCCATCTCTAAATTTTCCCATGGAAATAAAGGATAACTATATTCTATATCTAATTCTCTACATTTTTCTTCGCTAAATGCATTATTTCCATTATAATAAAATACCGAATCTTCATAAATAGTTATATTCGAAAAATCCTTACTGCCATATTCTTTGGTTAAACAAATATATAATATTTTTGCATTTTTATAATTTTTCTTTATTTCATTTATACAAATTTCTACACTTGTTCCAGTACTATGCATTGCTTCTACTACTAAGAAAACTGGAGTATCTTTTTTTATTTCTATTGAGTTTAATGGATTAAAAATCATTTCAATTTTATTGACGCCGTCTTTATATGCAATATGTTTAACTTGAAAAGGCAAAAATTTTACGATATTTAACCTATTAGAAATATATACAGCTGGTATTGCACCACTTCTTAAAATAGGACATATATAGTCTATTTTTATTCCATTACGATTAATAAATTTTGATAAGCTTTCACATAGTTTATCAATATATTTTTCAAATATTTCATTACTCATTTTTTTATAATTTTTATCCATTATTTATAATTTCCTTTTCTTTACTATATTCATTCTAAACTTGTTGGAATTATATCATAAAAAATAAGTTTTGTCTCCAATTTTAATAACATTTATCTAATATACGGAAATTAAGACAAAACTATTTTATTGTAAAAAAAAGTCTTTTATGATAGAATACTATCAAATAATTATAACTAAAGGGAGAAAATGTTATGGAAGAATTGATAAAAGAGATAAAACAATTTAATGAAGAAAGAGATTGGGACAAATTTCACTCACCAGATAACTTAGCTAAATCAATTTCGATTGAAGCTGGTGAATTATTAGAATGTTTTCAATGGGATAGTGAAAATTATAATAAGGATGAGGTTTGTGAGGAACTTGCAGATGTATTCACATATTGTATTCAAATGGCTATGAAACTGGATGTAGATCCTAAAGAAATAATATTAAGAAAATTAGAAAAGACAAAGAAGAAATATCCTGTTGAGAAGGCAAAAGGAGTAAGTACAAAGTATAATAAATTATAGTATTTAATGAAGAAATAAATGTAAAAGAGGAATGTAATTATGAGAGTAGCAGAACCTATTGTTGAAAAAGTACAAGACAATATAAGTGCATTAAAAGTATTTGAAAAAGGAATTTTAGAATCAAACAATGAAAAGTTTAAAGATATTATATTGAATTTTCCTATAGTATATATACATAATTGGAAAAGTAAAAACGAGTATGAAGTATATGTTGGAGAATCAAATAATATTTTTCAAAGAACAAGACAACATTATAGTAAAATGTCAGATGAAAATGAGTGGCAACACAACTTATCAGATGGAAATGCTAATTTATATGTAATAGGACATGAACATTTTAATAAGTCGATGACACTAGATATAGAAAATAGATTAATTCATTATTTGATGAGTGTTGAAAATATAAAAAAAGTACATAATGGAAGAAATAACCCACAAAATCGTTATTATCCAATAGAAGAGTTAGATGATATTTTCGCAAAGATATGGAAAAAACTTAGAAAAGATAATAAAGAAGTATTTCCATTAGAAACTTCTATTAAAGATTCTGCTATCTTTAAAGCATCACCATTACATAAACTTACAGAGGAACAACAAAAAGCTAAAGAAATGATTATAGAGAAAGTAGTTAATGCATTAAAAAATGATGAAAGAGGTCAATTAATATTTGTTGAGGGTGAAGCTGGAACCGGAAAAACAGTATTAAATAGTAGTACTTTTTATGAATTGTTCTGTAGATATGAGGAAGCAAAGAATAATAATGAAGATTTGGAATATGAAACTTCAAATTGTTTCTTATTAGTAAATCACGATGAACAAATTACAGTATATAACCAAATTGTTGATAAATTAGGATTAACTGATAAGTATGGACAGGTAGTATATAAACCAACCCCTTTTATAAACAAGTATTCTATTGATAATCCAGTTGATGTCGTTTTTGTTGATGAAGCACATCTATTATTGACACAAGGCAAACAATCTTATAGAGGTAATAATCAATTAGAAGATATACTAAATAGGGCTAGAGTTGTGGTTGTAATGTTCGATGAAGATCAGATTTTAACTACAGAACAATACTGGGAAGATGAGCTATTAGAAGAATATAAAAGTAAAGCAATAAATAATGAAAATTATATTAAATTAGAAAATCAACTTAGAATGCATGCTAATGAAGATGTAATAGAGTGGATAAACTCATTTACTAAAGAAGGAATTGTAAAACAATTACCTTATGATTTAGGTGATTACGATATACAAATTTTTGATACACCGGAAGAATTAGAAAGAGAAATTGTGAAAAAATCATTAAAAGATGAAACAAAATTGTCAAGACTAATTGCAACTTATGATTGGCCATATAATTCAAATAAAAATTCAAAAAAGGATTTTAAATATTGGGAAGTAAAAATAGGAAAATGGCATAAACCATGGAATAGAGAATTAGAACAAGATTTAGATAGAAAACAAAAAAGAGAAATAAAAAAACTTTCATGGGCTGAACAGCCACAAACAATTAAAGAAGTTGGTTCAACATTTACAATTCAAGGGTTTGACTTGAATTATGCAGGAGTAATTCTTGGACCATCTGTAAAGTATAGAAATGGTCGCATAGTTTTTGATACAAATGAAAGTTGTAATGAAAAAGCTACTAGAAACAGAACATTATCTGATGGTACTTCAAAAAAATTTGGAGAGAAACTTTTAAAACATGAAGTTAGAATTCTTATGACACGTGGAGTAAACGGATTATATATATATGCATGTGATGATGAACTAAGAGAACATTTAAAACAATGTAGTTACAAAGGCATACAATACGAAATAAATGAGGATGAAGATGAAATAGGATGGTTAAAAGTTGCTGAAGATGAAGAAGAATATAGATATGAGTAATAGGAATAGAAAGATATGTTAGTAATATATATAATTTGAAATAAATGTGAGATTATATTAAAAGTAGCATGAATCTAATTTTCTCGATTTATACTACTTAAAAAAAGCGGACTAATGTAATATTAGTTCGCTTAAAAAACAAGTAAAAATCACTTTTTTATTCCAAATATTTTTTCTATAGAAGCAATTGTAGTTTTTTGTTGTCCTTTCAATTTATTAAGAATTCCTTGACTCTCAAATGTATTAAATATTTGGTTTTCTATTTCATAGTAGTTTTTCTGACATACTCTTAAAGTAATATTATAGTCTAATCTTCCTATTCGTTCCATACATGGATTTCCATCTTTATCTTTCTCTATTTGAAATGGTTTTATAATATTTTCTTCTGATTCTTCTTGCAATTCTAATCCTTTCTTTATATGGGAATTATCTATTAGTAAATATTTTTTGAAATTTTCTATCTTTTCAATTGTTTGTGGCATGTCCATATACTTTTCAAAATAATAATTTTTATATTTTTGTATTATTTCCTTACTATAATTTGTTAAACACTTACCTTCTTCGTTTAGGGTACATAAATCTAATAAAAATTCTGGAATTGAAAAAACTTTTCCAGTGTTCTTTAAATAATAAGTTTCATGTTCTTTTATAGGAAAAATAATTTCTCCATTGCCAAATTGTTTAGCTATTTGTTTTTTCTCTGATTCTATTATATCATATTTTTCTAATAATAATACCTTTATACTTCCAGTTTTATTTTTTCTTGATATATCGTTTATATTTTTTTGACTTCGAAGTATACAATCGCACGCATTTTCTATAATTAGTAGATATTGTTCTTTATTCTCTTTTAGTAATTTTGTTTTAAATATATCTCCTGTAGATATGTCTTTATAAAATTTGTTAACAGAATAATCTATATTTTCCCAAATTGATATATTGCTTTGCAATATATTTTCTACAAATTCTATATCCTGAGATTCACGATATTTTCTATATTGACTATTTGTTGTTAATGTACTATTATGTGAAACGAAATTTTTGATTTTATCTTTTTGATAAAAATTAAATTTTTCTAGTATATTTTTTTCTTTATCAAATTGTTCATTTTCATGCATTTTTGTTATAGCCTTTTTGATAGTATTAATACTATCAGTAATATTATTTCCTTCTATAAAATTCTCCTCTGATATTCTTGATATTTCCTCATTATCTATTTCACAAATTGAATCATAAATTTTATCTGTTTTGCTCTTTTCTAATACCATATAGTGATATAAAGCATCACCATAAATACAATCTGATATTTTTGAATTTAGCTCTTGATCCAATTTTGTATCTAGATTTTTTTCTATTGCAAACATTTTATAAATATAAAAATTACTCTTTCCAGGAGATGTTATTCTTTGTTGTACATAGGCTAATTTTTTTGAGTTATTTACATATTCATCGCTTATATTACTTGAATATACAATTATTAAATGATTTACACCATTTTTATCCGATTCTTCTATTATATTTGGAATACTTTCTTTAATAATATCTTTATTACTAACTTCATCCATTTCCTTATCAAGAATAAAAAGACAATTTTCCGTATTATACTTTTGGAAAATAGATGGTTTGTATTTATCTATTTTATCTACAGCTATTCCTTTTAATTGTAATGCTTCTAAAATTTTATCTAATTTTTCTAAATGGGGTGGTAATTGATTTTGCATATCATTTTTTGAATTTATCAGTTTTATTAATTCTTCATCATTATCATCATATGCATTTTTTAAAGTTAAGTAGCCTTTATTAGATATTTTACGTAAGAGTTCTTTCTCATTTTTTGGATGTAGTTCTTCGATAAAATCTATTATATCTTTGCTTAAGTCTATATTATTATTTTGAGACCATTCATTATCTATAGAGATTATTTTATTAATATTCATAAATGCTAATTTTTGTTTAATTTGTTCTATATTTTCGTTTTCCATCTAATCCTCCAATAAATTACTTAAATTAATCTTAAATTTGTATAATCTTCCGTTTTTTCTATCTTCATCTAGTTCAATCGTTGAATTCATTTGACTTAGTAATTCAGTTACTATATATAAACCTAAACCTCTTCCATTTTTCTTCATTGTAGTAAAAGGATTAAATAAAGAATCTTCTATATCTGGATGAATTCCATTTCCTGTATCCCAAAAATAAATATAACCTTTTTCATCTATGTGTATTAATATTTCTTTTTTATTAACTTCCTCATAATTAATCCAATGTAATGAATTTAAAAATAAATTATCAAATATAGTAATAATGTATCCTCTATTTGCTTTTATAGTAAAATTTTTCCCTGATATTTGTACATCAATATTGCTATTTTTTGCTTTTATTGCCATAGGACCATCAGTTTTATAAGATTCCTCTAAAAGTTTTTTGATATCTATATTTTCCATAGTATTTTTTTGACTTCTGTATGTAGGCTCTAAATGATTTAATTGTGCCCTCATAAATACAGTCTCATCTATAATAGAATGTTGATTATTAATTAACTTATTTTTACCATTAAAAGTATCATCCAACTCATAAGCAATATCTAAACTATTTTTTGAATATTGCTTAATATTTCCTTCTATTCTATTTAATTCATGAGTCATTGACTCGATTATAATTGCTTGACCAACCATTGGGGCAATTTCTTTTATTTCATCTATTTGCCTTTGTAAAATTTCCATTTCTTGTTCATTCTTTTTTTCCACCTTTGAATCTAATTTAAAGAACTCATCAGTTATATGTGATATATTTTCTATTTCAGCAATATTACTTGTATTAGCCTTTAAATTATTGATTGATATTTTTAATTCTTCCTTCTTATTTTCTTTTTGTTTCTCTTGCGAAATTTCCATTTTATACTTTATCATATTATTTTTAGAGTATAAAAATCCTTTTTCCTCTTTTGTTTTTAAGTCAAATCCATCTCTTAATTTAATGTCTTCATTAACTAAAGTAACAGCAATTATATCTTTAATAATTTTAAAGAAGTTGTTTCCATATTCATCTTCAATAAATCCTTGCCTATTAGTTTGTTCTTCCAAGTTTTCACTAGTTTCACCATCTAAATTAATATAGCCAGCTATAGTATGCTCTTTATAAATATTACTTTTTAATCTTTGACTCATTTTTGTAAAATCTAACCAATCATTTTTTCCATATGGTAGTATTCTAAATTCATTTCTAAATACAAATATTCCATTTGCTTGCTCCCACAAATTATCAAAATCACTATTTGTTTTAATATTATCAGCATTTAGATTTTTTATAATTTCTTTTTTATTTCCTAAGTCAGTAGCATAAATAGCCCCACTTAAAATTCCTGGAAAACATAATTCATTATTTTTGGTACTAAATGTAATATCTCCAACTTTTGGAAGTATGCTTCTTATTTCTTTTGAGTTTTTTAAGTCAATTTCATAATGGATATTATATATTTTAGGATCAATATTTTTTTCCTGTAAAACTAATTTAGTTGATGCATTTTCTCTATTCTTTTTAGTACTTACAATTCTATTATTAATATATTTTTCTTTTCTATTTATATCTAAAGATAATATCCAATTTGAATTTAGATTAAAGTTAGCGCTAACATCACTTATTTTTCTAATTAAATCTTCATCTAGTTCTTCTGTGGTAAACTTCTCACCATCAATATATAAATATATTTCGAATCTACTTTCCTTGTTCTTGGTAAAAGGATTTATCATTCCAAATATTTCATTTTTTAATCTTTGCCTTTGAGTTTTATCTAACTTCCAGAAATTTGTATTTTTAATTCCTAAAATTTGTATTTTCGTTCCATAAGTTGGTTCTGGATTAATATGCCTTTCTAAGGTTGCCTGTATTTTATTAAAATCTTGATCTACATATAAACTCTCCCAATCAACAAAAAGTTTGAACTCGTTAAATCCCTCTAAATTGCCTACTAACTCATCACTGATTCTGTCTACTCTAGGAGTAGTATATACATTTATATATTTTCCTAATCTATTAAAGGCTAATCTTCCTAAACCTTTTTTTCCAAGAACTAGTCTTTTAAAGTAAGGTGAAATTTTATATTCTTCCTTAAATCCTGTAGATATTCTTAAAAAACTATTTTCAATAATAGATGGTGTCATTCCATTTCCGTTATCTTCTATCTCTATCATTCCAATACCGTGTGATGTTTCAGCTTTTGTATCAACCTTTATTGTAACTTTAGTTGCATCCGCATCATATGCATTTTTAATTAATTCCATAAGTGCCACTAATTCGTCTGATATAAGTTGTTCTCCTAATTGAGAAATAATTCTTGTAGAAATAGATAAGTTTAATAATTTTGTTTTATCCATAACTTCCTCCATTTTTATTATTTGTCTTATTATATCATGTATATATTTTTTTTACAAATTTATGAAATTAATTTACATTTTTTATTTTTTATTGTATTATTATAAACAGAGGAGGTATGTTATGAATTTAGCTGATAAAAATATAATAAATTATATTAAGAAAAAAAAGCAAGAAGAAGAAACCTATTGGGACTTTAAAAATTTAAATTCTAAAGACTCAATTTACTATGCACACTCTTACCCAGCTAAAATGGTACCAGATATGCAAGCAGAACTTATAAATATTGTACTGCAAAATGATTCTAGCATAAAAAATATTTTTGATCCTTATATGGGGTCAGGAACTATATTAATAGAGGGACTTTGTAGAAATTTAGATACAATTGGTATCGACATAAATCCTTTAGCATACTTAATGACTTTAGTTAGGACAACTAAGATTTCTATTTCTCTTCTAAGAGTTAAATCAGATAAATTGTTAAATCTAATTAATAATACAAGAAATGTTAAAGATTTTAAATTTGATGGAATTAATAAATGGTTTAATGATGACATAATTCATCAACTAAGTAGAATCAGATATTGTATTATGCAAGAAAATGATATTTTATAT
The DNA here is from genome assembly GCA_934120395.1 of uncultured Clostridia bacterium. Classification (GTDB taxonomy): domain Bacteria; phylum Bacillota; class Clostridia; order TANB77; family CAG-508; genus CAKOTZ01. The sequence goes on from CAKOTZ010000003.1 coordinate 93,624, forward strand.
AGAAGAGTTTTTTGGCTTGCTTTTGCAGAAATTGTAAGACTAGCTAATAATTCTCAAAAATCGACTTTTAAATTACACATAAAAAAACAAAATATTATTGAGAGTTTCCAGTATGATTGTATAAAAAATTTCAGTAAACAATTAGAAAAAGACATTAATAGTTTTGATAATTTATATAGAGCTTTTAATATAAAGAATAAAACTCGAGTTTATCTTGGCGATACAATTAAAGTTATGAGTGATAAGCGAAAGTTTAGAGATTGCTCAGTTGATTTGATTGTAACATCACCTCCGTATGGAGATAATCATACAACTGTGACTTACGGACAATTTTCTATTTTACCTTTACGTTGGATTGATATTAATGATATAAAAAGCAATATGGATAATTCAATACTAAAAACATTAACAGAAATTGACAAAGAAAGTCTTGGAGGAACAAATTATTCTATAGATGTAATATACAATTCAAATATATTAAAAAAATCTAAAACATTATCATCAACATTTGATGCGTTAGTTAAGGCAGGAGAAAAAAATAAAGCTAGAAAAGTAGCTAGTTTTTATATAGATTTTTATAATTCTTGTGTTGAATTATCAAGAGTTCTAAAAAAAGATAAATATGCTATTTTTACCATAGGAAATAGGAGAGTAAATGGAGAAGTAGTTCGATTTGATTTAATTTTGTCAGAATTATTATCTACACTAAAATTAAAACGAATTTATGATTTTGATAGGAATATTCCTTCAAAAAGAATTGCATCTAAAATTTCACGTTTAAAAAATAACAAACCTGTTTATTCAATTCAGACAGAAACTACTTTAATATTTAGAAAAAGATGAGAACGTTATAGCATATGTATATATAATAGTAAAAAGTGCGAAAAATAACATTTCCTTAAGAAAGTCATTTTCACACTTTTTATTATACTAAATTATAACTTCAACCCACTAACAATTAACTTAATTGCATCACTAAATCCACTCATATAATACTTATCATTCCAATAAGCACAATATTCCATAAAATCCTCATAGATTAAATCTAATTTTTTAGAAACATAGTTGTAATTCTCACTAGAAACATTATTTAAAATCTTTTCAGAATAATCATCAAAATTAATTAAATGTTTTTGATCATTTTCATCCATACGAGATAATTCTTCCTCTCTAAATTCTAACCATTCCTTTAATAAATTTTTACCTTCATTATTATTTAAAATATCACAAAATTTCATTGTTAAAACCTCCATTTTTTATTAAAAATTATTGGGGACAAATTGGGGACAATCGTTGCAAAAAATCACAAAATTTAACCAATTTCATAATTTTACCAATTTGCTCTAACCCTATTAAAACTAATAAAAACTCAAGTTAACAAAATTTCTCAAAAATCACAATCAAATTCTCATAACCCGAAGCTCTCAGATTTGAAGCTTACCCCGTAACCAAAGTTTTTATAAGAATCAAAAAAATTGAGGCTTTTATTAACTTCAATGATACCCCCAGCTATACTGGGGGTATCATAAAACCTATAGTTTTGCACAGGGTAACAAAAATTCCCACGCGAAACATGGTATAATATTTAAAGTTTGACGGCTAAAAATATTAATCATGAAAGGAGTGGGATATATGAAAAGTCCATACACAAATAGCTTGGCACACACAACGTAGAAACGCAAGTACCATATAGTATTTGCACCAAAATTCAAAAGAAAAGAAATATATGGAATATTACAAATAGAAAATAAAATAAATTCGTTTGCTAAAGATACAAATAATAGAAGATTTAATAACAACAAGAGGAATAAGAAAATAGAAGCAAACCTTCTTGTATGATTTAAAAGCTAAATGATAATAATACCATTAGTAAAGAATAGTTTACTTCTGACAAGATAATAAATAAGAAACAAAATATATTACAATTAATTTGAATAAAAGAAAAAAATAATTAAAAAATAGTATAATTGAAATATAGAAAAAATCAAAACTATACAAAGATAATAAAAAACATAAATAATATTATAACACATAAAAATAAAAAAGAAAATACAAAATTAAATAATTTGCAAATATTTCTTTCATATATATTTAATAATAAATATAAAATATGGCTTGACAATTATAAATAAAGTCGTATAATAAAAACATAATTTATAATCTAGTGAATTTTTATTTCTATTATTTCCCAAAAACAATATAATAATATAAAAAAACAGGAGAAAAAATGAAAAGGAAAAATATATCAAACATAAAACAATTAGGAGCAACAGCGGTAATTATAATAGCGTTAATACTAACAAACTATATCGTACCACATGATATAGAAAGCAGTAAAACAACGGAGCAAAACACAATAATAAATACAAACGTAGACAAGGCTAACATACCACCATATTTTGGAGAAACAGTTATAACAATAAATAATAATATACCATATTTTGAAGAAAGTGATTTAACAACACAAGACTTTGAGAACTATTCAAATTTTGATAAATTAAATAGAGCAGGAGAGGCATTTGCTAATATATGTACATATACAATGCCACCGGAGGGAACAAAAAGGGAAAGATTAACATATAAGCCTACAGGATGGAAACAGTATTTATATGGAGGAAATAACAGTAAACACTTATATGAGCGATGCCATTTAATTGCATGGCAATTAGGAAATGAAAATGACAACAAGCAGAATCTAATTACAGGAACATCACAATTAAATACAGCAATGATAGAATATGAAAATACAGTTGCGAATTGGATAAAAGAAAAGAAAAAACAAGGAAAAGATTATCACGTGTTATATAGAGTAACGCCTATATATAGTGGAGAAAATCAATTAGCAACAGGAGTAGAAATAGAAGCAAAATCAGTTGAAGAAGAAGGCGTATCTTTCAATAAATTTATATATAATGTGCAAAATGGTTTTGAAATTAATTATGCTACAGGAGAGGCAAAACTAACAAAATAGAAAGGAGAACAAATTTGAATTTAGAAATAAACAGATTAACAAGAAAGATAGAAAAAAATAGTTTGTTAAAAGAATTCATAGATGAATTAAATGAAGCAAGAGATAAAATAAATGAAAATATAAAACTAACACCACAAGAAGACTTAGAATTTTATAAAAAAAGAATTGAATTTTTGCAGAATTATTTTGAAAAAGAATTACTTAATTTAGATAAAGGAGAAATCTTTCTTGTAACTAATAAATATAAAAATGATATTGAATATCATAGATATAAAATAGCTCAGTATAAAAATAACAAAGAGTGGAAATATATTGTATTTGAAAAGGATTTACCCAAAAATACAAAAATAGGAGATGTAGTTAGAAAAAAAGATGGAAAATATATTTATGATGAACAAGCGACACAATACATAGAAAACATAGGAAATAAAATAAAACAAAAAATAATAGCAAAAAGGAATTAAATTCCAAGCTAGAGAAACAGAATTTAGTGTAATACATTGAATATATTAGCAAAAAATGATATAATAAAAAAAGATAAAAACTTACATTATATCATTTTAATAATTTAGGAGGTATAAAAAATGGAGTTCGTAGGTATTATTGTGGCAGTAATTGTCTTACATCAAATTTCAAAATTTATACGGAATTGGAGATTAGCAGATGAAATTGAAAATGAGACAATTGAATTTTTAACATTGTATAATAAAATGATAAAAGAAATGCAAAAAGAAGATTCAAAAGAAATTAGACATGGAGGAGCTGGATTAAAATATAAAATTTGTGTGAAATCTGGTGATTGGGGCAATTTTTATAAGACAATGAATGAAATAGCAAAAGAAATATTAGCGGATTATGATAAAATTGACCAAAATTATTGGAATTGGGCAGAAACAGAGAAATATATATATTTACAAAAACAGCGTGACATTATATTAGATTTATCAAGTAAATTGTCACATTACCTATGGTTAAATGAAATTAATTAAAAAATAATTCCAAGCAATTAATTGCTTGGAATTATTTTTTAATAAGTATCCTTAATTTCTTCTTTTAAAGTAACAGTAACAATACTACCTTCAGAAACAGAAGTGCTGTATGAAGGGGATTGAGAAATAACCTTTCCACTACCCTCAATATTAATATTAAGGTTTCTAGAACGTAAAGAGTTAATAGCTTGCGAAGAAGTCATGCCCTTTAGATTAGGAACTGTAACAGAAGATTGTTCTGCATTAGCATCATCGTATAAAATAATTAAAGAGTTTTTAATTAAACGCACACCGCTCTTTGGTGTTTGTTTTGCCACAGTTACCTCAGATTTGTTTCCACTAGTATTGCATTGTACACGGAAACCAGCATTTTTTAAAATAGACTCAGCCTCAGACATTGTTTTGTTAGTAACATCTGATAACATAACAGTTGTATTATATTCATCAGAAGAACTTGAAGTATTTGCTTTATTAGAAGGAATACCTAATGCTGGTAACGCTTCAGATAAAATCTGAGAAACAACAGGACCAGCAACTTGACCTCCTTGATAACTGTTCCCCTTAGGGTCATAAAGCGTAACTAATACAACAATTTGGGTGTTTTCCACAGGAGATATAGCAATATATGAAGCAGTATAGCCATCTTGATCTTTTCGAGAATAGATAGGTTCAGAAGTACCAGTTTTTCCGCCAACAGAATATCCAGCAACAGCACCATATCTACCAGTACCATCAGTAACAACAGATTGCAATAAATCTTTCATTTTATTAGCGGTTTCTTTAGAAATAACCTGTCTAACTTGAACAGGATCGATATTTGTAACAACACCAGAATCAGAGTTAATGATTTGTTTCACAACACGAGGTTGCATTAAAATACCATCATTAGCAATAGCAGAAACAGCAGTAATAAGCTGTAAAGGTGTAATAGTAAAACGTTGACCAAACGACATTGTAGCAAGTTCCACAGGACCTACATCATCTTCTTTATGAAAGTTGCTATTTGATTCGCCAGCTAAACTAGCACCAGTAGTATTAAACAAACCGAAGGCTTCATAGTATTTATATAAAGTGCGTGTACCAATTCTAGCACCTAATTGCATAAAAGCAGGATTGCATGAATTTTCTAGAGCTTGTCTAAGAGATTGATGCTGATGAGGGTTATAATAGCGCCAACAATTTATAGAAGTATCATAAATTGTTTGAGAACCAGAGCAATAAAAATCATTCTCATTATCAGTAGTAACAATGCCTTCCTCCAATCCAATGGCGGCGGTTAAAATTTTAAAAGTAGAACCAGGTTCGTACGTATCACTAACAGCACGGTTTCTCCACATTTTTTGCAAATAATTATTTTTTTCTTCAGATGTTCCCAAGGCTTCATACTCTTTCTTTTGAGTATCAGTAAACGGTTCAGAAGGAGTATTTAAATTATAATCTGGATAAGTAGCCATAGCCAAAATATCACCAGTAGAAGGTTGCATCATAATAACATTTCCACCACGTGTACAATTATTTTCTTGAACAGCCTGTTTTAAATACTTTTCAGCAATAGTTTGTAATTTATAATCTAAAGAAAGAACAATATCACTGCCATTTTCAGCAGCAACATATTTCTCATTTGAATCTGGAATTTCCTGAGATTTACTATTTTTAAAAGTAGTAATCCTTCCAACAGTACCAGTAAGAACAGAATTCCACTTATATTCAATTCCTGAACGCCCACTATTATCAGAGCCACAAAAGCCAAGTAAATTAGAAGCAAAGTTATTATATGGATAATATCGTTTAGAATCAGAATCAATACTAATACCGCGTGAAATTTTATTATCACTCATCCACTGTTTAAGTTTTGAAATCTTGTCATTCTCTACCTTTTTGGCAATAGTTTGAAACGAAGAAGTACTATTAACCTTTTCCAAAACCGAATTATAGTCCAATTCAAAAATATCACTAAAAGCTTTAGCAACATCAGCTTTATTTTTTTCAGCGATTAAAGTAGGATTAATAGAGACGGTATCAACACTAGCGCTTGTAGCTAAAATTTTTCCAGTTGAATCATATATAGTACCTCTTTTAGGACTAATAATCTTATCAAGCGTTTGTTGCTTATGAGCTAGTTCAGTATAGCGACTGCCATCAACAGCTTCAATCCAACCAATCCTAAATAAGAGAATCAATAAAAGAAGAACAATAATGCCAACAAATATCAATATTTTTTTGGAAGATTGTAGCTTAAATTCCCTTTCCAACATCTTTTTATTTTTTTTACTTTTTTTTCGTTTTTTTGAACTCATGAATATCACACCATAACCTATAATAAATTTACTATTTATTGTAACTAAAAAAAAACAAAAAAGCAATGAAGTAACAAAAAATTCACAATAAAAACTTGAAAAGAAAGGGTAAAAACGATAAAATAGTAAAAAAACAGAAAGGTAGATAAAAATGTATTTAATAGTAGGATTAGGAAATCCAGAAGAAGATTATGCAAGAACAAGGCACAACATGGGATTTGACGTAGTAAATAGTTTGGCAAAAGAATATGAAATAGAAATTTCACGAACAAACTTTAAAGCATTATATGGAAGTGGAATAATAGAAGATCAAAAAGTAATAATACTAAAACCACAAACGTATATGAATTCAAGTGGAGAAAGTATAATAGAATGCAAAAAATTTTATAAATTAGAAAATTCACAAATAATAGTAATTTCAGATGATATAGATTTAGAGCCTGGCAATATTAGAATCAGGAAAAAAGGTGGTCCAGGAACACATAATGGATTAAAATCTGTAGTACACTGTTTAAATACAGATGACTTTGTGCGTGTTCGAGTAGGAGTAGGTCAACCAGCAGAAGGAATAGAATTGGTTGAACATGTTATTGGCTATGTACCGGACAAAGAATATAAAATACTACAAACAGGTATAGAAAAAGCAAAAGAAGCACTAATAGAAATAATAAAAAATGGTCCAGAGAGAGCAATGAACAAATATAATGCAAAATAAAGAAAGGGCAAGAAATGCGAGAAATAATAATAAACAAACATGAAGATAACTCAAAGCATATTTTCTTATTAGAAAATGGCGTATTGTTAGAACAATACGAAGAAAGAGAAAATTGTAAAAGATTAGAAGGCAATATTTACTTACGGAAAAGTGCAGAATATATTACAAGGAATGCAAGCAGCGTTTGTGGACATAGGACATAAAAAAAATACATTTATACATGCACAAGACATAGCTCCAAAAAAAGATCTTACAAAAGAAGAAAGAAAAGATATAAATGTAAAAGAATTGGTAAAAGTAGGAATGCCAATATTAGTACAGGTAAAACGAGATAGCACAAATAAAAAAGGAGCGAGAGTATCAACGCACATAAGTTTACCAGGAAGATATTTAGTATTAATGCCTAATACGGGATTTGTAACAATATCGCAAAAGATTGAAAATATAGAAGAAAGACAACGCTTATTAGAATTAGTAAAAAGTAATTTACCAGAAGATATAGGTGCAATTATAAGAACATCAGCTGAAAACAAAGAAGAAAAAGAAATAAAACAAGATATGTATGAATTAATAAAAAAATGGAATAGCATAAAAGAAAAAGCACATAACAATAAAAAAGTCCCAGAATTAATATATGAAAACGACAGCATAACACGAAAAATATTAATAGATTTAATTGACAAAAAAATTGATAATATTTGGGTAAATGATGAACAAATATTAGAAGAAGTGAAAAAAATTATAAGCCAAATGCAAACAAATCAAGTACCAGAAATAAAAATTGAAAAAGACATCGAAAAAAAATACAATTTAGCAAGACAAATAGAAAAAATAAGTCAACGCAAAATATGGCTAAAATGTGGAGGATTTATTACAATAGATAAAACAGAGGCTTTAACAGCTATAGACGTAAATTCAGGGAAATATATAGGAAAAGAAGACCTAGAAAGAACAGTATATCTTGTGAATAGGGAGGCAACCGAAGAAATTGCTAAACAACTTAGACTTAGAGATTTAGAAGGAATAATAATGATTGATTATATAGACATGAAAAAAGAAGAAAATAAGAAAAAGATAAGAGAATTATTAAAAGACGAATTAAAAAAAGATCGTTCAAAAACACAGGTATTAGAATTTACAAAATTAAATCTATTAGAAATGACAAGAAAACATATGTATAGTAATTTAGAAGAAATATAAAGGAGGAAACAAATACTTTTATGCCAGGATTTAAAAGAAATTCGAGAGCAAGAAGGAGAATTGCTGTAAAAGTAACACCAAAAGCAATAAAAAGAATTATTGCAACTACAATTCCATTAATCATAATATGTATAGTAAGTCTTGGACTAAAATATCATCAAAGCAATTTACAAATAGAAAACAACAAACAAGAAGCTAAACAAGAGGCGTATAAAGTATTTCAAGATGAAGATTATAGCCAAATTGAAGGTGAAAAATATGAAACAAAAGATGATATCATAAATATAGTTGCAGTTGGAAATATAATTTGCAATTCAAAATTTTGTGAAAGCATATATGATGAGCAAAGCGATAGCTATTTATTTCTAAAATTTGCAGACAAAATTAGACAATATGTTGAAATAGCAGATTATACAATAGCACCATTTAAAAGTAACTTTGTAGATACCTACCAAGAAGAAAAAGGTAAAATGAGAGTACCAAAAGACTTGGGATTAGCTTTAAAAAACTTAGGAATAGATTTACTAACTACAGCTCATAATAACAGCTATGACTATGGCAAAGAAGGAATAGAACAAACAATAGACTATTTAGAAAGTTTGGGAATAAAACAAGTAGGATTAAATAAAACAAAAGAAGAAAAAGAACAAGTAAATATAGTAGAAATAAGGGGAATAAAAGTAGCATTTTTAGCATATACAGACAAAACAAATGTAAATACAAAAGAAAGTTATTCAGTAAATAAAATGGAAAAGAAGCAAATAATAGCAGATGTACAAAAAGCCAAAGAAAAGGGAGCGGAAGTTATATTTGTATGTTTAAATTGGGGAGATAGTAATGCAGAAAAACCAACACAAAGCCAACAAGAACTAGCAAAAACACTTGCAGACAATGGAGTTGATGTCATAATAGGAAGCAATCCAAAGCTGGTAGGAAAAATAGAAAATTATCAGAACAAAGATGGTAAAAATACATGTATAGTATACTCAATAGGAAACTTTTTAGATTTAGGAGAAAAAGAGGAAAAAATAGAAATTGCACTAGATATAGAAATAACAAAAACAGCAGAAGATGGACAAGTACATTTAAGCAAAATTAGCTATACACCAATGTATTTATTGGATAAAGGGGAAGCCGAAAAAGAAAGATATTGTTTAGTAGATGTAAAGCAAGAAATAGAAAGATACAGGGCAGAAGTTCAAAACAACTTAACACAAGAGGATTATAATAACATTCAAAATAGTTTAACAGATCTAGAAAAAAGAATAAAAGGAGAAAAATAAAAGTGAAAATAGGATTTATATCATTAGGATGTTCAAAAAACTTAGTAGATACAGAAAAAATGATTGGAATATGCAAAAAAAATGAATTTGAAATAGTATCAGATGCGCAAGAGGCAGATATAATATTAATAAATACATGTGGCTTTATACAATCGGCAAAGGAAGAAGCAATACAGACTATACTAGAAATGTCAGAATACAAGGAAACAGGTAATTGCAAATACTTAGTAGTAACTGGATGTTTAATTCAACGATATAAAGGAGAATTAGAAAAAGAAATACCTGAGGTTGATTTGTGGATAACCATAGATGAATATGATAATTTTTGGGGAAAACTAGAAGAATTACTAGAACAAAAAGATTATACAGAACAAAATCTAGATGACCATAATAGAGTTTTAACAACAGGAGACAAAACAGCATACTTAAAAATTGCTGAAGGATGTAGCAATTGTTGTGCATACTGTGCAATACCTAAAATTAGAGGACCATACAGAAGTAGAAGCAAAGAAGATATAGTACAAGAAGCTAAAGAATTAGCACAAAAACGGAATAAAGGAAATAATAATAATTGCACAAGATACAACGAAATATGGAATAGATCTATATGGCGAAGCAAAACTAGTAGAATTATTACAGGAAATCAGTAAAATAGAAGAAATAAAATGGATAAGATTTTTATATGCATATCCAGAAAGCATTACAGACGAATTAATACAAGAAGTGAAACAGAATTCAAAAATATGTAGTTATTTTGACATACCAATACAGCATATATCAGATAATATATTAAAAAAAATGAATAGAAAAAGCAATGGAACAAGCATAAAGGAACTACTTAGAAAAATTAGAATAGAAATACCAGAAGTAATATTAAGAACTTCATTAATAGTTGGATTCCCAGGAGAAACAGAAAAAGAATTTGAAGAATTATATAAGTTTGTAGACGAAGCAGAATTTGATAAATTAGGAGTATTTCAATACTCTAAAGAAGAAGGGACATTAGCAGCATTAATGAAAGAACAGATACATCCTGCAATCAAAAAAAGCAGATGGAATAAAATAATGCAATTACAACAAAAGAAATCAAAACAAAAAATGCAAGAGAAAATAGGAAAAGAATATGAAATACTAATAGAAGGAATAAGTACAGATGGAAAATATTATATAGGAAGAAGTTATATGGACGTTCCAGACATGGATGGAATAGTATATTGTCGAATAGTAAACGAACACGAAATTGGAGAATTTATAAAATGCAAAATAACAGAAGTAATGGATTATGACTTAATCGGAGAAGAAAAATAAAAATCAAAATAGCCTAAAGAAAATATATAAATTATATTCTCTTTAGGCTATTTTTAAATATAATATTAAATTTAAAATACAAATATTAATCAAAAGGAATAAACTTTTTAATAATACTATTTGCTTCTACATTAGTATTATTATGTTGATAAGTATCAAAAGATTTAGAAATTGTAGCTTCAATCTGATCTTCAACTTCATCTTGAGATGCATGCTCAGCAAGAACCAATTCACTTACTAAAATTTGTTTTGCATTAACCAACATTTTCTTTTCACCAGTAGAAAGCCCCTTTTCCTTTTGCTTAAAGCTTAAATTTCTAACAACATCAGCTATTTCATAAACATCTCCGCTTTTCATTTTTTCCATGTTGTCTCTATATCTTTTATTCCAATTCATAGACATTTCTGTACTATCATGCTCTAACAAATGAAAAACTTTACCTGCTGTTTCCTTATCGATAACATTTCTTACGCCAATATCTTCTGCTTTTGCAGTAGGAACCATAACTTTTACCTCACCAGGCATTTTTAAGACGTAGTAAGATTGTTTTTCACCTAAAATGTCTTTTTCTTCAATTGATTCAATAGTCCCAGCTCCATGCATAGGGTAAACTATTTTATCACCAACATTAAACATATATAGCAACTCCTTTCTAGAACGTGTATGACAATCACACTATAAATATTATACTATAAAATTTAGTAAAAGTCAAAGCAAAATCATTAAGAATATGTCTATAAAAATGAGCCAAAATATAGTAAAATCAATGATTATAAAAAATAAAAATTATATTTTATCAGTAGAACCAAAGCCACCCGTACGGATACCATTAGAAGTATCAAAATCTGAAATTAAAAAAGGCATAAACATGGCTTGAGCTATCCTATCACCCTTATGAATATGAAAAACATCATTAGAAAAATTAAAAAGAGCAACCATCAAATGACCTTCATTATCAGAATTATTATAATAATCAGAATCTATAATTCCAATACCATTTGCAAGAATAATATTATGCTTTATGGGATAAGAACTACGACTTGCCAGAACTAGAACTTCATTTTTAGGGAAATATGCCTTTAATCCAGTTTTAACTAATATAGGCTTTTGACCAAAAGAAAAAACCGGAATATCAACATCTTCAGCAGCTTCTAAATCGTACGCAGCTGAACCAGCAGTTTTACGTTCAGGCAAATTAATATTTTTACTCAAATAAGAAGTAACAACTTCAAAACCTCTTAATTTATTCATAATAAAAACCTCATTTCAAAAGATATTTTTTAAATTGTACATTAAATGGATAAAAATATCAATACATAAAAAGTAACAAAAACTGACAAAAAGCATATAGTAAAATAAAGAAAAAAAGGAGGAAAACAATGACCTTAAAAGAATTAAAAATTGACAAAATGGCCAAAATAAAAAATATAAAAGAAAAAGAAGAAACAATAAAAAGGAGAATGCTAGATTTAGGAATAATTTCAGGGAGTATAATAAAACCAGTTTTAAAAAGCCCATTAGGAAGTCTTAGAGCTTATGAAATACGAGGGAGTTTAATAGCAATAAGGACAGAGGAAGCAGAAAAAATAGAAATAGATGTATAAACGGTTGAAAAAACATAAACATTTGATATAATCTAATAAAAACAAAAGGGGAGAAAAATATGAATTTAGTAATGGCACTAATTTTATGCAATATATTAATACTATCTTATCAAATAATAATAGAAGTTTTTGCAATATTATGTAGAATAAATGGAATGACTGTGGATAAGAGTAAATTTCAGGTAATTTCAATACTAACAGGGACAGGTTTTACAACAAGTGAAAGTGAAAGTATGTTATTAACAAAGAGAAGAAGAAAATTAACACAATATATGATGCTTTTTAGTTATATATTTAACATAGTAATAGTATCAACAATAGTAAACTTGTTTATGTCAACATCTAGTACAAATGCAGATGAAATAAAGCTTGGAATACTCTTAACAACAATAAACATTTTTTTAATATTCTTTGTAAGAAAATCACAAACATTTAGAAACTTTTTGGACAGGCAAATAGTAAAAATAGCACATAGTAAAATGATGAGAAAAGGGAACTACATTTCAGTATATGATAACTATGGAAACAAAGTAATTGCAGAAATAGAATTACGAAAACTAAGGGAAGACATAAAAAATAGAACAATAGAGGAATTAGAATTAAAAGGCAAATACAATATACAAGTATTGGTCATCAAAAGAGGAGAACAAATCATAGATAAAATAGAAGCAAACACAGTATTGCAAGAAAAAGACGTAATAGTTGTATTTGGAAAAATGAAAAATATAAAAAGCATATTTATAAAAAATGAAGAAAAAACAAAAGCCTAGCACAAAAAACAAAAAAGAGCATATCGTATAATAATTGGGTAAAAGAGGTGAGTTTATGCCAAAAAAGGAATCCACTTATACGGTATGTATTACAGGAAATCCAAACGTAGGAAAAAGCACCATATTCAACAGCCTAACAGGAATGCACCAACATACAGGAAACTGGGCAGGAAAAACAGTATCAAATGCAAGAGGAATGTATACATATCATGAGATAAAATATGAATTAGTAGATATACCAGGAACATATTCGCTAATGTCACAGTCCGAAGAAGAAGAAATTGCGAGAGATTACATGTGCTTTGCAAGGCCAGATTGTGCAATAATTGTAGTAGATGCAACATGTCTAGAAAGAAATTTAAACTTGGTACATCAAATATTAGAAATTACGGACAAAGTAGTTGTATGTGTAAACCTATTAGACGAAGCAAAGAAAAAAGGGATAGAAATAGACTTTAATAAATTAGAAAAAAGATTAGGAGTAAGTGTAGTACCAACGATAGCAAGAAAGAAACATAATTTAAAAAAAATAATGCAAGAAGTAGAAAAAGTATGCACACAAAATAAAGAAACACAGACAAAAGATATACAATATCCAATACAAATAGAAAAAGCAATAAAAATAGTACAAAATACAATAAATGAAAAAATAAAAAATAGAAAATTTGCTCGATGGATAAGTATAAAATTATTAGATGGAAACGAAAAAATATTGCAATCAATAGAAAATAATTTAGGAATAGATGCACGAGAAAGAACAATAAAAGAAGCGATAGAAAAAGCAACAGAAACATTAAAAAAAGATAACATAACACAAGAAAACTTTATAGATAAAATTGTATCATGTATTATGTATAGAGCAGAAGATATTAGCAACGATGTAGTAAAATATACCAAAAAAAACTATACCAAAACAGATAGAAAAGCGGATAAAATACTAACATCAAAAATATTCGGAATACCAATCATGTTAGCATTCTTAGGGATAATATTTTGGATAACCATTACAGGAGCTAATTATCCATCAACAATGCTTTCAAACATTTTTAGCAATATGGAAAATGAATTAATAAGTGTTTGCTGGAAAATAGGAGTTCCTCAATGGGCAATAGGGATATTTATAGAAGGAATGTTTAGAACAGCAACGTGGGTAATAGCAGTTATGTTGCCACCAATGACAATATTTTTTCCGCTATTTGCGATATTAGAGGATTTAGGATATTTACCACGAATAGCTTTTAATCTAGACAGCTTATTCAAGAAAGCATGTACAACAGGAAAACAGGCTCTAACAATGTGCATGGGCTTTGGATGCAATGCAACAGGTATTGTAGGATGTAGAATAATAGAGTCACCTAGAGAGAAAACAATCGCAATGCTAACCAACAGTTTTGTGCCATGTAATGGAAGATTTCCAATGCTTATAACAATAGCGTCAATATTTATAGGAAGCTTATTTGCAGGTCCAGCAAGTTCAATAATGGCAACAGTAACAGTATTAACAATAATAGTATTTGGAATATGTATGACATTATTTATATCAAAAATATTATCAAAAACAATACTAAAAGGCATGCCATCATCATTTATATTAGAATTACCACCATACAGAAAACCTCAAGTATGTAAGGTAATAGTGCGTACAATACTAGATAAAGTAATTTTTGTATTAGGGAGAGCGGTATCAGTAGCAGCACCAGCAGGAATAGTAATATGGATACTAGCAAATGTAAATATAAATGGAATTACATTACTAAACTATATAGCAAGCTTTTTAAATCCATTTGCACAACTAATGGGGCTAGACGGCTATATACTAACAGCATTTATATTAGCATTACCAGCAAATGAAATAGTACTGCCAATAATATTAATGAGTTACATGGCAAATGGTAGCTTGATAGACATAGAAGATATAAATAACATAGGAAACATATTAATAAGAAATGGATGGACAATATTAACAGCAATTAACGTAATGATATTCAGCTTATTACACTTTCCATGCAGTACAACATTGCTTACAATAAAAAAAGAAAGTGGAAGCTGGAAGTGGACGGCCTTAGCATTTATATTACCAACAATATGTGGAATAATTGTATGTATGACAACAACTTTAGCATATAATATAGGCTTAAAAATAATATAGAGGAGCGATAAAAAGCTCCTCTATATTATTTTTAAATCTTAATCTATTGATTCTTTTTATTTGTAAGACTATAAGCAAGATAAACTAAAGCTAACCAAACAAAGAAAATAATAAAGATTAACAAAATTGGATTAATTGGTAATGCGTAAAAAATATGTGTTACAAAAATAGCAATAGCAAGAGTTAACAAAGAATCAATAACAGGATTCTTTAAAGCAATGCTAATAGTTGAAATTAAAATAAAAGTTAACATGCTTAATACAATACCAAAAATAGTCATTAAAACCACATGTGCAATAATATCATTTTGATGGTAACCGAAAAAACCTGACCAAATCAAAATAAAATACATAATTGCATTAGCTAAAAATGGAAGAACAATGTATAAAGTACCAGTCATAATATTAGTAGAAAACATTTGATGACTACTAATAGTTGAAGAAATTTTACTGTTCTTCGAATATGTACTCATTAAAAGAGCAATTACAATTGGTAAAATACAAGCCAAAATAAATGTATTAAAGTTTAGTAATTGTTCACCAATAAAATCATATTTAATGTCAGAAATTTGTTGAATATCAGCAGTAGAAGACATACTAATAATGTTTGCTACAATATTGTTAAAACCAAGTAAAAGTGAAACAATAATAACAATAATTAAAAACAAAACTGGCAAGCAACATTTTGAATAACCTTTAAACAAATCTTTATTAAGTAAATTATTCTCCATCAATTTCACACCTTTCTTTTGTATTTTTGTCTATTATTACATAAGGAAATAAAAAAAGCAAGTATTTGTAAATGGTAAATATGAATATATGGATATAAAAAAATTCTATTTTTTAGCAAATACATAAAAAAATAAAATCTTGTCCATGTATACAGCCTATGATATAATATTCAAAAATGAAAAGAGAGTTGATAAACTATGTTAAACAAAGGAAAAATCATAGTCATAGAAGGTACAGACGGCAGTGGGAAAGCAACACAAACAGAACTATTAGCCAAAAGATGGACAGAAGAGAACATAAACTATAAAACAGTTAGTTTTCCAAACTATGAAAGCCCATCATCAAGCTTAGTAAAAATGTATTTAAACGGAGAGTTTGGAGAAAAAGCAGAAAGTATAAATGCTTATGCAGCTTCAAGTTTTTTTGCGGTAGATAGGTGGGCAACATGGGAAAAAGACTACAAGGAATACTATAAACAAGGTGGCATTATTTTAGCAGACCGTTATACACCGTCAAATCTAATACACCAAGCAGGAAAAATAAAGGATGAACAAGAGCGAGAAAAGTTTATAAATTGGGTATATGAATATGAGTATAAATTGTTGAAATTACCAGAACCAGACGTGGTAATATTCCTAAATATGCCAACAGAATATGCGTATAAAATAATGAAAGAAAGAGAAAATAAAATAACGCATAAAGAAGAAAAAGACATACATGAAAGAGACATATATTACCTAGAAAAATCTTATAAAAATGCAATAGAGTTGGCAAAAAAATATAATTGGCAAATAGTAGACTGTATAAAAGAAGATAAAATAAAAACGCGAGAAGAAATACACAAAGAAGTATACCAAATTTTAAGAGAAAAATAAAAAACAACAAAATAGAAAAACAGCAGACTCTAAAAGACAAATAATAAAGAAGGATTTAGCTAAAAACTGTCGAATAGTATATATTGTAGGAAGGTTAAAACCATGATACGATATAGTGAAGAAATAATAGAAGAAATTAGAAATGCAAATGATATAGTAGATGTAATTTCTCAATATGTAGTATTAAAAAGAAGTGGAAGAAACTTTTTTGGATTGTGCCCATTCCATAAAGAAAAATCACCTTCTTTTTCTGTTTCTCCAGATAAGCAAATATTTCATTGCTTTGGATGTGGAGTAGGAGGAAATGTTATTCACTTTATAAGCAAAATAGAAGGACTAAACTTTGTAGAAACTTTACAAACACTTGCTGAAAGGGCAGGAGTAACATTGCCAAAATTAGAAAATGCAGAAGAAGATAAGCAAATTGCCTTAAAAGAAAAAATATATCAGATAAATGAGCAGGCGGCATTATTTTATCATGAAAATTTATATAAACCAGAAGCAAAAATTGCTCAGGAATATATAAAAAAAAGGAAGTTAGATAATAATACTTTAAAAAACTTCAAAATAGGATTTTCGGGAAAAAGTAATGAATTATATACACATCTAAGGCAATTAGGATTTAAAGAAGAAGAAATAGTTGCATCAAACCTTGTTAGTAAAACAAGAGAAGGTGGATATATAGACAGATTTAGAGGACGCCTAATGTTTCCAATACAAGATATAAGAAACAAAACAATAGCATTTGGAGGCAGAGTGTTAGATGACTCAAAACCTAAATATATCAATTCGCCAGAAGGTTTAGTATATAGCAAAGGAAGGCATCTTTATGGATTAAACATAGCTAAAAAAGAAAAACTATCTAATATAATAATAGTTGAAGGATATATGGATTGTATTTCACTTCATCAAAGGGGGATTACCAATGCGGTAGCGTCATTAGGAACTGCATTAACAGAAGCACAAGGAAGATTGCTAAGACGCTATGGAGAAAAAGTAATAATCAGTTATGATGCTGATGGAGCTGGTCAAAGTGCAACAATGAGAGGTTTAGATATATTAAATAATCTTGGTTGTGACTTACGTATTTTACAAATGGATGGAGCAAAAGATCCAGACGAATATGTTATAAAATACGGAAGTGGAAGGTTCAATTTATTGGTAGATAACGCAATTTCCTTGATAGAATTTAAAATTAAAATGTTAAGGCAAAGCAGTACAATGGAAGCTACAAACGATAAAATAAAATTCCTAAATGAAGTAGCCAAAATTTTATCAGCAGTAAACAACAAAATGGAACAAGAAGTTTATATTGATAAAATAGCTCAAGAGTATAACATATCAAAAGAAGCTATTTATGCACAGATAAACAAACTTCAATATCAAAATTCACAAGGTAGCAAAATATTAGAAGCGGGACAAATAAAAAGAATAAAGCCAAGCATTATAATAGAAGAAAACGGCATAACTGAAACTGTACAAAAAAGAGAAAAAATAATAATTTGGTTACTAATTAATAATCCAGAAACAACATACAGAAATCTCAAAGACAGAATACAACCAAGTGATTTAAAAGTCGAAAAGAACCAAAAAATTGTAAAAAAATTGTATGAAGAATATCAAAATGGAAATATTAATATTAATCAAATATTAAATACATTTGAGGAACAAGAAGTAAATTATATAACAGGAATAATGGCAGAAAATATGGAAATAACGGACATCACAAAAGCCATAAAAGATGTATTAATAGCTTTTGAAAAAGAAAAACTGGTTAAAGAAAGAAACCAAGTTTTAAAGGACTTAAATACAGCACAACGGAGAAACAAGAGAAATGCTAGAAAAAAGGTTAAATGAAATTATCATTCAATTATCTAGACTAAAATAGGAGGATGTAGAATGGAAAAAAAAGAAGAAGTAAATAAAATAAAAAAAACAGAAAAAGAGAGTAACGAAATAACAAATCAAAAAGTAGCTAAAATTTTAAGTAAGGCAAAAGAAAATGGAAAAATAACTTATGGAGAATTAGCGAACGAATTGGTAGATATAAATGCGGAAGAAATTGATAAAGTATTTGACGAATTCGAAAAAATGGGTGTAGATATTTTAAAAGATGATACAGAAGAACCAGACATGGAAGATCTAGAAGAAGTAGAAGAA
The DNA here is from genome assembly GCA_934120395.1 of uncultured Clostridia bacterium. Classification (GTDB taxonomy): domain Bacteria; phylum Bacillota; class Clostridia; order TANB77; family CAG-508; genus CAKOTZ01. The sequence continues at coordinate 112,677 of CAKOTZ010000003.1, forward strand.
ATACCATTAGAAGAAATAAACGTAAATACACTTGAAGGAACAAGTGTAGATGATCCTGTAAGAATGTATTTAAGAGAAATTGGAAAAATCCCGCTGTTAACATATGAACAAGAATTAGAATTAGCAAAAAGAGTACTAGAGAACGATGAAGAAGCAAAACAAAAATTGGCAGAATCAAACCTAAGATTAGTTGTAAGTATAGCAAAAAAATACGTAGGTAGAGGAATGTTATTCTTAGATTTAATTCAAGAAGGAAACATGGGACTTATAAAAGCAGTAGAGAAATTTGACTATACAAAAGGATATAAATTTAGTACTTATGCAACGTGGTGGATTAGACAAGCAATAACAAGAGCTATAGCAGATCAAGCAAGAACAATACGTATACCAGTTCACATGGTAGAAACAATTAATAAGCTAATACGTACATCAAGACACCTATTACAACAACTAGGAAGAGAGCCAACGCCTGAGGAATTAGCAAAAGAACTAGAAATGCCAGTCGAAAAGGTAATGGAAATACAAAAAATAGCACAAGATCCAGTATCGCTAGAAACACCAATTGGAGAAGAAGATGATAGCCACTTAGGAGATTTTATACAAGATGAAGATTCTCCAGCGCCACATGATTCAGCTGCATACACCTTATTAAAAGAGCAATTAGAAGAAGTAATGAATACATTAACACCAAGGGAAGCAAAAGTTTTAAAATTACGATTTGGTTTAGAAGATGGTAAAGCAAGGACACTAGAAGAAGTTGGAAAAGAATTCATGGTAACAAGAGAGAGAATACGCCAAATAGAAGCAAAAGCACTAAGAAAGTTAAGACATCCAAGTAGAAGTAAGCGATTAAAAGATTATATGAGTTAAAACTTGCAAAAAACTCTTTTTTATGTTAAACTATAGCTAGTAATGTACAACTTTGAGTAAAAGAGAGGTGAAAATTCTTAAAATATTTAAGAAGAAATTATGGATGAAAGTATAAAAGTAAAAAAAACAAATAGTAATATAAAAAATTTTTTTAAAACACTAGCTAAGCCATTTCAAGCTTTAGTAGCAGATGATATTTCAGAAGAAAAAGAGTTAAAAGAAGAGCTAAAAAAAATAGAAGCTGTACAACAAGAATTACATAAAGGAAAAGAAGAAGATTATATAAGTAATTTAAAAGTTGAAAAAACAACAGGAAAAACAAAAGGGCAAAGTGTAAAGCATAAAGAAAGTAAGGAAAAGCAACAAGAAATGGAAATTGGAGATTGAAGAAAAGATAGATTTTAATCTGTCTTTTCTTCAAAAATAAAAAAATAATAAAAATATATTGACAAAAGATAAAAAAATTATTATAATACAAAAAGTTACAGATGGCGAAGTAGCTCAGTTGGCTAGAGCACGCGGTTCATACCCGCGGTGTCGAGAGTTCGAATCTCCCCTTCGCTACCAAAAAAATAAACCAGCTATAAATTAGCTGGTCTTTTTTATTCCATCCAAACATTTATCAAAAAGAAATGCTTTTAAGTTTTCAAGTTTATTTTCGTCTTCATAATACTCAATTAATTTAGTACCAAAGGTAATTCTATCATCATTATTAATAGAAAGAATTCCTTTACCATACTTAATTAATTGATGATTAGCGACAAGCATAGAAGTTCTTTTATTGCCATCATTAAAGATTTGCATTTTCATTAAATTGCACATGAAAGTAATAATATTATCAGTAATATTATCAGACAAAGAATTATTATATGAATCTATTAGATTATTTATTTTTTCTTTAGAAGGTAACTCAGGTTTCCATTTAGTGCCACCCATAGAAACATCAAAAGTACGTAAATGTCCAGGATTATCAACAATGTTAGAGCCGACAAAGGCATGTACATTTTCAATAAATTGCAAATTCATATCTGTATTAATACTATAAATGACATATTGCCAAGCATGTTTCAAATTATTAATTGCTTGAATTTCATCTATTCGAAGATGGCTAACATTAGATCCATCATAAATTGCTTGTGTTTCAGGAAAAGTAACAGCTATTCCTTCTAAATTGGCACTTTTCCAAATAGAATCAACAATATTGCGCTTAGCATATAATATATTTTCTTCCATTGTCATATTATATTTATCTTTAAACATAAGTACCTCCTTAATTATTGTCATCATATAGATAAGAAGCCTTGCATTTAAGACTTCTTACTTTTAGATTTCTTTGCCTTAGGTATAATTAAATTCTTAGTTTTTTTCTTCTTTGGTTGAACCGAAATAATATAATCGGAAACAGGAGACATATTTATATTAGAGCCATCGCCCTCAATTATTTCTAAAATTTTTTCATCTTTTTCCATAAGAACCTCCATAAGCGTTTTTAATATCATATCACAAATCAAGTAGAACTGTCAAAAACATTGACACAAAGCTAAAAAAGTGTAATAATATAAGCAGTCAAAAAACGAGGAAGAGGAAGAAAAGTGGAGATAAAAGAGCAAAAAGCTATTATAGAAGCAATGCTATTTGCAAGTGGTAGAGCAGTAAAAATAAACGAATTTATGGCAATATTAGAAATGTCGAGAAAAGAATTAGAGTTAATATTGCAACAAATGCGTTTAGAATACGAACAAGCAGAAAATAGGGGGATAGAATTAATAAAAATAAATGATACATATCAATTATGCACAAAAAAAGAATATGCCGAATACATATATCCATTATTAGATACAAGAATAAAACCAAACTTGTCAAATGCAGCATTAGAAACATTATCAATAATTGCATATAATTCTAACATTACGAGAGCGGAAATAGAGAGCGTAAGAGGAGTAAGCTCAGATGGAACTATATACAAACTTTTAGAATATGGATTAATAGAGGATGCAGGAAGGTCAGATGCACCAGGACGACCCACAATGTATAGAGTAACGAATGAATTTTTGAAAATGTTTGGATATACGTCACTTGACGAATTACCAGAATTACCAAAAATTGAAGAAGAAAAACTTGAATTATCAAAAACGGAAGAAGGAGATAAGTAATATGGGAAAAGAATTTGTAAAAGAAATAACTAACATAGAAGAAAACTTTGCACAATGGTATACAGACATAGTATTAAAAGCAGAACTTGCAGATTATACAGAAACAAAAGGGTGTATAGCAATTAGACCATACGGATATGCAATATGGGAGAATATTCAAAAATATGAAGATGCTAAATTCAAAGAGGCAGGAGTAAAAAACTTGTCAATGCCTTTGTTAATACCAGAGCATTTATTAAATCAAGAAAAAGACCATGTAGAGGGATTTGCGCCAGAAGTAGCATGGGTAACAACAGCGGGAGAAGAAGAATTAGAAGAAAGACTATGTGTTAGACCAACATCAGAAACAATATTTTGTTCAATGTTTTCAAAATGGCTTAATTCATGGAGAGATTTACCAATGGTAACAAATCAATGGTGTAATGTACTAAGATGGGAAAAAGAAACACGACCATTCTTGCGTTCAAGAGAATTTTTATGGCAAGAAGGACACACTTTACATGAAACAGCAGAAGAAGCAAAAGAAAGAACAATACAAATGTTAAATATATATGCAGATGTTGCAGAAAATCTTTTAGCAATACCAGTAGTAAAAGGTGAAAAAACAGAAAAAGAAAAATTTGCAGGAGCAGAAACAACATACACAATAGAAAGTTTAATGCATGATGGCAAAGCGTTACAAGCAGCAACATCACATTACTTTGGACAAAATTTCACCAAAGCATTTGGGGTAACATATCAAAACAGAGAAGGAAAAGAAGCATATCCATACCAAACGTCATGGGGAAGCACAACAAGGCTAATTGGTGCAATAATAATGGCACATGGAGATAATAGAGGATTAAAATTGCCACCTAGAGTAGCACCAATTCAAGCTGTAATAGTACCAGTTGCAATGCATAAAGATGGAGTTAAAGAAAAAGCAACAGAACTATATGAAGAATTAAAAGAAAAATATAGAATGGAATTAGACTTGCGTGACAACTATACACCAGGATACAAATTTAATAATTGGGAAATGAAAGGTGTTCCTGTAAGAATTGAACTTGGACCAAAAGATATAGAAAATAAAGTAGCAATTATAGTAAGAAGAGACACAAATGAAAAAATAACAATAGAATTAGATAAAATAAAAGACGAACTATATGGAATATTAGAAGAAATACAAAAAAATATGTACAACGAATGTCAAAAAAGAGTAGAAGAAAAAACAAGCATTGCAAATAGCTTAGAGGAATTCAAAGAAAAATTAGAAAACAATCAAGGCTATATAAAGACAATGTGGTGTGGTTGTAAAGAATGCGAAGAAAAAATAAAAGAGGAAACTGGAGCAAAATCAAGATGTATACCATTCAAGCAAGAGACAGTTGGAGACAGATGTGTAGTATGTGGAAAACAAGGAGAAGACTTAAAAATGGTTGTATGGCGGACGTCAATATTAAAAAGAGAAAGGGAGAAAGTAATGAGCCGATATAGAACACACAATTGTGGAGAATTAAATATAAATACAGTAGGACAAGAAGTAAAACTAGCAGGTTGGGTACAAAAAATCAGAAATCTAGGAAAAATGCAATTCATAGACCTAAGAGATGAATTTGGAATAACACAAATTGTCATAGCAGAAAAAGAAGAATTGGGAAAAACTGTGGAAAACATTACAACAGAATGTACAATAAGTGTAAAAGGTAAAGTAATAGAAAGAGCAAGTAAGAACGACAAAATACCAACAGGTGAAATAGAAATAGATGCAGAAGAAATAGAAATACTAGGAATATGCAAAAATGTATTGCCATTTGAAATAAACTCAGATAAAAATGAGGCAAGAGAAGACTTAAGACTTGAATACAGATTTTTGGACTTAAGAAATGACAAACTACACAAAAATATATTAAAAAGAGCAGAAATAATTGCAACTATTAGAAACGAAATGCAAAGATTAAATTTTACAGAAATACAAACACCAATTTTAGCAAACTCATCACCAGAAGGAGCTAGAGATTTCTTAGTGCCAAGTAGATTGCACCCAGGGGAATTTTATGCATTACCGCAAGCACCACAACAATTTAAGCAATTACTAATGGTATCAGGATTCAATAAATATTATCAAATAGCACCATGCTTCCGTGATGAAGATCCAAGAGCAGATAGATCACCAGGCGAATTTTATCAGTTAGATTTAGAAATGTCATTTGCAGACCAAGAAGATGTATTAGAAGTATTAGAAGAAGTAATACCAAATGTATTTAAAAAACATACAAATTGGAAAATAACAGAAGCACCATTTGTAAGAATACCATATAAAGATGCAATGGAAAAATACGGTAGTGATAAGCCAGACCTAAGAAACCCACTAATAATAGCAGATGTAACAAACATATTTAAAAACACAGAATTTAATGGATTTAAAGAAAAAGATATAAAAGCAATAAAGGTAGCAAACGGTGCAGAAAATTCAAGAAAATTCTTTGATGCAATGGGAGAATATGCAGTAAACGAATTAGGAGCAAAAGGATTGGCGTGGATAAAAATTGATAAGGAAGATAAAATTTCAGGTTCAATTGCAAAATTTATTGACGAAGAAATTAGACAAGCGTTAAATGAGCAAATAGATTTAAAAGCAGGAGACTGTGTATTCTTCATAGCAGACAAAGGCGAAAAAGCACAAAAAATAGCAGGAGGAGTAAGGATAGAGCTTGGAAAACGACTAGAATTAATAGAAAAGGATATATATAAATTTTGCTGGATAGTAGATTTTCCAATGTATGAATTATCAGATGAAGGAACAATAGATTTTTGCCATAATCCATTTTCAATGCCACAAGGGGGAATGAAGGCATTGGAAGAAAAAGAACCTCTAGACATATATGCATATCAATATGATTTAGTATGTAATGGATATGAAATAGCATCAGGAGCAGTTAGAAACCATGACCCAGAAACAATGGTAAAAGCATTTGAAATCGCTGGATATCAAAGAGAAGATGTAGAAAAACGTTTTGGGGCCTTATTTAATGCATTTCAATATGGTGCACCACCACATGCTGGTGCAGCACCTGGTATTGATAGAATTGTAATGCTAATAGAACAAGAAGATAATATAAGAAACGTAATAGCATTTCCTAAAAATAAGAAAGCAAGAGATTTATTAATGAGAGCACCATCAAAAGTAACAGAACAGCAATTAAAAGATGTCCATATAAAACTAGACTTATAATAAAGTATAGAAAGGTAAAAGCGGGCCAATGAAAGAAAAAGTATTATTGGGTATGAGCGGTGGAGTAGATAGTAGTGTATCTGCTATAATGTTAAAAAATGCTGGATATGATGTAATTGGAGCAACCATGAAATTATGGGATAACCCAGAAGAAAAAGAAATAGAAGGCGGATGTTGTAACCTAAGCAGTGTATATGATGCAAAAAGGGTATGCGATAAATTAGGAATACCGCACTATGTATTAGATTGCCAAGAAGAATTTAAAAAAAATGTAATACAAGACTTTATTAGCTGTTATACATGTGGAAAAACACCCAATCCGTGCATAGAATGCAACAGACACCTAAAATTTGAAGCATTTTATAGAAAAGCAAAACAATTAGAATGTAAATATATAGCAACAGGACATTATGCTAAAACAGAATATAGCGAAAAATATGGCTGTTATGTACTTAGAAAATCAAAAGCAGTAAAAAAAGACCAAAGTTATGTGTTATACAATATTCCAAAGGAAATAGTAGAAAATGTATTATTTCCTCTAGGAGACTTTAAAGATAAAGCAGAAATTCGTGAAATAGCTAGGAAATATGGACTTATAAATGCCAGTAAGCCAGACAGCCAAGAAATATGCTTTATACCAGACAACGATTATAGTGGATTCTTGGAAAAAAATATGGATAAAAAGTCAGAAATTGGAGATATTGTACATGTTAATGGAAGCATATTAGGAAAACATAAAGGATTAATTCATTATACAGTTGGACAGCGAAAAGGCTTAGGAATAGCATATCCAACACCGTTGTATGTTATAAAATTAGACATGGAAAAGAATCAATTAATTGTTGGTGACGAAAAAGATATTTATTCAAAAGAATTAGAGGCGGAGGATTTAAATATACTATTGCCTGTAACAGAAGAAAAAGAAATCCCAATCCAAGCAAAAATTCGCTACAGTGCAAAAGAAGCAAAAGCAATGTTAGTTATAAAAAAAGACAATACAGCAACAGTAACTTTTGAAGAAGCACAAAGGGCTATTACACCAGGACAATCGGTTGTATTTTACACAGCTGATGGAATTGTTCTAGGAGGAGGAAAGATAAAATGAAAAAAGAAAACGGAATTACTTTAATAAGTTTAAGCATATATATAATAGGTTTATTTATAATAATTGCAATTGTTACTGTAATAACAAACTTTTTTTATCAAAATGTGGTAAAAATGGAAGATTCGTCCAACAGTGTAGCGGAATATAGTAAATTTAACATGGCATTTTTACAGGAAGTAAAAGAATATGACAATAGTGTAACAGATATTGGAAGTAATTACGTTGTATTTAAAAGTGGAAATCAATATATGTTCCTAGATAATAAAATTTACAAAAACAAAATTGCTATAGTAGATACAGTAAAAGCGTGTAACTTTAAATTGTCGACAGATGGATATAAACAAATTATCTCAGTATATATGGAATTAGGAGAAAAGAAGGATTTTACAAAAACAACAAACTATGTACTTTCAGCAGAAGAAACGAGTGGAAAAGACATTCAAAATGAAATTACTGAAGAGACAAAACAAACAGAGACAATTAACGAAAATGTACGATATTTAGTTATGGATGTATATGACACGTGGAATTCAAATTGTTCGTGTATAAATGAACTAGAATTTTATAATAATGGAACTAAAATAACATATACCATACCAAGTGTATATGATTCAGTACAAGCAGGTACACCACTATATTGGTCTCGAAATATATGGGGAGTAAGTAACTTGCAAGATGGGGCAATAGCCCATCCAAATAATGAAACAGGAAGATATAACAGTACAGCATTCATATGTCCTACAACTACAGGTGCTCAACAATGGGTAAGATGTGTAATAGATTTCGGAAGTGTAGTTAACCTAAATAAAATCAGAATTTGTATAGGAAATGCGGAATACAGAATACCAAAAACTGTAACATTTTATACAATAGACAATTATGATGCAACTAACACAGTAAACCAAAATATAAAACAGCGAAGTGACGAAGGATTAAAGAAAATAAAAGAAATTGATTTTGCACCTACATTAAGTACACCAACGTGGTTTAAATATTAGTGTAAAGGAGAGTAGTGCAATGAAAGAAATAGAGCTACAAGAAGGCGAAGAAGTAATAGAAACTACCAAAGGAAGCTTTTGGCAAAATACCTTTATATTTTTATATGAGCAAATGGATGGAGAAATAGTAATTACAAATAAAAGGGTGCTATTTAATGCCAAAGTAATTGGACAAACATTTATTGCATTAGACATAAAAATAAGTGATATAGCACAAATAAATAAGTGCAATGTTGGAACAGTAATTCCACTAAATCCAACAGGTATAGAACTAGTAGATGAACATGAACATGTTTGCAAAATATCAACAATAAAAAGAACAAAAATAATGGAAACACTGCAAAAATTAATAGATGAAAATAAAAATGTTAGGTAAATTTCTACCTAACATTTTCTTGTTCTTTAACAGATTGCAAATCACTATGAATTCTATTTTGCGCTTTAGCAATATCAACACCATTTACTGCATGTTTACCAGTAAAGCAATCTTTTCCAATTTCGTCAATATTAAAATTAACAATTTCGTTATTTATGGCACTATCTAATCTTTTGTTAAAATTAACTTGTTTAGCTAATTTAAGTTTATTGTCATAATATCTTTTTTGGTAAATATGATGTAAAGATGTTGGAAGACATAAATCAAGGAGCAAATCTAATTTATCGTCTTGCTTTATAGTATTTTGTTTAATAAGGTTAAAATCATCTAATTTCTTTGTTTCATCTGGTGTACGTTCACTTAAAGGTTTTTTTCGGATATCACTTATGTTTTGAGCTGCAACTATAATGCTACCAAACAAATTAATATTTTCAATCCAAGTTTCAGAAGATAAAGAACCATTAGATAACCTAAATTCAATAGTATTTAAAGCTGGAATACCACCTTTTTTATGCTGCTGGTTGATATTTTGAAAATTAATACTATAGTGCCTATCCTTTTGAAATCTTACAATATTGGTTACTATATCTGTAGGTTTGTTTTTACGAAGATTAAATAAAAAAGAAAGCTTTTCGATTTTTTTAGACACAGGTTTAGCATATTTCATTATACTAGGACGTGGGATATCGTTGGAATCATTACTAATAAGGTAAAGAATTTTTTCACTAGCAGCCCAAAGTTCTAACAAAGTTAAATATGCCTTTTGACTTTTCAAATAATCCTTACCGATATGAATATGTCCACCACATCTATTAGAAGTTGTTTGACCTAAAGCTTTTAATATATCACAAACAAGTGAAATATCTTTGTTATTAGAATTATGTAATATTGGAGAAACAATTTCTATACCTTCATTTAAACTAAATTCTTCCTTAACATTCCAATTAGGTATTAGTTCGTCTAGTCTATTTAAACCGGCAGAATTTTTACCTTCACATTCAAGCTCAATTCCAACAGTCATATCAGAAGGTATAATTAAATTCGAAGCATTTGGATGCAAATTAAACAATTTAAGCTTTAAATTATTGTCATGTAATGTAGAAATAAGCATTGCTTTAGATGAAGAGTTTTTAATATCGTGCAAATGTTTTAATTTAAGGTCATCGCTATTAAGACTAATTAAAACCTGAGTTTTTGCATTATCATCTTTTAATTGCTTATAAAAAGAAAGTTTGATTTTATCATTATTTATAGTAGAGATAATAAGGGCTTTATCAATATCATAGTGTAGAAAATCTATATATTTAGATAAATCATCATTCTGTAAATACATAGAATCAATAAGATAAATTTTAGAAGCAATATTTTTCATCCTGTGAAGGCAATCTAGTTGATTATCAATCTGTGAAAGAGCAATAGCAGCAAAACTAATTGCATAATCATTTTTTATAGTATCAATCAAAGCCATTTTATACTTATCGTCAGAGATATAGGCAGCAATATTGGATTTATCAAAATCGCTTTTAAACTTTAAAGCACAATTTAATTTATCATCATCAGAAGACAAAGAAGCAATAACTTTAATCTTGTTAGCATTTTTGGATAAAGTATCTAAAAGGCTAATTTTTAAACTATCACTTTCTAGACTCGACATAACTAAATGCCTGGCTGTTTCGGATTTACAAGAATTTAAGAAAGTCAATTTTGCATCATCATTTTTTAAATTTAGAGAATCAATATAAAGACAAGTTTCAGAATAAGTCATAAAAAACCACTCTCCTTAATCATTTTAAATCAAAATATAGTTTTTTATCTATAACGGACTTTATTTCAGGTAAAGCCCAATAATTTTTATAAATAATGGCAAAAATTTCACGTGTTTCCTTTAAAATAATCTGATTATCAAAACTTTTAGTTTTATCAATTTTAAAAATGTAAGAAATATCTTTTTTACGTTTAAGCATTTGAATAAAGTCAGGTGGGATTTTAGCCAAATCTTTTGCTGAAACATACTTAAGAATTTCTAACACCTCAACATAAGCTTTAGGATAATTATCTGTCATCATTAGCATCACAATCCTTTCTCAAAAACTGTACTACTACAATATATTATAGCACGTGATGTACAAAAATTAAACAAAATATTGCAAAATGTTTGACTTAATAGTAAAAAAATGATACAATGATAAACGCTAATATTACGAGATATTAGTAATATATTTTATTTTTTATGGAGGTGAATACATTGCCAACTATTAATCAGTTAGTAAGAAAGGGAAGAAAGAGTACAACTACAAAATCAACAGCTCCAGCTCTACAAAAAGGATATAACTCTAAAAAGAAAAAACAAACAAACAATAGAGCTCCACAAAAAAGAGGTGTTTGTACAGTAGTAAAAACAGTTACTCCAAAGAAACCAAACTCTGCTTTAAGAAAAGTTGCCAGAGTTAGATTATCAAACGGATATGAAGTAACATCTTACATTCCAGGAATTGGACACAACTTACAAGAACACAGTGTTGTTTTAATAAGGGGTGGAAGAGTAAAGGATTTACCAGGTGTTAGATATCATATCATTAGAGGTACATTAGATACAGCAGGTGTTAAAGATAGAAACCAAGCTAGATCTAAATATGGTGCTAAAAAACCTAAAAAATAAAATTTTAATAAAATAGCAATATTTAGTTAAAATTAAAAGAGGTGCTAAATAAAATATATTACTAAATAATAGAGAATAGTTTTAATCTAGCACTGACTGAAAGAAACATTTCAGAGTAACGGATACTTTTTTTAAAGTATCAAACAAAGAAGTTAAAAAACTTTAAATAAAAGGAGTGAAGAAAAGTGCCAAGAAAAGGTTATATTGCAAAAAGAGATGTTTTACCAGATCCAATTTACAATAGCAAAGTTGTTACTAAATTAGTTAACAATATAATGTTAGATGGAAAGAAAACAGTTGCTCAACGCATTGTTTATGGAGCATTTGATATTATAAAAGAGAAAGAACAAAAAAATCCATTAGAAGTTTTTGAAGAAGCTTTAAATAACATTATGCCTGTTCTTGAAGTAAAAGCTAGAAGAGTAGGTGGAGCAACATACCAAGTTCCAATCGAAATAAGACCAGAAAGAAGACAAACTTTAGGTTTAAGATGGTTAGTAACTTATGCAAGAAACAGACATGAAAAAACAATGGCTGAAAGATTAGCTGGTGAAATTATAGATGCTGTAAACGGAAACGGTGGAGCATTTAAGAAGAAAGAAGATACACATAGAATGGCAGAAGCAAACAAAGCATTTGCTCATTACAAATTCTAGAAGGGAGGACGAAGAAAAGATATGGCAGGAAGAGCATTCTCATTAGAGAAAACAAGAAATATAGGAATCATGGCACATATTGATGCTGGAAAAACAACAACAACAGAAAGAATCCTATTCTATACAGGTAGAACACATAAAATAGGAGAAACACACGAAGGTGCTGCAACAATGGACTGGATGGAACAAGAGCAAGAAAGAGGTATTACAATTACTTCTGCTGCTACAACATGTCAATGGTTGAATCATCGTATTAACATCATTGATACACCAGGTCACGTTGACTTTACAGTTGAAGTCGAAAGATCATTACGTGTACTAGATGGTTCTGTTACTGTATTTTGTGCAAAAGGTGGTGTTCAACCACAATCTGAAACAGTTTGGAGACAAGCAGACAAGTATCAAGTACCTAGAATGGCTTATGTTAACAAAATGGATATTACAGGTGCTGACTTCTATTCATGCGTTCAACAAATGAAAGATAGATTAAATGCAAACGCAGTACCAGTACAATTACCAATTGGAAAAGAAGATACATTCGTTGGTATAATTGACTTAATTAAAATGAAAGCTTATGTTCATAAAGATGACTTAGGAAAAATTATCGAAGAACAAGAAATTCCAGAAGATATGAAGGAATTAGCAGAAAAATACAGAGCAAACATGGTTGAAACTGCTGCAGAACAAGATGATGAATTAATGATGAAATACTTAGATGGTGGCGAATTAACTGAAGAAGAAATTAAAAAAGCAATTCGTAAAGGTACAATTGCAAACAATATAGTACCAGTATGTTGCGGTTCTTCTTACAAAAACAAAGGTGTACAAGAACTATTAAATAATATAGTTGAATATATGCCATCTCCATTAGATATACCACACATTAAGGGTGTTACTCTAACAGGAGAAGAAACAGAAAGAAAAACATCTGATGAAGAGCCATTTGCTGCATTAGCATTTAAAATTGCAACAGATCCATTCGTTGGAAAACTATGTTTCTTTAGAGTATATTCAGGTACATTAGAATCTGGTTCAACAGTATTAAATGCAAATAAAGATAAAAAAGAAAGAATAGGAAGAATTCTTTTAATGCATGCAAACCATAGAGAAGATATTGATAAAGTATACGCTGGAGATATTGCAGCTGCAGTTGGTCTAAAAGAAGTAACAACTGGAGACACATTATGTGATATTGAACACCCAGTTATTCTTGAATCAATGGAATTCCCAGAGCCAGTTATCGATATAGCTATTGAGCCAAAAGATAAAGTAGCTCAAGAAAAAATGGGTATAGCACTTGCAAAATTAGCAGAAGAAGATCCTACATTTAAAACGTATACAAATCATGAAACAGGACAAACTGTTATTGCAGGTATGGGTGAATTACACCTTGACATTATTGTTGATAGATTAAAAAGAGAATTTAAAGTAGAAGCAAATGTTGGTAAACCACAAGTTGCTTACAAAGAAACAATACGTAATGCCGTAAAAGTAGAAGGAAAATTCATTCGTCAATCTGGTGGTAAAGGACAATATGGTCATGTATGGTTAGAAATGGAACCATTAGAGCCAGGAAAAGGAATTGAATTTGAAAGCAAAATTGTTGGTGGATCTGTACCAAAAGAATATATTAAACCAATTGAAGCTGGTATTAGAGAAGCTGCCGAAAGTGGTATATTAGCAGGATATCCTGTTATAGACTTTAAAGCTACATTAGTAGACGGTTCATACCATGAAGTTGACTCTTCAGAAATGGCATTCAAAATTGCTGCATCTATGGCCTTCAAAGAAGGATGTAAGAGAGCAAAATCAGTTATTCTTGAACCAATTATGAAAGTTGAAGTAACTGTTCCAGAAGAATACATGGGAGACGTTATTGGAGATATAAACTCAAGACGTGGAAGAATGGAAGGAATGGAAGCTAGAAATGGAAACCAAATCATAAGAGGATTTATTCCATTATCAGAAATGTTTGGTTATGCAACAGACTTACGTTCAAAAACACAAGGTAGAGGAACATATGCAATGGAACCATCACACTACGAAGAAGTTCCAAAGTCTGTATTTGAAACAATTGTTGCTTCAAGAGCAAAGAAAGAAGATTAAGCTAATATAATAAAAAATTAGCAAAAAACTTGCAAAAATGGTAATTTTATTATACAATACCATTATCTATAAAATAGTTTTTAAATTTAATAATAAATAAGAAGTGCAAAAGCACTCAAGAAAAAGGAGGATTTTTAAATGGCTAAAGCTAAATTTGAAAGAACAAAGCCACACGTTAACATTGGTACAATTGGTCACGTTGACCATGGTAAAACAACAACAACTGCGGCAATTACAAAATACTTAGGATTATTAGGAAAAGCACAATACACAGCTTATGACAAAATTGATGGTGCTCCAGAAGAACAAGCAAGAGGAATCACAATCAATACAGCACACGTTGAATATGAAACAGAAAAAAGACACTATGCACACGTTGACTGTCCAGGACATGCTGATTATGTTAAAAACATGATTACAGGTGCTGCACAAATGGATGGAGCTATATTAGTTGTATCTGCAGCTGATGGTCCAATGCCTCAAACAAGAGAGCATATCTTACTTGCTAGACAAGTAGGTGTTAAATATATCGTTGTTTACTTAAATAAATGCGATATGGTTGATGATCCAGAATTATTAGAATTAGTTGAAATGGAAGTTAGAGACTTATTATCAAGCTACGACTTTCCTGGAGATGAAATTCCAATTATAAAAGGTTCTTCATTAAAAGTATTAGAGTCTACATCAACAGACCCAAATGCACCAGAATATGCATGTATCAAAGAATTAATGGATGCTGTAGATTCATATATTCCTACTCCAGAAAGACCAACAGACCAACCATTCTTAATGCCAGTTGAAGACGTATTCACAATTACTGGTAGAGGAACAGTTGCTACAGGTAGAGTAGAAAGAGGAACAATTAAATTATCAGAAGAAGTTGAAATCGTAGGTTTATCAAAAGAATCTAAGAAAACAGTTGTAACTGGTGTTGAAATGTTTAGAAAATTATTAGACCAAGCAGAAGCTGGAGATAACATTGGTGTTCTTTTAAGAGGAATCCAAAGAACAGAAATCGAAAGAGGTCAAGTATTAGCTAAACCAGGAACAATTCATCCACATACAAAATTCAAAGCTGAAGTTTATGTATTAACAAAAGAAGAAGGTGGAAGACATACACCATTCTTTAACGGATATAGACCACAATTCTACTTCAGAACAACAGACGTTACAGGTGTTATCGAATTACCTGCTGGAACAGAAATGGTAATGCCAGGAGATAACATCACAATGGAAATCGAACTTATCACACCAATCGCTATCGAAAAAGGATTAAGATTTGCTATTCGTGAAGGTGGTAGAACAGTTGGTTCAGGTATCGTATCTG
This sequence comes from uncultured Clostridia bacterium, assembly GCA_934120395.1. Taxonomy (GTDB): domain Bacteria; phylum Bacillota; class Clostridia; order TANB77; family CAG-508; genus CAKOTZ01. The sequence continues at coordinate 128,141 of CAKOTZ010000003.1, forward strand.
ATATTATTGAATAATAAAATATAATAATAAAAAAACAGGCCTTATAGCCTGTTTTTTATTGCAAATTTTACTGAATAAATGGTCAAAACTATTGATTTTTTTTAGAAAAACAAATACAATAGTAAAATAGTGAATACATATAAATGGTATAGAAACGGAGAAAGGAGTAGCAATAGTGAATATATTGGTAGATGCCATGGGGGGAGATAACGCTCCTGATGCTGTAATAAAAGGTGCAGTAGAAGCTGCAAAAGAAATAGAAGGAGAAATAACTTTAATTGGTAATGAAAAAATAATAAACCAAAAAGCAAAAGAATTTTTTGGAAAAGAAACAATAGGAGAAGTAAACGAAAAAATAAAAATACATAACACAACAGAAATAATAACAATGGAGGATATACCAACACAAGCAATAAAAAATAAAAAAGACTCATCAATGGTAGTTGGATTTAGGCTATTAAAAGAAGGTAAAGGAGATGCATTTGTATCTGCAGGAAATTCAGGGGCTTTACTAACAGGAGCAACATTATTGGTAGGAAGAATAAAAGGAATAGATAGACCAGCAATAGCACCAATGTTGCCAGCATATAAAAAGGGCTTAATGTTAATGGATGCAGGGGCAAATACAAACTGTAAGCCATTGAATTTATTACAGTTTGCTCAAATGGCTACTTTTTATCTTAGAGATACCTATGGAATAGAAAAACCAGCAATTGGTTTGTTAAATATAGGAACAGAAGAAACAAAAGGGAATGACTTAACAAAAGAAAGTTATAAACTTTTAAAAGAAAAATCAGAAGAATTGGGAATAAATTTTGTAGGAAATGTAGAAGGAAGAGAAGCGTTTTCGGGAAAAATAGATGCATTAATTACAGATGGGTTTACAGGAAATGTATTCTTAAAAACTGTAGAAGGAATGGGAAAATTAGTTAAGAAAACTCTATTAGAAAGTTTAACACATAATTTTCTAGCAAAATTAGGAGCATTACCAGCATTACCAGGAATAAATAGATTTAAAAAGACTATGGACTATAAAGAATATGGTGGAGCATTATTCTTGGGAGTTAGAAAACCAGTAGTAAAAGCACATGGAAGTAGTGATGATTTCTTATTTCATTACACTATAAAGCAAGCAGAAGAATTTGCAAAAAATAATACTGTAAACACAATGATTCAGGAATTTGAAAAATAAAATTATAAAAAATTAAAATAAAAAAACAGCTTGACAATTTAATAAAAGTATATTATATATTTGATATGAATATATAATAAAAATTAGGTCGAAGCTTAATACTTAAAGGAGGTGTAAAAGGGGAATGAGTCAAGAAGAAATATTTGAAAAAGTAAAGTCTATCATATTAGAACAACTAGGAGTAACAGAATCATCTGTAACAATGGAAGCATCTTTTATAGATGATTTGGGAGCAGATTCTTTGGATATTGTGGAATTAATAATGGCATTAGAAGAAGAATTTGATATTGAAATACCAGACGCTGATGCAGAAAAAGTTGTAACAGTTGGAGACGTTGTTGAGTATATAAAAGATAACACATAGGCCTTAGGCTTTATGTGTTATCTTTTTTATAAAATAAAAAGCAAGATAGTCAACCTATTTACAAATAAAAATTTTGTTTGCAAAACTACTAAAAAGAGTATATAATAAACAGGGAAGGAGGAGAACATGGATTTTTCAAAATTAGAAGAAGAAATAGGTTACAGCTTTAAGAATAAAAGTTTGCTAAAACAAGCATTAACACATACATCCTATGCTTATGAGCACAAAATAGAAAGCAATGAAAAATTAGAATTTCTTGGAGACGCAATATTAGAAGTAACAGTAAGCAAATACCTATATAAAAACTATATAAAATTAAAAGAGGGAGAAATGACTAAAGTTAGAGCTACAGTAGTTTGCGAAAAAAGTTTACATCAAATAGCAAAAAAGCATAATTTTAGTGATTTCTTATATCTAGGAAAAAGTGAAATCATAAATAACGGAAGAGAAAGACCTGCAATTTTGGCAGATAGTGTAGAAGCAGTAATAGCAGCAATGTACTTAGATTCAGATATGGCACAAGTTGAAAAATTTATACTAACAAACTTAAAGGAAGCTATTGAAATTGCTAGCAAACATGTTGGAGAAAAGGATTATAAAACAGTATTACAAGAAAAATTACAGGTACATGGAGAAATACACATTGTTTATACAACCGTAGCAGAATCAGGACCAGACCATCATAAAACATTTACAGTAGAGCTAAAAGTTAATGATAAAAAGGTTTCAAGTGGTGTTGGCAAAACAAAAAAAGAAGCAGAAATGAATGCTGCTAAGGAGGCCTTGAAGAATCTATAAAAGGGAGGTACAACATGAAAAAACAATACGTAATTCCTATATTTGTTCCACATTTGGGATGCCCAAATGACTGCATTTTTTGCAATCAAAAAAGCATTAGTGGACAATTAAAGCCAGTAACGAGTCAAAATGTAAAGGACACTATAGAGTTTTTTTTAGACAAGCTAAATGAAGAAAACAGTGAAAAAGAAGTAGCATTTTTTGGCGGAAGTTTTACAGGAATAGAAAGGGAAAAACAAGAAGAACTACTTTCCGTTGCTTATGAATATGTCAAAGAGGGAAAGATTAGCTCAATTCGCATCTCAACACGACCAGATTACATAACAAAAGATATTTTAAAAATGTTAAAGAAATACAATGTAAAAACAATTGAATTAGGAGTACAATCAAGCAATGATTTTATTCTATCGAGATGTAAGAGAAATCACAGCTTTGAGGACGTAAAAAAAGCATCAAAATTAATTAGACGTCACGGTTTCACCTTAGGTCATCAAATGATGATAGGATTACCAGATAGCACAAGAATTGATGATTTAAACACAGCAAAAGACTTAGCCAAACTAAAGCCAAAAATGATGAGGATTTATCCTGTTTTGGTAATCAAGGGAACAGAGCTAGAAAAAGAATATGAAAGTGGCGAATATACACCACTTAACCTAAATCAAGCTGTTGAATTAAGTAAAGAATTATATTACTATTTTACAAAGAAAAATATAAATGTAATTCGAATAGGACTTCAAAACACAGATTTAATTTCAAATCCAGAAAAAGAAGAAAGTCAGGTAGTTGCAGGACCATATCATGAAGCCTTTGGACAGCTTGTAGAAGATGGAGTATGGTACGATAGCATTGTGGAAAGAATCAAACAATTTAATGTTAAAGTAAAAGAAGTTGAAATAACAGTAAATCCACAGAATGTTAGCAATGTAGTTGGACATAAAAAGGAAAATACAAACAAATTAAAAGATTTGTACAATGTTGATTTAGTAATTGTTCAAGACAAAAATAAACAACTGGGCAAGTTTGATTTAAAAATTTTAAAAACATATAATGATTTTTTGGAAGAAAATAAAACAGCAGAAGTATAAATTTAAAAATATTACTCATACTTGTTAGTATGAGTAATATTTTAAAAAAACAAATAAAAGAATGGATTTTTGTTATAATTGGAAGCCTATTAATGGCCTTTTCTACAGCACAATTTTTGCTACCGAACCATTTGTCAACAGGAGGTTTTTCAGGAATAGCAACTATCATATACTATCTTTGGAAAATTCCAATGGGAACAACAACAATATTATTAAATCTACCATTATTCATTATTGCATACTTAAAAATTGGACGAAAATTTTTAATAAAATCAATAATTGGAACCATATTAATGTCACTTTTTCTCAATATATTAGAAAATTTAGCTCCATTAACACAAGATAAACTTCTAGCATGTATATATGGAGGAATAATAATGGGACTTGGGACCGCTCTTATTTTAAAGGGCGCATCTTCAACAGGTGGAAGTGATTTAATAACTAGTATAGTAAAAAAGTATAAACCAGAAATTAGAAGTAGCAATTTTATAATGATATTTGATACAATTATAGTTATCTCAAATGTTATATTCTTTAAAACAATTGAGATAGGACTATATTCAGCAATTGCAATTTATTTAATGGGCAAAATTATAGATATTTTCTTTGAAGGAATTAACTTTGCAAAGATGATGTATATAGTTTCTGATAAATATGGAGATATATCAGAGCTTATAAAGACAGAAATTGGTAGAGGAATGACAGGAATTTATGGAAGAGGAATGTATACAAAAGATGAAAAAACTATATTGCTATGTGTTGCTTCAAGAAACGAAGTAATAGCAATACGCAAAATAGTTGAGCAGATAGATCCAAGTGCATTCATTGTAATTGCAAATGCAAGAGAGGTATTTGGAAAAGGTTTTAAGGAAAAGGAAAATAAATTATGAAAGATATAAAAAATTTAAAGGAACAAACATATGTATTGAGCGAAGTAGATTCATTTGAACCCAAGCATATTTTTGAATGTGGACAATGTTTTAGATGGAATAAACAGGAAAATGGAAGTTACACAGGTATAATAAAAAGTGGTGTATTAAATGTGGAAAAGAAGGAAGATAAAATTGTATTCTGTGGAATGTTAAAAGAAAATATTAAAGATGTTTGTGATGAATATTTTGATTTAGGAACAAGCTACAAACAAATAAAAGAGCGATTGTCAAAGGTAGACGACAATCTAAAAGTAAGCATTCAATATGGAAACGGTATACGTATTTTAAAGCAAGATTTATGGGAAACTATAATTTCATTTATTATTTCTGCAAACAACAATATTCCAAGAATTAAAGGCATTATTGAACATATATCAGAAAAATATGGACAAGAAATATACTGGAAAAACAATACATATTACACATTTCCACTACCTGAAGAGCTTGGGAAAGCTAGTGTAGAAGATTTAAGAGCATTGGGTTTAGGATTTAGAGACAAAAGAGTATGGGAAACAACACAAATGGTGTTAAATGGAGCAATAAATCTAAAATACTTGGAAAGTGAAAAGAATGTGGAAAAACTTCGCGAAAACTTATTAAAAATACCAGGAGCAGGTCCAAAAGTTGCCGATTGTATTATGCTATTTTCACTAAAAAAATTAGAGGTTTTTCCAATTGATGTGTGGGTTAGAAGAGTAATGAATGAATTATATATTAAACAGGAAGACGAAACAAAAGTAAATAAAAAGCAAATTCAACAATTAGCACGGTGAAAAATATGCAGACCTTGCAGGAATTGCCCAGCAGTATTTATTTTATTGGAAAAGGGAAGCATAAAAAATGATATAAATTATGTAATTTTACTTGAAACTAAAGTAAAAAAGTGGTAAAATAAAAAAACATCAAATTTTAAAGGAGTGAGCAAAATGCTTAGGTATTTACGGAAACTTTATTATCGGCTGATACGTAAGCTGATACTTCCAAAAACCTATACTAATCTCTATTGGTGTGAGATTAGGGATAAGCAGTGGCAGATTACTGCATGGAAGTTGTTGTGTTTGGTTAAGCAGTACGGAATGTATACTTGCTATGTGGAACCAGTATCCAGAAAAAAGTATTGGGACGACGTACGTAGCGATGAATTTATTATTCATGCTGAGCCTATTAATGTTAGCAAGCCATTAACGGCTGAAGAAATCAAACGTAAAGAGAAAGAATTAATACAAATTCATGACAGAGCATAATGACAAAAGTTTGCAATGTTCACTAGCCCTAGATATTATATTAATGTCTAGGGTTTTTACTTTTTAAAAGTTTACATAAAAATGAAAAATAGTATTGACAAATAAAAAAAAGGAGCGTATACTATACTGGTAAACTAAAACGGTATATTAGTATAAAGGAGGGGAGAATAGGTGAAAAAAGAGCAAATTGTAGAAGCAGCAAGAAAACTATTTACCCAATACGGATATAAAAAAGTAAGTATGGATGAAATAGCAAAAGAAGCTGGTGTTACAAAAAAAACAGTATACGCATATTTTAAGGATAAAGATGAATTATTTAAATATTTTGTTTTTGAAGAAGTAGATATAATGAAAAAGCTTGTACAAGAAGTAGAAAATAGGAATTTGCCTTTTTTTGATATGGTACATCAAACAATATACGAAGTATTTAAACATAAGAAACAGGAAAATTTTTTGTTAACAATTACAAAAGAGGCTGAGGCTTTAAAAAACCCCACCGTTATAGAAGCAGTTAAGATAATAGATGTTGAAGTAAAAAAATATATAAAAAACAAGTTAACATATGCAATTAAGCATGAATATATAAAATACTACAACGTTGATATTTTAACTTTTATTATTTACAGGGTATATATAGCACTGATGTTTGAATGGGACTCAGAGGAAACACCTATAGATGAAAAGGAAATATCAGATAACGTTTTAGAGATTTTTAAAAATGGAATAATTAATAGAAAGGATGTATAGCGTATGGATAAAAAGAAAGTCGCAAACAACATTATGAGACCTATTATTATTTTGGGAATCATAATAATACCAATTATGTACAGTTTCTTTTATCTAAAAGCATTTTGGGACCCATACTCTAATTTAGAGGGGATACCAATAGCAATAGTAAATGAAGATAAAGGAAATGAAGAAGAAAATCTAGGACAGGAGCTTGTGGATAAAATTTTAGATGAAAAGGCCATGGATTTTAAAGTAGTTGATGCAGATAGTGCTGAGGAGGGGTTAAAGAACAAAGAATATTATGCAATTATAGCTATTCCTTCAAACTTTACAGAAACACTAAATAGTGCAGATTCAGAAAATAAGCAAATTACAAAAATTATATATTCACCAAATCAAAAATCAAACTATTTAGCATCACAAATAATTAATAAAGCAGTTACAAACATAGAAAAAGAATTACAAAGTCAAGTAACTGAAAAGGTTGTAGATACTTTGTCAGATAAACTAAACGAAGTACCAGATCAAATGGAAGAAATTAGTGATGCTGCAGAACAATTAAAAGACGGTAGTCAAAGTTTAACAGATGGAATGCAAACAATAAATAATGGTATGGAAACCTTAAGTGAAAACTATGATAAATTCAATGATGGAGTTTCAACTGTTGAAGGAGGAACAAAAAGTCTAGACAGTGGAATAGACACATTAAATGGTGGAATTAACGAATTATATTCAGGAAGCCAAAAATTATCAAATAGCACAGCAGAGTTATCAAAAATTACTGATGCTGCTAAGACATTATCACAAAAAGGTGGAGAGCTAAATAGTGGAATTAATACTTATATAGATGGAGTAAACGGAGCAACAACACAAATAGGTAGTTTATTAACAGCTCTAGTTCAATATGGTCAAGCAAATCCAACTGCATTAGAAGATCCTCAATTTCAAGCAATATATAAGCAAATAGTTGGACTTGCAAATTCAGGACAATTACAAACATTGCAACAAGCTGGGGAAAAACTTAAGAGTAGTAGTACACAATTTAGCCAGGGGGTAGATACTTTGGCAGGAGCTACAGAAGGACTTCCAAGTGTAACTCAAGGAATAAAAACAATAGAAAACGGTATAGCGAAAATAAAATCTGGTGCACAAGACCTAAAGGCAGGAAGCAGACAATTAACAGATGGAGCAGATACACTACATAATAGTTCAGAACAAATAAAGAGTGGAATTCAAGAATTAAGGTCTGGCAGTAAATCAGCATTGGAAGGAAGCAAAACATTGCTAGACGGACAAAAAGAATTTGCAGACAGTGTAAATACAGCAATTGTTGATGCAAGAGCAGAACTTGTTAAATTAGAAGGCTTAGGAGAATTTACAAAAGATGCAGTTCAAATAGAAGAAGAAGATTACGAACAAGTGGATAAATATGGAATAGGATTTGCACCATATTTTATGTCATTATCATTATGGATTGGTGGTTTAATAATCTTCGTAGGAATTTATTATGATCCACATGATAGATTTAAGAGAATCGGTAGAAATGCACCAAACAAAATATTACGTACAATTGTATATGCATTAATTGCGGCAGCACAGGCGGTTGTGTTAGCATTTATATTAAAACTTGGATTAGGATTTGAAGTCACGAATGTATGGATGTACTACGGAGCATGTATACTCGTCGCGGTGGCATTCCTAAGTATTATGCAATTCTTAATGGTACACTTTGGTGATGTCGGCAAATTTATAGCAATATTATTTTTAGTATTACAATTAGCATCTTGTGGAGGAACCTTCCCACTAGAAACATTACCACAGTTCTATCAAGATATTAGTAATTATATGCCAATGACATATTCACTAAACTTATTTAAAGAAGTAATAGTTGGAACAACAGCAGGATTTGCAAGGTATCATACAGAAGTGTTAATTGGTATCATGGTAGTATTCTTAGGACTTACAATAGTAATTGATGCAATAAAGATGTTTAGAGGAAAAAGAAAATTAGCTAAGAAATAAAACAAAAAAAGTTGTGATTTAATCACAACTTTTTTTGAGCTTGTTAGCTTGTTAATAATATGATAGAATAGTTTAAGGTGAAAATAATGGGATTAAAAATAATTTATGGAAGAGCTGGAAGTGGAAAAACAGAGTATTGTTTTCAAGAAATACAAGAAAAAATTAAACAAGGAGAAAAAGTATATATTATTACTCCAGAACAATTTTCATTCACTGCAGAGAAAAACTTAATGGAAGTAATTGAAACTTCTGCAATAATGCAGGCAGAAGTGCTTACCTTTGCGCGTATGGCATATCGTGTTTTTTTGGAGGTAGGAGGAAGAACTGAAATATGTCTTAGCGATTGTGGAACCAATATGTTATTGTATGATGTATTAGATAACGAAAAAAATAAACTAAAGTTTTTGGGTAAATCTAGCAAAAATGTTGGAATTATACATAGATTATTTACGGAATTCAAGAAACGTCAGATAAATAGTCAACAAGTTAAAGAAGTAATAGAGAAAATTGATGACAGATATTTAAAAGAAAAGCTAACAGACATTTTACAATTGCAGGAAGCATACGAAAACAAAATACCAGAAAATTATATGGACAGTGCAGACAGACTAAATAAGTTGACAGATAAAATTCCAGAGAGCACAATGTTTAACAATAGTATTATATATTTAGACGAATTTGCTGGTTTTACTAAGCAGGAATATGGCATTATAGAACTATTACTAAAAAAAGCAAAACAGGTAAATGTAACCATTTGTACAGATAAATTAGAAGAAAATAGTAATATGGAAACAGATTTGTTTTATGCAAATAAAATAACAGCCTTGAGATTAATAGAACTTGCAAAAAGTAATAATATACAAATTCAAAAACCAGTTATACTAGGGAAAAATTATAGATTTAAAGTTCCAGAATTAGCACATTTAGAAAAAAATATATATCGTACCGAAAGAGAAATATATAGTGAAGAACCGCATAACATCGAATTATCAATAGCTATGAATCCATATGCAGAAATAGAGAATGTTGCAAAGAAAATTACAAATTTAGTAAGAGAAGAAAATTACAGATTTAAAGAAATAGCAATAATTGCAAAAAATATAGATACCTATAGTGCAATTACAAAGGCAGTGTTTTCGCAATATGATATTCCTGTTTTTATAGATAAAACAAGAGACTTAAGTCAGCCAATATTTGTGCAATTTTTATTAGCATTTTTAGATATTTTTTCTAAAAATTGGTCTTATGAGGCAGTATTTAGTTACTTAAAAACAGGACTTATAGATATAAGAAGAGAAGACATATTTAAACTAGAAAACTATTGCTTAAACTGGGGAATAAAGGGAAAAAAATGGTATGTCGATGATTGGAATTTTGGAAATCTAAACAAGGAAGAAATAGAATATATTAATAATGTAAGAAAACTAGTGGTAGAGCCATTAATAGAATTTAAAAAGAAATTAGAAACTAATAGAACCGTAAAAAATATTTCAAGCCAAATTTATTACTTTTTAAAAGAAAACAAAATTTTTGAAAATCTAGAAAAGAAAGAAAAAGCATTAGAAGAAATGGGAGAGAAAGAATTAGCAAATGATTATCGTGTTAGTATTAAAGTGGTGATGGAGGTTTTAGACGAATTAGTAAATTTATTTGGAGAACAACAAATCAATTTTGAAAAATATCGTGAATTATTAAAGATAGGACTGGAAAACAAAGAATTAGGTGCGATTCCTGGAGTGCAAGATGAAGTAGTAATGGGAGATGTAGACAGGTCAAGAAGCCATAAGGTTAGAGCAGTATTTATTTTAGGTATAAATGACGGAGTTTTTCCTAGTAATTGCAAAGAAGAAGGATTTTTAGATGATAAAGATAGAGAAAAATTAAAAGAAGAAAATATTGAACTAGCAAAAGGAACAATGGAACAACTTTATGATGAGAGATTTAATATATACAAAGCATTAAGCGTGGCAGAGGAACGATTATATTTATCGTATACATCGACAGACTCAGAGGGAAAAGCAATTAGACCATCAGTATTGTTAACAGACTTAAAAAAGATTTTTCCAAAACTAGTTGAAAAAAGTAATATATTTGAAAATAATAATTCAGTTTATCTAGAAAAATCAAGCTTCAATGAATTATTAGAACAAATACATAAATTAAAACAGGGAGAAAAAATAGAACCAATTTGGTATAGTGTATATAATTACTATAAAAATGAACCACAATGGAATAATAAATTAGAAGAAGCTTTAAATGGACTGAATTACACAAATTTACCAGAACAAATAAACGAGCGACTTATGAATAAGTTATATGGAAACACATTACATACAAGTGTGTCAAGACTGGAGCAGTATAGGAAATGCCCATTTTCGTTTCATTTAAAATATGGATTAAAATTAAAAGATCCAATATTATATACTATTAAGCCTATAGACACAGGAACTTTTATGCATGAAGTAATAGAAGAATTTTTTGAAAAAGTAAAAGAAAATAAATTAGATCTAGAACAAATAGGTCAAGAAGAGCTAAAACAAATCGTAATAGAAATAATAGACAATAAACTAAAAATTAGCAAATATTATAATTTAACAAGCAATGCAAAATTTAGAACATTAACTAGAAGGTTAAAGAAAATTGTGATAAAATCAATGGAATACATAGTAGCACAGCTGGTAAATAGTAAATTTAAGGTTTTAAGTTGTGAAATGGAATTCAAAAAGGGAGCCACTTATCCGCCAATAGTAATGCAATTAGAAAATGGAAAAAAAGTAGAGATAACAGGAAAAATAGATAGAGTAGATATTGCAGAAACAGAAGAGGGAAACTATTTTAGAATTATTGACTATAAATCAAGTGTAAAAAAGGTAGATTTAAATGAAGTTATATATGGTTTACAAATACAACTTTTAACATACATGAACGAGTTAACACAGGCAAAATTGGGAGATACTGCAGGCATATTGTATTTTAATTTAGTAGATTTTTTAATTCATAGTAAGAAAAATTTAACAGAAGAAGAGCTAGAGCAAGAATTAAAAAAGAAATATAAAATGCAAGGATTGGTGCTAGCGGATGTAAAAATTGTAAAGCAGATGGATACCAAACTTGAAAAAGGATATTCAGACACTATACCAGTTTACTTAGACAAAGACGGAAACGTAAGTCCAAAACTTTCAAGTAGTTTAAGTAAAGAGGAATTTGAAAGATTGCAAAAAAAAGTAACACAAACTGTAAAAGAAATATCAAGTCAAATATTGCAAGGAGATATTTCTTTAAAGCCATATTATAATAAGGACAAAAAAACAGCATGCGAATATTGTTTATATAAATCAATTTGCAACTTTAACACGAGAAACAAAAACAATTCTTACGCATATATTCCAAATCTAACAAAAGAAGAAATATTAGCAAAACTAACAAATATGTAAAGAGGTAGTAAAATATGTACGATAATTGGGAAAGTTTAGAAGAAGTATGTATGCAATGCAGAAAATGCAAACTATGGAAGGGAAGAAACAAGGTTGTTATTGGAATTGGTAACAAAAATGCAGATTTAATGTTTGTTGGAGAAGGTCCAGGAGCAGATGAGGATAATAGTGGAATTCCTTTTGTAGGTAAAGCTGGACAACTAATGAATATGGCATTTAGAGGCATAGGAATTAATAGAGAGGATGTATACATTGCTAACATAGTAAAATGTAGACCGCCAGGAAATAGAAATCCAGAACAGGACGAAGTAAATTCTTGTATGGATTATCTTAGAAATCAGGTTATTTTAGTCAAGCCAAAAGTAATTGTATTATTGGGAAGTGTTGCATTAAAAAACATTTTAGGAAAAGAGTACGGAATTACCTCTAGTAGAGGAAAATGGGTAGAAAAACATGGCATTTTGTATATGCCAACTTTTCACCCAGCAGCATTATTACGAGATGAAACTAAAAAAATTTACTTTTGGAGAGATTTGAAAATGGTACAGGAAAAGATGAAGGAAATGTAAGGGGAAACCACATATTCACTGAATATGTGGTCAATTTTATTGAAAAAAGTATAAATTTTCTATACAATAATAATATTCAATAAAAGAGAGGAAGAAGCGTATGGAAAACGTTGAAGATATAAAAAAAATAGCGAGTCGTTGTTTGAATTGTAAAACAAAACCATGCCAAAAAGGATGTCCACTAGGAAATGATATTCCAAGTTTTATTGCATTCATAAAAGAGGGAAAATGGAAAGAAGCTTACGAAGTTTTATCAGATACGACAATTATGTCTGCAGTTTGTGGAGAAATTTGTCCACATCAAACACAATGTCAGGGAAAATGTGTTAGAGGAATAAAAGAGGAACCAGTTCAAATTGGAAGATTAGAGAGTTATGTAGGAGAAATGGCACTAAGGGAAGAAGTATATAATAAGGCAGACAAGAAAAAATGTGGAAAATCAATAGCAATAGTTGGGGGAGGACCTGCAGGACTTACAGCAGCAGCTTTTTTGAAAAGAAAATCATATAATGTTACCATATATGAACAAGAAGAATTATTACGGAGGTATTTTAAGTTATGGAATACCAGAATTTCGTTTACCGCTAGAAAAAACGCAAAAACTTGTTCAAAGTATATTGAATCTTGGTATACAAGCCAAAACAAAATGCAAATTGGGAAAAGACATTACGTTAGACCAGCTAAAAGAGCAATATGATGCTATATTTCTTGCAATGGGAGCTAATATTTCAGCTAAAATGAATATAAAGGGCGAAAATTTACCAGGTGTTTTTGGAGCAAATGAACTTTTAAGAACAAAAAAACATCCAAGTTATAAAGAGAAAAAAATTGCAATTATAGGTGGTGGAAATGTAGCAATAGATATAGCAAGAACAGTAAAGAGAATGGGAGCAAATAAGGCAATAATAGTATATAGAAGAAATGAAGAACAAATGCCAGCAGAAGCAAAAGAAATAGAAATGGCAAAAGAAGATGGTGTAGAGTTTGCATTTCAAACAAATATCATAGAAATACAAGGAAATAAAAATGTTGAAAAAGTTACATGTGTAAAGACGGAATTAATTCAAAAAGAAGGAGAAAGTAGAGCATATCCGGTTAACATAGAGCGGAACTGAGTTTGAAATAGATGTGGATTATGTAATGATGGCTATTGGATCTAAAACAGACAAACAATTGATAGAAAATAATAAATTAGAATTAACAGAGAGAGGATTTGTAAAAATAGACCAAAATTATATGACCAATCAATCTAATGTTTTTGCAGGTGGAGATTTTGCAGGAGGCAAAGCAACAGTAGCTTGGGCTTGCAGAAGCGGGCGAGATGCAGCAAACGTAATTGATGCATGGTTAAATAAATAAGAATAAAAAAAGAGTATTAATTATTAAAAAAATATTGACAAGATGACATATTTAATGCTATTATGAATATAATAATTAAGAACATCATGTTTTTAATAAATGTGTTTATCGCTGCCTCTTTAGCGATATATAAATGAGAGAGTGAATAAATGTGTTTATCGCTGCCTCTTTAGCGATATATAAATGAGAGAGTGAATAAATTAATTTGGGGGCTTACCAGAAATGGTAAGCCTTTATTTATACAAGGAGTAATAATATGAATATAAATGAAGGATATTTTTATTTTATAAAAGATTCGTTTTTTGATATTATGGCAGATAAAGAATTAATGCAAAATAAAGAAAATGGAAATAAAAGGCCATGTTATTATTGCATTAAAAGTAAAAAACACAATAATATTATTTGGTTTATTCCAGTTAGTACAAAAATAGACAAATATAGAGAAATATATAATAGGAAAATTCAAAAACAAATTAAATTAGGTAAAAATCCATCTGTAGATACAATTGTTTTTGGGTATATAGCAAATACATATAGTGCGTTTTTAATACAAAATATGTTTCCAATAACATTAGAATACATAGAAAGTCAATACATAAAAAACAAAGTCCCCGTAAAAGTAGCTAATAAATTAAATATAGAGTTAATAAATAAAGTAAATAAAGTATTAAACTTATATAATAAAGGAATGAAAAATATTATATTTCCAGATATAGATGAAATTTTAAAAAAACTATTAAATAAATAGTGTAATGCAAATGTAATCAAAATTTAATACACATGAAATACCTTTTTATAGGGCAATCTTGTATAATAGACATATATTCAAAAGAGAAAAAGAGGAGTTATAAATGCGTATAGATTCAGTATTAAAAAAAGAAGGAATTGAAGATATAAGACCAATTGATACACTTAGCATAAATAAAATAGCAAGTAGCATTGCAAAAAAATTAAGCAATAGTTTCTCTGAACATAATTTAGATGAAAGTGACCTATTCATATCAATATCTCGTCTAAAAATGTATTATGCAAAAATGCCACAGGACTTATCAGGAGCGAAATACTTTTCAAGAAATCAGGCAATATATTTCAATGAAGAATTAGAAGAAAATCAATTAGAAGAATTTGCAATTCACGAATGTATACACTATTTACAAGAAATAAAAGATGAAAAGGATAGCTTGGTACGCCTAGGTTTGTGTGATTTAAAAAATGATGGTGAAAAAAGCATAGCCATTAATGAAGCAGCGGTTCAATTAATGACGTCAGAAGCAATTGGAGCAGAAGAAGATAAAGTAAAATATTATGATATATTTTTAGCAACAAAGAGTCCAAATTATTATCCTTTAGAATGCGTATTGCTAAGTGAAATGGCATATTTTACAGGAACATATGCATTATATCACAGCACCTTATACAGTGATGATGTATTTAAAAATACATTTTGTGGGAAATATGGTGTAAGAGCATACAAATATGTAGAAAAGAATATAGCTACAATTTTAGATTTAGAAAATCTTTTAAATACTGAAGCTGTTATGTTGCAATATACGGATAGTGAGAGAAAAGCAAAAAAGATAAATCAATTCTCAGAAGAATGTAAAGTAAAAATAGCTAATATTTTTATGAAAACGCAAAACTATATAATGGAAAATTGTTTTAAATATGACTTTGAACAGGTTAGAAAACTAGAAGACTTGCAAAACTTTAAAGAAAAGCTATATGGATTTAAAAATATTATCGGATATACAGCCGATTACCAAGAATATAATGATTTTTACATTAATATGATGAACGAAATTGAAATAAAGAAAGAATATATAGAAAACTATGGAGAAATTCAAGAAAACAACTGGAAATCAGCTAGACAGGATTTAGTAGATACACAAAAGAAAGAGTTTTCATTTATTAGAAGAATTTTGAATAAGCTAGGAATATTAGTAGGATTAAACAAAAAAGAGCAAGAGTATAATAAAAATAATATAAAATAAAAATTGAGAATTTCAGAAAAATTAACAAAAACGAACATAGAAGTTTAAACTTTTATGTTCGTTTTTTGTTGCTCAATGCCACGTCTCCGTAGAAAAATGTAGCATAAAATGTAATTTAATAATAAAAATGATAATGAAATGTAATAATCAGTATTAAAAAGTCAAAACCTGCAATTTCCGTAAGTTACATGCTTGAAATAAGTACTAAATGTGGAAAAAATATCAGTTGATTTTTCTTGCAAAATCTTTATAATTTTGAGTAGAAAAAGGTTAATAAAAAACAGTGAGGTGAGAAATGAAAGCGAAATACAAAAAAATAGCATGTTTTATCTTGATGATAATTATGGTTTTAATAGCTAGCATAAACAGTGTACAAGCATCAGATTTTAGTATGAAACTAATTGGAGACAAAAATAAAATAAAGGCGGGAGAACAACTTACAGTAAAGGTAAGCTTAGACAATGTAGGAAGCATAACAAATGGCATTAATGTGTTTTTAGCAACAATTGTTTACGATAAGAATGTATTTGAGCCATTAAAAGAGGAAGACATTACAACATTAAATAGTTGGTCAGGTATGATGTACAACGAAGATAACGGAAAAATAATAGTTGAAAATCATAGTTTTACTGAAGAAGAGAAAGACATAATAGAACTTAAACTAACAGCAAAAACAGAAATTAGCGAAAAAGAGGCAAATATAAGTATTAAAGGGGCTGAAAGCTCTATGGGAGTGACAGCAATGAAAGCAGACGATGCCTCACTTACAATTAAAATACAAAAAGATAACATAATGATTATTGTAATTGTAGTAGTTGCAGTTGCAATAGTAGCGGGAATAATTATTTATTTTATTAAAAAAAAGAAAGGAGCAAAATAACATGACAGAAAAAAGAAGAAGCGGACAGAAAAAGTTATTATTAGGTGGATTAGTACTTGGAATGTTAGTAACAGGACAAAGCTTTGCAGCTGATACAAGTATAGCAAGAAGCACTGCAAATTCAAATGAATTGCAAACAGTAAATTCACTATTAGCAGATAAAACATTAAGAGCATCAAGTAGCTATGATGGAAGAATCTACAGATATATTCCAAACAAAACAGTAGGAAGCACAAATGAAGGTTGGGCAATTTCCGCAACACGTTTATTAGAATTTCAGGGAATATATAGCGATGACTATTCAGAAAGACATATGGATTATGCAACTGCAGCAAATTCTACGACAGAGGGAACACCAGATGCATATGCACGTAATCTAGGTGGTGGAGGAAATTCACAAGTAGCACTTGGATATTATACAAGTGGAAAAGGTCCAATTGCAGAAGGGGATATGGCTTGGCAAGATAGTTTAAATCAAGTTAGTTTATCTGCAATACAAGATAAAAAAACATTGAAAAGAATAACTGATTATACCAAATTTACATCTATTTATAAATATAGAGAAAACAACATTACTTATGCATGGGATAGAAATTATTCATTCTATACAGGTGGTCAAGTTGAGCAAAATAGAGATGCAATAAAAGAACATATTTTGAAATATGGTGCAGTTATATCTAGAATATATCGTGCAGACCAATATTTCCAATATAATTATATTTCAGCAAAACAAGGAGCAACTACTAAACAAGAATCTTATAGTGGTAAGTGGCACACTATAGGTGTGGATGGCTATACAAACTATACTGCTGTACCAGGTGGATTATCATACTATTGTACTGAAAAAGATGCAACACCAAATCATGAAGTAGTTATTATAGGATGGGATGATGATTATACAAACACATATACAGGAGCACCTAAAAGAGGAGCATATATAGCAGTTGATTCTGATTATTTTTATCGCACATGGTATGCAAATATAGTTGAACATAATTATGGATGGGGAGGTAATTACATAAAATATCAATACAATAACCTTCAAACAACAAACACAAACGTATATTACATCTCTTATGATGACTATTTTGTAGAATCAAATGTATATGGAATTGGACAATTAAATATTGATACAACAAGTTATAGTACTATATATCAACATGATCCATTAGGAATGTCAGCAGGAATAAAAGGAACAAACGGTGAACCAACAACTTATGGAGCTAATGTGTTTAAAAGAAATACAACAGTAGCACAAAAATTAAACGAAGTAAGTGTTGCAAGCCCTATGGAATTAAAATATGAAGTATATGTAAATCCAAAAGATGGAGATTTAACAGAAGATAAATTAATAAAAGTTGCAACAACAGACAAATTAACTGCAGGATATCACACTATTAAGCTAACAGATCAAAATATAATGCTAACAGGGGATAAATTTGCAGTAGTAGTAAAATACATAGCAGATTCAAACATAAATAATGATGACTATCAGGCATCTATAGCTAAGATGGGGGTTGAATCACCTTATGAGGAATATATTGCTCAATCAGATGATAATACAGGAGTTATAAAAACAAGAGATATTCAATATTTTCAAAGTGCAACTTCTACACCAGGACAAAGCTATATGAGTGATGATATGAAAGAGTGGACTGATTTATATGAAAATTCAAAAACAAGAAATATGAATTTATGTATCAAAGCCTTTGTAAAAGATAACCAAAATTATGTTCCACCAGTTGAAAAAGTTGAAATAAACAAAAATGAATTAACAATTATCAAAGGAGATGAAGAAACATTAGTTGCTACAGTATCTCCAGACAATGTTGTAGATTCAAAAGTATATTGGACAAGTAGTAATAAAAATGTAGCAACAGTTGATAAAGATGGAAAAGTAACAGCAGTTGCAGGTGGAGAAGCAACAATTTATGCAAGATCTTCAAATGCAACAGTATTTGCAGAATGTAAAGTAAAGGTAGATGTACCAGTTGAAAACATCGTATTAAATCAAAAAGAAGTAACAATACTTGCAAACGAAACACACATATTAGCTCCTATAGTAAGTCCAGATGATGCAACAACAAAAGAAGTACAATGGTCAAGTAGTAATACTAATGTTTGCCGTGTAACAGATGATGGTGTATTAATTGGATTAAAACAAGGTAGAGCTATTATTACAGCATTAATTAAAGATGCTTATGGAACACATACAGCAACATGTAATATAGTAATTCCAGAGTCATTATTAGTTGATGTAACTGGTGTAAAATTAAATAAAAAACAAACAATAATTAAAAAAGGAAATAGAGAAACATTAGAAGCTACAGTATTACCAGAAGATGCAACAAACAAAACGGTAGTATGGACAAGCAGTAATAAATCAGTAGCAACAGTAAATGCAAATGGTAGAGTAACAGCATTAAGTGCTGGAAAAACAACAATTACTGTAACTACAGTAAATGGTGGAGAAACAGCAACATGTGAAGTAATAGTAACTGAAGATGCAACAGTACCAGTAGAAGGAGTAACCTTAGATAAAAGTAGTGTATCAATGGAAAAAGGTGAATCAACAACACTTACAGCTACAGTTAAGCCAACAAACAGTACAAACAAAAATGCAACATGGTCAAGTAGTAATGAAGATGTGGCTATGGTAAATAATAGTGGAAAAATAGTTGCAATTGGAGCTGGAAATGCAGTTGTTACTGTAAAAACAGAAGATGGTGCACATACAGCAGAATGTAAAGTAAGCGTATCTGAGCCAACAGTAAGAGTAACAGGAATTACAATCAATAAAACAGGGCTTGACTTAGAAAAAGACAGTACTTTAAACTTAGTCGCAGAAGTACAACCTTACAATGCAACAAATAAAGAAGTAACATGGACAAGTAGTAATCCAGAAGTTGTTACAGTTGACCAATATGGTTTAATAAAAGCAATTAGTGGTGGTACATCAATGATTACAGTAAAAACAAAAGATGGAAACTTTGAAAAAACATGTATGGTAACAGTACCAACAAAAGTTGCTGTAACAGGAATTAGTTTAGATAAAGAAACATTAACAATGAAAACAAGTAGAGCAGTAGAATTAAAAGCAAATATAGAACCAGTAGAAGCAACAAATAAAAATATAATTTGGACATCAGATAATGAAGAAGTAGCCGTTGTTACTGATGGAGTAGTAGTTTCATTAAAAGCTGGAAGTGCAAAAATTACTGCACAAACAGAAGATGGTGGATTTACAGCAACATGTGAAGTAACAGTAGAAGAGCAAAATTCTGATATAACATTATCAAGTTCTAACTATTTAATTAGTGATGGAGAAGATGGAAAAACTATATATGGAATAACTGCTCCAACAACAGTAGAAAATTTCTTGAAAAATATTCTTGTAGATGAAAAAACAACTGCTAAAATTGTTGATAAAGAAGGAACAGAAGTTTCAAACGATAGATATGTTGGAACAGGAATGAAATTAGAATTATCTAAAGAAATAGAAGTTACTGAAGAAAATCAAGAAGAAAGTACTCCAACTAAAAAAACTGTAACAGAAGAATACTTGCTTCTTGTAACAGGAGATATTGATGGAGATGGAGAAATGAACTCAAATGATGTAGCTGTTGCAATTAATTACTTTATTGGAAAAACTGAAATTGACAAAAGATATTTCCCAGCAATAGATTATGATGGAGATGGCGAGATTACAGCTGCAGATATAATAACATTACAATTAAAATTAGTATAAGGGAGGAATATACATGAAAAAAATTGGAGTTAGTTTTTTAGCAGTTATTGGTTTCATACTAATGTTAGCATTGCCAGTACATGCTGAAGGATACACAGTAGATTTAAAGTCAGATAAGGAAACAGTAACGGCTGGTTCACAATTTACTGTAGGTGTAGAATTAAATCATGTAAATATTGGTTCAAATGATTCAATTATGACATTTGACGGAATATTAGAATACGATAATAATATTTTGGAAACTGTAAGTAGTGATAGCATTGTTGGAAGTAATGGATTTAGCATAAATTATGGCGAAAGTTCTAATAATAAAATATTGGCAAATACTATGAGTAAAGGTATAAAGTCAGATATAGAGGTTGCAAAGATTACATTTAAAGTTAAAACAGATGCAACTTTAGGAAAAACTACTATTAAAATTAAAAATGCACATATGGGTGTAGTAGATGATACAAATAGGGGAAGAAATATATCAAACAATGGAAATGAAATTATAATTAGTGTAAAAAATATAACATCAGATAAATACAAAATTGGTGATGATGAAATAACAGGTGTATTATCAGGAACAAACGTTGCAACTTTAAAAAGTAATCTTAGTACAGATGCTACTGTAACAGTTGAAGACAAGAATGGAAATGCTATAGATGACAATGCTGTAGTAGGTACTGGATGTGTTGTTAAGGTTAATGGAACAGATTCATATACTGTAATTGTAAGAGGGGATCTAAGTGGTGAAGGAGTAATAAACATTCATGACCTTGGATTGATTAAAAGATATTTAATTGAAAAAATTACATTAGAAGGTGCGTATTTAAAGGCTGCAGATGTTAATGCGGATGGTACAGTAGATAGTTTAGATATAATAGAAATAATATTACATATTATTGAATTAAAAGTTTTATAAAAAATAGTTCACTATGCAAATTACTTGCATAGTGAACTTACTAGTAAAAAAGTAAGGAGTTTCAACAATGCAAAAAATAACGAAACATGGTTTACTTGCTATCTTACTAATTACTTGTTTATTTATTTGTAATAAGGTTTATGCTACAGAAATAGAAGAAATAACAAAGAATGAAATTCCAATTGAAACACAAGATGATAGATTGCAGTTAGAAAGTTCTATCCTATCTGACAAAAGACTAATGACTGCATCAAGTTATGATTTAAGAAATGACATAACAGTTAGAGTAAAAAATCAAAAAACAACGAAGGCATGTTGGACCTTTTCATTGTTAAGTGTGCTAGAATCAAATTTAGCAATAACCAAAAAGCAATACTATGATTTTTCGGAAAGACATATGGAATATTCAACATCTAAAACCTTTGCTGATGGAATTAATCCATTAGGATATAATAGAGAAGTAAATGATGGAGCAAATCCTATAGTTGGTCTTTCATATATGACAAGAGGAAGTGGTCCTGTATTAGAAAATGAAATGCCATTTTCAGAGAATACAAGTAAAATTAATCTATCTGAAATAGCAGGAAAAAAAGCTACGAAAAAAATTGAAGAGTATGTAACTTTTAAAAAAATTTTAAAAGTAAAAAAATCAAACGGGACTATAGAATATAAATCTGGAAGTGTAAATAGCGCATTTTCATACACACAAAAGGAAGTAACTTTAAATAGAAATAAAATGAAGGAACATATTATGAAATATGGAGGATTGACTACAATGGTAGTAGCTGGTAGTACGTATGATCAATATTATAATTATAATTTGACAGAACCAGCATATTATTGCGATAATCCGTCTGTAGAACTTAATCATCAAGTTACAATAATTGGATGGGATGATAATTATCCTGTTACTAATTTTAATGCAGAACATAGACCAAATAATCCAGGAGCATATTTAGTGTTAAACTCATATGGAACAGGTGGTAAATTCAAAGATGGTTGTTTTTATATTTCATATGAGGATTGTAATGTCGAAAACGAAGCAGTTGGAATTACAAAAGTTGGAGATGTTGATTATGATAATATATATCAGTATGACCCGTTAGGACCAAGTACATCAATTCGTCGTGGTTATGATGCTACTTTGTATGGTGCAAACGTATTTAAAAGAAGTAGTAATGAAAAAGAACAAATAACAGAAATTAGCGTAGCAAGCTTAGATGACGAACAATGCGAAATATATATTAATCCAGAAGATGGAGAACTTAGCAGTGAAAAATTAAAAAAAGTAAGTAGTATGGTTTCGATTAAACCAGGATATACTACAATAAAGCTAGATAAGCCAATCGAGATAAGTGGAGATAAGTTTGCAGTGGCAATAAAATATACTAGTGATTCAACAGTTCATATAGCGGTGGAATCGCCAAAAGAACTGAAATATTGGGCAAATGCAACAAGCAATGCAGGAGAATCCTATTACGGGACAAGTTTAGATAGATGGACAGATTTAAATACGACTAAAGAACTGAAAAATGTAAATTTCTGCATAAAAGCATTTACAACTAAAATTAGTAATGATATAATCGATGACAATACGAAGGATAATATTGAAATAATAACCAAGGATTACAAATATGACGGTAAAAAAGGTACTGTTTCTAACATTCACACGAAAACAACAGTTGCAGAATTCCTAAATAAATTTTATGCAGGTAATACAAGTATTATAAATTTAATGAAAATTTATGATATGTCGAATAATGAAGTTAAATCTACAGACTATATTAAAACTGGAATGAAAATGGGAATGAATGGACAAGATGGACAAACAATAAAATTAAGTGTAATGGGAGATATAAGTGGAGATGGACAAGTTGATATTCATGATTTAGGAATGTTAAAAAGATACCTAATAGGAAAGCTAAATTTGGAGGAGACAAGTCTGTTATCAGCCGATATAGATGAAAGCGGAGAAATTGACAGTGTAGATATGATATATATTATTTTAAATATTATTGAAGAAATAAGTTTATAGGAGGTAAATATGAAAAAGAAGATAATTGCATTTGCAGTTATGGTTATGACTATAATGATGAGTGTAAGTTTTATTTATGCTGCTGATGGAGATAGTTGCAAACTTGAATTAAATGTAAGTACAAAAGAATTAAAAGCTGGTGATACAGTAGATGTAACAGTAAAATTGAAAGATGTAAAAACGGGTGGAACAGGAATATTAGCAGTTGTAGGAACGATAAATTATGATACTAACATATTTGAAACAGTTACGAATGATGATTGTAAAGGAATGAATAATTGGACGGCAAATGTAAATAGTGCAAATAAAAAAATTACTATACAAGGAAATGAAACTAAGGCTGACAAGGATATATTAACTATTAAATTTAAGGTAAAATCATCAGTGACTGCAGGTAGTACAAAAATTTCGTTAGGAAATATTCAGGTGGAGACTGATAATACAATTACAGTTGCAGATGCAAGTACATCAGATATTAAAATAACAGCAACAACTACTCCTGATCCAACACCAACTCCAACACCAGATCCAGGAAATAAAGATGATAACAACAAGGATGACAACAATAACAATAATAATAACGGAAACAATAATAACAATGGTAATGATAATAAAAACGACAATAAAAATGATAACAACAATAACAATGGTAACAACAATAATGGCACAGATAATGGAAAAAACAACAATACTGGAATAACAATTAATGGTGGATCAAATAATAATGGAACAACAGGAACAACAAATAATTCAAACAATTCAAATGGTACAACAACTACATCAGATAAAGCAACAGGAACATTACCAAAAGCAGGTGCAGCAACAATAATCCCTGCAATAATTGTAATTGCTGTAATTGGTGGAGTAGCATATAATAGATACAGCAAAATGAAATATTAATATGTAAATATAATGCAAAAAAACGACCTTTGGCCGTTTTTTTGTACATAAAGAGGAGTAATAAATGCAAATTTTAGACGGAAGAATGCTTGCAAAGATAATACGTGAAAAATTAAAGAAAGAAATAGAAGAAAATAATCAGAAATTGGGTAAACCAAAGCTTGTAGCTATTAGTATTGGAGATAGTAAAAAATTTGAACTTTATTTAAGAAATAAGAATATAGCTTGCAATGAACTTGGAATTTCCTATGAAAATATTAATTTGCCAGAAAATGTAACACAAGAAACGCTGTTGCGGTATAATACATAATTTGAATTTAGATAAAAATGTAAATGCAATTCTATTACAAAGTCCTATACCAGCACATTTAAATATAGAAGAAGCTTTTTTTAGCATTGCACCAGAAAAGGATGTAGACGGATTCAATCCAGTAAACGTGGGAAATCTAATGCTAGGAAGAGAGAGCTTTGTGCCGTGTACAGCTAGTGGAATTATTAAATTGTTAGAATATTATAGCATTCCTATTAAAGGAAAACATGCTGTAATAGTTGGCAGAAGTAATATTGTAGGAAAACCAGTAATGAAATGTTTATTAGATAAAAATGCTACAGTAACGATTTGCCACACAAAGACTATCAATTTAGCAGAATATACAAAAACTGCAGATATATTAGTAGTAGCAACAGGAAATGAAAAACTAATTACAGAAGATATGGTAAAAGATAGAGCAGTTATTATTGATGTAGGAACGAATATTAATAAAGAGGGAAAAATCGTTGGAGATGTAGATTTTGAAAATGTAGCAAATAAATGCTCATATATTACTCCCGTGCCAGGTGGAGTTGGACCAATGACTGTTGCAATGTTAATGAATAATGTTGTAAATGCATGGAAAAAGCAAGGAAATATTTAATTCCTTGCTTTTTAAACACTTATTTTACAACTATGTTATATATTTTATTCTTAACGTAAATTTCTTTTACAACATTCTTTCCATTCAAATTTGCTTGTACTACTTCATTTTGGTGAACAGCTTCCTTTACCTTTTCTTCAGTTTCATCTAAAGCAATAAAGATTGAAGCCTTTAATTTACCATTTATTTGAATAGGTAGCTTAATTTCATCATCAATAGTTTTAGCTTCATCAAATTCTGGCCAAGTATATGTTGAAACATCCTCTGTAAAGCCTATTAATCTATTTAGCTCTTCAGAAATGTGAGGAGCAAAAGGATTTAATAAAGTTAAGAATGTTTTAAATTCAGCCTTGTTAATTCTCTTTAGTCTATAGAATTCATTTACCATAGTCATAAAAGTAGAAACACAAGTATTAAATTTCATTTCTTCAATATCTTTAGAAACCTTTTTAATAGCTTTATGCATCATTTTTTCGGTTTCAGGAGTATAAGAGTCTCCATCAATAAGGAATTCTTGCATGTTCCAAACTCTATCTAAGAATTTACCACATCCACGAATACTATCCATAGACCAAGCAGCAGTTTGGTCAAATGGTCCCATAAACATTTCATATACCCTAAAAGTATCTGCACCAAACTCATTTACAATATCGTCAGGATTAATAACATTACCCTTTGATTTTGACATTTTTTCGCCATTTGTTCCCAAAATCATTCCATGTGATGTTCTTTTGGCGTAAGGTTCTTTATAAGGTACAACACCAATATCATACAAGAATTTTTGCCAAAATCTTGAATATAGTAAGTGAAGAGTTGTATGTTCCATTCCTCCGTTATACCAGTCAACCTGTCCCCAATAATTTAGAGCTTCTTTTGATGCTAATTCGTTATTATTATGAGGGTCCATATATCTTAAAAAATACCAAGAAGAACCAGCCCATTGAGGCATTGTATCTGTTTCACGTTTAGCTGGTTTACCGCATTTTGGACAGGTTGTATTTATCCAAGAGTCAAGCTTTGCAAGAGGAGATTCGCCATTTTCACCAGGCTTAAAGTCATCTATTTCTGGAAGTGTAAGTGGTAAATCTTTTTCGTCTATAGGTTGCCAGCCACAACAATCACAATAAACCATTGGTATTGGTTCACCCCAATATCTTTGACGAGAAAATACCCAATCACGAAGTTTATAGTTTACTTTTTTAGAGCCAATTTTGTTTTCTTCTAGATATTCTAAAACCTTATTTTTAGCTTCTTCAACAGAAAGACCATTTAGGAAACCAGAATTAATAAGAATACCACTTGCAACATCTGTAAATGCTTCTTTACTTAAATCAACTTCTATATTGTCATTAGATTTTACAACCTGAATAATTGGTAAATTAAATTTTGTAGCAAATTCAAAGTCTCTTGTATCATGTGCTGGAACAGCCATAATTGCACCTGTTCCATAGCTAGATAAAACATAATCTGAAATCCAAATTGGAATTTCTTTGTTTGTTAATGGGTTTATAGCTTTAATTCCTTTAACTTCAACTCCTGTTTTATCCTTATTGATTTCTGAACGTTCAAAGTCAGATTTTAAAGCTGCTTTTTTCTTATATTCATCTATTTCGCTTAAATTAGAAATCCTATCTTCTAATTTTTTTATTAAAAGATGTTCAGGAGCAATAACCATATATGTTGCACCAAACAATGTATCTGGTCTTGTTGTATAAACTGTAAGCTCTTCATTTGAATTAGATATTTTAAAATTAACTTCAGCACCTTCTGACCTGCCTATCCAATTGCGTTGTTGAGTTTTGATTTTATCTAAAAAGTCAACATCATCTAGGTCATCAATTAATCTTTGGGCATATTCTGTAATTTTTAACATCCATTCAGATTTTTCCTTTTGAATTACAGGACTTCCACATCTTTCACAAACGCCGTTTACAACTTCCTCATTTGCAAGTCCAACTTTACAGCTTGTACAAAAATTAATAGGCATTGTGGTTTTATATGCTAATCCTTTTTTAAATAATTGGATAAAAATCCATTGTGTCCATTTATAGTAATTTGGGTCTGTTGTGTCTACTACTCTTGACCAATCGAAGGAAAAACCTAATGATTTTAATTGTTCTTTAAAATGAGCAATGTTTTTTGCTGTTGTAATTTTAGGATGTACATTTGTTTTAATTGCATAATTTTCTGCAGGTAAACCAAATGCATCAAAACCAATTGGGTATAAAACGTTGTATCCTTGCAATCTTCTTTTTCTTGCAATTATATCTATTGCAGTATAACTGCGGGGATGTCCAACGTGTAAACCTTGACCTGATGGATATGGAAATTCTATTAAACCATACCATTTTTTCATGCTATAATCGCTTTTGGCATTAAATGTGCCTTCTTGTTCCCATTTTTTTTGCCACTTTTTTTCTATACTTTTAAAGTCATAAGACATAAGTATTACTCCCTTCACTTTGTTTTTCTTGAAATTTGTTCTATTATATAATAAAATTTAAAAAAAATAAAGAGAAAAAATGAAAAACCTCTTGCAATTAAAATAAAAATATGTTATAGTATTAAATGTTGATGCAAACATCATAATTCGGGGTGTAGCTCACCTGGTAGAGTGCGTGGTTTGGGACCATGAGGTAGCACGTTCAAGTCGTGTCACCCCGACCAATGAAATCGTTGAAATTCTAAAATTTCAGCGATTTTTGCTTTTTATCAATAAATACTATTAGGCACCAACAACTATTCTTGGATAATCTTTAAAATGCCTATATGTCAATGCTTTCACGGATTTTATTAAATGTGGACTTGTGATTAAAATTATATGAAATTATTTAAGATTAGTTGCTATTTTTCGAAATTATGATTTTTTGAAAAATGATATAATTATTATTAATTTATAATTGTTGCAGGATGCTGTTTAGTAAGTTTTAACTGTGTATAAATTAAAGTTTAGATATGTAAATTAAGGAGAAAATAAAATGAATAAGAAACAAATATATGAATATTTAAAAGAAAAGCATATAGGCTATGAAATAACTGAGCATAGAGCTGTTTTTAGCATGAATGAAATAAATGAAATAGACATACCACATCCAGAGGCCGATGCCAAGAATATTTTTGTAAGAGACAAAAAGAAAGAAAATTACTATCTAATAACTGTTAAAGGTAATAAAAGAGTTGATTTAAAGAAATTTAGAGCTGAAAATGGCACAAGTTCGTTAAGCTTTGCTTCAGCAGAAGAATTGGCAGATATATTGCAATTAATGCCGGGGTCTGTATCCCCATTTGGCTTATTAAATGACCATGAATTAAAAGTAAAGTTCTTTATAGATAAAGATTTTATGAATGATGAACATCTTATTGGAATACATCCAAATGAAAATACTGCAACTGTGTGGCTAAAGGTGGAAAATTTAATTGAAATTATTAAGGAAAATGGAAATCAGGTTAATCTAATTGAAATATAAGAAAAAAGGCTCTCTTAAATAAAAGAGAGCCTTTAAAGCAAATAATTACAAATTAATTACAATAAGTATAAGTATCCAAAAAATCAGAAAACAATATACATAATGCCTTATGAATACTCTTTGGTTCATAATTTTCATCAATCATTGTTATAGGAGTAACTATATTATTGTTGGATTGAAATTCCTTACCAATAGTATTGATTAACTCTTGCTTGCTAACATGCTGAAACCGTTTAGATAATGCTGAAAAAAATTTTGCACTAGATAGGGTTAAAGAAGGACAAGCAATAATAAGAGACAATGATACTTTTACATAATTTTTAGCAGGTTGTTGTTTAAAACCGAGGCCTTTAACAAACGTTTTTAACTTTGGAGCAAGAAGCCTACTATTAAGCTCAGAAGCTTGTTGCTTGAGATTATAGAGCTTGCTATAGTACTGGGGTTCAACCTTAGAATTTTTCATCAAATACTGTGAAAAAGCCAAAGTATCAGCACAAGTAGTTAAAAAGAAACGTTTTTTTGCTTCAGATTCTTTTTTTTTCATAGTGATATCCCTCCTGTTGCTTTAAAAACAAATATATTAACATAATTTACATATTAACATAATTAGATGTAAAAGTCAATAATGTTATTGCAATTAACAGGCAAGTTGTAGTATAATAAAAATCAAAATAGTAAAAAAGGGAGAGGCGTATGTTTGATAAATTAGAGGGCGTTGAAAAAAGATATGAGGAATTAACAAAAATGATTAGTGACCCAGAGGTAATTGCAAGGACATCAGAATGGCAGAAATTAATGAAAGAACATGCTGAAATAGCGGATGTTGTAGAAAAGTACAGAGAATATAAAAAACAATTAGAAATAATAGAAGAATCTAAGCAAATGCTTGATGACAAAGAATTGAAAGAGCTTGCTGAAGCTGATATGTTAGAAGCAAAGGAAAAGTTACCTAAAATAGAAGAGGAATTAAAAGTATTGCTAATTCCTAAAGATCCAAATGATGATAAAAATATTATTTGTGAAATTCGTGCTGGAGCTGGAGGAGAAGAAGCAGCATTATTTGCAGGGACATTATTTAGAATGTATTCTATGTATGCTGAAAGAAAACACTGGAAAGTTGAAATACTAAATGAAAATGAAACTGGATTGGGTGGATACAAAGAAATTACATTTATGATTACAGGAAAAGGTGCATATAGTAGATTAAAATTTGAAAGTGGAGTGCATCGTGTACAAAGAGTACCAGACACAGAATCAAGTGGGAGAATTCATACATCTACTGCAACAGTAGCTGTATTACCAGAAGTAGGTGAAGTTGAGGTCGAATTAAATCCATCAGATATTAAAATGGAAGTGTATCGTGCATCAGGAGCAGGTGGACAGCATGTTAATAAAACTTCGTCTGCTGTGCGCTTAATCCATGAACCAACAGGAATAGTTGCTGAATGTCAAACAGAACGTTCACAAGTACAAAACAGGGAATATGCAATGAGAATGCTTAGAACAAGATTATATGAAATTGAACAACAAAAGCAGGATGAGGAGTTAGCTAAAGAAAGAAAAAGTCAGGTTGGAACAGGAGATAGAAGTGAAAAAATAAGAACATACAACTATCCTCAAGGAAGAATTACTGACCATAGAATTGGTTTTAGCATATTTCAGGTAGAAGATTTCTTAAATGGAAATTTAGATGAAATGATTAATAATTTAATTGCAAATGACAGAGCTGAAAAGTTAAAAGGTGAAGAGTAGTTATAAAAAAATCTCCCCTTGAATAAAATTAATCAAGTTAATTTTATTCAAGGGGAGATTTTAAATTTGAATATAGAAAATATAATAAACACAACATTACTGGGCTTATTTTTTGGAACTTTTGGAACAACAATAGGAGGGATAATAGGTGTTACACTTAAAACAAACTCGTCACGATTTTTAAGTTTTATTTTACAATTCGCGGCAGGTCTAATGCTTGCAATTATATGTTTTGAATTAATACCTGAAGCATTAGGAATATCATGCTTATCAACTGTTTTGTTGCGGAGTTGGTGTAGGAGTTTTCTGTATGATTATATGTGATAGTTGCGTAAAAAAATTGTATGAAAAAAAACATAAAATAAAAAAGAATTCATTACTAAAAACAGGAATAATTGTTGGTATTGGATTAGCAATTCATAATTTTCCAGAAGGTTTGGCTATTGGATCAGGATTTGAGGCATCATTAAAATTAGGCTATGCACTTGCACTGGCAATTTTATTGCATGATATACCAGAAGGAAGATTTCAAAGTAGACAGTATGCGGAATAAAACAATTTGAATTTGATATAAATACTTAAATTTCAGAGTTTAAAAAAATTTTGGAATTTATTTTTAACTATTGACAAAAACAAATGTTTTACGTAAAATTACAATTGATATTTAAAAGGTAATCAGATAAAAATTAAACTTTGAAAGGAAATTTGATTAATGGATAATAAATTAAATGAACAAAATAATTTTATAATTTATACAACTGATGATGGACAAGTTGATATTGAAGTAAGATTAGAAGACGAAAATGTATGGCTTACTCAAAATTCAATGGCTGAATTATTTGATACTACGAAACAAAATAT
The DNA here is from genome assembly GCA_934120395.1 of uncultured Clostridia bacterium. Taxonomy (GTDB): domain Bacteria; phylum Bacillota; class Clostridia; order TANB77; family CAG-508; genus CAKOTZ01. Next base: position 159,327 of record CAKOTZ010000003.1, read on the forward strand.
AAGTTTACATATAAAAAATATTTTTGAAGAAAAAGAATTAGAAGAAAATTCAGTTGTCAAGGAATGCTTGACAACTGCTAAAGATGGAAAAAAATATAAAACAAAATTTTATAATTTGGATTTAATTATATCTGTTGGATATAGAGTAAGATCAGTTCGAGGTACACAATTTAGAATATGGGCAAATAAATTGATAAAAGAATATCTAATAAGAGGGTATAACCTTAATATTAAAAGATTCAAAAATAATGGTGGAGGAACATATTTTGAAGAAGTATTAGAAAAAATTAGAGATATTCGTTCATCTGAAAAAGTATTTTGGAGAAAAATATTAGATATTTATGCAACTAGTGTAGACTACGATGCAAAAAATGAACAAACAAGAGAATTTTTTAAAACGGTTCAAAACAAAATGCACTATGCTGTTCATGGCAATACGGCAGCAGAAGTAATATTTAATAGAGTAGATAGTGAAAAAGAAAATATTGGATTAACAAATTTTAAGGGAAATATGCCTACTAGAGCAGAGACAGAAATTGCTAAAAATTATTTAAGTGAAAAAGAATTAGATTTATTAAATAGAATGGTGTCAGCATATTTAGATGTTGCAGAGATTAATGCTTTAAATATGCATGCAATGACGATGAAAGAATGGGTAAAAGAACTAGATGGATTTTTAACTATGACTCATAAAGATATATTAGAAGGAGCAGGAAGAATATCTCATGAAGAAGCATTAGAAAAAGCCCATAAAGAATATGATAAATATATGAAAAATCATTTAACACAAGCGGAAAAAGATTATTTAGAAATAATGGGCGAAGATATAAAAAAATTGAAATAGTACAAGAGTTAACTATCGTTTAAAAGATAAAAAGTGAAAGATAACTGGTAATTTGTCGTGATAATAAGAGATAAGAATAAAGGCAGCTTAATGCTGTCTTTTAATTATAGCTTTCTATATATAA
>CAKOTZ010000004.1 GCA_934120395.1 uncultured Clostridia bacterium
AACACAGAAGTTAAGCTCCTAAGTGCCGACGATACTTGTGGGTTGCCCTGCTGGTAAAATAGGTTGTTGCCAGGTTTATATTCCTCAATAGCTCAGTTGGTAGAGCATTCGGCTGTTAACCGAAGGGTCACTGGTTCGAGCCCAGTTTGAGGAGCCATAGTAAAGAAGATAGTTTGGTTTTTATCAAATTATCTTTTTTGTTTTAAAAGGAGTGTTTATGGAAGAAATAATAATTGCAACTGGAAATAGTGGAAAAATAAGAGAAGCACAGGAAATATTAAAGGATTATAGAATTATACCAATAAAAGAAGTTGGTATTAATATTGATGTTGAGGAAAATCAAGATACATTTGAAGGAAATGCAATAAAAAAAGCAGAGACAATAGCAAAACTATTGAAAGGAAAGAAATGTATTGCAGATGATTCAGGAATAGAAATTGAAGCCCTAGATGGATTTCCTGGAGTATTTTCTAAAAGATGGTTGGAGGGTACTGATAGAGATAGAAATTTAAAATTAATTGAAATGCTAAAAGATTTCCCAAGAGAAAAAAGAAAGATAAAATTTACAACAGCAATTGCTTTATCTAACGGCGAAAATACTATTTGCGAAATAGGAGTAATAGAAGGTTTTGTTGCAAATGAAGTTAGAGGGAATAATGGATTTGGTTTTGACGAAATATTTGAACTTAAAAATGGTAAGACAATGGCAGAAATGTCGATTGAAGAAAAAAATAATATTAGTGCTAGAAAAATTGCGCTTGAAAAAATAAGGAAAAGAATGTTATAAAATTCATTGACAAATAAAAAATAGTGATATAATATGTGATTGAAATTTATACAAGGAGGATTAATAAATGGAATTAAAAGGGAGTAAAACAGAAAAAAATTTAATGGAAGCTTTTGCTGGAGAGTCACAAGCTAGAAATAAATATACATATTTTGCAAGTAAGGCGAAAAAAGATGGATATGAGCAAATTGCTGCAATATTTCAGGAAACAGCAGATAATGAAAAAGAACATGCAAAGATTTGGTTTAAATTATTGCAAGGTGGAGAAATTAAAGATACAACAGAAAATTTAAAGGCTGCAGCAGGAGGAGAAAATTTTGAATGGACAGATATGTATGATAGAATGGCAAAGGAAGCAAGGGAAGAAGGATTTGATCATATAGCATATTTGTTTGAACAAGTTGGAAAAATTGAAAAAGAACATGAAGAAAGATACAAGAAATTATTGGAAAATATTGAGGGAGACTTGGTATTTAGCAAAGATGGAGATAAGATTTGGAAATGTAGAAATTGCGGACATATAGTTGTTGGAAAAAAAGCACCAGAAATGTGCCCAGTATGTGCTCATCCAAAGTCATATTTTGAAATTAAAGCTGAAAATTATTAATAAAAAAATACTGTAAAATTTAAAAATAAAATTTTACAGTATTTTTTTTTGTTTTTTGAGGAAAAGCAGATATAAACTAAATAGAATCAATACAAATATAATAGTAAAGTTTAGAATGTTTAAGGCTAAAATTAAAATGGAGTTACTAACCAAATTAAGACTATTCATAATGGTAATTGTAATTAACAGACTGATCATTGGTAATAGCAGTCCGTTTTATATAATCAAAGGAAAAATGAGTAGCTTTATGCAATTGGTAAATGCTAACGGAAAAATTAAATATCTCACTCATGTATAAAATAAGTATATATCCCATTATTCCATATATGGGTAATAAGATATATAGTAATAATATACTAAAAATTAAATCAATAATATTGCAATACATAACACCTACTTGTTTATCAATTCCTTTTAAAATAGCATCTGTTACATGATCTAAATACATAAATAATAATAAAGGACCGAGTAACAATAAGTAATTGGCTATTTGTATATTTTGATATGTAAACAAAGCAAGTTCTTTGTTGAAACAAAGATAAATACCTATAACAAAATTTGAAAAAACAATAGTAAAACTAAACATTGTATTAATAACTTCATTTATTCTTTTAAAGTCATGCTTGGTATTATATCTCGCAAATTCTGGAATTAATAGACTGGAAATAGAATTTATAATAAGTCCTGGGAAAAGTAGCAGAGGCATTGCCATTCCATTAATTAAACCATAACTGGAAAGTGCATTTTCACAGGACATGCCATACTTTTCCAACCTAAGTGGTATTAAAAAATGTTTTATTGTTGACAGACCAGAGCGAATATAGGAAGTAATGGCAACTGGAATTGATATTTTTAGTACACGTTGTAGATAATCTATATTTGATGTACGTGTATTTTTAAGAGTCTTTTTATCAATGAGATATAATATATATAAATAAATAAAGGATAATATTTCTGCACTTGTATTGGCTATAATTAAGATAAAACAAGAAGTGCTAATATTATTTGATTTTAGGATATCAAATAATATAAATGTAAAACCAATTTTTAAAAAGGTGTTAAAAATATCATAAAGGGAGTTTTTAGATACGCGTTTAACACCTATAAAATATCCGTTTAAAGAGCTACACATGGAACTAAAAGGAAGACTAATTGAAATAGCGTATAAAATATTTGATTGAACTTTATTATGCAATACAGTTTCACAAATAAAATTTGCTAAAAAACATAATATAAGTCCTGCTGAAATTCCAAAAAACAAACTATATATAAGGCATTTTTTTATGGCAATTTTTGCACCAGTTTGGCGATTTATTGCCAACTCTTCAGCAACAATTCTTGTTGCTGCAAGACCAATTCCTGAATTAGCAACTGTTATAGCAAAAAAATATATAGACATTATTAATCCAAAAAGACCAATAGCTTCACTTCCTATTTTTTTTGCAATATATATATCAAAAAACATGCTAATTGTGCGTATAAAAAGAGAAGTTACAACAAGAATAACAGTATTTACTAAAAATTTTTCTATCCTTTTCAAAATGTCCCTCCTGCTATAAAAACATATAGAAATATATGAAAATAAAAAAAATATATGAATTATTTAGAAAAAATATTTGAATAAAAAAACTATTTTGGGAGAAGATAACATTAAATAATCTGGTTAAAAGGATGGATGATATTATGATAAAAAAATTGAAGAAAATGAAGTTGCATACTAATGTAATTGTAATTCTAGCTATTGTTGCACTAGTTGGATCATTAATTTTTACCTATGATATATTAAGTAATCCATATGAAGTAGAAGCGCTATCAAAATATGGTTCGAGAGGTAGTGAGGTTACACAAATACAAAAAAAGTTAAAGAGATGGGGATACTATAGTGGAAATGTTGATGGAATTTATGGAAGTAAAACTGTATCTGCAGTAAAATATTTTCAAAGAAAAAATGGACTTACAGTAGATGGAATTGCAGGAACAAAAACCTTAGCTGCTATGGGAATCTATTCCTCAACTTCTTCTGGAAGTTCCAGTAGTTCAAGCGATTTAAATTTATTAGCGAAGCTTGTTTATGGCGAAGCGAGAGGTGAGCCGTATACAGGCCAAGTTGCGGTTGCAGCAGTAGTATTAAATAGAGTAAAAAATTCGTCTTTTCCAAACACTATATCAGGTGTAATATACCAATCAGGTGCGTTTGATGTTGTAAGTGATGGCCAAATTAATTTAACACCAAATGCAACTGCAAAAAAAGCTGCGCAAGATGCTTTAAATGGTTGGGATCCATCTTATGGTGCAATATATTATTTTAATCCTAATACAGCTACAAACAAATGGATTTGGTCAAGGCCTATGACAGTGACTATAGGAAATCATCGCTTTTGCAAATAAGCAAGATAACTTTGGTTAGTTATCTTGCTTTCTTACTTACTTGACAAAGGGCGCTTGTATTGATAATATATAAATGAAAAGAAGTGGAGGAAATCATGGTTTTATATCCAGATTTATATGTAAAAAACGTAATTGAAATTAGCAATGAAATGTTGAATAAAAATCAAATAAAAGGTTTATTATTGGACGTAGATAATACTTTATTATATTACGATAGAACTAGAGTGAATGGATTAGATGAATGGATTAAAAACAAAAAAAATGAAGGTATTAAGTTATGTATTTTATCAAATACAAATAAAAAAGATAAAGTACAAAGTTTAGCAAATGATTTGGATATACCATTTATTTATTTTGCAAAAAAACCACTTAAAAGTGGATTTAAAAGAGCTCAAAAAATTTTAAATTTAGAACCAAATTACATAGGAGTGGTTGGAGACCAAATATTTACAGATATTTTAGGTGCAAATCGAATGAATATGAAATCTATCCTGACAAAGCCATTAGAGGAAAGGGATATTTTTATTACAAAAATAAAAAGACCTTTAGAAGAATATATAATTAGATGTTATTTAAAGAAGAGGGGTAATTAAAATGTATTTGAATGATGTACATATTTTGTACTATATAGCTATAGCAATATTAGGAGTTTTTGCTGGACAATTTTCTGATTGGATGACTAAAAGAGCAATTGAGGAAAAGAAAATATTTTCAAAGGATATTTTGGTAGAATATAAAAATAATTTTAAACCAAGTTGGGTATCAATAGGTATTACTGTTTTTATTTATTTAATAATGCTGTATATTAGAGGAATTAATGGAAATTTATATCGGAAATTTAACATTAATTACATATTTAATTATTACACCTCTTTTAATTTCAATGTTTAGAATTGACTATAAACTACAAATTATACCCAATCGTTTTAATTTAACATTATTTGAAATTGGTTTAGTGTACACATTTTTAATTGGTTTTTCAAATATAAGCATGGCTGTTGATAAAATATTGGGCTTATTTATAGGAGGAGGAATTTTCCTTATAATTACACTCATAGGTGGATGGATTGCAGGGAAAGAAGCAATGGGATTCGGAGATGTAAAATTAATGTGTGGTTTAGGAATGGTATTTGGAGCATTAAATATCATTAATATTTCAATTATGTCGTTTTTAATTGGAGCAATTGTTAGTATAATTTTATTAGCAACTAAAATTAGAAAAACAAGTGAATACATACCTTTTGGACCATTCATTGTATTTGCATGTTTTATTGCTATGATAGTGCCTACATCTGCAATTCTAAAGGTTCTGTTAAAAATTTTTACACTTGGAATGATGTAAAAAGGGGGGATGAAATTGAATATACGTCTACGTTGGTTAAGAGATAAATTAAATGCTTTAAATATTCAAGGAATGATTGTATCTAATCCTGTTAATATAAAGTATTTGACTAATATAGAGGCTGAAGGTGAATTACTAATTACTAGGAAAGAAAATGTTTATTTAACAGATAGTAGATATATAGAAGCTGTTAATACTGCTTTAACAATTGAAGATGAGGTAGTGGTTCATGATAAAAGAACAATGTTAAAGGAGGATTATGAAAATTTCTTTTTGTTTTGCGAAAATGTTGGATTTGAGGAATGTTTTGTTACATATGAACAATATAAAATTATGAAACAGCTTTTTAAGGTAAATGATTTAGTTGAAACCGAACATATAATAGAAAAACAAAGAATACAAAAAGATGAAAAGGAAATAGAAAAAATAAAGCTTGCATGCGAGTTAACGGATGAGTGTTTTTCACATTTATTAAAATTTATAAAAAAAGGAATGACAGAGAAACAAATATCAAACGAAATTGAAAGATATTTTAAGGATAGAGGAGCGGATGGAATAGCTTTTGAATCTGTTGTAGCTTCTGGCCCTAATTCATCTAAGCCACATAGTATTGCAACTGATAGAAAGATTGAAAGTGGAGATGTTATTTTATTAGATTTTGGTTGTAAATACGATGGATATTGTTCTGATATGACAAGAACGGTCTTTATGGATAGAATACCAGAGGAAGTAAAAAAATATTATGATATAGTTTTAAAAAATCAAATGAACGTATTAGAAGAGTGCAAAGATGGGGCAAATATAAAAACAATAATAAGAATGGTAGAATCTGATTTTAAAGTGAATGATTTAGAGCTAATTCATGCTTTAGGACATGGAGTTGGCATGGACATTCACGAATTGCCTGTAATGAGTTTGAAATTGGATAAAGTCTTGAAGGAGAATATGGTAATGGCTATTGAGCCAGGAATATATATACCAGGAAAATTTGGAATAAGAATAGAAGATTCTGTGTTAATTACAAAAAATGGTTGTATAAATTTAACAAAATCTGAGAAGAATTATACTATAATATCTTGATTTTTATTAATATATATAGTAAAATAATAAAATGTAAAACTATTATGGAAAAGGGGTTATAATATGGCAGAAGTATATATGGCAGGAGATGTTAGAAACGGAACAACATTTGAATTAGATGGAACAGTTTATAAAGTAGTTGAATTTCAACACGTAAAACCAGGAAAGGGAGCAGCTTTTGTAAGAACAAAGTTAAAAAATGTAATTAATGGTTCAGTGTTAGAAAAAACATTTAATCCATCAGAAAAATTACAAGGTGCAGAAATCGAAAAAAGAGAAATGCAGTATTTATATAATGATGAAGATTTATATTATTTTATGGATAACGAAACTTATGAGCAAATACCAGTAAATAAATCTGACTTAGGAGATACTTTAAAATTCCTAAAAGAAAATATGAGTGTTAAAATATTATCATTCAAAGGTAATATTTTCGCTGTAGAACCACCTATGTTTGTGGAATTAGAGATTACATATACAGAACCAGGATTTAGTGGAAATACATCAACTAATGCTACAAAACCAGCTACATTAGAAACTGGAGCTACAATTAATGTACCATTATTTGTTAATACTGGTGATAAAATCAGAATTGATACAAGAACTGGCGAATATATGGAAAGAATATAGTCAAGGAAGGAAGGCTAGAATGTCTGAATTTGGTAAAAAGTATAAAAAGGTTATTAGTAATGTTGAGAAAAACTTAAAAAACAAAGAAGATGTTGAATTTGTAAAGAGTCAATTAAATGAATTGGCTGAAGCAATTTCTAAAGATTTTACTAATATTGAGGAATTAGTAAATAAGGTAACAAACAGACAAAATGAGGTCGAAGAAAAAATGGATAAGGTAGAAAAACTAGTTGATTCCATAGAAAAAGATATTTATTTAGAAGATGAGTACGATTTAGAGGTTGTTTGTCCATATTGCAATTTTAGTTTTATGCTTGATTCGGAAGAAAAAAAATCAGAAGTTGAGTGCCCTGAATGTAAAAATGTTATAGAAATTGATTGGGACGGAGATACTTTCGAGGATGATTGTTCTGGAAACTGTGCATGTTGTGGACATGATTGCATGGGTGAATTTGAAGAAGAACAAAAAATTAACAAACAAGAAAAAAAGCCAAAGAAAAAAAAGCAAGACGAAGTTGACGTTGAAGATAATGAAGATGATATGTAATAAAAAGAAGTAGAAGCGAATGTTTTTGCTTCTTTTTTTCTAAAGATATTCTAAGGGATTGATGGCTTTGCCATCTTTTTTTAGTGTAAAGTGTAAGTGAGGTCCTGTTGTAGCACCATTTGTTGGATTACCTTTGCTGTCTTTATAAGGATTACCTATAATACCATATACGTTTTTGGGCCCAACATTACCAATTATATCTCCTTGTTTAACATGTTGACCAACTTGAACAATAAAATTTGGTGAAACATGGCAATATGATGCTGTAAAATTATCATTAACAATAGTAATTGTGTATCCACCTGCACCTTTAAATTCTGTAAGTGTAATTTTACCAGAAAATGCTGCAACAATATTGCTTCCAGCTGGAGCAGATATATCAACGCCTGAATGATAACTAGAAGCTCCTCCAGTGGGAGAAACTCTAGGACCAAAAGGGGATGTGATGCGAGTATATCCAGGTGCTGGCCATGTAAAATTTCCATTTAATTCTTGGAATTGATTTTGAATTTTAATTGGTGTGTTTGGTAAATTTTTTGAAGAAAAAATTGGTATAAAAAAAATTATAATAAAGAGTGAAAGTACTAAAGAAAAACATAAAAAGATTTTAAAAAAACTACTAGACATATAACCTCCTATTCTAGTAGCCCCCAGAAATGTATAACATTTCATATATTATTTTTTAAATTTATGTTTTTTTAATATTGTTTTTAAGTTTGGAAAAGCTCTTAACAAACGTCTATTAAAGTATGATTTTTTTAATAAAGCTTCTTTTACTTTTTCGGTAATTTCTTCTGTACTGTCTTTTAATAATGTTAAGCCTGTATTTTTAACTCTTGAAATAATATTAAATGAAGTTATATTATCTGCAATGAACAGTGCAAGTATAGCTAAAGAGATTGCATCTAAAACATTTTCCGGTATTTGTAATAATAAACCTGACAGAAATGGATTTGCAATATAAATTAGAAAACAACCTAATAATCCAAAAAGTACAGAATTTTTTAAACATACTCTTCCATTTACGTTAAAGGTAAGGTCACTATAATCCCACCATCTAGTATTAAACAATTTTTCCATAATGTAGCTTGTTAAATATTCTACAACAGTGCAAAGAACCGCAGCCATAATAAATAATGCAATGGGAATTTCGGTATATTTACCAAAGGTTAAAACCATTAGTACAGAACAAAATCCATAAATAGGACAATAAGGACCAATTAAAAAGCCACGGTTAATAAATTTTTTTTCTGCAAACAGAAACACAATTACTTCCATAACCCAGCCTAAAAATGAATAAATAATAAATAGTAAAAAATAAAATAAGATAGTATGTAACATGATAAATTCATCCTTTATAATGTATATTACAATATTAAAAATATATTTAAAATTGGCAGGGGTACTAGGAATCGAACCTAGCTCTGGAGTTTTGGAGACTCTTATTCTACCGATGAACTATACCCCTATATAAGTTACTGTACCATCATAACATAATTAAATCTCATATGCAAGGAAAAATATAAAAATTATAAAAAAAGTTGATGTGTTACGCATCAACTTTTTTTGTTTTAATATAATCTAATACTGTGTAATAGCTCATAAGTAAGGCTGAAGCTATTATTGTTCCACCTAAAATATCGGTAAACCAATGTACACCTGAAAGTAGTCGGCCAACAACGGTAACAATCATTACTATTAGAGCAAAAATATTGATTAATTTAGCAATATTTTTGTTTTGAAATAATGAAGAGTTGATTAGCATTGAACTACCACAAATAAATATGGTTAATATTGTATGAGAAGATGGATACGATGCATCCAATTCTCCGTCCATTAATATTGGTCTATAATTAACAATAAATTTTTCAAAAACTATATATACAATTGCCAAAATAATATAGAATATACCGAGAGTAAGAATTTCTTTATCTACCTTGAATACATTTTTCCTTTTAATAAACTGAAATAATGCAATAAAAACATAGAATAATGCAAGTATAATGCTAATAATACCTAAATAGTTGGTTATGCTATACCAAGTCATATTTACCCCAATATTATTAAAAATTGAGCTATTTAAAGTGGAAAAACCTATATTGGAATTATTAGCTCCTACAGGTTTTACATCAACTGTTTGTACTGCAACTGTAAAAATAATTGCTAATATGATTAAAAATCCACTAATTACGACATTTCTTTTTTTCATAATTAAGTCTCCTTATAATAAAAATAGTGAAATATTTACAAAATTTATTATAGCTATTATACAGTAAGCAATAAATTTATTCAAGTAGTAGTTTACTAATATATTTTGCTTATTAAAAAGATTTGCGAAAATTTGTTCTTTTTTTATGTTGATTTATTATAAATTGTATGTTATATTAGCTGACATAGGAAATGAGAATAAGCAGATGTGTGTTGCCACTTTACTTCATAGCCTTTTGCTATGAGAAAGTGAGGTGGTGTTTATGGTAGAATTCTTACTATTCTTAATCATAGGATTTATGATTTCAGCAACTATAAACGTAGCCTTATTGACAGTTATATACATAATGTGGACGAATAAGGAATAAATAAAAACACTACATTTTGCTTTGGTACTGCAATGTAGTGTTTTGCTAATTTTATTGGCAACATACATTTCTGTATGTTCATTTCCTATATTTATTATACACAGATATTTAAGAAAAGTCAAAATAAAATTTCGTAATTGTTTCAATGGGTATGAGCAAAATATTTTTAGATACTTTGTCAACAGTTTGGATAAACCACCAGTTGTATTGTTGGTTTATTATGGTGGAGATGAGGGGAGTCGAACCCCTGTCCAGGAATTTTTCCATATTCAATTCTCCGAGTGCAGTCTATTATTTGTTTTCTATAAAATGGGATTAATAGACAAAACCCATTTTATAAAAGCTCTATTGATACCCGTTATTCCTAGAGCCAGAAATAATTTCGTTTCCCACAAAATCGTCGCCCTAACTAAGTCTGTGGGGTACTAAGCTAGAACGTGGCTGCAACTAGGCAGCACAAAGCATTTCGCTATTATTATTTTTTGCGTTTAATTTTATTCTTGCTTTTTTTAGGTGGCCGAAGCAAGCATCCACCACTCGCTATGAATACTTCTAAATTACTGTCGAAACCAAATACATCCCCAAGTAATTTAAATATTATTATATATTATCTAGCTAATATATGCAAGAGATTTCGGATGGAAATATAAGTAAATTAATTTCAACATTGACTTTAATTTATAGAAACAGTATAATTTGTAAATAATATAAATTTAATAAATATATCATGAAAGAAGGAATTTTTGATGATAAATTGGTTTAATAAATCGCCTGTAGAAACAGAAAAAGCGTTAAATACAAATAACCAAGATGGATTAAAAGACGAGGAAGTTGTGAATAGACAAAAGCAATATGGCTACAATGAATTGAAGGCAAAAAAGAAGAAAAGTATAATTATAAAATTTATGGAGCAATTTAAAGATTTTATGATTATAATTCTTATTATTTCAGCTATTGTTTCAGGAGCAATAGGTATAATAGAGGGAGAAGGAATAACTGATACAATAATAATCTTATTAGTAGTTATTGTTAACGCTGTTATTGGAGTATTGCAAGAAAATAAGGCAGAAAAATCATTAGAAGCATTACAAAAGCTAAGTAATCATGTTGCAAAAGTAATGCGTAATGGAAGGTTGACTGTAATACCAGCAAAAGAATTGGTACCAGGAGATGTTGTAATCCTAGAAACCGGAGACTATGTTCCTGCTGATTTGCGCCTAATAGAGGCTGTGAATTTAAAAGCTCAAGAATCAGCTTTAACAGGAGAATCTGTACCAGTAGAAAAAGATACTAAGGAGATAGTAGAAGAGAAAGTTAGTCTTGGTGATAGAACAAATATGCTATTTTCTTCAAGTTTAATTACTTATGGTAGAGGAAAGGGAATTGTTGTTGCAACAGCAATGGAAACTGAAGTAGGAAAAATAGCTGGTATTATTAATGAAACGGAAAACACTCAAACGCCATTACAAATTAGATTAAATAAATTAGGAAAGACACTTGGTATAGCTGCATTAATCATTTGTGCTGTAATATTTTGTGTAGGTATGTTATATGGAAAAGAACCAATTCATATGTTTATGTCTGCTGTTAGTTTAGCGGTAGCAGCTATACCAGAAGGATTACCTGCAGTTTCAACAATTGTTTTAGCTGTTGGAGTTCAAAGAATGGTGAAAAAGAATGCTATTATAAAAAATTTACCATCTGTGGAAACTTTAGGGTGTAGTAGCGTTATTTGTTCGGATAAAACAGGAACTTTAACACAAAATAAAATGACGGTAAAAAAATTATTTGTAAATAATAGTTTAATAGATGTTTCAGGTGTAGAAGAAATAAATGATGAATTAAAATTGATATTACAGGCTGGAATGCTTTGTAATGACACAAAAATTGGAGAAGGAAATACTTTAACAGGTGATCCAACAGAAACTGCATTGGTTGATTTGGGATTCAATTTAGGTGTAGATAAGGTTATTTATGAAAATAGTGAAAGAATTGGGGAAATACCATTTGATTCTGAGAGAAAGTTAATGTCAACTGTGCACAAGATAGGAGAAAAGTATGTAGTCTATACAAAAGGTGCTGTTGATGAGTTGATAAAAAGATGTTCAGGATATTGTCAAAATCAACAAATAAAAATGGATTTAGAAAATTATAAAAGTATCATAGGAAAAAATAATGAGATAATGGCGAAATCAGCTTTACGTGTGCTAGCGGTTGCTTATAAGGAATTGGAAGACAAGCCAGATAAAGAACAGATTACAAATATTGAAAATAATTTAATATTTGTTGGCATGTTTGGAATGATAGATCCGCCAAGAGAAGAAGCAATGGAAGCAGTTGAAAAGTGTAAAACAGCAGGAATTAAGCCTGTAATGATAACAGGAGATCATAAAATAACAGCTACTGCTATTGCAAAACAATTGGGAATATTGAAGGAAGATTCAGAAGCAATAACTGGAAATGAACTAGAAGAAATGAGTCAGGAAGAGTTAGAAAAAAATATAGAACATTATTCTGTATATGCTAGAGTGTCGCCAGAACATAAGGTGCGTATAGTAAGAGCTTGGCAAAAAAATGGAAATGTTGTTGCTATGACAGGAGATGGTGTAAATGATGCACCAGCATTAAAAACAGCTGACATAGGTTGTGCTATGGGAATTGTTGGTACAGATGTTGCAAAAGAAGCTGCTGATGTAATATTAACAGATGATAATTTTGCTACTGTAGTTTCAGCAGTAGAAGAAGGTAGACGTATATATGATAATATTTTAAAGGCAATACAATTTTTATTGTCAAGCAATGTTGGAGAAATTATAACACTGCTTGTAGCTATATTGATTACACCAGTTTTAGCAAGTATATATGGGTTAACAGATATTTCTCATTTGGAGCCATTATTGCCAATTCATATTTTATGGATAAATTTAGTTACAGATTCTTTACAGGCTTTGGCACTATCCGTTGATCCAGCATCTGATGATATAATGAAAAGAAAGCCTAAAAAAGCAATAGAAGGAGTCTTTACAAAAGGAATGGTTTGGAGAATTGCATATCAGGGAATTATGATTGGTACATTAACTTTAATTGCATATTGTATAGGACTTTCTACTCCAAATCAACCAGATTTAATTCGTATAAAAATAGGACAAACAATGGCATTTATAGTACTTGCTTTTTCACAATTAGTGCATGTATTTAATATAAGAAATAATAAAATATCTATATTTAAAACGGGAATTGGAGGCAATAGTAAATTAATATGGGCAACTATTGTTTCAGCCATGTTAATGCTTGTTATTTTATGTGTTCCAGCCTTAAGGAATATATTTAACTTAGTTGCATTACCAATGGAAAATATTGTTGAAGTAATTACTTTAATTTTTACACCAATAGTAATTGTAGAGATATTTAAACTATTAAAAATAAATACTAGCAAAGATGAATAATAAAATAAAAGTCGAAAAAGCTTGCAAAATAATGAAATAAGATTTATATTATTGGTATAAAGAAAAAAGAGGGGATGAAATGAAGTTTCAAAATGTTGATTTTACAATGCTAGGTAAAAATGAAAAGAAGAAATTAAATTGGAAACATATTGCAGCTACTGTTACGGTTGTTGTTATAATCATTATATCAATTTACTTAATGATTAACATACAGAAAAAAAACAGAGAAGCTAAACAAGGTGATAACATAATTCAACAGGAGGAAACTAATCTAGGACAAACAGAGGAAATTAAAGTTCAAGATGAAATAAAAAAACAGGAACAAGTTAAGTTGCCAATATATAGTGAAGCGGCACTAGAAGCTATAAAAAATATTTATAAGTCTGATGAAAAAAGAGTATTTTTAACTTTTGATGATGGGCCATCAAATACAGTAACGCCAACAATTTTAGATGTGCTAAAAGAGAATAATGTTAAGGCTACTTTCTTTGTTTTGGGAAGTAGAGTAGAATTATATCCTGAATTATTGAAGCGAGAATATGATGAAGGACATTATATTGCAAATCATGGTTATTCACATAAATATCAAGATATATATGCGGCAGTTACAAATGTATTAGACGAATATAATAAAACGGAGGAATGTATAAGAAACGCGTTAGGTACAACAGAATATTCATCACATTTATTTAGATTTCCTGGGGGCTTGCCAGGTGGAAAATATGCAAATATAAAGAAAGAAGCGGCTACTGTTTTAGAGGAAAATCAAATTGCTCATGTAGACTGGAATGCTTTAACTAAAGACGCTGAGGGTAGTTTTAACAAAGAACAATTATTAAATAATTTATATTCAACAACTCAAGGAAAAAATAGTGTTGTATTGTTAATGCATGATGCTGGTAATAAGGCATCAACAGCTGAGGCTTTACCAGATGTAATTGCATACTTTAGAGATGGAGGATATGAATTTAAAAACTTTTATGATATTATGAAATAAAAAATGGAAGAGGAAAGATTGAAAAAGAGACTGTATTTTTAGTAGTCTAAAAACAATCTTTCTCTTTTTTATATTAGACTACACGTTCAATAAACTTGCAAAAATGAAAGTATAAGTATATAATAAGAAAAAATTAAACAATGAAAGGGTTGTATCCATGAAAAAGTTACATGAATTTGATAAATTTAAAGATTTAAAGGATATGTTAAATAATTCAACAGAAAAATTTGCAGATAATACGGCTTATCGTTTAAAAATTGAAGCGGGAAAATATAATGATATTAGTTATAAAGAATTTAAGGCAGATGTGGATTCTCTAGGAACAGAATTAATTGATATGGGACTAAAGGATAAAAGAATAGCTATAATAGGAGAAAATAGATACGAATGGTCTGTTGCATATTTGGCTGTTGTAACAGGAGTTGGAGTGGTTGTTCCACTAGATAAGTCATTACCAGCAAACGAAATAGAAAGCTTAATGATTCGTTCTGGTGTTGAAGCAATTTTCTATTCAAAAAAATATAATGATATTATGCAAGATATACGTATGCGCAATACAACGGATATAAGGTACTATATTTCAATGGATTTAGACGAAAATGAAGATAGCATTCTTTCTCAAAGAGATTTAATGAGAAAAGGAAAAAAATTGCTTGAAGTGGGTAATGACAAATTTGTTAATGCTAAAATTGATGCTGATAAAATGCAAATAATGTTGTTTACTTCAGGGACAACAGCAAAATCAAAGGCTGTAATGTTGTCGCATAAAAATATATGTGCAGATTTAATGGATATAGCGGCTGTTATTAAATTAACACCAGAAGATACAATGCTTTCATTTTTGCCGTTACACCATACTTTTGAATGTACCGTAGGCTTTTTATATCCTATATCAAAAGGATGTACAATTACATTTTGCGATGGAATAAGACACATTGCAGAGAATATAAAAGAATATAAGATAACTGCAATGATTTCTGTGCCAATATTATTTGAGAATATGTATCATAAGGTTATGAAGAGCATAGAAAAAAAAGGTAAAATGGCAAAATTGCAAAAGGGCATAAAAATTAGCAACATATTACTAAAATTTGGTGTTGATAAAAGAAGAGAAATTTTTAGCGATATTCATGATCAATTTGGAGGAAGATTAAGATTATTTGTTAATGGTGCAGCAGCGTTAGATCCAAAAGTAGAAAAGGGATTTAACGAATTAGGAATTACAACATACCAAGGATATGGTTTAACAGAAACATCACCTGTTGTTGCAGCGGAAAATGATTTTGAACAAAAAATTGGAAGTGTTGGTAAAGTATTTCCTAGTTTAAAGGTTAAGGTTATAAACAAAAATAAAGAAGGTATTGGAGAAATTATTGTTAAAGGTCCAACTGTAATGCTAGGATATTATCAAAATGAAGAAGCAACAAAAGAAACAATAAAAGATGGATGGTTATATACTGGAGATTTAGGTTATATAGATAAAGATGATTTCTTATTTATAACAGGTAGAAAAAAAGATGTCATCGTATTAAAAAATGGAAAAAATGTATATCCAGAGGAAATGGAAAATTTGGTTAATAGAATTCCTGGAATTAAAGAATCAATGGTTTATGGGCGCAAGGATGAAGATGATGATATGACTATATGCGTAAAAGTTGTGTATGATATTGATATAGTAAAGGAAAATTATCAAGTAGAAACAGAAAATGAAATTAAAGATGCATTATGGAAAAAGATAAAAGAAATTAATAAAACGATGCCTGCTTACAAGTACATTAGAGAAATTATGATAACACAAGAGGAATTAATAAAGACTACAACTCAAAAAATAAAAAGGTTTGAAGAAATGAAAAAAATAAATAAAATAAATGAATAATTTTATTTACGGAAATAAGGAAAAGCTCGAATTGCCAAGCAAAACAAGAGCTACAACAAAAAATATAAAAAAATATCGAAAAAAGCCTTGACTTTAGTCATGATTTTGTAATAGAATTGATACGAAATAGATAAATATAAATTATCAAATCCTATTGTAGTTTTGGTTAAATAAATGTATAATAAATTTAACGGAAATAATACCTTACAGAGGATAAAGGAGGGAAGGTTTACATGTCATTTTTTGCTAAGTCAGGCATAGTAAACGTTAAAATGGTAATCACGGAAGAGAAGATTTTATCAAATATTGACAAAGTGCAAAAAATTATAAATCCAAATAGTAAAAAGCAAATTGTTCAATTAGAAGAGGATACATATTTTAAGGATTTAATAGAATCAATAAAAATGTATTTATTAGAGTATCCAAAAAAGAAAAACTTCCCTAAGAGTGTTTACAAAGCTGCTTATGGATTGGTAGAGTATGCTACAAATCAATTCGAAGAAAATACAAAGCAAATTGAAGAATTAATTAGACAGAGAGAGGCAAATATAGCTTTAGCAGCACAATTAAGAGACGTTTTAGGTGCCGTAGAAAGAAAAGATAAGGATTGGAAAGACAGAATTAAAGATGTATCAGATGATTACTCAGATGATATTATAGAAACATTATCTTTAATTGGAAGATGTAGAACAACAAATTCGGAAAACTATAAAGATGCTGTTAAACTTGTTAACGCTAGAATATCAAATCTAGAATCTAATTTACATATCGAAATAGATATGGAAAGAATTGAGGATAGATCAAAAGCTTTAAGTTATATTGGTATTGAAATAGCTGAATCATTAAAGGTTATTCCTGCACCTGCAGACTTTATAGAAGAAGAAACAACAAACGATGTATTAGTTGATACAGATAATTATTTAAATGAAACTAGAATAGATGTAAAACAAGGATTCTGGGATAGAGTTAAAAATAGTAAAATTGTTAGAGCCTTTTCTTATGTGTTCAAAATTAGAATTAAATTAGATTTACCTAATGCCCTACCAGAGGGAAGAGGAGAAAATCGTTAGTATAAATACAAATAAAGATAGCTAATTTAGCTATCTTTATTTGTATTTATATATACTTAGAATTATATTTCCTTTCTTGGTATTTCTAATTATATTTCCTATTTTAAATCGGCCTTTGCCACGAATTGTAAGAATATCATTTTCACGCAGTAATTTATTTTTGTTAATTTCTGGAGAGAAATTAACAAAAATTTTTTCGCTATATATGAATTCACAGGCTTTACTACGAGAACAATGTATTAATTCAGCTAAAATACAATCTAAACGCATTGAAGGTATATATATGTCGAATTTTTCTAATGTGGAAACTGGCGTTCTAAGACTTTCAAATTTTACTTCATCTATTTTAGATTTTTTAAATCGAGTTAAAGAGGTCAAATTATTAATTAGATAAACTTTCATATCATTACAGATTATAATATCTGCGCCATCTGCAAAAACTAAAATATCACCAACTTTTTCCCTTTCAATTCCAAGTTTCATTATTGCTCCTAAATAATCTCTATGTGTGTAAGCGTTATATAGTTCTTTTGGTAGGATAATACGAATAATAGAGATGATATTATTAAGATTTGAATTAACAATATCTTGCGAAAACTTTTCTGGATAAAAAATGAGCATTGTACGTTCACAGTTTTCATATGCGCCTGCAAATAAATAGTTTGAAATTTTTAAAGATGCTAAACTTTTTTGAATCAAATTTTTTTGATATTCATTTAAAAAATTTGTATTTGTAATCTTATTCTTTTGTATACAATATTGATATTTATCTAAAATTTTTCCAATTAAATGTTTGTCATCATCTTTAGATAACCTATTTAATAAAACATATTTGTTCACCTAAATCACCTATCTTGTATTGTACAGGAAAAGAAGATATGAGTCAATTCTTTATTTCCGTAGATTTTTTCGTCTAAAAACATTGAAACACGTCTTTTATTGTGATATAGTATACAAATAAAAATAAACAAGTTAAGGGAGTTTGGATATGGGAGAAGGAAAAAGAACTCAAAAAACTAAGGTGTTTAACAAAAAATTTATTAGAAATATTATTATTTCTTTATTGGCATTGGCAGTAGCAGCTATAATTTTAATGATTGCACCTGACTATGTGTTGCCAGAAAAGACTACGGGTACAACACTTATAATAAATAACAAGAATGTAACTAGTAGCCAAAGATTAAAGGATGATGTTATAATTGAAGATGGTGTTATATATTTATCAAAAAGTGATATTTCAAATTTCTTTGACAAATATTTGTATTATGACTCAAAATATAACCAATACATAACAACATCAGACGACAAGGAAGCTACTATTGTAGTTGGAGAAAAGGTTATTAATATAAACGGTATAAGTTCTAATATAGCGGGAACTATTATAGAAAGAGATGGACAAGTGTATTTTCCAATATCAGAAATGGAGAATGTATATAATATAGATGTAAATAAAATTGATAGCACAAATACAATTTTAATTGATTCATTGGACAGAGAAAAAATTCAAGCACAAACTACGAAAAAAGTAAGTGTGAAGATAAAACCAAAAGCATTATCTAGAACAATTACAAAACTTGATAAAGGTAGTAATGTGGTTTGGATTTCGGAAGCAAGTAATGGTTGGATAAAAATTAGAACTGAAGATGGAACAATAGGATATGTTGAAGAAAAGAAATTAGCAAATAAAGTTTGGGTTAGAGAAGAAATGCAAAAGAATAGTATATTAGATGGACAAAAGATAAGCCTAATGTGGGATTATTATTCTGAATATGCAAAAGCACCAAATCGCGAAACAACAAAAATAGAGTCAATTAATGTGGTGTCGCCAAGTTTTTTTAGTTTGAAAAAACTTGGAAAAGGTGAGATTATAGATAAAGTAGGAGCAGAAGGACAAAAGTATATTGCTTGGGCCAAACAAAATGGATACCAAATTTGGGCAATGTTTTCTAATGAAGCAATGATAGAAACAACCAGTGAAATTCTAAATGATTATAAGTTGCGACAAAAAGTAATTAACAACATTGTAAATTTAGCTGTAAAATATGGTATTAATGGAATTAATATGGATTTTGAAAATATGTATGAAAAAGATAAAGATATGTATTCTCGCTTTATAATTGAATTATATCCAAGGCTAAAAGAATGTGGAATTATATTGTCAGTTGATGTTACAGCACCGGATGGAGGAGGAACTTGGTCATTATGTTTTGACAGAAATACAATTGCAAATAATGCAGATTTTATTGCATTTATGGCTTATGATCAAACAAGCGCATCGAGTACAAAGGCAGGAACAGGGGCAGGATATAATTGGGTAAAAACAAATTTAGATAAATTTTTAGGACAAGAAGGTATTGCAAAAGAAAAAATAATTTTGGGAATACCACTTTATGCTAATTTATGGACAGAAGATGCAAGTGGAAAAGCAATAGCTAAAACAGTAAACATGAAAAATATTGATTCAGTTTTACCACAAAATGTTGAAAAAACATGGAATGAAACCCTAAGACAATATTACGTAGAATATCAGGAAAATGGAAATACTAAGAAAATGTGGATAGAGGATATAAATTCAGTAAGAGAAAAACTTAAACTTGCGAGAGATTATAATGTTGCTGGAGTTGCTTTTTGGGAAATGGATAGACAAGATGATAGTCTTTGGAATGAAATAAAAGAAATAATATTTAATCAATAATTTAAGGAGGAAATAATATGCATGAATATAGAACACATAATTGTTCAGATATAAGAGAAAAAAATGTTGGAGAAAAAGTTAGATTAGCTGGATGGGTTCAAGTTGTAAGAGATTTAGGTGGAGTTGTTTTTATGGACTTGCGTGACCAATATGGGATTACACAGGTGGTTGCGTCTGGAAATGCTGAATTGGTAGATAAAATGTCTAGAATTCCTAATGAATCTACAATAACAGTATTAGGTACTGTTAGAAAAAGAGACCCAGAAACGGTAAATAAGAGCATTGCAACTGGAGAGGTTGAGTTGTTTGCAGAAGAATTTGAAATTTTAGGTAGGAGATTAAAGAATTTACCATTTGAAATTAATGCGGGAAAAGATGTTAGAGAAGATTTAAGACTACAGTATCGCTTTCTAGATATTAGAAATGATAGAGTAAAAGAAAATATTGAATTTAGAGCTAAAGTAATTCAATATATGAGAAATCAAATGATTGAAAGAGGATTTTTAGAGGTACAAACTCCAATACTTACAAGTTCATCGCCGGAAGGAGCTAGAGATTACTTAATTCCAAGTAGACAACATCCAGGTAAATTTTATGCATTACCACAAGCACCTCAGCAGTTTAAACAATTGCTTATGGTATCTGGAATTGACCGCTATTTTCAAATTGCACCATGTTTTAGAGATGAAGATGCAAGGGCTGATAGAGCTCCAGGAGAATTTTATCAATTGGATATGGAAATGGCATTTGCAACACAAGAAGACGTATTTTCGGTTATTGAAGAAGTAATGTATAATATATTTACAGAATTTTCAAACACAAAGGTGGCACAATATCCATTCCCTAGAATACCTTATTTAGAGGCTATGGAAAAATATGGTTCAGATAAACCTGATTTAAGAAATCCATTAATAATACAAGATGTAACAAATATTTTTGAAAAATTAGATTTTAAAGCGTTCAAAAATAAGACGGTAAAAATAATAAATGTTCCAAATGGAGCTGAAAATCCAAGAAGCTTTTTTGAGCAAATGACCGAATTTGCAATGAGCGAATGTAAAGCTAAAGGATTAGCTTGGTTAAAAGTAAATGAAGATAGAACATTGCAAGGTCCAATTGCCAAATTTATTGATGAGGAATCAACAGAAGCAATGCTACAACAGATAGGTGCTAATGCTGGCGATGCTTTATTCTTTATTGCTGAACAAAAAATATTGGCTCAAAAACTTGCAGGGCAAATTCGTTCAGAACTTGGAATAAGATTAGATTTATTGGAAAAAGACATATATAGATTCTGCTGGATAGTAGATTTCCCAATGTATGAATTATCAGATGAAGGTAAAATAGATTTTTGTCATAATCCATTTTCAATGCCACAAGGTGGCTTAGAGGCTTTAAATACAAAAGAGCCTTTAGATATCATGGCATATCAATATGATATTGTATGTAATGGAATTGAATTATCATCTGGAGCAGTAAGAAATCATGATCCAGAAATTATGATAAAAGCTTTTGAAATTGCTGGATACACCAAAGATGTAATAGAAGAAAAGTTTCCTGCATTATTTAATGCATTCCATTATGGAGCGCCACCACATGCTGGTATTGCACCAGGTGTAGATAGAATTATAATGATGCTTAGAGATGAAAAAAATATTAGAGATGTTATTGCTTTCCCAATGAATAGTAAGGCGGAAGATTTATTAATGGGAGCACCTGCTCATGTAACAGATAAACAATTGGAAGACGTTCATATTAAGGTTGATATAAAAAAAGAAAAGTAGTAATATTAAATTAAATGCTGACATATAATATACAAATTTGAGAAAGAAAAGAGAAGTTATGGGAAATAAAACCTATAGCTTCTTGATTAGTATGCTTTCTATAAAAGCAGGTGATACTTATTCAGGTTTGTTATATTGAGCCACTTGATTCAAGTGAAAATAAGAAAATTATATATATTTTAAAAAAGATTTTAGGTGTAATAAGTGTAAAGAAGAGAAATGATTCAATTGAACTTGTTATTCCAAGATATAACTCAATTGCGGAAAAGTTGTATAATAAAAAGATATATAAAAATCTGATTGATATTTTGTATAATAACAATGTTGATGCAATTGTATTAGCAAAGGTTTTAAAAAAAGATAATATATTAAAAAATGTTTTGTACCAGGAAAATTTAAATATTATAAATGGCAGGTTTTTATTTGGAATAATTATAATAGATTGTTTAGAGTATATTGCTAAAAAGCAAAACAAAGAATTAAATGCACTAGAAATTACAATATTGATAAATGATATATCACAGCAAATATTAGAACAACTAATGATAATTATTGAAAAGGTTAGCAGTGTACATATTGTAACTAATAATGTAAATAGATTTTACAAATTTGAAGAAAAAATAAGGGATAAATTTGGAATTGTTATACGTATTAGTAATAATAAAAGAAAAAGCTTAGCGAGTGCAAAGATTATTATTAATTGGGATTTTCCAGAAGAGATTGTTAATCAATTTAAAATAAATACAACAGCTATAATTTTAAATATAAATAGCAAAGTAAAAATATATACAAAACTATTTGAAGGGATAATAGTGCAGGATTATAAATTTGAGTTAAATAATCACATAGAAAATAGTAATTTTGATGAAAAAGACATATATGAGAGTATTATGATTAAACAAAAAAATATATTTGAAGCAAGAAAAAAATGGAAAAATGATGGTGGTATTATAACAAATTTAATTGGCAATAATGGAAAAATTTGTGAACAAGAATATATGAATTTTAAGTAAAATGTATTGACAAAATAAAGATATTGGCTTAATATGGGTTAGACAAAAAAGAAAAAACATAATTAATGGAAACGAGGTATAGAAAATGGAAGATAAAGAAGTGTTATTAACACAAGAAGGATATGATAATTTAGAAAAGGAATTAGATTTTTTAAAAACAGAGAAAAGAGCAGAAATATCAGAAAGAATAAAGGTCGCATTGGGATTTGGAGATTTATCAGAAAATTCAGAATATGATGAAGCTAAAAATGCTCAAGCTTCTAATGAAATTAAAATTGCTGAATTAGAAAATAAATTAAGATATGCAAAAATTATAGATGAATCTGAAATTGATACTAAAACTGTTCAGGTGGGTAATAAAGTAAAAATATTAGATATGGAATATAATGAGGAAATTGAATATACTATAGTTGGTTCTACTGAGGTTGATTTGGCACAAAATAGAATTTCAAATGAATCACCAATAGGTGCGGCTTTAATTGGAGCAAAGAAAAATCAAGTGATAGAAGTAAATGTGCCTGCGGGAGTTATGAAATATAAAATTTTAGCAATTTCTAAATAATTTACATAAAATCCATTCACTTTTTTTATAAATTGTGTTATAATATGTATATTAAAGAGAAAAATATAGAAAAGAGTTGATGTTATGGAAGAAATGAATAAAACTTTTATATTTGGACATAAGAATCCAGATACGGATTCTATTTGTTCGTCTGTTGTTATGGCAAATTTGAGATCAAAATTAGGAGAAGATGTTGAAGCTGTACGTTTAGGTGAATTAAATAAAGAAACACAATATGCTTTCAAACATTTTGATATTGAACCACCAAGATTATTGGATAAAGTGCAACCAGGTAGCAACGTGATTATGGTAGATCATAATGAATTTGGACAAAGTGTGGATGGAATTGAAGATGCTAACATAAAAATGTTAGTTGATCACCATCGTATTTCTAATTTCCAAACAAATGAACCAGTATTTTGCTTTGCTGAACCAGTAGGGTCAACAGGAACAATTCTTTACAAATTATATAATATGAACAATGTAGAGATTGATAAAAAAACTGCTTCATTAATGCTAAGCTCTATTGCTTCTGATACATTACTATTTAAATCACCAACTTGTACAGAGGAAGATAAACAGGTTGCAAAAAAATTAGAGGAAATAGCTGGTGTTGACATTCAAACTTACGGTTTAGAAATGTTGAAAGCTGGAACAGATTTAGCTGATGTTGAGGAAAAAGATTTAATTAATATGGATGCTAAAGACTTTAATGTTGATAATGTAAAATTTACAATAGCACAAGTAAATACGGTTAGTATTCCTGACATAGTAAAGAGACAAGATAAAATTGAAGCAGCTATTAAGGATACAATCAAAGATAAAAATTTAGATTTATTTGTATTTGCTATTACAGATATTTTAAATGGTGATTCTGAATTATTGGTATTAGGAGATAGAAAGGATATTATTGAAAAGAATTACAAATTAGAAGACAATAAAGCTTTTGCTAAAGGCGTAGTTTCTAGAAAAAAACAAATTTTACCATTAGTAACAGATAATATTTAAACAAAAAACTTACTTTCAAACTGAAAGTAAGTTTTTTGTTTAGTTAATTTTGTTTCCCTTAATCTGAAAATTACCTTGTGGTGTAGTTGCTTCTAAAGTAAGAATGTTATTAAAGACAGAACACTTTGCATTATAAGTAATATTTCCTATTGGAGTATTTAAACTTCCAGTAAATTTGCACATATCATTTGAAATTTTTGTGCCATTAAAATTATTTTTCATCCCCATGGTTTCGATAATGCCCTGAACATTATTACCATTAGAAATAAGAGTAATACTTCCATTAATATTGCCTAGTGGGGTGTTCAAGGATACGTTATACTTTCCATCTAACATTTATATTCACCTCATTAAACATTATATGTTAGATAAAATAAAATGTTACAAATTTTTAATTGCTTTTTAAATCATATATTTCATTTGCTTTTTCTTGAGTGATCTTATTGTATTTAACCATAGCATCTAAAACAAGTTTATGCCTTTTCTTGGCTAGACTAGAGTTTTTTTCTGATGAATATATACTAGGAGCATTAGGTATACCAGCAATATAAGTTGATTCATAATCGCTTAGTTCAATAGGTTCTTTATTGAAGTATCCGTTAGAAGCTTCTTTAATTCCGTAGTATCCTTTACCAAAATACATGGTATTAATATAAAGTTCTAAAATTTTATCTTTGCTATAATTTTGTTCTAAATCAAAAACTACAAAAAGTTCTGCAATTTTTCTAGTAAATTTTTTTTCTTGAGAAAAGTACATATTTTTTGAAAGCTGTTGAGTAATAGTACTACCTCCTTGTTCAAGTTCACCTTCTTGAATATTAACAAAAAAAGCCCTGAAAATTGAAATCGGATCTATACCATGATGTTGGTAAAAACGATGATCCTCAATGGATACAACGGCGTCCTTGTATATTTGGGTCATATTTTCAATTTTTGTATAATTTGATGAATTTTCTATTTGAGATACTTTTTCAAATAGTGAAATTTTTGATATCTCATCCTTATACATGGTATAGCCAGAATAAAGAACATAGCTTATTGCTAAAATGGCAATAAAAACAAATAACAATAACATATTACGAATAAAGTTAAATATTCTTTTAAACATAGCATCACCTCAAAATATCTCAATTTGCCTAATTATATCCTAAGAAACAACAAATATCAAGATTATTATAGGGATATCTAGATTAATTACAATTAAATAATAAAAAATGTAAAATAAAACTTTTAATAAACCTTGCTATTTTATCCAGATTATTGTATTATATATGTTATAGTATATAAATGGGCACGAGCTAAATGAGAACAAGAAGGGGGACTAAAAAATGAAGAAGGTACTTTATAGTATAGTTCTTATAACTATGATGCTAATGACAGTAAATACTGGTTTTGCTTATGCAACAAATAGTCAAAGTGAATTAGCAGGTACAAATGTGCAAGGAGAGTTAAAAGAAATTAAGGAAAAATCATCTAAAGAGATGCAAGATTACGTAACTAGATATGGCTCTGAAGCTTACGGAATGGCAGCATACATATTAGATAAAATTAGACTTTATAGTATACCGTTTTGTTTCATCGGAATTGCTGTAGGAGCAATTTATCAATATGTTATAGGAATAAGAAAATTAGATGTAAGAGATAGAGGGTTTGGCGTTGTAATAGCTTTTGTAACAGTTTTAGTCATATGCCAAATATTACCACTTATATTTGCTATTGTAGTAAAAGGTTGGAGGGGTTAAACAAATGAAAGTTTTATTTGCAGTAAGTAATGAAAGTATTTCAGAATCAATTGTAAAAAAATATCAAAAGGAATACAAGGAGATAATATCTTATAAAAATGTTTATTACTTTAATGCAATTTTGAAAGAGATTGAAAGAGATAAATCATACGATAGAATTGTTATTAGTGAAGATTTAGAGCCTTTTGCAAATAACAATTATGAAACTATCGACCGATTTTTATTTGAAAGGTTGGATGGAATTAGTGATGAGGCATCAGATGGGGAAGGTGCTGATATTCCAATTATATTAATTTGTACAGATAGACGTTCAAAATCAGACAATATTTTATTAAAACTTTTTAGTATTGGAATTTACAATGCTATTATTGGACAAGATAGAAGTATAGATGAGGTTTGTAGATTAATTAACAGACCTAGAACAAAAAAAGATGCAAAAATTTATTATAAAATAGAATCAGATGATGCAAGTTATCAAGCAGAAAATGAAGAAAACGTTAGTGAGGTTGAAATACAAAATATTATTTCACATTATAAAAAATTGGGAAGAAATACGGATAAATTTGTTGACAGCTTTAATAATATTGCTTCACAATATACTGACCAACAATTAAAGGTAATTATTAAATTTTTGCCATTAAATGTTAAAGCTGTACTAGAAGCTGAATCACCAAAATATCAAGAACTTATGACTTTTTCAAATGGTAAAAAGAAAAAAGGTGTTCAAGCAAGGGTAAAAGTGTCTGGAGAAACAAAAGGTAATGCTGTTAAGGTACCAAAGGTAGAGAGCATAAAGATTGATTTATTGGAAAATCAAGAGAATGATTTATTAGAGCCAAAATCTAAAGTGATTGTTCCAACAGCTGTTAATGTAAAGAAAGTTAAAAAGCAAAAAGTTCAAGTTGAAGATGATGTAGATTTAGATGAATTAGAAACATTAAGGCCAGTTAGGAAAAAAATTGTAGAGCCGGAGCCAATCAATGTTGAGGAACACAAAAGTGTTGAGAAAACAATAGAAAATGAAGAACCAACAGAACCTGTAAAGAAAAAAAGAGGAAGACCAAAAAAAGTTTTAACAGAAGAAGAAAAACTAGCACTTGAACAAAAACCAAAGCGCGGTAGAGGAAGACCAAGAAAAGTTGTTGAGCCACAAGTAGAAGAAATTGAGGAAATTAAACCTGTTGAGCCAATAAAATCAGAAACAGCTAAAAAGAAGAAAACAGCAAAAGTTATAGAACAAGAAGAAGACGAGATTGAAGATGTTAAACCAATTGATTTATTTGATTTAGCTGACGAAGAGGAAGAAACAGAAGAATTAGATAAAAATGAAGATATAAAACCTATAGATTTATTTGATTTAGCTGAAGATGAACAGGAAGAACCAGAACCTCAATATTATACTAATACCAAAGCAAGACAGGTTGTAACGTCAAATAATGAATATGATAGTGTAAATATAGAAAACCTACTAACTAGGGATAAAAAAATAGTTGCTTTTGTTGGAGCACAAAAAAATGGAACATCTTTCTTAGTAAATAATTTAGGATTTCAAATGGCACAGATGGGAATAAATACAGCAATTTTAGATATTACTCAAAATAAGGATTCATATTATATTTATACTAAAAATGAAGAAAGTCTGAGAAAAACAGCTTATGAGTGTATAGATAAATTAAAAAATGGAGTAGCAGAAGGTATAAGTGTAAATAAGAATTTAACTGTATATACAGCCTTGCCAGGAACAAACAACGAACAAAGTAATATTGGAGAAATACTTTCTAGTTTAGTGAGAAAACATTCTTTGGTTTTATTAGATTGCGATTTTGCTAGCAATGAGCAGTATTTTGTAAATGCACAAGAAATTTATTTGGTTCAAAGTATGGACATCCTAACCATACAACCTTTAACAGCCTTTTTGAGAGAATTGAAAACAAAAAAGATATTGGATACAAATAAAATAAGAATTATTATTAATAAAGAACTAAAGGTAAAGGGATTAAATCCCAAGGTTTTAATAGGAGGAATGTCTTTTTATAATGAGCCTGCAATGACATTTATGACGGAACTGTTCGATAAGGAAAAAGTTAAATATTGTACAATTCCATTCGAAATCGAAAATTATGCAAGATATTTAGAAGAACTTGTTGATTGTAATATTTCAATTAATTCATATTCTAAAACATTTATTGCAAATTTAAAGGCTTTAGCTAATATGGTTTATCCATTAATATCAAGACAAAATTATGGAAGTAACGAAATTAGTAATAATTATGAGACTCCAGCAGATTCAAAAGTAAAAAGACTATTTAAGTTTAACAAATAGATTGGGGTGAATTATTTGGTACTATTAGCTATCATTGTATTAGTTGCAATAGTTATAACATTAATGATGTACAATATGTCAATTCATAATAAAATAAAGGCATTTAGTAATATTAATCAAAAAATTAATAATTTAAATGTTTTACAAGATTTTATGAATGCAATAGGAGAAGACTTATCTGTTGATGATAAGATAAAGAAAATAAATGAAATATTAATTGAAAGATTTGATATAAAATATTCAACAATTGTTGCTTTTGATGGTGCTGAGTATGTACTAAAAGCAACAAATGTTGAAGAGAAACATTGGGAAACATTAAAAAATTTACATACAGAGGATTTATTTAAAGAAAGCATTGCTAATGCAACTCCAAAGTATGTTACAATAGAAAGTGATGACGAGAGCTTGCCATATCAAAAAATGGAATTTGGTAGAGCAAAATCGGCAATGTTTTTCCCGTTATATATTGATAGTGTATATATTGGCTACTGGTTTATTGAAAGTGGTGAAAAACACGCTTTTGACAATATGGATAATGCAATATTAGAAGTAATAAGAGAAAATATTGTTGCTGTATTTAAAACTGTTATGTATCAAAGCACAATTGAAAATATCCCTAGAAAGGATTTATTTACTGGATTACAGTCAGCAGAATACTTATATGGAAATGGCAAAAAAATTATTGATAAATATGTAATGTCAACAGTTTGTATGTTTAAGGTTATTAACTTGCCAGAAATAAATCAAAAATTTAGTAGAGAAACAGGAAATCAAATTGTAACAGAAATAAGTAAAACAATAAAGTCGAGTTTATCAAACGAATACATATTTGTGCGCTATATGGGTCCTAAATTTGTTATTGTATTTTCAGGTGTAGAACCAGACAGTGTATTAAGTTTTATAACAGATATAAAAAAGTATGTAGAAAGAATTAATGTTGAATATGAAGAAAATGAAGGAAAATCAACAAAAAAGAAGAAGATTGTATATGCCAAACCAAAATTGAATTTTGTTGTTTCTACATATTATAAAGGAACATCTCTAGATGGAATTACTAAAAAGCTTGAGGAATACTTAGATGGAGCAGACATAGAAGAAAGCGACATAAATTATATTTAATGGAGGTATACCGTATGGATTTAGATAAAACAATGAGTTTTAACGTTGAAAAGGAAAAAAATGCAAAATCACAGGAAATTTTAAAGGATGTATATAATGCTCTTGTAGAAAAAGGATATAATCCTATAAATCAAATAGTTGGGTATATTTTATCGGGTGATCCAACCTATATTACTAGCCATAATAACGCGAGAAATTTGATAAGGATGATTGAAAGAGACGAATTGCTTGAAAATATGGTAAAATATTATATTGGAATTGAAAAGTAATATGAGGATTCTGGGTATTGATTATGGAGATAGTAGAGTTGGAATAGCCATTACAGATGCTTTGGGAATTACGGCTCAAGGATTAGAAACAATTTATCATAAGGGCAACGATAAAATTCTACTTAAAAGAATTGAAGAAATTGTACATGAGTATGAAATACAAACTATAGTTATTGGAATGCCAATTAATATGAATGGAACTAAAACAGAAAGAGTTGAAGTGACTGAAAAATTTATTCATAAATTAAAGTGTAGACTTGGAAAAATTGATATAAAAACTGTGGATGAAAGACTTACAACTGTTGAAGCTCATAAAACCATGAATATGTTGAACATAGATAAAAGAAAAAAGAAGAATTTAGTAGACACTATTTCGGCGGTATATATTTTAGAAACATATATTAATGGTATAAAAAAACAAGAATAGAAAAAAATAATATTAAGATTTTAACATTGTAGAAATACAATTTTATATATTGAAAGGAGAAAAAAATGGATAATGAAAAAAACATTCCAGAAATGGAAGATGAAGAATTAACAAACTTAGTGGTATTAAATGATGAGGAAGGAAATGAGGTTCAATTTGAATTTTTAGATTTAATTGAATTAGATTCTGAACAATATGCAATTTTATTACCAGTTGAAGAAGATGCTGATGAAGAATCTGAAGGCGAAGTTGTAATATTAAAAGTTGAAGATTCTGATGAAGATTCAGAGGAAGAAACTTATGTAAGTGTTGATGATGAAGAAACACTAAATAAAGTTTTTGAAATTTTTAAAGAGAAATTTAAAGA
This sequence comes from uncultured Clostridia bacterium, assembly GCA_934120395.1. Classification (GTDB taxonomy): domain Bacteria; phylum Bacillota; class Clostridia; order TANB77; family CAG-508; genus CAKOTZ01. Next base: position 30,656 of record CAKOTZ010000004.1, read on the forward strand.
CGAATTTAACTTTTTAGAGGACTAATAATTAATAAAAGAATAGAGGGGGTGTATGAAAATACACTCCCTCTATTTGTGAAATTGAATCATATATGTTTAAAAAATTATAAAATTGCTTGAATATATGAATTTTTTGTGATAACATAAGTATAATAGAAATAACATCTAGGTTTATTTTAAAGCAGTTCTCACATCTGACAAAGTGAATTTAAAGTTGGTTTGCGTATCCAATAAAAAATGCAAATAAAGCAGTTCTCACATCTGACAAAGTGAATTTAAAAGAATAGAGGGGGTGTATGAAAATACACTCCCTCTAACTATGTAAAAAGGAGTGTGTTTATGGAATGGTATGCTATTGATAAAAATTATGTTTCCTATTTGAAAGAATATGATAAATTTGTTCCAAAAATTGAGTACACAGGCAGAATGAAATGCTTTTTAGGTGTTGTTTTAATTATAGATGGTAAATTTGAGTATTTTGCGCCAATAACTTCATATAAGGAAAAATTTAATACAATGAATAATGATATAGACTTTTATAAAATTATTAATGAAAATGGAAAAATTTATGGAGCTATTAATATTAATAATATGATTCCCGTTCCAAGAGGTAAATATGAAAAAATTACAGAGCAAAATTTAGATTTATTTAGAAATTTTAAAAACAGAAGAGAAAGGAAAAGCTATTGGAAATTACTCCAAAATGAATTGAAATGCATTAATGAAGAAATATTATTGCATAATGCTAAAAAGTTATATAAATTTGTTCAAGATAAACCAGATAGCACATTAGCAAAGAGATGTTGCAATTTTAACTTATTAGAAGAAAAGTGTATCAAATATATAATGGAATAGTATATCATTACTGCAAATGAAAAAATACTAAATAAAAACTAATTTTTACTGTTTGTACTTTACAAGTTCAAAATAATAGTATAAAATACGGTTAACTAATTAACATAGGATTACATAATGCTGTTGAAATATGGACAAACTAAAATAGTAATTTTGTTAGGAATACAAAGGAAAGAGGTGAAAAAATGAACTTGAAAAGTAACAAGGCAATTACATTAGTGGCACTAATCATAACAATTATTATTATGCTAATATTAGTAGGAGTAAGTTTTTCTTTAATATTGCGGGGATAATGGCTTAATTAATAAAGCACAGTCTAGTGTAAACAAATATCAAGAGCGTGCTAAAATGGAAAATGATATTTTGGAAAATTATGAAGATGTTATTAGTAAAATAATGAAAAATGAAGGAATAGAGGAGGATAAATTAAATGTTCAAATTATAGGTTGTAGTTTAGGCAATAATGTAAATATTACTTCTGGATATAAATATGTTGTTATTGCAAATACTTTTTGGGGTGGGAACTCTTATGATTTTATTGCGAAAGCAAGATTAGTTGACCAAACTAATGGAGTAATACTTCAGTCACAGGTTATACAAGGAAAAGATAGTAGAGATGGTGCTGGGACATGTTTAGTTTTTGCTAAAATAGAGGATATAAATCAGAATTCAGTATTTAAATTTGATTCCTCAGACTTTAATATAGTTTTGGGAATTAAATAAATTTTGGAATTTGAGAGTTGTTAATAATTATGACATCATTAGAATATAATTTTAACTTGTAATTGATTTAAAATTAAATAGTCAATAAGTGTTTATTAAAAAGTGGGTAATGCCCACTTTTTTCTATGGTAATAATAGAAAAGTATAAACAGTACTCATGTAACATATACATATATAAAAGTTTATATAGGAGTGATATATAAATGAAAAAATGGAAAAGAGGATATAAAGAGAGCAGACTTGATAGTTTTTTAGAAATGCCAAGGGAAATAGTGACAAACCAACCTAAAATTACAATAATAGGATTTGAAGAATTGTTAATTGAAAACTATAAAGGTATATTAGAATATGAGGAATATTGCATTAAATTAAGTACTTATATTGGAATGATAAGAGTTAACGGATTTCATCTTCAGTTAAATCAAATGAAAGATGAAAGCATTTTGGTAACTGGTCAAATTGACACTGTCAATTTAGAAAAAGATGTAGATGACTAGGAGGTATAGTTTGTTTTTTAAAATTATATACAATTATTTAATAGGATATTTAAATATCCAGATAGAAGGATTTTATATAGAACGCTTTATTAATATGTGTATGGCAAAAAGTATACTATTGTGGAATATAAAAAGAGAAAAATCGAGCGTTTTAAATGCCAACATAGCAATAAATGATTTTAGAAAAATAAAGAAAATTCTAAAAAAGACAAAGTGCAAGGTAAAAGTAAAGAAAAAAAAGGGGTTACCATTTGTATTTGAAAGATATAAAAAACGAAAGATTTTTGCTATTTTGTTATGCTTAGCAATTCTATTAATTTCTGTATCAGCTCAATTTGTATGGAACATTGAAATAAAAGGCTTAAAAAACGTAAAACAAGAAGAGATAGCAGAATTATTAAAAACAAATGGACTTTCTGTGGGTTCGCTAAAAGCAAAGGTAGATGAAAAGAAAATAATTAATGAATTAAGATTAAATAGAGATGATTTGGCTTGGGTAGGAATTGATTTAAAGGGAACCAATGCTATTGTAGAAATAGTAGAGGCAGATAAAAAACCAGAATTAATTAATAGTAATGAATATTGTGATATTGTTGCAGACAAAGACGGAATAATAACAAAAATAAATGTTCAAAACGGTACTGCCCTAGTAAAGGTTGGAGATATTGTAAAAAAAGGCGATGTTTTGGTAAATGGAAAAATTCAAGGTAAGTATACGGAAGCAATACCTGTGCATGCTAATGCTGATATAGAAGCAAAAGTGTGGTATAGTAAAAAAGAGCAAAGAAATTATAGACAAAATATAGAGGAAAATACTGGCAATGAAGAAACTAAATACCGAATAAAAATAAATAATTTAGAAATAAATTTATATAAAACCCTTTCAAATTTCGAAAAGTATGATACAATAATTGAGAACAAAAAAATAAGTTTATTTTCAAACTTCTATTTACCAGTTGAAATTGTAAAAATTACAAACAAAGAAAAACAAAATTATGAAATCTTTTACGGAAAAGAGGAGTTGAAGAATAAAATTACAGATGATTTAGAAAATGAATTAAAAGCAAGTATCCCTAGGGAAACAAATATTATTAATCATTATATTAATATAGGAGAACAAGATACTTGCTTAAATGTAGAAGTTGTTTATGAAGCAGTAGAAAGAATAGGGACAAAAGAGAAATTGTTTTGAAAGGATGATTAAGTATGGAACAAAGAGGAATAAGGGTACTAGAGACAAATACAACTTTTTTTTCAAAGATTACAACATCTATAACAAAACTATTAATACCCACAAAAGTTGGCATTAATAGTATGCTTATTGGAATAAAAAGAAATATGTTAATTAAGGCGTACGAAGGATATAAAAATGTAAACGAAGAAGCAGATAACGAAAAAAAGGGAGCCATTACTAAAAAATATGAAGAAGCCTACACATTGTACTTAGAGGCAATTGATAAATATATAATGGATTCTGTATATACAAAAGTTAAGAATAATAATGCAAGTGAATTTGAAAGAAATGCTTTATCTAAATATTACGAAGTTACACATTTAAAAGAAAGTGAATATTTAGAGTATAAACATAGAAAGCAAAAGTATTTACTGGAATTAGATTATGAAAACATAAAGGAAAATGTTAAAACTAGACATAAGTTTTTACCATTTTATATTGAAAAGATGGATAACTTGTATAAGGGAATATTAAAAAATTATTCAATTCAGTTATCAGATAATGTACATTCAAATGAACGATATAGAAATAATTTATATAACAAAATATTTGGAACATTAGAAGATTATATAACAAACATTTTGCCAATAAAATTAGAAGTAGAAGGCGAAAGTAAATATCAAGTTATTTTAAAAGAATATGAAGAATATGAAAATTTTACAGTTGGTAAATTAGATGAAAAAGAGCAAATTGAAAGAAATATGATTTTACTAGGAATTAGTAGACAATTATTTACACATAGTTTGCCTTTAATTGCAGCAGAACAATGTTATGTGTATTTACTTAAAGAAACAAGAAAGTTAATTGTTAATGCTAAAACAAAAGAAAAACAGGAAGAGTCATATAAAATGCTTATAACCTTAATTGAAGATTATAATATAAAACTTTTATCTACAAAAATATATTGGGATAAACCTACTGATAAAGAAGAATATAAAAAGTTTTGGAATGAATACAAAGCAATAAATGAAGAACAAAAGAAAGAAATATTATTTATAAAAAATGATATAAAGAAATTGAGAAAAAGTAAAAAAGATTATAAGGAAATTATAAATTTCTACCATAATAAATTACTAGAATATGGAGAAATGAAAAATTTAAAAGATTCTTATAAGATATTAACAGGAAGGTTTGTTAAATATGGAAACAGTATTAGAACTTGAATATTTAGATATACCAGAAAATAGCGAATATGAAAAAATAATAGAAAGTGTAGTAAAAAAATGTTTTGAGACTGAAAAAATATCAGCAAATATGTTTTATGTTAATGTTATATTAACAAATCCAGAACATATAAGAGCACTAAATAATGAATATAGAAAAATAGATAAAGAGACAGATGTATTATCTTTTCCTATGTTTGAAAAAGATGAATTAGCAAACATGAAAAATGTAGGACAAGAAGTTTTAGGAGACATAGTAATTTCTATAGAAAGAGTAAAAGAGCAGTCAAAAGAATACGGACACAGTGTAGAAAGAGAACTTGCATATATGGTTGTTCATGGATTTTATCATTTAATGGGAGAAGATCATGTAGAGGAAGATGATAAAAAAAGGATGAGAGCAAAGGAAGAAGTTGTATTAAAAGCTTTAAAAATAGAACGTTAATGGAGTATAGAAATGGATAAAAATGATAAAAGATTGCATAATAAAAATTTTTTCGAAGCTTGCAAAAACGCAGTTAATGGAATTATATATGGAACAACAACACAAGCAAATGTAAAAAAACAACTAGTAATAATTGCAGTTGTAATGATTGTAAGTCTATTTTTTAATTTGTCGAAAGTAGAATTCATTTGTTTAATATTTGCTGTAGTATTAATAATATTTGCTGAAATGATTAATACAGCAATTGAAACTGTTGTAGATTTGTATACGGATTTGTATCATCCTAAAGCAAAAATCGCAAAAGATGTAGCTGCAGGTGCAGTTGTAATAATGGCAATAAATGCGGTTATTATAGCGTATTTTATTTTCTTTGATAAAATTGGTGAACAAGGCATTAGTATTTTAAAAACGGTAATTAACTCTCCAACGTATTTAGCATTTGTTGCAATTGCATTAGTTATAATAGTTACGGTGGCATTAAAAGCTGCTAAGATAAAAGGTAGAAGCGATAATAAACAATTTATAGTAAGTGGTCAAGCAATGATTGCATTTTCAGCAGTTACAGCTATTTGGATAAATACAGAGAATATGCTAATAGTAGCATTAGCTATGATGATGGCAATCATAATTTCAATGAATAGAATTGAAAGTAAGGAAAGAAATGTTACAGAGGTATTATTGGGAGTTATTATTGGAATTTTAATTACAATATTAGTTTACGGATTAACTTTATTAAAGTAGTAGGGAGATGAAAAAATGAGGGGAAGAAAATTTGAAAAAAAAGTAATGGATTCAAAAAAGAAAAAAATTATAATTATTTCTGTAATATTTGCAATAATTATATTAACTGCTGTAGGAGTTCTAGCATATAAAATATTAAACAGTAAAAATAATCAAAATGAAGAAAATAAATTAGAAAGCAATGAAGAACAATCAGGTTCAATAGTGGTATCCCTTGATAATGAAAAAAAATTCAATATATATTCTGGAACTAGCAGACCTATTGCTGTTATGATTGACAATCATAAAGATGCACAACCACAAGGCGGATTAAACAACGCTTATGCTGTTTATGAAATTATAGCAGAAGGTGGAGAAAGTCGATTAATGGCAGTATTTAAGGGCGTAAATGTTGAAAAAATTGGTCCTGTTAGAAGTTCAAGACATTACTTTTTAGATTATGCGCTAGAAAATGATGCAATATATGTACATTATGGATGGAGCCCACAAGCCCAATCTGATATTTCAACATTGAAGGTAAATAATATTAATGGAATTAGTGAAGGTGATAAGATGTTCTGGAGAACAAAGGATAAGTCTGCACCTCACAATGTTGCAACAAGTACAGACAATATTCTACAAATTGCTAAGAAAAAAAATTATGAAATATATTCTGTGAGTAAAAGCGTTTTCAATTATACGGACAAGGAAGTTATGCTTGATAATGGTCAAACTGCAAATAAAATTAATATACCGTATTCAGCATCAAATGTAGCTGGCTTTGTGTATGATGAAGCAAGCAAGCAGTATATTAGATATTCAAAAGGTACTAGACAAAAAGATTGGTCAACAGGAGAAGATGTTACAACCAAAAACATTATAATAACTTTTGTTGAAAATTATCCATTAAATGATGGAGAAAACAAAGATAGACAGACAATAAAAAATATTGGTAAATTAAATGGATATTATATTACTAATGGAAAAGCAATACCAATAACATGTAATAAAACTAGTAGAACTGCTAAAACAATTTATGAAGATTTACAGGGAAATAAAATTGAAATGAATGATGGAAGAACCTTTGTAGAACTTTGCCCAATAGATGCAAAAGTAACAATAGAATAGGAGAAAGTAATGGAAGAATTTAAATCTGGATTTGTATCATTATTAGGAAAAACAAATGTTGGAAAATCTACTTTACTAAATGCAATGCTTGGAGAAAGTATAGCGATTACAACAGCAAGACCTCAAACAACAAGAAAGGCAATTAGGGGAATTGTTAATAGAAAAAAATCTCAAATTATATTTATTGATACGCCGGGAATTCATAAACCAAAAAATAAATTTGGTGAATTTATGATTGATACGGCTTATGATGCAATTGATGATGTGGATGTAATATTATTTTTAATAAGTGCAACTGATAAAGAAATTGGTCATGAAGAAGAAAAAATATTAAAAAAATTAAATGAAAAAAATAAAAAAACTATACTAGTTATTAATAAAATTGATTTAGTCAAAAAAGAAAGATTGCTAAATTTGATTAATCTGTATAAAGATGCTTATAGTTTTTCAGCAGTAATTCCAATTTCAGCATTAAAGCAGAAAGAAACAGAAACTTTGTTAGAAGAAATCGAAAAGTTATTGCCAATTGGTCCAGTGTATTATGATCAAGATGAATACACTGACCAAACACAAAGACAGATAGTAGAAGAGATTGTAAGGGAAAAATGTTTAAAATTATTGCAAGATGAAATACCTCATGGAATATATGTTAAAGTAGAAAAAATGAAATTTAGAAAGACAAGAAACAATGAAAAAATTTATGATATTGATCTTATAATCTATTGTATAAGAGAATCTCACAAGGGAATTATAATAGGAAAAAATGGTTCTATGCTAAAAAAAATTGGTCAATATTCTAGGGGAAAAATAGAAGCTGTTTTAGGAGTAAAGGTTAACATGAAAATGTGGGTTAAAGTACAAGAAGATTGGCAACAAAAAGAAAACATTATCAAAAATATATAAATACAATTGGTATTAAATAATAAAAAATGCACAAGATAAAATTAGAAGCAAATTTCTAATTTGGGAGATGATAGTATGATTAAACAAATGGCATGGAATACTTTTAAACAAACAGGAAGTATAGATACGTTTTTGGAGTTTATACAAGTCAAAGATATTGAGGAAAAAATAATAGGTGAATTAAATGGGAATAATCAAAACCAAAGGGATTGTGATAGCCGAAAATAATATGAATGACTTTGATAAAATGCTTACAATTTTAACCCCACGGCATGGGAAAAATTAGTTGTGCTGCAAAAGGAGCAAGAAGACCAAGAAGCTTATTGATGGGTGGTACACAGTTTTTGTGCTTTGGGGATTATATTTTATATAAAGGAGCACATTCATATCAAATAAATTCATGTGATACTATTGAAGTGTTTTACCCGATAAGAATGGATTTAGATAAATTAAAGTATGCAGTTCATATAACAAAGATAATTAATGATGTAACTACTGAAAATCAAAATAGTTACAGAATAATACAGTTATTTTTAAACACATTATATGTAATTTCAGAAAAAGACATGAATTTTGATTTTATACTTGCTATTTTTAAATTAAAATTAATGTCAATAATAGGATTTGCTCCAGAAATAAAAAAATGTGTAAATTGCGGAGCAGAAGGAGAAATAACACATTTTTCTATACGAAATAGTGGTTTTTTATGTAAAGAATGTGCAAAACAAGATGCTGGATGTATTAAAGCAAGTGCTAATACGCAAAATGCAATTAGATATATTGTTAGTATGCAAGCAAAAAAAATTTATTCTTTTGAAATACCAGAAGAAGATAAAAGAGAGTTAGAGCTGATTTCAAAAATTTATTTGAATGAAAAGATTGAAAAAGAGTACAAATTAGAAGATTTATTTTAAAAGCTATTTACAAAACATGAAAAATAATATTATAATACAGGTGTAGAAAGAGCAAAAAGAGCTTTTATACGAAAAAAGATAAAAATAGTAGACAAAATTTGTCACAGATGGAGGTTTTTTTATGAATATAAAAATAGTAGGAAAAGATGTTAAAGCAACAGAGGCTATAAAGGATTATGTTGCAAAAAAATTAGTAAGAATAGAAAAGTATTTCGAAGGAGATGTAGAGGTATTAGTTACTATTCGAACAGAAAGAAATGAACAAATTGCTGAAATGGGTGTTAGCGTAAAAGGTGAATACTACAGAGCAGTAACAGCAAATAAAGACTTATATGCATCAATTGACAAAGATATTGATATTTTAGAGGGACAAATTAGAAAGTTAAAAACAAAAAAAGAAAAACAAACACGTGATGATTCAATAAAACAAATTGTTGCACAATCTAGTGATGAAAATGCAAAAATAGAAAATGAAATAATAAAAACATTATACTATGATATTAAGCCAATGACACCTGAAGATGCAATGTTAAAATTACAAGAAAGAGTAGAAAATAGATTTCTTGCTTTTGTAAACATTGAAACAGGTAAAGTAAATGTAATTTATAAGTTAAAAGATAATGTAAACTATGGTCTAATTGAACCAGAAGCTTAATTATTAAAAAAGCCATTTATGAGTATTATTTATAATATTCATAAATGGCTTTTTAATTAACAAAAATTACTAGTTTAAAAAATAGATTTTTACACATGATATATATTGAAAAGACATATAACAGTTTTTTCAATATATATAGTATGAGTTGATCATATATTATAGGAGGTGAAAATACATGGCAAATAACAACACAAACAAAAAGTTAGTTCCAGAAGCTATGGATTCATTAGACAGATTTAAATATGAAGTTGCTAGTGAAGTAGGAGTAAACTTAAAAAATGGTTACAACGGAGATATATCTGCAAAAGATGCGGGTAAAATAGGTGGTAACATGGTTAAGAAAATGATTCAACAGGCTGAAAATCAAATGATTGGTAGATAGTAATTTATGTAATAAAAGAAGATGGGAATATCCTATCTTCTTTTATTACATAAGTACTTGTAAAAAAAAAGACTAATGTTATAATAAATAAGTCGAGGAGGAGAAAAATGTATAAATTAATAGCTATTGATTTGGATGGAACTTTATTGAATTCGTATGGAGAAGTAACTAATCGCAATAAAGATGCAATTAAAAAGGCAATGGATGCTGGAATATATGTGGTATTATGTTCTGGAAGGATAGGTAGCTCTGTTGAGAATCTGGCAAATGAGGTAGGAGCAAGCTCATATTTAATTGGTGGAAATGGAGCTTTAATATGGAATAAAGATAAAAAGGAAAAGCTGTACAACAAATTTATGGATAAACAATTAGCGTTAAAAATAATACAGATTTGTGAAGAAAATAGCATTTACTATAGTATCATGGCAAATGGTTCAATTATAACAAAAAACTTAAAATATAATGTTTTGTTTTATAACAGCGAAAATGCAAATAAACCAGCTGATAAAAAAACAAGAATAAATATTACAACAAATATTTATGAATATATAAATAGTGGGTATTTTAATGAGTTTTCAAAAATTACAATTTGTGATTCAAATAAAGTAATATTTGATAGTATGATTAATAAGTTAAGAAAAGTTAATAATGTTGAAGTTTTGGATGTAGCACATATGTCTAGAAAAAAAATAAAAAATGGAACAGAGGAGATAGGAATTTCATATTACTATACAGAAGTAACAAAGAAAAATGTTAATAAATGGAATGCTATTAAATTTTTGATAAATAAATTGAAAATTAATCCAGAAGAAGTAATGGCAATTGGAGATAATACAAATGACAAGGAGATGTTGATGAATGCTGGATTAGGCGTAGTTATGGGAAATAGTGCACCACATATAAAAAAGTTAGGAAATGTTGTTGTTGCAACAAACGATGAAAGCGGTGTGGCAGAAGCGATAGAAGAATATGCATTAAAGTAATAGAAAAAACAAAAGAAATATTACATTTATATTACAAATGCAATTTCTATTGTTTTGAAAAACAAAGTATTGTATAATGAAATAAATAATTGTATTTTATCAAATTGTGTTTAATATTGATAAATTTAAGGAGGAATATCAAATGGCAATTAATCCTATGCAAAGGAAAGCGAGAAATTCATTTTTATTAGGAATGTTACTTATGTTAATAATAGGACTTATTGTAGCAGGACTACTATTTATGCAAATTTTAAATATGAAAAAGGAACAACAGCAACTTGCAAGTAATTCAAAAACTGTATATGTGCTTAAAAAGACTATTGAGTCAGGAGTATCAATCAGTAAAGATGATATTGAGAAAAAAACGATTGAAACAAATATAAAAACAGAAGAAATTGCACAATTAGGAGATTTAACAGAAGAGGCAATCGCAAAAGTTGACTTACCACAAGGAGCTATCATTACTAAATCAATGCTTACAACTACAGACGAAAAAGTTACAGACGATTTAAGAGTTCAAGAATATAATATGATATTGTTACCAACAGATTTAGCAAAAAATGATTACATAGATATTCGTATTACTTTCCCTAATGGACAAGATTACATAGTTGTTGCTAAAAAAAGAGTAATTCAGGTAAGCCAAAACACTGTATTTATAAAATTAACTGAAGATGAAATTTTAACAATGAGCAATGCTATTGTAGAAGCATACATAAAAGAAGGAAGCAATTTATATGCTAATAAATACGAAGATGCTGGAATTCAAAAAGCAGCAACACCAACATATCCTGTAAGTAAAGATGTATTAGGTTTAATTAACAGTAATCCAAATATTATTAACGAAGCAAGAACAGCTTTATGGGCAAGATATAAAACAGATTTAAGAAGCAACATTGATACTATGCTAGTAAATAGTGCAGAAGATTCAAGTGAAAGAATTAAAGCAGGTGTTGAAGAACAAATTCAAAAACAACAAGAAGAAAGAGCTAGATACATTGAAACATTAGGAAGTGTAGATTATTAATAAAAATAGGAGGACTATATGAATAAAATAGGATTTATTGGTGCTTACGATAAAACAGATTTTATATTATATATTGCAAAAATATTAACAGCTATGAATAAAACTGTATTAGTAATTGATACCACAATTACTCAAAAAGCAAAATATATAGTACCTGTTATTAATCCTACAAAGACGTATTTTACGGAATTTGAAAAGATTGATGTAGCGGTTGGATTTAATTCAATGCAGGGCATGAGGGAATATCTTGGAGTTGATGAAAACGTAGAATTAAATTATGATTATGTTTTAATAGATGTGGATTCCCCAGAAGCATTTAACAAATTTTCAATGGAAGATGCATTTATAAACTACTTTGTTACCTCTTTTGATTTATATTCTTTAAAAAGAGGTTTAGAGGTGCTAAGTAGTTTAACGGAACCTGTTAAAATGACGAAGGTGTTGTTTTCTAGAAGCATGTCAAATGATGAAAATGAGTATTTAGACTTTTTATCATTGAATTATAAAGTTGAATGGGAACAGGATAGAATATATTTCCCACTTGAGCAAGGAGACCAAAGTGCTATTATTGAAAATCAAAGAACTGCTAAAATTAAAATGAAAAATTTAAGTACACAATATAGAGAAAACTTATTAGTAATGGTTAGTGGCATAACAGGTGTTTCAAATTTTATAGAGCTTAAAAAAATTCTAAAAAATATAGAAAAGGGAGTGTAATATAATGGCTATTGTATCATTTTGGAGCAATGGAAAAGAAGAAACTGCTAAAACATTATCTATTGCTGCTATTGCTACGAATATGGCAATAGAGCATAATTATAAAATTTTATTAATGTCAACTAATTATAATGACGATACATTAGAATCTTGCTTTTGGGAAGAAGAAAAAATAAATAAATCGACAAATCCCTTTGTACAACAAAGGCCAGAATTGGATTCAGGAATTGAAGGATTAGCAAAAATGATAAAAAGTAATAGAGCTACTCCAGAGATTATAACTAATTACACAAAAATTGTATTCAAAGATAGACTTGAAGTACTATTAAGCATAAAGTCTCCTTCATATGAGGAATATTCAAGATTAAGGTCATTATATGTAGATATTTTACAAACTGCTAACCAGTATTACGATTTAATTTTAGTTGATGTCAATAAGGGATTGGACAATGAATTTATTAGAAGTATTTTGACAACTTCAGATTTAATTGTTACCAATATTACTCAAAGAAAAAAAATCATTGATTCTTTTATGGAAATAAGAGATAAGGAAAAGAAAATATTTAATAAAAAGAACAACATGATACTTATTGGCAGATACGATAGATTTTCAAAATATACAGCAAAGAACATTGTAAGATATATGGGAGAAAAACACGATATTGCAACAATACCATATTGCACACTTTTCTTTGAAGCATGCAATGAAGGAAAGGTAGCTGATTTTTTCCTAAGATTCAGAACTGTTGACGAGTCAGACAGAAATGCCGTTTTTATTAAAGAAGTAAATAAGGCAACAGAAATGATAGATTACAAATTACAAGAATTACAAATGAAAATGTAATTTATAGAGAGGAGCGCAAAGATGAGTACTACTAATCTAATATTAATGATAATTGTATTCGCGGTCGCTGTAGTAGCATTTGCTTATTTCATCATGAAAAAGAAAAAAAGTGAAGGAGAAGATGAAGAAGCAGTTGATGTTGATGATAAAACATATACTATTGAAAAAATGACAGAATTTGTTAAAAAAAGATTAGACGAAATAACAAAAATAAACTTATATGATATAGGACTTTCAGAAGAGGAACTAAAAAGAAGAAAAAACAAAAAGTACGAATTAAAGAAGGCATTAAAAGGCTGTACTTATGGAGATGTTAATGATAAAAAGTATGTAAAAGAATTAATTTACGACTTGTTATCAAAGGAATATGGCGTAAATGAAACTAATATATCAAAGGCAATTTCTTTTGATATACCATCTCTTTTAAATTCTCAGGACAAATTTGATATATTAATTTATATGTATAAAAAAGAGTTTGGATACGAAGCTTTGACTCAAATTATAAAGAAATATAACTTAGCTGTACTAAAATACATATCTGGAGAAGCAAAACCTTCTTATGTTATTACAAGCGAAGAAATAGATAATATTTATGAAAAAGAAAACCTAATTTTATCATTTTCAGACAAATTAAATGTTGTTGTCCAAAGAATATACCAATACTACAAAGGCTATAGTAGTATTGATGAAATAAGGGATATGAACATTGATGGTGTATCAGGTGGTGTATCTGGTTTACCAGAATCATTTTTAAGTCAAGTTGCACAAACTGATGGTGATTATTTAGATCAAGTATTAGAACACAAAGTGCCAAGAGCATGTGATAGTATTTGGATATTTTTCCAAGGTAAATCAATACGTCTAGCATTCTTATCATTTGGAACTGAAAGTGAATTAAAGAGAGTATGTCAAAATATTTATAAATACAATAACCCAGGACAATTATCAGATACCAATGGATTTAAAATTAATGAAATGAAAGATGGTTCTCGTGTCGTTGTTGTTAGACCAAGTTTCTCTGAAACATGGGCATTTTTCGTAAGAAAATTTGATGTTAAAAGAGCTACATTGGAACAATTGATTACATTGCCTGGAGGAGATAAAGCAATTGATTTATTAAAATTCTTGGTAAAAGGAGCAAGGGTTATATCACTTACTGGTGAGCAAGGTTGTGGTAAAACAACAATGCTTATGGGTATGATTGAAAATATATATGAAACAATGAACATAAGAGTTCAAGAAACAGCATTTGAGTTACACTTAAGAAAAATATATCCAACAAGAAATATCCTATCTTTTAGAGAAACAGATACAATTTCAGGACAAATGGGATTGGACGTTCAAAAGAAAACTGACGGTTCTGTAAACATTATACGGAGAGGTTGCTACAGATCCCGTTGCTGCATGGATGATTCAAGCAGCCCAAGTTGCTAGTAAATTTACATTATTTACTCACCATGCTAAGACTTTTCCAAATTTAGTAATGGCACTTAGAAACTCACTTTTAAAATTGGGTATGTTCAATGATGAAAAAACAGCAGAAGAGCAGGTTGTTGGTGTACTTAATTTTGATATACACTTAGTAAAGGATTTCAAGGGTAGAAGATATATTGAAAGAGTAACTGAATGTATACCTTTGGAAGATAAAAATGAATACACATTTGATCATCGTAACGAGAAAACACTTGATGGCAAAATTAGTAAATTTTTAGATAATGCTACTTATTATTTTACAAAATCAACAAATAAAGAATTGTATAAGCATGTAAATATTCTTGAATATCAAGATGGGAAATATGTTTTAACAAACAAAATATCAGACATCAATATTTCAGAAATGCGAAATAATATGGACGAATCAGATGTAGAATTATTTGATGCATATATTGAAGAAAACTGGGGAAAGAAGTCAGAAGAAAAAACAACAAAAAAGCGTACAAGAAAAACAAAACAAACGACTTAGAACTTCCAAAAGATAAGGAGGTATAAACGAAATGTCACAACAGATGTTAACCAATATAATGTTTATTGCTGGTGGACTTTTTGCTGTGATTGCTGTAGCATATTTCTTCATAATGAAAAAGTCAAGAACTAAAGAAATGAAACAGCTACAACAGTTAAGACAGGGAACAAAAGAGAAGACATTTTCGGCAGATATTATTTACCAAAGATTATACTTAATCTTTATAAAGATACCATTTATAAAAAGGTATGTTTATAAATTAAGAAGAAGGCTGGAAATTATAAATATTGAAGATGAATACATAACAAGAAGACAAACAGCTTCAATTATGACAAAAGCTTTAATGGTAATCATACCATTTACAATAATTGTTATTATGGCAACTAAGCATAATACATTATTGATGTCAGTTTTACTAATTTTTGAATTATTCCTTATTGAAACTATAATTGATGGAATGGTTGATAAAATTGACAATAAATTATTGAAACAACAAATAGATTTCTTTGCCGAAATTAGACATGCATATCATGAATACAATATGGTTGAAGAAGCTATTTATGAGGTTGCACAAAATGATGAACTTGAGGTTTCAAGACAGGCTGAAAAAATATATGAAATTTTAATTTCTGATACCCCAGAAGAAGAGTTAGAAAAATACTATGATGTTGCGCCTAATAGCTATTTAAAAGAATTTGCTGGTATTTCATATTTAACAAGAGAATTTGGGGATAGAAAAGTTGATAAAGCATCTTTATATTTGAAAAATCTAAACAATATAACACAAGAGATGCAATTGGAAATTTTAAAGAGAGATAAATTAGATTATGTATTTCAAAGTTTATCTGTTATTGCAGCAGCACCAATTCTATTTCTAGAACCTATAAAAAGTTGGGCTGTATCACAGTTCTCATTTACAGATTCTTTTTATAGTGGAAAAGGTGGATTAATGGTTCAAATTCTTATAATTATTACTACATTTATTTGCTACCTTCTAATTCGTAAATTAAAGGATAATGGAGTAAATAATAATGGTAAGAATACTGAAAATCCAATTCAAGCAAAATTATATAAAATACCTGTTATTAAAAAGATAATGAGTTTATTTATACCAAAGAATGGATCGCCAGAACAAAGAAAAATCGCAAGATTACTTAAAGATTCGGCATCAAAAATTAAAATTGAATGGTTGTATATTAATCGTGTGTTAATTGCTATTGCTGCATTTCTCGTAACACTATTTGTGTGTGTACAAATGCATAGAATATCAGTTAAATACGTTTATGAAGAGCCAACATCAGATTATAATATACTGGGAGATATGAGTGACTCGGATAAAAATAAAGCAATGAAAAAAACAGTGCAGGATAATCACATATTAGATAGTTTATCAAAGAAAACTGAGGTTACAAAGGATGTAGTAAAAAGAGAGGTTAAATATTCTCAATATTATGTAGATGCTTCAGATCAAGAAATAGAAACTGCTGCTGAAAGAATTTATCAAAAATATTTAACAGTTCATGCAGAGTATTTGCAATGGTTTGAATTGCTTTTAGCATTTGTATTATCTGCAATTTCATATAATGCTCCAATATGGCTATTAAAATTCCAAAAGAAAATGCGTCAGTTGGAAATGGAAGATGAAGTAATGCAATTTCAAACAATTATATTAATGTTAATGAAAATTGAGAGGGTTAATGTTGAAATTATATTAGAATGGTTAGAAAGATATTCAAATATCTTTAAAGAACCAATATCAAAGTGTGTAAACAACTATGAAAGTGGTCCTTGGGAAGCTTTAGAAGAATTAAAAAATGATGTGGCTTTTGTGCCATTAATAAGAATTGTTGAAAGCTTACAAGCTGCTGTTGAAAAGATTCCTATTGCAGATGCTTTTGATGAACTAGATACAGAAAGGGCATACTACCAAGAAAAGAGAAAAGAGTCAAACGAAAGATTGATTGCGAGAAAAGGTAGAATTGGAAAGGCAATTGGATTTGCACCAATGATTTTATTGTTTGTTGGATATTTAATTGTACCATTAGTTGTAATTGGTTTAGTAAGTATGATGAATTCTTTTGCATCAATGTCAACCATGATGTAACATAAAAGAGACAAGCAATTTTATGTTTGTTTCTTTTTTGTTAAAAGTTTGAAAATAAAAAATGGAGGATAAGAGATGGAAAATGCTTCAAAAGCCTTAGTAATGGCTGGAGGAATTTTAATTGCTATAATGGTAATTGCAACTTTAATGTTTATGGTACAAAACACAGCAAGCTTCAAAAGTCAGGCAGAAGAACAACAAATGTTAAAGCAAATTACCAATTTTAATAAGGAATATGAATCTTATCAGAAGAGTCTATTAAGAGGAACAGAGGTAGTAACTGTAATTAATAAAGCAATTGCCAATAATATAAAATATGAAGAGCAAGATAAAGTATATGATATTAATATTAAGTTTAAATTGCAAACACCAGTTAACAAAACTACTGTAATAATAAAAGAAGGTAAAAAAACTATAACAAGAAGTGAAGAAAATCTGGGAGCAGCAAAAGAATATTCACTTGTTGACAATAGAGCTAGTGACCGTATTAATAGTGAAATTAAAAGTTTTATTAATGTTGGTTCTTTGCATTCTTCAAAAGAATATGTGGTAACAAATTATATAGATGCTAACAACTATACTATGGAATATAATGGATTTACTGATTTTAAAAGAAAAATTTTCAAATGTACTAACATACACTATAATGATACAACTAAAAGAGTGGATTTATTAGAATTTGAGGAAGTAAAATTAACGGAAGACACAAGTAGTTATTATTAAAAAGGAGGCTGAAATATGGAAGATAATGCATCAAATGCCTTAGTAATGGCTGGAGGAGTTTTAATAGCTGTTATGATTCTTTCTTTAATTGTGTTTACCTTCAAAACATCAGCCGACTTTGCCAAAAGTTATGATGATAATGTAGCACAATTAAATTTGCAGGCGTTTAATAATAAATTTGAAATTTATAATAGAGACGATATTACAATACAAGATATGATAACTGTTGCAAATATGGCTAAAGATATAAATATAAAAAATGGATTAGAAAAAGATACAAAAAGTCCATATTATATACAAGTATTACTTTATAATGGAAGTAAATCATTGGAAAAAATGTCAAATAGTGAACTTATAGAATTTATGGAAAACAATACATTTAAAGATTCAACAGTTGATGCTCAAAAATATAGATGCAGAGGTATTGAATATAATCCAGATACTAGCAAAGTTTCCAAAATAATATTTGAAAAAGTTGAATAAAAAAGTTGCATATTTCGTCAAAAAATATTATAATGATAGCAAGGAGAAATTTTTTTAATGGAAAAAAATCTTATAATTATGCTTATTTTATTTGTTATTATTTTAGGAGCTGCTACCATTTGGATTGTTGATTTACAACAAACAGAAAAACAGGTACTGCAATTCAATAAAACTTTTGAAGATTATAAAGATAAAATTTCTTTGGGATCAGAAGTTGCAACATTAATAAATAAGGCAATAGATAATAACGAAAAAAAACAGATTAATAAAAACGATAAAGGAATTTATCAAGATGATGGAAAATACTCTGTTCAGGTTTTTGTTAGATTGGAAAAAGATGGGGATTTATTTTCAATGGAAAGAATTAATGCTTTAAAAATAACTGAATTTGTAAAAAATTTTAGTTTACAGGATTTTAAATGTACGGGAATAGAGTATCATAAAGAAACAAAACGTGTTTCAAAAATATATTTTGAAGCGATTGAATAATGATTTTAAATTTAGTTACCTAATTGAATGGTAACTTTGAATAAACAAAAGTTAAAAATAAGGAGGAAAATTTTATGGAGAATGCAACAAAGGCATTGATGATAGCTGGTGCTGTTTTACTTGCTATTATGATTATAGGAGTAGGTATGATGATTTTCAATAATGCTCAAGGAACAATAGGAGGGGCAGCTTCTAAAATGAAACAGCAGGAAATTGATTTATTTAATAATCAATTTACAAACTATGAAGGTTCACAATCTGGTTCAAATGTTAAGGCCTTAATTGGTGCTGTTATTACAAACAATAGTGTTGCAACAGAGGAAGGAAACGAAGATAAGATTGTAAGCTTTAATGGGGCAACAGATTCTAGTGGATTAGCAGCAGAAAGAACAAAAATTGTGTCAGGGAAAAAATATACTGTTACAATAACATATAATACTGCTGGTTTAGTTCATGAAATAAAAGCAGAAGTAGCAAGTACAGGTGGTTCTAAATAAGCTAAACTACATAAGGAATGATGTAAATGGAAAATGCAGTTGATGCTTTAAAAATAGCTTTTGCTGTTTTAGTATTTGTTATTGCAATGACGGTTTCAATAATGGCAATGGGACAAGCTAAAGAGACATCAGAAGCTGTTTTTTACATGACTGATAAAACAAATTTTTATGAATATTTATCAGATGAAAAATTACCAGAAGGGAGAATAGTTTCAGCTGAAACTATTGTACCGACGTTATATCGTTATTATAAGGAAAATTTTAATGTAGTTATAATAGATAAAAGCGGAAACAAAATTGCTGTTTTTAATCTAGAAGAAGAAATTAAAGCTTATAATAAAAATTATAAAAGCGCTCCATGGCTTGGTAATGCAAATGTCGATACTAAAAAAAGAGTTGATTTGGAGTTAAGTGGTGAAACAGGAGTTATTAATGGAGTTAAATATACACCAAAACAATCACTTTTACAGTATTTTAATGGCAGACAATTTAAAGAAACGTTTTTAGAACAACGTTATAGCGGTAAGGAAGTAAAATCAGAAGACAATGAATCCATAGAACTTGTAAAGGGTAATACAAAGATATGGATTGTTTATCAGGAATATTAATACAGAAGAAGATATAAAACTATTTTAATTAGGAGGATAATATGGGTGAGTCATTGACAACAATTATTGCCATATTCTTAGCAGCAATTTTAATGTTTGTTTTTCCGCTTATGTCAATATCAGAAAGAAATGATGATATTGCTCAATTGGGAGTACAAACTGCAACTGTTGAATTTGTTGATAAAATAAGAACAACTGGCAAAATTACAGAAGATAATTATAATTCTTTTATCCAAACTTTAGCTGCAACAGGAAATAGCTATGATGTTGATATGGAAGTAAAGGTATTAGATGAAAATCCAGGAAAGAAAACAACATGGGCAGTTACAGATAAAATAGGTGAGAATATTTACTATTCTGTATATAATTCGCAAATCGAATCTGCCTTGTTTGATGATAACGGTGGTAATAAATATGTATTAAAGGAAGGCGATATTGTTTCTGTAGATGTAAAAAATACAAATAAAACAATTTCAGAAATGCTAAGAAACTTCTTTTATACTATAAGCGGTAGTGATACCTATCAAGTTTATGTACAACATACTGGTATCGTAATGAGTAATGGAAATTAAAAACAAAAATGAGGGGGGACGCTATTAGGTTAAAGCGTCTTTTTTCTTTAAAAAATTAAGCAGGTGAAAAAATGAAAATACAAACGATGGCTATTATTTTAATTATTATTATATTACCGATTACGCTTATTTTAACTGCATATACAAAAACGCAGATTGATACAATATCGGTTCAAACTTTATATACAACAAAACTAAAGGATGCTACTTATGATGCTGTCTCTGCATTTCAATTGAACACAGTACATAATACTTTTTCAACTGTATCAGATTCAATGAGAAGAGATATCACAGCTGCAATACAAACTTTTATGAGTACGTTGGCATCTAATTTAGGAATGAGTGGTGCTACAGGAGCAACGTTAAAGCCATATGTGCCAGCTATTGTGTTTACTTTGTATGATGGATATTATATATATGCTCCTTCATATAGCTATACCGAATTAGATAAACAGGAAAATACAGCATCTGGATATACAGTAAAATCAGAGGAAGAAAGTATTAATACAAATGAGGTAATTAGTAAAACTTCGGATAAAAGTAATGCAACTTATGAGCATGTGTTAAAACCATATATATACTATACTGTGCGTTATGCTCCAAAAAGTTCTAATACTGATTTAGTAGTAAACTTTTCTCTTGATAATTATGTAGTAATCTATGGTAAGTTAAATGGAGAGCAAATTACTAAGGCTGGGTATTTAGTTGCAAATAGGCCAAATATTGATGAAAATGAAACATTAAAAAGAAATTTACCAGTTACAACAATTACTTTTACTCCTAAGGCAAATAGAAGTTTAATAAATGACATAGCAACATTAAATATTTCTGTAAAAGAAGTAGTTGTTACAGACAGTTATTTGTTACAAGATCGTTTAAGTAATAGAAATGATATAATTCATATTACAAAAAATGATATTGATACTAATGCGGGATTAAAAAAGGTATATTTCAAGCAAAATCAAATTTTAGCTGGAGGACAAAGGGTAGAAAATTATTATGCAGAAGGTGACTACCAATTAGGGGAATATATTGAATCTAAAAGTGAAAATTATTATGTAAATCCTCAGAGCGCAAAAAATTATTATGATGAAGCTGTAGAATTTACTAAGTGGGTAAATCAAAATATGGGTGGAATTAAGGCTAGTGATGCGATTAAAGCAGATGGATCGAGTTATAGTGAATTTGGTGATGAGAAAATATTTATGATTGATGAAAATAATGACCCTGAGGATGCAGGTTCAAGTTTTAATGAACATAGAAGAGAAGCTATTAAGTTGTCTATTCAAGATAACCTAGCACAGGCTATTGCAAGTTATAATCAAAATTCAGAAGCATTGGGAAGTACCTATAATTTTAAAATGCCTATATTATCAGAGACTGAATGGGATCAGGTTTTATCCAATGTATGCATGATTAGTTTTTTACAAGGTTTACAAGCTGGAACTAAAATATATAATAATTATGCTATAGTAACAAGTACAAAAAATAAGGAATATGTTTCAGCAGATTCTATTTGGTATATAAATTCTGAAGGAGGAGACGGAAAATATCATAGAATAGGCTGTAAATACCTAAATGATGATCATATTGTAGGTTATAAAAATACAGATTTTGATAGAATTTCGTATGAGTATGAAGATTTTCAAAAAGATGGAAATGGAAATGCAATTTTAGATTCTAGTGGAAAAAATCTATTTGAAGATAAAAAATCATACTATTATATGCATAAGGAACAGGCTTGTTATTACTGTATTGTGAATTCAACAGAAGAAGGAAATGCTGTTGAGTGGAGAAAAAATGTTAATAGATTAAAAGCATATTATACAGCTATGGCAAGGGAAAAATATAATTTCTATAAAACAAATTCATATTTTCCAACAAGAGAATAAAATTAAGAATGTCTTTTTCAAAAAGAAAAGGACATTTTTTAATTTTAGATTGGTGTATTAAAACTAAAAATATGGTTATCTTAAAAGTAAAGTTAATTTTTATTTAGGAGAATTGTAATGAAGAAAATAAAAATTTTTTCTTTACTTATTATATTAATAATTGCACTAATTTATACAACTAATATAACGGCAATTCCAAGTAAAGTAATTTTACTCGAAGGAGAAAAATTAAATCTAAGTACTTTGTTGGGAGTTAATATTAAACAAGAAGATAAAGGTAATTATGTTGTAAAACAAGCTTCAACAAGTTTAGAAAGTACGTTGCAGGGAATAGAAAAGGTTGATTATCAATTAAGTTTATTTGGTAAAATTAAATTAAAGGATATACAGGTGAGTATTATTCCGAAAACAACTGTTATTCCGGTAGGTGCAACTATAGGTCTAAAACTATATACAGATGGTGTTTTGGTTGTAGGAATGTCTGAGGTCGAAAATAGTAAGCAAGAGAAAGTAAAACCATATGAAGAAAGTAAAATACAAGAAGGTGATCGAATAATTGACGTTAATGGAAATGCAATTACGTGTACTTCTGATTTAGTTGAAAGTGTAAATAATTCTCAAGGGAAAAGTGTTCAAATAAAATATGTAAGAGAGAATGAGCTTTATTGTGAAGATATGCTACCTGCTAAAACAAATGAAAATGAATATAAATTGGGTTTATGGGTAAGAGATGCGGCAGCCGGAGTTGGAACGCTAACATTTTATGAACCATCAACGAAAAACTTTGCTGCACTTGGACATGGTATTATTGATGTTGATACAGGTAAACTTGTTACTATTTCAAACGGAGATATCACTTCTGCTAATATTTTATCTATTGCAAAAGGAGAAAAAGGAGAACCAGGAGAAATTAGAGGAAGTCTGGCAAATCAAAATAGTATTGGGAAGGTAGCGAAAAACACAAAATTTGGAATTTATGGAGCCTTATCAAATACAATTAGTTTAAATGTAGGCAGAGAAAATGAAGTTCCAGTTGCTATGCGTGAAGAAATAAAAATTGGAAAGGCAAAGATAATATGTACTTTAGAAAATAATAAAAGAGAAGAGTATGAAATAGAAATTCAAAAAATATTTATTAATAATAATAGTGATAATAAAAGTATGATAATTAAAATAACTGATGCTAGACTATTAGAAAAGACAGGAGGAATTATACAGGGCATGAGCGGTAGTCCTATTATTCAAAATGGTAAATTTGTTGGTGCTGTAACACATGTACTAGTTAATAATCCAAGTATGGGCTATGGTATTTTTGCAGATTTAATGATAAAACAAATGAAAGAAGTAAAATAAAAATATTCCACATTCGTGTATGAATGTGGAATGTTTTTATTCTACAATTAGTTTGCCAAGTTGAGTTATTGTACCAGCACCAACAGTTAGTACAATGTCATTATCTTTGGCATTTTTTCTAATATAGCTTGCAATATCTTCAAATTTGCTAATATACGTAGCACTTTTGCCATGTGTAGCAATTTTAGAAACTAAATCTTCAGGTGAAATTCCAAATTGATTTGTTTCTCTTGCAGCATAAATATCAGTAATAATAATATGATCGAAATTGGCTAAAACCTTAGCAAAATCATCCAATAAATTTTTAGTTCTACTATAAGTATGAGATTGGAAAATAATCCAATTTTCATGATGTTTTTTATTTTTTACAGAATTATATAAGGATAAAATTTCTGTTGGATGATGAGCGTAATCATCATATACTGTTATATTTTTATATTTGCCAACATAATCAAAACGTCTATCAGCTCCAGTAAAGGAAAGAAGCGCTTTTTGCATTGCTTCCTTAGGTACGCCATAACCATCGCATAAAGCAATACAAGCAAGTGCATTTGAAACATTATGAATTCCTGGGACAGATAGTTTAAATCTTTCATAAAATTCACCATTGTGATATACATCAAATTGATAAAAACCATCTTCATCGCTAACTAAATTTTTAGCATAAAAATCTACTTGTTGATTATTTAAACCATAAGTAACAAATTTTGATTTTGTAACGTTGGCTAAATCTAAACAATTTATATCGTCACCATTAATTACCAAAAGTCCATCTTTTGGAATAAGTTTTACATATTTAATAAAAGCATTTTTTATATTATCAAAAGTTTTAAAATAATCTAAGTGGTCATTATCTATATTTAATATAATTTCAGATTTAGGATAAAATTTTAAGAAACTTTCTACGTATTCACAAGCTTCCATAATAAAGTAATCCTTACTTCCTATATAATTGTTGCCGTCAATCTGTTTTAAGATAGCGCCTACCTGAATAGTAGGATTAAATCCAGCTTTTAAAAAACATAAAGAAACCATTGAAGTTGTAGTTGTTTTACCATGTGTTCCAGAAACACAAATAGTATCTTTATATAGTTTAGTAATTTGGCCTAAAAAATCAGCTCTTTCCATAGTTGGAATATTAAATTTATGAGCTTGAACAAGTTCAGGATCATCCTGCTTAACTGCTGCGGTATATACAACAAGATTTGCCTTTCTTGAATTGTTCAAATCGTGACCGATTTGAACAGATATTCCTTTGGATATTAATTTACGAATAATTTCGCTGTCACTTCTATCGGAACCAGTAACAGTAAAGCCAAAGTGTGCTAGAATTTCAGCAATACCGCTCATACTAACCCCGCCAATACCTATCATATGTATATGTTTATAATCATGAATATTAAAATTTTCGTTCAATGAAAACACTCCCCACTACATTTTTTCTACATGCTTATTATAACCTTAAAATATATTTATTACAATATTTTATGAAAAAAATGACAAATATGTGATTAAAGTAGTTTTAATATAGCTATACAGATTAATAAACTACCAGAAATAATACTCCAGGTGTTTTCTGGCATACTGGATAGGTTTACTAGTTTTGAACTGATAAATTTACCAATTGATAAAAAAAGAAGTTGAAAACTTGCAACTAAAATTGGAAAAAGTAAGGTTGTTAATCCAAGTAGACTACTACCAATTCCAACTCCAATAGAGTCAATTGAAAGCGCAATGCCTAAAAGTATAGCTTCCTTCCATTCTATCTTTTGAGAATTATCTAAATCATATGAAAGATTTTTATTCTTTAAGGCTTGACATATAATAGCAATGCCAATAATGAATAAAATAATGCAACCAATAATTTTAACATACAAGTGCGGTAATATCGATAAAAGTTCATTGCCTAAAGAGATAGAAATGCTAGTAAAAAAAAGAGATAGAATGCATAAAATGAATATAGAGCAAATAGAAATGCGTGTGTTTTTTAAACCGTAAGTAATACCAATACCTAGTGCATCAATACTAACTGATATAGCAAGAAGAACACAACTAATTAACATAAAACTAACCTCCTTTTACATAATATGTCGAAATTAAATAGAAGGTGAATTAATAAATTATAAAAATAAAGTATATTTAAAAATGTACAAGCATAGTATGTAGTATAAAAAACAAAGGAGGATGAGCTTATGTGGTGTACTAAGGATGTACGGAAAAGTTGCAAGAGAATTAAATACAAACATAATATATGGTTTAAGCGAAGAGGAAGCAAATATACGATTAGAGAAAAATGGAGCAAATATTTTAGAAGAGAAAAAAAGTGAAGGAATTTTCATAAGATTTATAAAGCAATTTAATGATTTTATGATAATTATTTTAATAATTGCATCTTTGATTTCGGCTGTTATGGCTAAAATAGAAGGCAGTGGAGATTATATTGATTCTATCATAATTATTGCAATAGTAATTTTTAATGCTATTTTGGGATTAGTGCAAGAGAACAAGGCAGAAAAATCATTGGAATCTTTAAAAAAAATGTCTGCACCAACAGCAAAGGTTAGAAGAGCTGGAAAGATTAGAATTATTAAAGGAAGTCAAGTTGTACCAGGAGATATAGTTTTGCTTGAAGCAGGAAGCTATGTTCCAGCAGATTGTAGAATTATAAAAGCTTCAAATCTAAAAATAGAGGAGTCAGCATTAACTGGAGAAACAGTACAAGTACTAAAAGACGCAAATGTAATTTTAAATAAAGAAACAAGTTTGGGTGATATGGTAAATATGGCATTTGCTACAACTATTGTTATAAATGGAAGTGGAGAAGGCATTGTAACAGATACTGGAATGAGGTCTGCGGTTGGAAAAATTGCACAAATGATTATAAATAATGAAACACCAGAGACACCTATTCAAAAAAAGTTAAGTGAAGTTGGAAAAATACTAGGTTTAGTGTGTCTTGGAATATGTTTTTTTATTTTCATAATTGGAATTTTAAAGAAAATTGATCCAATGGAGATGTTTATGACTTCGGTTGGACTTGCTGTTGCTGCTATTCCAGAAGGATTACCAGCAATTATTACTATAATGTTATCTATAGGTGTTACAAAGATGGCAAGGAAAAATGCAATTATAAGGAAATTACCAGCCGTAGAAACATTAGGAAGTAGTAGTGTAATTTGTTCAGATAAAACAGGTACATTAACACAAAATAAAATGCAAGTTGTAAAAATAGCAGATATTACAGGTGAAAATATTACTATAGAAAGTCAAAAATTAATATTAAAATTTGCATGTATGTGTACTGATAGTGAAATTAGATATGAAGATGGAAAAGAAATTGCAATTGGTGAATCGACAGAATTAGCAATTCTAAGGAAAGCCTTGGAGATTGGGGAAAATAAAGTAGAACTATATAATAAAATGAAGAGAATAAATGATTTACCATTTGATTCTGAACGAAAATTAATGAGTACAATACATAAAATAGGTAATAAATATCGCATTATAACAAAGGGGGCACCAGATGTTCTAATAAAAAGATGTAGTGCTTATCAAAGTAATGGTGTAAGTAAAAAAATAAGTGAAAGTACAAGTCAGCAAATATTAATACAAAATAATAAAATGGCGGAGCAAGCATTAAGAGTACTTGCTGTAGGATATGCAGATTTAGATTATTTACCGAACAAAATTGATAGTCAAACAATAGAGAATAATTTAATATTTGTAGGATTAATAGGAATGAAAGATCCACCTAGAGAAGGTGTAAAAGAGGCAGTAAGTACATGCAGAAGAGCAGGAATAAAAACAGTAATGATAACTGGTGATCATATTATAACAGCAAAGGCAATTGCAAATGATTTAGGCATATTAAAAACAAATGATTTAGCAATAACTGGAAGTGAGTTAGATAAAATTCCAGAAAATATATTGAGAAGAGATATAAATAGATATTCAGTATTTGCAAGAGTTTCTCCAGAACATAAAGTTAGAATAGTTAAGGCATTTCAAAGTACTGGAGCAGTTGTGGCAATGACTGGAGATGGAGTAAATGATGCTCCTGCTTTAAAAAAAGCTGATATAGGAGTTGCAATGGGAAAAAACGGAACAGATGTTGCAAAAAATGCATCCGATATGATATTAACTGATGATAATTTTATTACTATTGTAGAAGCGGTAAAGCAGGGACGCAATATATTTGACAATATGAAAAAGGCAATTCATTTTTTGATTGCCACAAACATTGGAGAAATAGTAACAATATTTATAGGTTTAATTTTAGGATTAAAGACACCATTGCTTGCTATTCAACTATTGTGGATTAATCTTGTGACAGATTCGTTGCCAGCAATTGCATTAGGTTTAGAGCCAATGGAAAAAGATATAATGAAAAGAAAACCAAGAGATTCAAAAAAAGGTATTTTTGCTGATGGGTTATGGGGAAAAATAATTATAGAAGGAAGTATGCTAGGAATATTAACACTTGTTGCATTTTATTTAGGAAATTCACTTTATGGTTTAGAGGTAGGAAGAACAATGGCATTTGTATCGCTTGGAATGTTAGAACTTGTGCATTGCTTTAATATAAAAAGCGAAGAATCAATATTTAAAGTTGGTATTCTTGAAAACAAATATTTATTAATAGCATTTTTATTGGGAACTATTTTGCAAGTGGGCGTTGTATGTATTCCAATTTTAGCAAACGCTTTTAAATTAGTTCCACTAAACGGTATACAGTGGATATATACAGCTTTGATATCGATATCACCTATTTTTATTATAGAACTTCAAAAGAGATTTAATGAAGTAAAATTTGAAAAAACTGTATATAGAGTAGAAGAAAAAAGCTATTAAAACAGGGTTAACAAAAAATAGAAACTAGTCATATTATATAGCAATAAGGAGGCTATTAATATGACTAGTTTTATTTTAAATGCTATTTTATGGACGTTAGCTTTATATGGTTTAATTGAGATTATAAAGAATATATATTATATTTTTACATATACAAATTTAAAACCAGATGGAATTTATTTTATAATTGCTGTAAAAAATCAAGAAGAGAAGATAGAGGGATTTGTACGCTCTGTTTTATTTAGATTTTTGTACGGAAAGGAAGAACAGATAAAGGACATTATTATAACAGATTTAGATTCAAAAGATGATACAAAATTAATTTTGGATAAGTTGATGAAAGATTATGATTGTATAAAAGTGACAAATTGGAAGGAATGTAAAGAAATTATTGATAATATTAGAGAAAATTAAGAGAGAGTATGAGTGGAAAGGCCTTGACGATATCTAAAATTTATGGTATAAATATAAAGTAATGTTTATGGCCCGTTGGTCAAGCGGCTAAGACGCCACCCTCTCAAGGTGGAATCATGGGTTCGATTCCCGTACGGGTCACCAAAATTCTAAATATTAGAGTATCAAGGAATACAAGAAATTCTTTGATACTCTTTTTTCTTTAACACTAATTTAACACTTTAGTTTTTAATTATTTTATTTCAACAATGGTTACACCCATTTCGCCTTCACCAAAAGTGCCAAGACGATAAGATGCAACATGCTTATTGCTTTTTAGAAATTGATGTATACCCTTTCGTAAAATGCCAGTACCTTTTCCATGTACAATTCTAACTGATGGCAAATGGCAAATAGCTGCATCATCCAAAAACTTATCTACAAGGAAAGTAGCCTCATCAACATTAAGTCCAATAACATTAATTTCACTGGACATATTAGTTTTTTTATTTAGATTAGTACTAGTTTTAACTGAAGTTTTAACAGATGTAGGAGTCTTTTTAGTAGAAGGACTTAGGTTTGAAAGTGAAATATTAGTTTTTAAGCTACCAATTTGCACACTTACCATATTAGATTTGTTTGGTTTAGCTAAAACAATAGCATCTTGTTGTAAACTATTAACAAAAACATACATACCTTCTTTAATATCATTAACTGTTAGAGTGTTGCTCTTAACTGATGGTTTATCTGGTTTAACATTTTTGATTTTTGTATTCAATTTTTCACGTACTTTGGAAGCTTGACTAGTAGATGAGATATGTTGCAATTCTTTTATCATTTCATCTGCTTCTTCTTTTGTTTCTAATAAAATATTTCGTGCCCTTAATTTCGCATCAGCAATAATGTTTTGCTCTTTTTCTTGTAGCTTTAGTTCTTTTTGTTCAAGCTCATTTTTTAATTTGCTAATTTCATTTAAATAATTTTCGGCTTTTTCTTTAGCAATTTGAACTGCAAGATTATTATCGTATATATTTTTTAACAATTCTTCAGTGCTAATTTTTTCTTGACCAACTCTTTCTTTAGCTAAATTTAGTATATTAGTATCAAGACCAAGTTTTTGACTGATAGCAAATGCCATGCTTTTTCCAGGGACACCAATTAGTAGGCGATAGGTAGGAGAAAGGGATGCTAAGTCAAATTCAGAGCTTGCATTTTCAAACTTTGGATTAACTAAAGCATAATTTTTAACTTCTGGATAGTGAGTAGTTGCAATTGTTAAAATATCCTTATTAGAAAGATATTCTAGAATACTTACAGCTAGACTTGAACCTTCAACAGGGTCAGTACCAGAACCTAATTCGTCAAGTAATACTAAACTTTCAGAGCTGGACTTATTTATGATTTCTATAATGTTGGTCATGTGTGCGGAGAAGGTGCTAAGAGATGCACTAATGCTTTGATCATCACCAATATCAGCAAAAATAAAGTCAAAAATATAAATTATGCTATTTTCATCAGCGGGGATATGCAAACCACACATAGCCATAGAAGTAAGTAAGCCAACGGTTTTAAGTGTTACAGTTTTTCCACCAGTATTAGGACCCGTTACAACTAAAGTAGAAAAGTTTTCTCCTAGGTTAATACTAATAGGAACAACTTTATTTGCATCAATTAGAGGGTGTCTTGCATTTTTTAACACTATTTGTTTTTTATTACTAATTATTGGTTCACTAGCTTTTATACTATTAGCATATTTAGCTTTTGCAAAGGCAAAGTCAATTTTGGCAATATTATAAAAGTTGTGTTCAAGTTCATCTAAAATGTCTGCAAAAAGAGTAGATAATTTGGAAAGAATAACTTCTATTTCTGAATTTTCTTCTACTTTTAGATTATTTAAACTATTATTTAATTCAAATACACTAATTGGTTCAATAAAAAGTGTAGAACCACTAGCTGATGTATCGTGTAGTAATCCTTTTACTTCGCTACGGTATTCTTGCTTTACAGGTATAACAAAACGATTATTTCTTATTGTTATTATTGGTTCCTGTATATATTTGCTATTTAAAAATGAACTAAGAGTATTACGAATATCTTGTTCAGTTTTTCTTTCTTTTTTACGAATATTATAAAGCTCAGCAGATGCCCTGTCATCTATTGTGTTTTCATCTATAATTGATGAAAAAATAGTATTTTCTATCTTTACATTACTGTATAATTCATCAAAATAGGGAATTACAACAGTTGAAAAAGAAGTATCTATATCAGATTGAGAATACTCCTTTAATTCACGAGATATTTTTAATAAGCTAGCTAAAGACAATAGATAGCTAGCTGGTAAAACACCATTATTTTTTAAAATTTTAATTGGAATTGTAACATCGGAGATAGGAGCTAAGGGAGGAGTGCTTTTACGAGCAAGTAAAATACTTGCTTCAGAAGTTTCTTGTATCCATTTAGCAACTTTATCTTTTTTGTTACAAGGCAACAAATTTAAGCATTTTTCTTTTCCTAAGTCTGTAATTGCAAAGGAAGATAACGTTTCTAAAACCTTATTTAATTCTAATTTGTTTAAATACTTATTTTTCATTATAACCTCATTCTTCATCATCTTGATTTGATTGATTAATATCATCCAAAATATTATTTTCAAATTCTTCCCAAGAACGACTGAAAACGTGGTCTGCAAAAGCTTCTTTTAGACCACTAATTTGCTTAAGTCTTATAATTTCGTCTAATTCCATACCTAAATGTTGAGAAATTTGTTTCTCAGACCAGCCATTTTTAGTTAAATCTAAAACAATTTTAGACATATCTATAATTTGATGTGTACCTCTGGCACGGTTATGTCTAATTGTACTTGCCATACGGTTATTTAAATCCTTGTCAATAGTTACAACAGGAATTTCTTTTAAATTAAAAAATTCTACAGCACAACGATAACGATGAAATCCATCTACAACTATATATTTATCATTTTCTTTATCATAGTAGGTGACAATGGGTTGAGTATAGCCATCTTCTTCAATGGAATGTTTTAACAATTCCATTTCTGGAGTTGCAACTTTGTTTGGATTATAGTCATTTGCTACAACTTTATCGATTGACACCATTTTTACATTTAACACAGGAAATTGTATATTGTTATTTTTCTTTTTCATTAATTTTCGCTCCTAACAGAAATATAATTCTTATATCCATTAATTTCAGTTACAATAAGACCACTGTCTTTGTATATATCTGTGTAAACAATAGGAACAACACTAGCCTTAATAGTCATGTCTAATTGAATTTCTTTTAAAAGCTCAATTAGACAATCTTCATTACTTGTATAAACATTTTTAATAATGTTACTTGCAACTGAAACTAAAGCTAATACTTTTTTATCTTTTTTGTTTATAGACAAATACCACATTTTTTTATCATCATCATAAATGCGGTCATTAATTTCAGATTCTATTTTTCTTGAGCCAAAAACAGGTCCCATATATTTATAAAAATCTTTATCTTGGTTATTTATTTTTAAAATCATTAGAAATTACCTCTTTTTCCATAAAATTTTTTAGATCCTTATCACTTGTAATAGTATCTTGTGTTAATAAATTATCCCATTTATGAATTAATTCTCTTAATTCATTATCATCTGTTTTTGTTTGAGCAAAACCTAGACGTTTTAAATAAAAATCGTTTTTTTCAATAGCTCGTGCAATACGACGCCATGAAATTACCTTTTTTTGATTTTCAAGTCTAGAATCTTCTTCCTCAGGAATATCTACAATGTCTAAATCATCTCTTTTTTTATACCAATAAGCAAATTTACGAATTTTTCTATAGTAGTGTAACATTAAATCTTTATTATAAATTCCTATACTCTCTAGTAGAAAAATAGTATATTGTTGCCAACTCATAAAATCCGGTTTACTAGATTTTATATTGCCTAAAGCACTTGTTCTACAATAAATATTGCCAAAGTTAACTCCATTAACGCGGTGAACAACTTTTTCCCAAGTTTCATATTCAAGTGCTTTGAATTGATTTAATCCATTACGTTGGTCGTCACCATATGGTTGACAAATTCTTTGCTCATGAATGCTAAGTCCATTTTTATACATTAACTCATAAACTTGATTATATTTTAAGTCTAACTTGCTAACAGCTCCCCAAATGTCTTCTACACGCCAGTCATAAATAGGGTAGAAGTTATATACATCTAAGAAATGATTAGCCATTTTTACTCGAGTTGTCCAATTATAGTTTTCAAAAGTTTGTTTTTTATCTTGAAAAGTAATTGTTCTAAAACGGTTAAAACTTTCATCGGTACGTATTCCAACACCACATGCTATATTTCCGCCCCATTTTTTTTGATACCAGTCAGCAAATTGCAAAATAAAGTCTTCAAATTCTTCACCTTTGCGAAACCAAGGAAAAGGACAGTTATTAATATTAATGCTGTCTTTTGGAAGTTCTCTAATCCATAAATCTTTACTTTCTTCTTCCCAGCAAATCCACTTTGGTTGTAAAACTGAAACTGCATTTCTTAGTGCAAGTGGAAGAGCAATATGGTAAAAGTCTCGAATGTTTGATAGTTGTTTTAGCTCATAAAGATGGTCAATAGTGCATTTATATTGACCTTCTAAGTCAATGAAAAGAACATCATATTTCTTGTTTAGTTTTTGAGCTATCATATTAGCTAATTGTATCATAACAGAGCTATCTTTACCAGCACTAACGCTAAAGTAAATGTTATCAAAATTTTTAAATATAATTTCTAGTCTTTCCAGTGCAGCATCTAATACATTTTTTTCTAAATAAATTTTTGGCATTTTTAAATCAGTGCTCCTTTTATCAAATGATATTATATGTTAGGGTTTTCATTTTGTCAAACTATTTATACTAAAAATCCTTATATTAATATAATAAGATTTACCTTTAATATAGGGAAAATAACATAAATGTAATTAAAAATATATGCAAAAAATAATTAACATTTATCTACATAAAATGTATGTAATAAACGAATACAAAAAGAAAATAGATAGATATCTTAAAACAATAGCTACATTATGTTACGAAACAAATGCTTCTGAAAAAAGATATTTGTGATAAATCTTGTAAAAGAAAGTATAAAACAAAAAACTTCAATGGTAAGTTTATAAATGCTTAAAATAAAAAATCATTTATTTTTTAGACTAAATAGGGTATAATAGCAAACGGTGATAAATGTGAAAGAAATACTAAAGAAATATAAAAAAGAATTGGCAATTGGGCCTTTATTTAAGCTGATTGAAGCTATAATAGAGGTCTTGTTGCCAATTTTAGTTGCAAAACTTATTGATAATATGTTTATATATACTGAAAATGAAAAAATAAGATTAGGAATATTTTTGTTCGTTATTATTATTGTTGGTTTTATTTGTGCATCTGTAAGCCAGTATTGTGCTGCGAAAGCTTCACAAGGATTTGGAACAGAGTTAAGAAATAAAATGTTTTCACACATTTTAAACTTATCAAATAAACAAATCCAAAAGTATGGTTCATCAGCACTGGTAAATAGGCTTACCAATGATGTCATAAACTTGGAGACAGCTGTAGCTATGTGGATTAGATTAGTAATTCGTGTACCATTTATTTGTATTGCTTCTATAATAATGCTGTTTTTAATAAATGCTAAAATTGCATGGCAAGTAATTGGTGCAATAATATTATTTTCAACTATTATTTACGTAGCTATAAAAATAGCTGCACCACTTCATCGAAAAACTAGTCAGAAATTAGACAAACTATTGCTAGTTGTAAAAGAAAATTTGGTTAATATTAAGGTGGTAAGAAGCTTTGTTGCAGAGACAAAGGAAATGCAAAAATTTGAAAAAGTAAATAAAGAAAACGAAAAGCTTTTAAAAAGAGCAAATACAGTTTCTGGTTTATTAAGTCCAAATACAACAATAGTTTTAAATATTACAATAATCTTTATCTTGCAAACAAGTCAAGCTCAAATAAATACAGCTTTGTTAACGCAAGGAGAATTAATAGCATGTATAAATTACATCTCACAAATGTTGTTAGCGGTTATTGTATTGTCAAACTTGATAACAATATATACAAGAGCTTTTGCTTCAGCAAGCAGAATTAGCGAAATATTGAAAGAAGCGGAAGAGATGAATAGTGGAAATAAAATAACTTTAGCAGAAGATGTTAATGAAGCAATTGAAATTAAAAACGTTTATTTTAAATATGCAGAAGAACGGAGAGTATGTATTAAAAAATATTAATATAAGTATTAATAAAGGCGAAATTGTTGGAATAATTGGAACAACAGGTTCTGGTAAATCAACACTTTTGGATATTATAAATAGAAGTTACTTGGTACAAAAAGGAGAAGTAAAGTTATTTGGTGAAAACATAGAAAATTATACTAAATCTTGTATAAAAAAAGAGATTAAAAAAATTAGTCAAAGACCAAGCTTTATTAGTGCGAGTATAAAAGAAAATGTGGAAATGGGACAGCAAAATATAAATGACCAAGAAGTAATTATTGCTTTAGAAAAAGCACAAGCAATGGAATTTGTGGAAAAATTAAATGGAAAAATAGGATATGAGTTAGAAAATAATGCTAGTAATCTGTCAGGTGGGCAAAAACAAAGAGTATCTATTGCGAGAGCATTTATTGGACAAGAAAAAATATTGCTATTAGATGATACAACTAGTGCATTGGATTTAGCAACTGAAAAAAAGGTTTTGCAGGCATTTTATGATAAAGCAAAAAAAGATAAAACAACAATTTTGATGTCAAGTCAAAAAATAAGTAGTGTAATGGGAGCTGACAATATAATTGTGCTAGAAGCGGGAAAGATTATTGCGAAGGGTAGACATGAAGAACTTTTGAAGAAATGTGATTTATACAAACAAATTTGGAATTTACAAATGGGAGGTGCTACAAAATGATAATGATATTACTTTCTTGTGTGGTTTATGCTGTAATAAATATTGTAATTCCCGTTGTAATAGGAAATACTGTAGATGGAATTCAAAGTATAGAAGCGGATGTACTTGCAAAACAATTACTAACTTTATTGAGTTTATATATTTTATTATATGTAGCAGATATATTAATTAATATATTTTCAGCAAAATTATCAAGTAAGATAGCAAGAAAACTAAGAACAAAACTTTTTAAAAAAGTACATGAATTAAAATTACAAACTATAGACCAAACTGGGATAGGAAATATATTGAATTATTTTTCAGTTGACGTAGATAATGTAGCAAGAGGAATATTGCAGGTTTTACAAAAAGCAGCAAGTGGCATTGTAACTGTAATAGGAGCATTTTTTATAATGCTTAGAATCAATGGTATAATGACTGCTGTGTTGGTAATAAGTGCACCTTGTATGTATTTTTTATCACGTTTTGTGACAAAGAAAACAAATAATTTATTTCAAAAAAGAGCAGATGAAATTTCAAATTTAAATACTTATGCTGAAGAAATTATAACAGGTCAAAAAACAATCAAAGACTTTCAATATGAAGAAATAGCAAAAAATAATTTCCAAAAGCAAAACGAACAATTATATAATATTGGATTGAAAGCACAATTTTATTCTTCGCTAAGTAATCCGGCTTCTAGATTTATTACGAATTTGATATATGTTGCAGTTGGAATTGTTGGGACGATATTAGCAGGATTAGGACAAATATCAATAGGAAATATTTCAACATTTTTAATGTATGCTAATGTGTATACAAAACCTTTTCATGAAATAACATCAATATTGTCTGAGATACAAATTAGTTTTGCATCAATAAAGAGAATAAGGAATTTTTTAAGCTTAGAAGAAGAAAAACAGCAAGAAATTACAAGAGATGTAAAAACTTTCAATGGATATATTAGATTTAATAATGTGACGTTTTCATATACTAAAGAAAAACCATTAATAAGAAATTTCAATTTAGAAGTAGAAAAGGGAGAAAATGTTGCGATAGTAGGAAAAACGGGAGCAGGGAAAACAACTATTGCCAACCTGTTAATGAAATTTTATGATTTAGATGATGGAGAAATTTTGATTGATGGCTTAGATATTGCTAAAATACCAAAGGACATTCTAAGAAAAAATATTGGCATGGTTTTACAAGATACAAAATTGTTTGAAGGAACTATTATAGAAAATATAGCTTATGGAAAGGAAAATGCAAGTTTAGAAGAAATTGAGCATGTTGCAAAACTTGCAAAGGCAGATGAGTTCATTAGAAGATTACCACAAGGGTATCAAACTAAAATAAAAGAAGGAATGTTGTCTGCTGGTGAAATTCAATTAATAACAATAGCAAGAATACTTTTGTTGAATCCTCCAATTGTTATTTTGGATGAGGCAACAAGCAATGTAGATTTGCTAACAGAACAAAATATACAACAGGCTTTTAACGATTTAATGAAAAATGCAACATCTTTTGTTATAGCTCATCGTTTGTCAACAATAAAAAATGCGGATAAAATAATTTTCATTGAAAATGGAAACATAGTAGAACAGGGAACACATGTGGAATTATTACAGTTAAGGGGAAAATACTATGAATTGTATAATAGTCAATTTACAGTTGCTAAATAACATTTATTATGATACAATTCGATAAAATATGACAATAAGGATGAAATTATGGTAGAAGTTTTAGAAAAAGAGAAATTAAGTGAAGAACCAAAAAATAATTATCAGCCAGTTGAAGCGGAAAAGAAAAGTTTTAAAATACTAGGAATTAGCATATGGAGATTATTTGCGTACTTTATAATTTATAGTATTCTAGGTTTTTTTATAGAAACGGCATTTGGATTAGTAACTAAGGGAGTTTTAGAAAGCAGAAAGAGTTTTTTATATGGACCTTTTTGTGGTATATATGGATTAGGTGCTGTTGTAATGATAATGTTTTTACAATATTTCAATAAGAACAACTTTAGCCTTTTCTTTGGTGGATTTATAATAGGATCTGTTGTAGAATATATTGTTAGCTTGTTTGGAGAAATGGTTTTACATGTTATTTGGTGGGATTATTCATCAATACCGTTTAATATAAATGGTAGAGTTTGTGTAGCATTTTCATTTTTTTGGGGAGCTTTAGCAATCTTTTTAATGACCTATTGTAATCCAAAAGTAGATAGACTCATAAACTGGATAGAATCTAAAGTGTCCTTTAAAAAGATAAAAGTTATTTTATTTGTAAGCATAATATTTCTGCTATTTGATGCATTAATAAGTGGTTTTGCACTAAAAATGTTTTTTACAAGATTAGTAACAGAACATAATTTAGATTTGCAAAATACACAGGAATATATAGTTAAATATACTGAAATGTATGAAAACGAATCATTAAAAAAATTTGTAAACAAACATTTTTCAGACAGAAAAATGCTTCGAACATTTCCTAATTTAAAAGTAACAGATAAAAACGGAAATATTATTTATGTATGCGATATATTCCCAGAAATACAGCCAGAATATTGTAGAGTATTTACACCAAAAATACAAAAAATTACAGAGGATTTACTGGGAAAATAGTTATAAAATGAAACAAAGTTTTATTGCAATTTTGTGTGTTTTATATTATAATATCCAGTATTCAAAGAAGGAGAGGAAAGTAAATGAAAGCAATAGAGATAAGAAATAAATATTTAAAATTTTTTGAAAGCAAAGGGCATAGAGTTATACCTAGTAGTCCTGTAATTCCTGAAAATGATCCATCTGTATTATTTACTACAGCTGGAATGCAACCATTAGTACCATATTTGCTTGGAGAAAAACATCCAGAAGGAACAAGACTTGTTGATTATCAAAAATGTATTCGTACCGTAGATATTGATGAAGTTGGAGATAATAGACATTTAACATATTTTGAAATGTTAGGGAATTGGTCTTTAGGTGATTATTTTAAAGAAGAAGCGATTTCATGGAGCTTTGAATTTTTAACAAAGGAACTTGGAATTCCAGCAGAAAAATTATCTGTAACTTGTTTTGCTGGAGATAAAGATGCTCCAAGGGATATTGTAGCTGAAAATGCTTGGAAAAAAGTTGGAATGCCAGAAGAAAGAATTTATCATTTTGGAAAAGATGACAACTGGTGGATTGCTGGAGATGAAGGACCATGTGGACCAGATACAGAAATGTTTTATGATACAGGAAAACCAAAATGTTCTGAGCATTGCGATCCATCTTGTGGTTGTGGTAAATATGTAGAAATTTGGAATAATGTATTTATGGAATATTACAAAGGACATGATGGAAAATATACAAAATTAGCTAAGCAAAATGTTGATACAGGTTTAGGTTTAGAAAGAATGACTATGCTATTGCAGGGAAAAGAAACACCATTTGAAACAGAATTATTTGTTCCAACAATGGAAATTTTAGAGAAATATGCTAAACAAGACAATATTCAAAGCAGAAGAATAGTATCAGACCATATAAGAAGTAGTATGATGATTATTTGCGATGGTGGAGTACCAAGCAATACAGATAGAGGATATATTTTAAGAAGACTTATTCGTAGATTAACAAGACATTTAAATAAATTGCAAATTGGGTTAGACATTATGCCAGAAATAATAGATGTAACAATAGATAACTTAAAGGAAATGTATCCAGAATTACAAGAAAATAAAGAAAAAATAAAAGCTATAATTGCAGAAGAGCAACAAAAATTTAGTAAAACATTAGAACATGGTGAAAGAGAATTTGACAAGGCTGTTGAAAGAGTTAGACAAGAGAATGAAAAGAAAATAGATGCAAAAATTATTTTTCGTTTATATGATACATATGGTTTTCCACCAGAAATGACGGCTGAACTTGCAAAAGAAAAAAATGTGTTAGTAGATATGGATGGTTTTGATAAATTATTTAAAGAACATCAAGAAAAATCAAAAATAGGAAGTGAGCAAAAATTTAAAGGAGGATTAGCTGAACAAAATGAAACAACAATAGCATATCATACAGCAACTCACTTGCTTCATAAAGCATTGCAAATAGTTTTGGGAGAACATGCAACTCAAAAAGGATCAAATATAACTACTGAAAGGTTAAGATTTGATTTTGCTCATCCTCAAAAAGTTACAAAAGAAGAATTGGAAAAGGTTCAAGAAATTGTAAATGAGCAGATAAAAAGAGATTTACCTGTTACGTGCGAAGAAATGACATTAGAAGAAGCGAAGAACTCTGGAGCAACAGGTTTATTTGAAAGTAAATATGGTGATAAAGTTAAGGTTTATACCATAGGTGATTTTAGTAAGGAAATCTGTGGAGGACCGCATGTTGAACACACGGGAGTACTTGGAAAATTTGTAATTAAAAAAGAAGAAGCAAGTTCTTCTGGGGTTAGAAGAATTAAAGCTGTATTAATTAAAGAATAGTTATATGGAGGTAAATTATGGATTGTATATTTTGCAAAATAATTAACAAAGAGATTCCATCAGAAATAGTATATGAAGATGATGAAATCCTTGGGTTTAAGGATATTTCACCTGCTACTCCGGTACATATATTGGTAATACCTAAAAAACATATTTCAATGTTAACAGAGTTAACGGAAGATGATGAAAGAATTATAGGTAAAATATACACTGCAATAAATAAAATTGCAAAAGAGCAAGGAATTTTTGATAAAGGGTACCGTGTTATTGTAAATTGCGGTGAAGATGGTTGCCAAGAGGTAAAACATATTCATTTCCATTTACTTGGTGGGCAAAAATTAGGAGCAAAAATTGTATAGAAATAAGAGTGTCAATTTTTTTAGTAATAAACTATAGGAAAAAGATGATAAATATGTTATAATAGGTATTAGTAAAACTATTTGTCATGGGAGAGTGATTTGTATGATGAATA
This sequence comes from uncultured Clostridia bacterium, assembly GCA_934120395.1. Classification (GTDB taxonomy): domain Bacteria; phylum Bacillota; class Clostridia; order TANB77; family CAG-508; genus CAKOTZ01. The sequence goes on from CAKOTZ010000004.1 coordinate 71,638, forward strand.
AATTTAAAATGATGAATGATAAATATAGTAACTTTCTTACAATTTTATTAGTAGTAGTTATTATTGCTATTTTAATTTTGCTAGGTTTTTGGGCTTATGATGTATATAAAAAATATGATACAACAGCAGGAGCAGCAGAAGCTATTGATGAATTTGATAATGTAGTAAAAAATAAAATAGAAAATAATACAGAAGTAGATTATGGAAATGTTGTTAATCCATATTCAAATATTCAAACAGTAGATGGTTCTTCAACTGTAAGTAATACAAAGACATATAAAGGATTTGTAATGGTTGGATATATTGAAATACCAAAAACAAGTGTTAAACTTCCAGTATTAAATGAAGTAACAAAAAAATCTATTGAAGCATCAGTTGCTATATTATATGGACCAGGCTTAAATAAAGTTGGTAATACAGTTATAGTTGGACATAATTATAGAAACGGTATGTTCTTCTCAAACAATGCAAAAATTGAAGTAGGAGATAAAATTTACATTACAGATGAAAGTGGAAATAAGGTAACATACATTGTATATAATACTTATGTAACAACACCTGAAGATGCAGATTACATGACAAGGGACACAAATGGGGCAATGGAAATTTCTTTATCTACATGTACAGATGATAGTTCAGGTAGAATTATTATTTGGGCAAAGGCAGAAAATTAAAAAAAATGAGAAAATCTCTTGACAAATGTCAAGAAAATGGGTAAAATATATAGCAGATTGTTAATCGGTCTGTTATATATTTTGGTGGATGTAGCTCAGTTGGTTAGAGCGCTAGTTTGTGGCACTAGAGGCCGTGGGTTCGAATCCCATCTTCCACCCCATATAATTAAATATACATTGGGGTGTAGCCAAGTGGTAAGGCACCAGACTTTGACTCTGGCATTTCGGCGGTTCGAATCCTCCCACCCCAGCCAGTTTATTAAAAAATTAAAGAGTTTTAAAAAATTTTAAACGATTATAAAACAATATAAATCAATCAAAGAAAAAGGTATACATTTTAAAAAAATGTTAAAAAATATTAATAATTACTTAAAAAATACATTGAAATCACATTGAAAAATAATTGAAACTACATTGAAAAAAACTAGATAGAAATCTAGTTTTTTTTAATAGATTTTAGCTAAATTATGATTGCTTTTTAATCAATGTATTTTTCATTTGTAAAGTAAAGAGATTATTATTTGCATAATGATTTCTAGAAAGTTCAAGTTGTTCTTTTTGAAATTGTTGTAAAATATGTCCATATGTTCTTTCAATTTGTTTCGTATCTACGTGACCGACAATTTTGGCGATTACCATTAAATCCATACCAGACTCAATCATACGAGTAATTGCAGTATGTCTACACATGTGTATATGACAACCTTTAGCTAGATTTGTTTTGATACTTGCATCGCGACATATTTTTTTAAAGATATTTGTTAAACTAGTATGATGTATAAACGAACCGTCTTTGGAACAAAACAAGAGATGATTCTTATTATATTTATTGTTTTTAGCTACTTTAATTTGTTCATTTAATATAGATATAAATAAATTTTTATTAAATATATCAAATGGCACTTCAATTTCATCATTTTGGTTTTTCTTAATTTTCTTTTTTCCTGTTTTAGTATTAGTACCTATTATAACTTTTTGATTTTCATCTTTACTAAGAGTTGTATCAAATCTAATACAATTATTATTCCAATCAATATTTTTAGTATAATTTAGTGCACCTAATTCACCTATTTGCATTGCTGTTAATAAGGCAAGAAGTATAATATTTTTAATAGTGGTATTATCTAGTTTACAACGATTAGTTTCAACCAAATAACTCATTCAAGAGTGTATTTGATATAGCTAACACACAAACTTTGGTAGGGGAGTGTGTTAGTTATTTTTTTAGATTAATATTTATAAAAATCTATTTTGCCACCATATGAAACAATTCCGTCATTAGAAATTGTTTTATTTACAGATATAAAACCATAATCTAAATCGTTGTCTATTATTGCTTTTACATATTCAGGGTTAGTAATATCTCCAATATCATCGTCATTTCTAGATAAAAATACTTTTAGTTTTGTATCCTCAGCATAAGGTTCAATATATATTTCTCTATAGTCTTCATCTTCGTATTGACTGTTACTAGAAATTTTTTTTAAGACACTATTCTTAGTGTTCTCAAGTGGATATGAATAATGCTTTTTATAATTATTTGTAGAAGTATTAGTATCTATCATTTGTTCTTGAGAAGAATACGAAAATTCAGATAGTTTTTTAATGATATCGCTAATCCAACCTATGCAAAAAAGTCCAACAGTAAAAAGATATAATATGCCTGTACCAATTTTTCCTTCATAAAACTTATGAGCTCCTAGAGGTCCTAAAAATATACATAATAGTAAATCAGTAGTTTTATTCGTAATTAAATTCTCCTTTAATTTTATTTTTTCTTTTTCTTTCTTCTTAATTCTTCAAATACACCCAATATTTTAACAGGTAATGTTTCTATTTGTTCGTTAGAATATGGCATAGGTTGATATTTATTGTTAAGTGGTTGCAATATGATACCATTTTCGTTTTTAAACACTCTTTTGAAAGTCCCTTCATTACCATTAACCATTACCACGCAATCGTCACCACTTTCACAATCATCTTGCTTTTGTAATATTATAATATCACCATCTAAATAATTAGGTTCCATTGAATCGCCTTTTATTTTAAGTCCAAAGAATTCTTTTCCGCCTTTTAACATATTAGTAGGAATTTTTTCTGTGTCTATAATATCTTCAATACATTCCATTGGTATACCTGCTGGAATAGTGCCATATATTAATACAACTGCTGAATCGTTATTTTTTTTATTCAAGACTTGAATATTTCTATCAAATTCTCTTTCCATAGGTACATCTAGACCCATTAGCCAACCTTCAGAGACATTTAGTATATGAGCTAGTTTAAAAATACTTTTTTGCTTTGCTTCATATAATCCAGATAGATATTGACTAATAGCAGATTTTGGAATATTGGCTTTTTTAGAAAGTTCAGCAGCTTTTATATTTTTTAATTGCATAGCTTTTTGTAACCTATTTGCAAATTTTTCTTCCATTTAATAATCCTCCATAAACGTATTGTAGTTCATTTTTATGAAAAAAACAATAAAAATTATTAAAAAATTAAGAAAATTGAACTTTTTTTATAAAAAAGCACAACTATTTTTATAAATTTTGGAAACAATTGTATTTATATTAATTTTATGGTATAAATAGGTAAAATATGAATTTCGTAGTATGATATTGCAAATTCTAAAAAGGATAACATTATATGATAGTAGAAAAAATAAAAGAAAAGAACTTTAAAAAAGTGAGAAAATAAAAATAAAGTTTAATGAAGATATCAATGTATTAATTGGAGATAATCAAATAGTAAAGATTCAACTTATGATAAAGAAATTTAAGAAAGGAAACTAGTGTATGGCAAATATTGAAACGAATCGTATAGAAAACAAAGAGCAACTAAATGAAGACTTTGAACAAGAAGTAATAGCTTTTCTTAACTACAAAGAGGGAGGCATTATATATGTTGGTGTTGGGAAAGATGGACAGGTAGTTGGAGTTGATAATTTAGACCAAACACAATTACAAATAAAAGATAGAATAAAAAATAACATACAACCATCAACATTAGGACTATTTGATGTTATTGTAGAGAAAATAGATAATCAAGAAGTAATAAAGGTTGTAATATCAAGTGGTACAGAGAAGCCATATTATCTAAGAAAAAAAGGAAGAACACCAGAAGGTTGCTATTTAAGAGTTGGAAGTAGCAAAGAAAGAATGACTTTTGAAATGATTGATAATATGTATGCAAAAAGAGTAAAGAATACATTAAAAGAAATTGAAGCGCCTCGACAAGAGCTGACATTTAATCAATTAAAGATATATTACCAAGAACAGGAATTACAATTAAATGAAAACTTTCTGAAGAATTTAGACTTATTAACAAGTGAAGGAAAATATAATTATAATGCTTTTTTACTAGCAGATGAAAACAATGTATCTATCAAAGTAGTCAAGTATTTAGGCACAGATAAAATGGATTTAGTAAAAAATCAAGAATATGGATATAGATGTATAATAACAGCAACGCAAAGAGTATTAGACAGATTAGAAGCTGAAAATACTGTTTATGCTAAAATAGAGTATAAAGGTAGAAAAGAAGTTGAAATGATAGATAAAAAAGCATTAAAAGAAGCGGTCATAAATGCTATTGTTCATAATGACTATTCTTATGGAAATTCTCCAATAATAGAATTATACTCTGACAGAATAGAGATTACATCTTCAGGTGGATTACCACAAGAATTATCAAAAACGGATTTCTTTAGAGGTGTTACTGCACCAAGAAATAAAGAATTAATAAGAGTTTTCAAAGATGTAGATTTAATTGAAAATATAGGTTCTGGAATATTAAGAATTTTGAAAGCATATGACAAAAATTGTTTTATATTTATGGATAATTTTTTAAGAGTTTCATTCAAATATAGAGAAAATCCATTTAAATATGACCAAGAAAATGACCAAAGAGAATTGAGTAATATACAGAATGAAATAATTAGTCTAATTAGCAAAAATTCTAAAATAACACAAAAAGAAATGGCTAAAATATTAGAAGTTTCAAGAGAAAAGATAAAGTATAATATTGCGATTTTAAAGGATATGAACATAATTGACAGAGAAGGTTCAAATAAAATTGGAAAATGGAAGATTTTGAAATAATTTTATTGGTTAAAAATTGACCAATAAATTGACCAATAAAACTTTATAAAGGTAATATGGGTAAAAAGAAAACAAAGGCAATACAAGACTTGTTGATGGAAGCGAATGAAAAACATAAGCCAAAAATTATACAATTTACTTAACTAAATAAAAATGTGAAATATAGAAAAATATATAAATTTGAAAGCGGTGAATAGTGTGTTAGAGGAAAATAAAAATATACCAGATTTTGTGCACTTGCATGTCCATAGTGAATACAGTTTATTAGATGGAGCAAATCGTATTAAGGATTTGCCGGTGCGCGCAAAAGAATTAGGAATGAAAGCAATTGCCTTAACTGATCATGGGGTTATGTATGGGGTAATAGATTTTTATAAAGAATGTAAAAAAAATGGTATAAAACCTATTATTGGGTGTGAAGTTTACGTTGCACCTAGAAGTCGTTTGGACAAAGAACCAAATATAGATAATAGCTATGCGCATTTAATTCTGCTTGCAAAAGATAATGAAGGATATAAAAATTTAATAAAATTAGTTTCTATTGGATTTACAGAGGGATTTTACTATAAACCAAGAGTAGATTTAGAAACAATTGAGAAATATAGTGAGGGTTTAGTTTGCCTAAGTGCTTGCTTAGCTGGAAGTATTAATCAAGCAATTTTGGCAAATGATATGAACAAGGCAAAAGATATTGCTAGATGGTATAAAAGAGTGTTTGGTGATGATTATTATTTAGAATTACAATATAATGGGTTAAGAGAACAAGCAATAGTAAATCAAAAGTTAGTAGAAATTGCTAGAGAACTTGATATACCACTAGTTGCAACTAATGATGCACATTACTTGAAAAGAGAAGATGCCTATAACCACGAGGTTTTGTTATGCATTCAAACTGGAAAAAAGATGAACGATGAAGACAGAATGCGATTTGAAACAGATGAATTTTTTATAAAAAGTCCTGCTGAAATGTATGAGCATTTTACAAATTTACCGGAAGTTTTAGAAAATACAGTCAAAATTGCTGAAAAATGCAATGTTGAATTTGAATTTGGTGTAACCAAATTACCAAATTACGAAGTACCAACTGAATATAAAACACATGCAGATTATTTTAGAAAGCTTAGTCAAGATGGCTTAAGAAAAAGGTATGGAGAGAATCCAAGTAATGAAATTGTTGAAAGATTTAATTATGAAATGAATGTTATAGAGAAAATGGGCTATGTGGATTATTATTTAATTGTGTGGGATTTTATTAATTATGCAAAATCACAGAATATACCTGTTGGTCCTGGACGTGGTTCTGGAGCTGGGTCAATTGTAGCTTATGCCATAGGAATAACCGATATAGATCCAATTAAGTACAATTTGCTGTTTGAGCGTTTTTTAAATCCAGAAAGAATTAGTATGCCTGATTTTGATATAGATTTTTGCTATGAGAGGAGGCAAGAAGTAATTGATTATGTAGCAAGGAAATATGGTTCTGATCATGTGGCACAAATTATCACTTTTGGTACAATGTCAGCTAGAATGGTTATAAGAGATGTTGGAAGAGCATTAGATGTACCTTATGCAGAGGTAGATAAGCTAGCAAAAATGATACCGTTTACCTTGCATATAACTATAGCACAGGCATTAGAGCAAAACAGAGAACTAAAAGAACTTTATGATACAAAAGAAGATGTAAAGAAATTAATTGATATATCTATGGGACTAGAAGGTCTACCAAGACAGGCTTCAACTCATGCTTGTGGTGTTGTTATTACTAAAGACCCTGTTGTTAGCTATGTTCCTTTGTATGTAAGGGATGGAGCAATATCTACACAGTTTATAATGACAACACTAGAGGAGCTTGGGTTATTAAAAATGGATTTCTTAGGTTTGCGTACGCTAACGGTTATTGAGGATGCAAAAAAACTTGTAAAACAATGCAGAGGAATAGATGTAGAATTTGATGAAAATATGGACGATCCCAAGGTATACAAATTATGGGGAGATGGAAGGACATCAGGTATATTTCAATTTGAAAGTGCAGGAATGACAAATTTTATGAAGGAATTAAAACCAGATGGATTGGAAGACATTATTGCTGGAGTTTCATTATATAGACCAGGACCAATGGATCAAATACCAAGGTATATAAAAAATAAAAAAAATCCTGAGCATGCAGAATACACTCATCCTGCATTAGAGCCTATTTTAAAGGTAACTTATGGTTGTATGGTATATCAAGAGCAGGTAATGCAAATTGTTCGTGATTTAGCAGGTTATTCATTAGGCAGAGCTGATTTAGTAAGAAGGGCTATGGGTAAAAAGAAACTTGATGTTATGGCAAAGGAAAGAGAAAACTTTATTCATGGACAAGTCGATGAAAATGGAAATGTGCTTATTCCGGGTTGTGTTAGAAATGGTATAGATGAAAAATCAGCAAATAAAATATTTGATGAAATGGCTGAATTTGCAAAGTATGCATTTAATAAATCACATGCTGCCGCATATTCTGTAGTTTCATATAGAACGGCATATTTAAAAGCGTATTATCCAGAAGAATTTATGGCAGCAACATTAAATAGTTTTTTGGGAAATTTAGATAAAGTTCCGGAATACATAGATGAATGCAAACGACTTAATATTGATATTTTAAGACCAAATATTAATAAAAGTAATACTAAATTTACTGTAGATGAAGGTAAGATTCGTTTTGGCTTAGGAAGCATAAAAAATGTTGGAATCGCAGCTATTGATTCAATTGTAGAGGAAAGAAATAAAAATGGTGAGTACAAAGATTTTGCTGATTTTTGTGAAAGAATTCAAAACGAAGCTGTAAATAAAAAATGTATAGAATCTTTAATTAAAGCTGGTGCATTTGATATGTTTGGGCAAACTAGGAACACTCTTCTAGAGTCTTTTGAAGGAATAATTGATACAATTAACGATGGGGCAAGAAAAAGCATTTCTGGACAGGTTACAATGTTTGATTTAGGGGAAAATGAAGACGAAAAACTAAAAGAAATTAAGTATAATTTTAAGGTGGTTCCAGAGCTTCCAGAAAAAGAATTATTAAAATTTGAAAAAGAAATGTTAGGCATATACATAAGTGGGCATCCATTGGAAAAAATACGTGCACAAATAGAAAGTCAAACTAACATAAATACATTACAAATGGCTAGAATGGTCGATGAAAACGATTTAAGTAAAGATGGTAAAAATGTTATATATGCAGGAATTGTTACATCTATAAAGAAAAAATATACAAAAAAGAATACAATAATGGCATTTGTAACTATAGAAGATTTATATGGTACTTGCGAAATTATTGTTTTTGATAGCTGTTATCAAAAATCTTCACAATTTTTAGTTGTAGACGAAATTGTATTGGTTGAAGGAAGACTTAGCGTACGAGAAGATGACGACATTAAAATTGTTGCAAACGATATTAGAAAATTAGGCAACAAAAAAGAAAGAGTTTTAACAATCAATATTACAAATTTTGATGAAGAAAAAAAAGAAAAATTAAGAGGCATATTAAAATTTTTTAATGGTGACAAAAATAATATGTATGTCAAAATTATAAATGGTGATGAACAACTTCCTGCTGGAGGGGTGTATTTAACACCTGAAATTTTAAAGGAATTTCAGATACTAGCTGGGGAAAATCTAATACTACAGGAAATTGAATAGGGTGATTTTATGAATAAAATTGGTGTAGAAATAGGTAGTAAAGTTATAGTTTTTAATACAATAGATTCTACTCAAAAAGAAGCTAAAAGAAGGATAAAGAATAACGAGCAAAATGGAACTATTATTTGGACAAAAGAACAGTTGTCTGGATGCGGAACGCATGGACGCAAATGGTATAGTGGCAAAGAAACAAATATAGCTTTTACTGTTATTTTGTATCCAAATTGTGATATTAAAAATTTAGAAAACATTACAATAGTTATTGCAAATTCTATTGTAAAAACAATAAGAGAATTGTATGGATACGAATTAGAAATAAAAAAGCCCAATGATTTAATGCTTAATGGCAAGAAAATAGGAGGAATTCTAACAGAAATAACAACAAGGGGAGAAGTAGTAGAAACATTACTAATTGGCATAGGTTTCAATGTTAATCAAAAAGAAATGCCAGAGGAGTTGCAAAACATTGCAACTTCTTTGGCAATTGAATATGATAAAAAATTTAAAATAGAAGAGATTGGTAAAAAGATAATTTTAAATTTAAAAAAAGATATTTGAGTTATATTTCACGATTCAGGTTTGCATTAGTATACTCTTTTCCCTCTTGACGTTTATCTGCACGTACATCTCTAATAATGTTGTTTATTTGTTCTAGATTTTCATCTAAAATATCAATTCTGTATGTGTTAGCTGGTGTTTGGCTTGGTAATATAGAGGTGATTTTGCTATTATATATTGTTGTAACAGTTTGTGTATTATCTGGCACAATTGGAAAGTCCAAATTCATGCGGTCACGTAAGAAATAATTATCTTCTTGGCATGCTTTGTTACAAGTAGGGTAACAGTGGTTGCTCTTCCCAAGCAAACAGTAATTAAGCGTCATAACTGGTAGGCGTCCATACACAATTGCTTCCAAATCTGGGTTTTCTAGGACTTGATTACTAATTTTAGATAATTCAGGAGAAAGGGTTATTCTTTCAAGCCCAAATCCGTGTAATTCTTCCAATGTTTGAGTATTACATACATTCAAAGTATGATTTCCGACAAGTTTTAATTTTAGAGATTTAGGTAGCCATTCAAGTTCACTTAAATTAGAAATTACGAATCCTTCTATATTAAAGTTTTTAATTATTTTTCCAATAGATTTAGATATATTTTCTTCTGTTTTTTTACGTATAATGCTAGGTAAGTAAATGTAAGTTGGTGATAATTGTTTAATAATATTACTATAGGCTGGGTCAAGATAATATTTAAATGGTATATATATATAATCGACCTTTTCTAATTTACCATAATCCACATTTTCAGAAAGTTTATTTAGTAATAGTGAAATATGTTTTGGCGTATTAGAAATTTTTACATGCTTTTTAGCAATGTTTGGCAGTATAGCCTCATTCCTCTGAAATTTATTTATTGCTAATGTTTCTAGTTGAGCTAAGGCGTTTCTTCTTAATTCATTTAATTGTCCAATGCTAGGAATATATAAGTTATCGTCTAAATCTATTGTTACATTGCGGAAATTAAAGACTGTATTTCCTGTTTTTCGTATTTGGTTTTCAATTCTATCAGATGTGATTGGAGAATTTGTCGCAATTTCAGGTATTATTTTTGAATTGATAGAGACGTTTAAATTGTCATATATAGAAATTTTGTTATCTTGTTTGACAGGTGAAATATTTATTTTTATTGGTTCATTTTTATGGACAACTATATGGCAATCTAAATCTATTTTCTTATTTTCTTTTTCATAAGATTTTTGAGCAGTTTGAGTTAAGGATTTACTATCAAGTTTATAAATTTTATCACCAACATGTATATTTCCTTTCATTCTACCAATTTGAACACTTTTCATATATGCATTTTTAATATTTTGATTTTTATTTATAATTTCAGAAATAGTATATTTTGTATTTTCTTTTTCAAAAGAAATTTTATCTCCAATTTCAATTTCCTCTTGTGGTTCTAAACTGATATAGCCTTTAGAAGTTTGAACTTTTTGAACTTTACCAATGTAAAGTCCCATATGATTTGGTTTTATAGGATATATCAATTTTTTATTTCCTGAATTTTCTAAATGTCCGCTAGAAAAGCCACCTCGATTAAATACCTGCATTAAATTTTTTTTATCTTCTTCTTTAATTTTATTATTACCAGCTAATATATTATCTATATAATTACGATATATGCGAGTTACTGTTGCAACATACTCAGGGGTTTTCATTCTTCCTTCTATTTTAAAACAGTCAATACCAGTATTAATTAATTCTGCAATATAATCCAGAGAGCATAAATCTCTTGGGCTTAATAAAAAACCTTTGTCTTGAAGAGCGTTTGATGAGTTAAATAACTGATAAGGGAGACGGCAGGCTTGAGCACATTTACCACGATTTCCAGAACGTCCTCCAATCATACTAGATATGTAACAGCGTCCAGAATAAGAAATACAAAGTGCACCGTGAATAAATACTTCAATTTCTGCTATAGAATGTTCTTTAATATATTTAATTTCATCAATACTTAATTCACGTGAAAGTACAATTCTTTGAAAACCAAGTTTTTCTAAAAATTTAACACCTTCTAAGTTATGTACAGTCATTTGTGTACTTGCGTGTAAACTTAAATTAGGAAGATATTTATGCAATAGTTTGGCAAGTCCTAAGTCCTGAACAATAATTGCATCAATTCCAAAACTATATGCTTTATTAGCGAGTTCAAGAGCAGGTTCTAATTCATTTTCTTTAAGTAGGGTATTAAGTGTTAAGTGCACATTAACATTACGTAGTTTGGCATATTGTATTGCTTTTTTTAATTCTTCTAATCCAAAATTTGTTGCAGAGTTTCGAGCGTTAAAGCTAGAAGCTCCCAAATAAATACTATCTGCACCGTTTTGAACGGCAGCTTTTAAACATTCAAAATCTCCAACAGGAGCTAATAATTCTGGTTGTTTCATACTATTCCTCTTTTTCTTTTTAATCTTATACATATTGTAACACAATTTAAGGAAAAAACATACTATAAAATATAAAATGAAAAGGGGGGAATACAAAATGCCAGAGGAGAGAAATTGTGGCTGTAGCAACAACTGCGGAGGAGGACCTTTAGGAGGACTTTTCGGTGGATGTGGTGATAGCGAAATATTATTTTTTATAATAATTTTCTTGTTATTATTTACAAATTGTGGATGTGGCAACAGAGGTTGCGGATGCTAAAATACATGTAGAATCTAAGAGGGAAGTATACTTAAGTGTAGCTTCTCTTTTTTATGTGGAAAATTTGTGACTAAAGTTTCAAAAGGTATTTACAAATACAAGCAGTCAATAGTATAATATGCGGGTACAATAAATTGTGGAGGAATTAAATGGATACTATTAAGTTTTTAATTGATTTTATATTGCATATTGATGATCACCTAGGAGAGTTAATTTCAAACTATGGATTTGAAACTTATTTTATTTTGTTTTTTATTATATTCATAGAAACTGGAGTAGTTGTAATGCCGTTTTTACCAGGAGATTCACTTATATTTGCTGGAGCAGCTTTTGCAGCCAATGGAAGTCTAAACATATTTATTTTGTTTTTTGTAGTGCTTGTTGCTGCTATTATAGGAGATACAGTAAATTATCATATTGGCAAGGCTTTTGGTAATAAATTAATTAATGCTAATAATAAATTTATAAAAAAGGAATATATAGATAGAACATATAGTTTTTTTGAAAGACATGGTGGAAAGTCGATTATTATAGCCAGATTTGTGCCAATTATAAGAACTTTTGCACCTTTTGTTGCTGGAATTGGGAAAATGCACTATATAAGATTTTTGTCATTTAATGCAATTGGAGCACTACTTTGGGTAAGCTTATTTTGTATAGCTGGATTTTTCTTTGGTAACATACCTTTCGTTAAAGATAATTTTTCCATCGTAATTTTAGCAATAATATTTGTTTCATTATTGCCTGCAATCATTGGAGTAATAAAAGGAAAGATTGATTCAAGAAAAGAAAAGTAAGAATAAGAGAAAAATTTAAAAAAAGTATTGACATATTTTAATAAATAGCGTATACTTAATCATGCGTTAAGCAAGAGCTCCCTTAGCTCAGTTGGTCAGAGCAACCGGCTCATAACCGGTGGGTCCAAGGTTCGAATCCTTGAGGGAGCACCAACTTAATATTTGGGTAGGTGGCCGAGTGGCTAAAGGCGGCAGACTGTAAATCTGTTCTCGTAAGGGTACGATGGTTCGAATCCATCCCTGCCCACCAATCTGGAGTTGTACGAACTCCGCTATGCTATGTAGGTGGCTTTATATTATACATACCTATATAGAAGAATAAAAAACCTAGTTGAAAAATACTAGGCTTTTATTTTTTATATTTAATTTTTTATTTTTTAGATATAATTATTTTTACATTATGAACCTCTGCAATTTTATATAATGTATCTATATAGTATCTGCTTCTACCAGCTTCGTAATCTTGTATTGTTCTTTCAGCTTTTCCGATACTTTTACCAAACTCTTTTTGTGTTAATTCTGTCCATTCTCTAATAATACGAATAACATCTTTAGGTTCATAATTAGTTAGATTTATTTCCATTTATATTACTCCAATTTTTTCGACATATATTTGACATTGTAACATTTAAGATGTATAATTTGAGAAAAAACCACGTCGGCAACGTGGCATAAAATTTTACAATATAAGATTCACATTAGAAAAAATTGAAAGGAGTTAAAAAAATGGAATTAGCAAGTATTATTAAGTATGAAGGAGATAATGCAACATTTATATGGAAGCATCCGTGTGAAGATTTTAATACTACAACACAGCTTATTGTTCATGAAAGTCAAGAAGCTGTATTTTTTATGAATGGGCAAATTTTAGATAGATTTGAAGCTGGAAGATATACACTACAAACACAGAACATTCCGTTAATTGGAAAATTCTATAACAAAGTGTTTGGAGATAAAACGCCATTTCATTGTGAGATTTATTTTATAAACAAAACGGAACAAATGGCTGTTAAATGGGGAACGGATAGTAAAATCGAATATATTGACCCTATTTATAGTTTTCCTATTCAATTAGGAGCAAGTGGAGAAATGACTTTGCGTGTAGAAGATGCTTGCAAACTTCTTGTAAAAATTGTAGGTACAGAACATAATTTATCACAGGCAAGTATCGTGCAAAAATTCCGTGCATTCTTGATGACAAAATTCAAAACATATATGGCAAATTATATAAAAATGAATAAAATAAATGTATTTGAAATTGATGAGCATTTGCAACAAATGTCAGATAGCTTACAAGAAATGCTTTTGCCAGATTTTTCAGAATACGGGGTTTCATTAGTTCACTTTTTTATAACTACTATTGTGAAACCAGAGAACGATGCACAATATGCTAAATTTAGAGAATTACATTATCGCCAATATACAGATGTTACGGAAGCAAAATTGAAACAAAGTGTAGATATAATAGAGAAAGAAACAGAAAAGCAAAAAATAATATTAGAAGCAGAAGCTATGCAACAAAAACGTAATTTAGAGGGTTATACATATCAACAAGAAAGAGGATTTGATGTTGCGGAAAAAGTAGCAAGCAATGAAGCTGTTGGCGAAATGTCGAACTTAGGAATTGGACTAGGTATTATGGGAGCAGTCGGCGGAACTGTTAGTGGAGTTGTTACAAATTCAATGAATGGAGCATTGCAACAAGTAAATGAACAGCCAAAATGTCCTAAGTGCGGAGCTAATTTACCAAACAATGCAAAGTTCTGTTTAGAATGTGGTACGAAATTAGAAAATAAGTGTCCTAAATGTGGAACAAATAATTCATTAGATGCAAGATTTTGCCCAGAATGTGGCGAAAAATTAGGAGGAACAAAAGATGAATAATAAAATAAACTTAATAGGGTTAATTGTAATTGGACTAATTTCATTATTATTTTTTATAATACCAATTACTCCTGTTTTTATAATTTCATATATTTTTACAATGATTGCTATTGTTATACTTATGAGAGCATTTGCAAATTTTGGAAAAGAAAATAATGGTGTTCCTCAGTCCTATGCTAATATTTATATTACTTGTGGTTATGTATTAGCAACTTTAATATTTTCATTGTTTTCCTATATATTTTTAAGTTTTAACATTTTATGGACTCTTATTATTCACGTTGCAATATTAGGAGTATTCGGCATAATATTCCTTGTTATAGGAACAGAAAATGAATACATTTCAAAACTAGATAATCAAGAGCCAACAGAGGAAAGAAAAAAATTTATAGAAGAAAAAAAGAATTATTGGAAATAAGAGGAGTAACATATGAAAAAAATAACTTGTGAGATTTGTGGAAGTAATGATGTAATAAAAAAAGATGACTTTTTTGAATGTCAAATATGTGGGACTAAATATTCTACTGACGAAGTTAAGAAAATTGTTTTAGAAGGTAGTATTGACATAAGTGGTAGTACTGTAAAGATTGATAATAGTGAAAATATAAGAAATTATCTAAATTTAGCAAACTATGCTTTTGAAACAGAACATTACTCAGAATGTGAATTTTATTGCAATAAAATTTTAGAAATTGACAGCACAAATTATGAAACTTGGTTTTTGAAAGGGAAATCAGTATCTATGCAAGAATTGATAGAGGAAACATTAATTTGCTTTTCTAATGCCTTAAATAATTCTCCAGAAGATAAAATAGATGAAATGAAGTCAAGAATTGCAGAAGAAACACAACTTATAATTGTGGCAACCATAATTTATAAATGTCAACACTTTTTAACACTTCCAAAAGATGAAAATAGTTTTTTAAAATATCCATCTGATGATGACAAAAGAGGCATTGTTGAAATAGAAAAAATAATAATAGAAAACTTTAAAGAATTATTACTAGAATGTGGCTTTAATGATTCTGAATTAAGACATCGAGTATGTATCGCAATTCAATGTTGGGCTATGATGCAATGGCTTGATAAAATAGAACCTGAATATTCTAATATTAAAGGATACCCAACTTGGGTTGAGTGGCAACGTTTTTTCGCAAGAGCAGATGCGGTGGTTTATTTGGTGGAAAGTTCTACTCTTCTTTTGAAAGAAAAAACTATAGATTTCACGGCTGAATATAAATTTTTAATTAGTGTATACGAATATATTCTTGATGAAGAAGATAGAATTGTGAAAGCAACAGAGAGGAATCTTCTTAGTCTTAAATTATCTCGCTGGCGTTTTGATAAGATAATGGAATGGCATAGAAAATGGAATGAAATAGACCCCACACATATAATTCCAACAAACAAATTGGAAAAGGACGATGAAAAACGTAATGTTACAGACGAAAGTAAAGAAATTATACATAATTATTCAAATAAATATAATAAACTTTCCAATAATCTTTTTAAAGTTATAATATATTTTATATTGGCTTGTGTTATTTTCCATTTTTTATTTCATTAACACTAGAAAATTGGTAGAATACACAAGTAGTAGTAGAGAAGAAAAATTATTAGAATTATTATGTAAGAAGAAAAAAGCTATTCAAAAAGTAAGGCTACACGTTGCAATTATGGTTACAATATATTTTTAAATCGTGCAACCTCATCAAACATTTGATATTATTGCATTTGAGATACTTCGGTTGCATGATTTCACGATTATTTATAAAAAAGATTATATAATTTTTTAATATATATATGTTCATAAGGAAGAAGTATAAATAATATATATAGTTTTATAGAAATTACGTGCAACCATACATCGAAAAGGCTAAAACACTTGGTACTACTATAATTTATACGGTTGCACTATATTTTATCATGTATGTTATTTCTTTTTAGAAGGTGTTACTTTTTTATTAAACCAAACAAATGTACCGCTTTTTTCTTCTTTTAGTGAAATAGCCTATTTCTTTAAGAACTTTACCACAAATTGTACTGAATGATTTTTCTTCCATTGCTTCTATTCCTTCCATTTTACAAGTTTGCTCATGTTCAGCAAACAATTCAGAGATAAAGCAATTTGCCAATGATAAATCTCTGTCAGGAGCAATACCACATTTATTGACTATATGTGAGTTTATAAGTTGTTTGCATCGACTTTTACGATCATCTCCAAAAGTTTGGTCAAATAGGCTTTCCATTTCTTCACTATTACTTAATGATATTTCACCAGATTTATAATCTAAATACATATATCTGCACTTGTTCGCAAGCCAACACAAGCTACCATTTTCTAAACTGTCTAATACGCATTGTTCTCTTACACGAATACCAGATTCTTCTATTACAACTCCAGCGTTTGGTGTTTCTTCATTCATACAATATTCAATTATTTGTTTATTGCTTTCTTCACTATTATCTAGATTCATAACAATTCTATATAGCAGTAATTTATCTTTTTCTTCTTCGGATACTTTATAACAACATGGTAATATTACTACACGTCTACGCATGCCGACAGATTTATCAAATAATTCAAATTTATGATTTGTTGCACACATTATTTGTGGCAACACTTCAAGTGACTTTTTTTTACCGTATTTAGGATTTATTTCTACTGATGCAGTTCTACTAACGCCACCTTTAACGTAACTAAAAGCCTCTTTGTTATAAGTTTGTGGTAATTCATCTACTATACAGCAAATGCCTTTATCTAGGTTTTCGCCCCAATTTTTTTGAGTAGGACTACTACCAAATATATTACTTTCATTGTAAAAAGTTGAACCTAACAGCATTTTAATTATTCCTAAATATAAACTCTTACCGTTTTGTCCTCCACCAGATAGTATGACTATTTTCCCAAGAGAATTTACAGGAGTTATTGAAGCACCAATTAGTACATATAACCACTGTTCGACTTCTGGTTGGTGTTTTCCACTAGAATCCCTAGATAAATCTTTTATAAATTTAGTAATATTGGTGCCTAAATCATCTTTGTGTTCTGCTACCCATTTTCTGTCGTGTAGATTCCAGTCATAAATTAAGTCAGTTGGAGGATGTTTTTTTTCCTTGAAACGGTCAAAATCAAATATAACATCTGAATTGCAAAATGCTATTCCATTTTTACATACATAATATTTACTGCTTCTATGAAAATACTTTTTATCTCCATTACATCTTTGTATCAACTGTTCCTTTACCTCCTTATAAAATGGTGTGTCAAAAGGTTGCTCATAAAAAAATTCTCGTAATTCTTTCCACATAATATTCAAATCAAAACTTATTCTTAAATCATAAGTAATATAACATAGTTGTCCGCCTTCTCCTGTATCATAATTACTTCCCATTACATAGAAATCATATTTGTCATATAACCATTCACATGCTTCTTGTTTACTTATTTTTTCACTTTTTTTAGATTTTACTTTTTTCCATTTACGCTCTTTTTCTTCATAAATCCAACCATGACTTTCTAAATTTTCTATATCTTCTTCCCATTTTGTTTCTGTGTCACCAAATAAATCACTGTCTGGCATTGATGTTCCTATCTTAACTAAATACTCATCATGTATTACTTGAATTAGTTTTTGGTACTCGTCCAGAGTAAAACCATTACTTACAGCAAAATATCTACATTTTGAAAATATATGATCATGGCGTTTTCCTTCTTCCATTGTCATTAACTGTGTAAATGGGTTATTTGTAAGAGTGTATTCAGTAGCGTCATCTTTAGTTCTGTCTCCTGTTTTTCCAGATTTATGTAAGTCTTTATCACTTAATTTACCCCATAGCCAGTATGGAAGAACGTCTAATTCATCTATGTCTAATTCTTCAAGAGTAACTTCTTTTCCATCCCAACTACGTATTTCTTTTCTATCCATTCCACATACTCTCATTATTTGAACACTACCAGCACCTTTGGTATCAAAATTCATGCCTAACCAATTAGTAGCTTTAGTCATTTCTTTTTTATAAAAATCTGGTTTTCTAAATAAGAATTGACCACCATGTGGTGTGTCAAGTATTAAGCAATGTGACTTTGTCTTTAATATTATTTCTTTTATTCGTTCAAATTCGTATTTATTATCATAATCTATAAACATACAGTCTTTTGGTACTACTCTAGCATAGTTAAGTTTTTTCTTTTCATCTGTAACTTCTTCATAAGTTAATGTTTTATCTCTATTTGGTGCTTTTGCTTTTTTATATAATTTTTCTTGTTCTTCGTTTCCAGCTTTAAATTTTTCTATATTGAATCCCCATGGTGTTGCTGGTAATTCGCAATATGTAAATTTATTCACACAAAATATTACCTCCTTTTTATTGTTTACATAATTTATTTTTTGAAATATGTTTTTAGGGTCGCCACCGATTCTACAATCCTAAAAAGACAAACTAACGTTCTATTTTTCTGCTTTCTTCCTCTTTCAAAAATTGTTCATATTCAAGCAAATGTTCTTCAATATATGATTTAACATCTAATACTGAAATATATTTGCTTATTTGTTCAATTTGCTTTTCACTTATATTCATATATTGAAACATTGCTCCTTCCTATAAAAAATATTAGTGTACTTTACTTATTGTCTTCTTGCTCTTGTTTTAACTTACGTTCCCAGTATTTCCTTTGAGTTTTCAAAACCGCTTCTTTGTTGTTTTTATAGTAATCTCTAAAGTATTTGTTTTTTGCTTCTCTAATCTTTTCATCTAACTTTTTATCTTTCATTTAAAACCTCCTTGAATATTGTAATTGACTCTTTAAAGGAAATATATTATAATATATTTATACATATAAATTTAACACAAAAATATTTATCTGTGTAAAAATTTATTCAAATATAAATTTTGTTTGGATAATATGTTTTTATTTATAGATGTAAATTGTAAGGAGGCAAAACTAATGAAAATTAAAAATAATAGTGAAAAGATAGGACAAGAGGAGAAAATTTTAAATATTGAAGAAGAAATAAATAACAATGCTAAGACAGAAGAAGTCAAAGCATTTGCAAAAAAGTTTAATAAACTATTAGAAGAAAAAGAATACACAAATAAGAGTTTTGCAGAAAAGGATATTATATCTGAATCATCTATCTCAAATTATAGAAGAGGAAAAACAATGCCAGATAGCAAAATGTTGGAGGTTATAGCAAAAAAATTAGATGTGAGTGTTAACCATCTTTTAGGTATAGACGAATGTAAAAAAGTTACTGCTCAGCAAGTTTATAATATGTTGGGGTTAAATGAATATGCTGTGGAGCACTTATATTCTTTAAAACACGATATTGAAGAAGTTAGGGAAATAGAAAACGATGCTCCTGTTTCTAATAGATTTAAAAAACAATTAGAAACGTTAAATTTACTAATAGCAGATAAAAGGAATTTAATATATATTTTGAATACAGTAGGAAGATATATTGACAAGAAACAAGAATTATTAAAACTAAAAGAGAAAACTGATGAAAAAGATTTTTTTGAAGAAAAACAAATTGAGAGTTTAGCAAAAGATATAGTTCATATAAAAGCGGAAATACAAGAATATTTATATATGAGCTTAGATTATATTGTAGATAAATTATTAAAAGAAGAGGAGCGGTAAAAAATAATGAATGTAGTTATATATGCAAGATATAGCTCGCATAAACAAACAGAACAAAGTATTGAAGGACAACTTGCAGTTTGTAGAGAATATGCAGAAAGAAATGGATATAAAGTTATAAATGAATATATTGATGAAGCGGTTACAGGAACATCTGATAATAGACCTTCTTTTCTTCAAATGATAGAAGACAGTAACAAGAAAAATTTTAATGCTGTTATTGTTTATCAATTAGACCGCTTCGCACGTGATAGATATGTTAGTGCTAGATATAAGCATAAATTGAAACAAAATAATGTTAGAGTATTTTCAGCTAGAGAAAATATAGCAGAGGATGCCTCTGGCATTTTAATGGAAAGTGTACTTGAAGGAATGGCGGAATATTATTCAAGAGAATTAGGACAAAAGGTTGAAAGAGGTATGAAGATAAATGCAAGTAAATTTTTGTATATAGGTGGTTGCATTACGTTAGGCTTTAAAATTGTAGATAAAAAATATACAATAGATGATGAAACTGCTCCTATAACATTAAACGCATATAAAATGTATGATAATGACCATACAATAATAGAAATACAAGAATATGTAAATAATCAATTAAAACTTCTTGATAGAAGATACGAAAATGGCAAGAAAAAAGGTCAGCTAGTACAATATAGTAAAGGCTCTATAAGAAACTTATTAGCAGATAAAAGATGTATGGGAACTTATATTTATAAAGGAGAGGAGACTCCAGATGTTATACCTAAAATTGTAGATGTAGACTTATTTAATAGAGTACAAGAAAGACTAGGAAAAAATAAACACTCACCATCAAGACTAAAAACTACTAATGATTACATATTAACTACAAAATTATTTTGTGGTCATTGCAAAGATATGATGGTTGGTGTATGTGGTACATCTCGTACAGAAAAAAGGTATGCTTATTATTCGTGTAACAAATCAAGAAAAAAATTGTGTAATAAGAAAAATGTTCAAAAAGAATATATAGAAAATTTAATTGTAGAAGAAGCTAGAAAAATATTAACAGATGAAAATATAGAAAAAATAGCAAAAACAGTAGTAGAACTTGCAGATAAAGAAAGAGATACTACAAAACTAGAAAAACTTAATAAACTTTTACAAGAAAATGAAAAACAAAAAGAAAATCTATTCAATAGTTTAAAGTTATGTGATATTGATAGCGTAAGAAAATCAATATTTGAAGGAATGGTAAAAGTCGAAGAAGAGAATACAAACATTGAAAATCAAATACAAATAGAAAAAGCTAAAAAGTTAGACTTAGATGAAACACAAGTTAAGTTTTTCTTAAAACAAATAAGAAGCGGAGATATAAACAACATTAAATATAGAAAAATGCTTGTAAATGTTTTAATAAATAAAATCTACTTATATGATGACAACATAACAATATTTTTCAATACACAAGACAAAGAGTTTAGTAGTAAAGTGCCAAACATTGAAGAAGCGGAGGTTCGCATAAAGGACAAAACTGCCCACCAAAGTTGATAAAAACTGTAGTTATTGAAATCAGATAACTGCAGTTTTTTTTATACTTTAGATAATGCAATTTAACTGCAATCTGGCTTACAGTTAAATGTTGTTCCATATGGTGGAACTGGTATAAAAATTAAAATATAAAAAAGTGTAACTTTTGCAAAAAATATGCCATTATAAAAGTGTAAGATATCTTATTAAAGGAGCAGAGAATTGAACAAGAAAAGAATAGAAGAATATATAAGCAAAGAAGAATTAGATTTAGACAAAATAGTAGATGATTATACTCCATACATAAGGAAAATAATAAGCAACATGGCAAGTGACAAATTAACACTTGAAGATAAAGAAGAAATACTTTTAGACACGTTTTTTGTATTATGGAAAAAGAGTAAAGAGAATATAAATATATATTCACTAGATGCATACATTGCAGGAATTGCAAGAAATTTAGTAAAAGAAAAATTTAAGAAATTAGACATTACGCTTAGTATTACAGATAATGAAAATATATTAAATTTTGCCTCTTACGATTTATATACAAGCGAGAGAGAAGAAATTAATGTCATGAGAGAAAAATTAAAAAATCTCAAAGAGATAGAAATAAAAATTGTGAATTTATACTACTATTCATCTAAATCTATAAAAGATATAGCTAAAGAATTAAAAATTTCGGAGACTAATGTGAAAACTAGACTGCATAGAATACGCAAAAAGATAAGAAAGGAACTAGATAAGGGAGAGTTTTAAAATATGAATGAGGATTTAAAAGAAAAATTAAAGTTTAATATAGCTATATCTCAAATAAAAGAAGAGGAGAAAATAGCTATGAAGAACAAAAAAAGAAAATTAAATAAGGGTATTGGAATTGCTGCATGTCTTATAATTGGTACTACAGGAGTTGTATTTGCAAAAGATATAGAAAATTACGTAAAAAATTTATTTGGAGGAAATGCCAGTGATGGTGTGCAAGTTGCAGTAGAAAATAATTATGTGCAAACAGTTGAACCCACATATATAAATTCAGATGGAATAGAGATTGCAGTAGATTCATTTTTAATGGATGACTACAATTTTGATATTAATTTAAAAGTAAAGCTAGACCAAAAATATGATATAAAAAATATGCAAAATATGATTATACCTGATTTAAAAGTTATAGACGAAAATGACGAAATAGTATTTGTAACAGGAGATTACCAAGAAGAACTTGCAAGAAAGAACAATCAAAGCGGAGAAGATTTTGAACCGTTATTCTGGGGTGGTTATGGAATAACAACAGATATAATGTCAGAACAAGAATTGGTATTTCATTTAACAGCGTATGGTTCAGAAGAGCATAAAATACCAAAGTCAAAAAAACTATATGTTGAGTTTACAAAAATTCAAATTAAGAAAGATAGTCGAGAAAATCCTATAAATACAATATATACTGGAGAATGGAAATTTACTTTAGATGTTCCAAAGGAAATGTATAATAGAGAAACAGTAGTATATAAAATGAAGTCATGCAGCGAGGAAAATATAAAGGTAAATAATGCTACAGTTTCTAATACAGCATTTAAAATAGACATTCCAGAATTAGTAACAGATAAGGTAGATTTTGATTTATTGCGTGTAAGTCCTCCTAAAAACATATCAGATATGATAGCATTGCAAAAGGAATATGTAGAAACTAGTGATGGAAAAAGATTTGAAACATCAAGCAGAAGTGACGGAGACGGTGGATACAGCTTGCCACAAGGCGAAAACAAAATAGTAAACTATACACAAACATTTAATTTAACTAAATATGATGCAACAGATACTTTAAAAGTTCATATATTTACAAATAGAGGAGAAGAAATTACAATTGAATTTGAACGAAGCAAGTAAAATGCAGAAATTATGGCGAAAATTTGAAAAGATACTTGAAATTATTTACAATATATATTATAATTTAACTATGTTAAAAATATTTTTTAGACAATAGGAGGAGAATCGTATGTTAGAAAAGGCAGTAAGAGGTAGTTTTTTGTCAGTATTTTTGTGTGCATTAGTAGCACCTGTGTGCTATTCGTTAGTTGTTTTAATAGGTTTTGTATTGCCTATATCGGTTGACGTTGAAATGCTCATCACAACAATCCTAACTGCTGTTGCAGCTGTTGTTATTTCATCAGAAGTGATGAAATAACAATTAATTAACTTCTATTTTAAAAGCCTATCCATTATTTGGAAAGGCTTTTTTCTATACATTAAATTTTTCTTTATAACATTGTTCAATAATTTGATTTTTTTCATCTTCAGTTAATTCTCTTTTACTTTCTTCAATGTGATTATTAATCCTATTAACAATATTTTCCATAGTAGTATCTAGCTTTTTAGTAGAATAAATTCTTTTATCGAGTGACATTTTCTTATATGCTTTTTCAGCTCTATCGGCAAAGAAATATACTGCAATTGCCATACCTAAAATAATTCCTAAACCAAAGTATATATAAATTTCCATATTTATCATCTCCTATATATTAAGTATTATCTAATTCATGTATTAAAATTGTATTAAATTCAGGATAGTCTTTTTTAATTCTTATAGGCAAACCATGGCTATTTGTAAAACAATGTTCCGTTTCGCCAAAGGCAACAAATTCATTTTCCTTAAGCATTGTATATTCAATTTTTAGGCGTAGACCGTTGTATTGTTTTAGTTTAATATTAATACTAATAACGTCATTAAATGTAGTATTTTTTTTGTATTGGCAATTGACTGCCAAAGTAGGTGAGATCATACCTAAATCTTCACATTTTTTGTAGCTCCAACCCATATTTTCCATCCATGCAACTCTAGCTTCTTCCATAAATCTAATGTAATTTGAATGATGTGTTATTCCCATTTTATCTGTTTCGTAATACTGAACTTTGTGTTTGTAGGTGTACATTGCTTCCTCCAATCATTATATAAATGTTGATTATTTATTGTAATATATTTTTTGAAAATTTGCAAGCAATGATAAATGGTTATATTTTCTGCTTTTTTTGTAATTTGTACTTTACAGGTTCAAAATAATAATATAAAATGTATTCAAATAATTAACATAGAATTACATAATATTGCTTGAAGATGGATAAACTAAAATAGTAATTTTATTAGAAATACAAAGGAAAGAGGTATAAAAATGAACTTGAAAAGTAACAAAGCAATCACATTGGTAGCATTAATAATAACGATAATCATATTGCTAATACTAGCGGGCGTGAGTTTATCAATGATACTAGGAGATAATGGCTTAATTAATAAGGCGAAGTCAAGTGTGAATGCATACCAACAAGCAGCATTAAATGAACAAAATTTACTACAAAGTATAGAAGATTACATGGGTAATTACGGCTTGCCTGACAATACACCAACTACACCAGCTGGAACACATGTAAAACCACCAGCAAAGTGGCTAGGAACAATAGTAGATGCAGTAGCAGATGGAAAAGGCAACACATTTCCAGTGCCAAAGAGCTTTTATTACGTAGGAGGGGATTACTCAAACGGAGTAATTATCTCAGACGACCCAGCAGATGCATATGATGGAACAACAGACAAAACAACATGGGAATATACAACAAACTTGGTAGGTAATCAATTTATATGGATACCATGTACACCTTCAGAATATATAAAAACAAGTTGGGGCATGGTATATGGAGGCTATGATGCAGAGAGTGGAGCAGGAGCCGAAATGATGCAAGTAGCCAAATATGGAGGATTTTATGTAGCAAGATATGAAGCTGGCTTGGCAGATACAATAACAGAATATACAGGAAATCAACTATACAATGGTACAAGTAGTCCTAAGGGATATAACTCTGTAGGAATACCAAAGTCAAAAGCAGGAGAATTACCATGGATATTTATCAGTCAAATAAATAGCAAAAAAAGTGCAGAAAACATGTACAATACAGATGAAAAACACTCAGACTATGTAACAAGTGGATTAATAACGGGAACCCAGTGGGATGTAATGTTAAATAGATTTATTGGAACAACAAATCAAAATGGATTAACATTTACGGAAACAGATATGAAAAATTCAAGTGAATGGGGAAATTATTACAGTAATAATTTAACATATACAGGAAGAACAGCAATATTATTTGAAAGTGGATCTAATTGGTATATAAGCTCATGGGGAAAAAAACAAATAGATGCGTTAACAAAAACAAATACACGTACAGAATACACAACAGGAGCATGTAAAGTTACAGAAGCATATCACACTTACGATGTAGCAGGAAATGTATGGGAATGGACGGAAGAAACTGGACAAGTTAGTAATTATCGAGTTGTTCGTGGGGGATCGTGCAGATATGATGGGGATCCAGCGTGTTCACGTGCTGGTGATAATATTGCTTCAAAGGTAGGTTTTAATACTGGATTTCGTGTAGTATTGTATATAAAATAATTTAACACACAAGTTTGATATAGAGATATATTGGATTTGTGTGTTTTTGCTAACTACCGTGTTAGCGCCTACACAAAATATATGAAAATTTAGCCGTTCCGTTCTCCAAGGCGTTTGAACAATAGCCTTTTCAATTTTTATTGAACACATTCTAAACTTGTGGAGTGAATGAATGCTTCAAGGTCGAACTCACTTTTAAATTTTATATATTTTGTGTAGGCTAGGAAGAGGCGGTTTAGTGACTTAAACCTAGCAATGCATTAGCGAGAAGAACAAATATATTTTTGAAATGAGGTTTTCCGTGGGGACCGCTGAGAGCTGTTAATTGCGAAAGCAATGTTACAGCTCCAGTGGGAAGAACCGAATGAAAAAAATGATATTTGTGATAAATCGCGGAAAAGTGTCAAGAAACAAAAAGCTTACCATACAAAGGTAAGTTTTTTATATTTTTGGTAAATTGTACTTTACAAGTTCAAAATAATATTATAAAATACTGTTAACTAATTAACATAGAATTACATAATATTGCTTGAAGATGGATAAGCTAAAATTGCAATTCTATTAGAAATACAAAGGAAAGAGGTATAAAAATGAACTTGAAAAG
Source organism: uncultured Clostridia bacterium (assembly GCA_934120395.1). Taxonomy (GTDB): domain Bacteria; phylum Bacillota; class Clostridia; order TANB77; family CAG-508; genus CAKOTZ01. The sequence continues at coordinate 98,164 of CAKOTZ010000004.1, forward strand.
TAACAAAGCAATCACATTAGTAGCATTGATAATAACAATAATTATATTGCTAATATTGGCAGGAGTGAGTTTATCAATGGTACTAGGAGAAAATGGATTAATCAACAAGGCTCAATCAAGTGTAGACAAATATCAATATAGTAGTGAAAATGAGCAGAATTTATTAAATCAAATAGAGGAATATTTGGACGGCAAGGGACTTGGTCCATCAATAAGCAATACAGAATCATATGTTGGGAAATATGCAGATGTAGACGGAGATGGAATAGTAGATGGAGTAATATATGCAGATTTGGCAGTAGGAGGAAGTGGAACGTGGAATAATAGTAATGGAGCATATACAATACCAAAGATAACCACTGGATTAAAAGAGTATTGTGTAAGTAAAAAATCATATACAAATGCAATAAATGGCGAACAAGAAGTAATAAGAGCAAAAACAACAAATGGTACATCAAGATTTTATGTAATGGCGTTAACAGATATAGATGGGAAACAAAATGGAACAATTTATGATTGGTACAATGCTGCATATGGCAAAATGAATGATTATGCAAGTACAACATCAGGAGATTTTGGAACAGGAGCAAGCAATACAACAAATATGTTAGCAAAGTGGAATGCAAAAGCTTATACACAAAATGCTTGTTCAAGTCATAAGGATTTGTGGGGACAAATACAAGAGGAGGTAAATAAAGGTTGGTATGTGCCATCAAGAGCAGAATGGTCAGCCTTTGCGGCTAATTTGGGAATAAATGCATCAAATTATACAAGCAAGGGACTTAGCAATGGAAATTGGTCGTCGTCGCAGTATGGTAATGGCAATGCGTGGTGTGCTGTCTTCATTTACAATAATATAAACGATAGTCGTATCAATTACTGCTACTACTATGTGCGCTTGGGCACGACTTTCTAATTTTGTAAAAATTTTTGATAAACTATTGATATTCTAACAAAAACTATGTATAATAAAAATAGAAAATGAGAACCACGAAAGTGGTTGCCGTAAATAGATAAACCATTTACTCGGTCAAAAGCAGAATGGTTTATTTTTTATTGCCTAAGAAGTAGGTAACAAATGATGGCTAACAAGGCAAAATTTATGATAGTAATACCAACTAATCCGAAGAAAAGAAGGTAAGTAACATAATATTTTGAATAAAATATAATTAAATTGCATAAATTAACAATATAATTGTTGACAAGTATAAAACAAAATGTTACAATTATATCACCAGAAGGGATACAACCCTTTGTTCGGTCGATAGCTGGATACTGATTTTTTTAATTAAGCGTATGTTAAGTACGTCAGTCCAGTTGGGAAGAGAGCTTAGGCTCTCTTTTCTTTTTATGGCAAAATTATTTTGTAGTTTATAAAGTCCGTTCTTTTAGAAAATTCTAATAAATCATCAATATTATTTAAGTATAACTTTCTAACTGAACCAGCTACTAAATCAGCAGCTTGAATTAAATAACTTCTTTCGGATTTTTGATAACATATATTTACTTCTAAGTCTGAAAAGACAATAGGAGTATGAGAAGTACCATAATTATAGTTTATAATACCATATTTCAATTCTTCAATAATGCCATCTTTTAAGTTGTAATATCCATTAGTTTTTGTTGTTTGTTCATCAATATTGAGTATAAGTCTTAGTGGTTTGTATGGATTAATTTTTTCTTTCTTAATTAAACCTTTTATAGTCTGTTTTATTAGCAATTTTAAAGCGTAATCTAAAAATCGTCCTCTAGAAGCGGTATTTTCTTTTATATTAGGATAAACTTTTTCATTGTTAATAATACAACATAAAATAGAATATTTTTTTATATAATTCATAAGTTGTCTACAATGTTTCGGTTTTAACATATTATGTTTAATTTCTGGACAGGATTTATTACTAGTACATGTTAGTATATTAGAATTACAATATTTACATCTAATATTTTGAACAATACTTTTATATTGAGTAATAAATTTATCTTTTTCGATTTTTGATGTAAATACTAATCCTGCATATATTGAAACCTTTTCAGTAGATACTAATTTCCCTGAATCATCAATATTAATGTATATAATTTGTTCATCTTTATTTTCCATTGTTATATCCCCTTAATTTATTTATGTTTTTAAAAGTCTCTTTTTAATTGTTTTACTATTTATTCTCATTTTCATAAACAATACTATATAATAATTTTCCATATAATGCAAGTAAAAAACAAAAAAATTGTCATAAATACAAAACACACGAGTTGATTATCCAAAACTTGTGTGTTTTTGCTAACAACTGTGTTACCGCCTACACAAAAATATATAATGCAGTTTGAGCGGACTGAAGAAGAAAATCAAGAAACAAAAAGCTTACCATACAAAGGTAAGTTTTTTGTTATTTATACTTTACAAGTTCAAAATAATAATATAAAATGTATTCAAATAATTAACATAGAATTACATAATATTGCTTGAAGATGGATAAACTAAAATAGTAATTCTGTTAGAAATACAAAGGAAAGAGGTATAAAAATGAACTTGAAAAGTAACAAAGCAATCACATTGGTAGCATTGATAATTACAATAATTATATTGCTAATATTAGCAGGAGTGAGTTTATCAATGATACTAGGAGAGAATGGCTTAATTAATAAAGCACAGTCAAGTGTGAATGCATACCAACAAGCGGCATTAAATGAACAAAATTTACTACAAAGTATAGAAGATTACATGGGTAATTTCGGTTTACCAGAAAACACGCCAACTACACCTGCAGGAACACATGTAAAACCACCAGCAAAATGGCTAGGGAATATGGTAGATGCTGTAGCAGATGGAAAAGGCAACACATTTCCAGTGCCAAAGAGCTTTTATTACGTAGGTGGGGATTATACTAACGGTGTAATTATATCAGACGACCCAGCAGATGCATACGATGGAACAACAGATAAAACAACATGGGAATATACAACAAGTTTAGTAGGAAACCAATTTGTATGGATACCATGTACAGTGGATGAGTATCATAAAACAAATTGGGGGTCAATTTATGCTTCTAATATCTATGATGCAGAAAGCGGAGCAGGAGCAGAAATGACGCAAGTAGTCAAATATGGAGGTTTCTATGTAGCAAGATATGAAGCTGGACTTGCAGATACAATAGCAGAGCATACGGAAAATCAAATAAAGAATAACTCTAATAATCCTAGATATAATGTAGGAGGAATACCAAAGTCAAAGGCAGGAAATTTGCCATGGATATTTATAACTCAAGTAAATAGTAAAAAAAATGCAGAAAAAATGTATGGAAATAATGATTATGTAACAAGTGGATTAATAACAGGAACACAATGGGACGTAATGTTAAATAAATTTATTGGAACGACGAATGCAAATAAAATAACATTTGCAGAAGCAAATATGAAAAATTCAAATAATTGGGGAAATTATTTTGGCTGCAATCTAAAATACACTGGAAGATACGCAACACTGTTTCAAAATAATAATAATTGGTATTTGAGCACATGGAGTACCAAACAAACAAATGCCATTATCAATGCAAATGTACGTACCGAATATACAATAGGAGCAAGTAAATCTACAGAAGCATACCATACCTATGATGTAGCCGGAAATGTATGGGAATGGACAGAGGAGGTTGGGCAAGCTGCTGACTATCGAGTTGCTCGTGGTGGCTCCAGCAATAGCCCTTTAGGGGATAATCCGGCATGTTATCGACATCCTTTACCTTCAGATTCCTTTGTTGCTGGTGATATTGGTTTTCGTGTAGTATTGTATATAAAATAACTTTTGAGAGCACACAAGTTTGGCTTTCGTCTAGAAAGAGGCAGCTTAGTGACTTAAACCTAGCAATGCATTAGCGAGAAGAACAAATATATTTTTGAAATGAGGTTTTCCGTGGGAAGAACCGAATGAAAAAAATGATATTTGTGATAAATCGCGGAAAATAAAGCGAAGAACAAAAACTTACCATTGTAAAGGTAAGTTTTTTATATTTTTGATAAATTGTACTTTACAAGTTCAAAATAATATTATAAAATACGGTTAACTAATTAACATAGAATTACATAATATTGCTTGAAGATGGATAAACTAAAATTGCAATTCTATTAGAAATACAAAGGAAAGAGGTATAAAAATGAACTTGAAAAGTAACAAAGCAATCACATTAGTAGCATTGATAATAACAATAATTATATTGCTAATATTGGCAGGAGTGAGTTTATCAATGGTACTAGGAGAAAATGGATTAATCAACAAGGCTCAATCAAGTGTAGACAAATATCAATATAGTAGTGAAAATGAGCAGAATTTATTAAATCAAATAGAGGAATATTTGGACGGCAAGGGACTTGGTCCATCAATAAGCAATACAGAATCATATGTTGGGAAATATGCAGATGTAGACGGAGATGGAATAGTAGATGGAGTAATATATGCAGATTTGGCAGTAGGAGGAAGTGGAACGTGGAATAATAGTAATGGAGCATATACAATACCAAAGATAACCACTGGATTAAAAGAGTATTGTGTAAGTAAAAAATCATATACAAATGCAATAAATGGCGAACAAGAAGTAATAAGAGCAAAAACAACAAATGGTACATCAAGATTTTATGTAATGGCGTTAACAGATATAGATGGGAAACAAAATGTAACAGGTTATTATTGGTACAATGCAGCATATGGAAAAATGAATGATTATGCAAGTACAACATCACTAGATTTTGGAAAAGGAGTAAGCAACACAAAAACTATGATAACCAAGTGGAATGCAAAAGATTATGGAGCGCAAAATGCTAAAGATTTATGGGGACAAATACAAGAGCGAGTAAATAAAGGTTGGTATGTACCATCAAGAGCAGAATGGGCTGCTTTTGGAGCTAATTTGAGTATAAATACATCAAATTACGCAGGCAAGGGACTTAGCAGTTGGTGCTGGTCATCGTCGCAGTATAATATTAACAGCGCGTGGGGAGCTAACTTTAGCGCTGGTGCTATGGGTTACAGCTACGGCACCCATAGTAGTTATTTTGCGCGCTTGGGTACGACTTTCTAATTTTGAAATTTTTTATAAATTATTGATATTCTAACAAAAACTATGTATAATAAAAATAGAAAATGAGAACCACGAAAGTGGTTGCCGAAAGTTATAAAAAATAACCGTTTACTCAGCAAAAGCAGAACGGTTATTTTTTATTGCCTAAGAAGTAAATAACAAATGATGGCTAACAAGGCAAAAGGTAAGTTTTTTTATAAATTGCGGTGTTAGAGTTAAAAGCAATAAGCCCTTGACAAAATTTATAAAAAAAATAAAATAGTAAGTAATAGTTTAATTTTATTTTAAGATGAAGGTGATAGTTTTAAAGTACAAGGAGGAATGAACATGAAAGCATTAGTAATAGAAGACGATACAATTTTATCACAAACAATTTGTCAAATTATATCACCACTGTTTAGTACAGAACAAGCAATGGATGGAGAAGAAGGGGCTTTATTTGCAAGACAAGATATTTACGATGTTATAATACTGGATCTAATGATGCCGAGAATGAATGGATATGAAGTGCTAGAGGAAATTAGAAAAGAGAAAATAATGACGCCAGTACTAATTTTAACGGCTAAAGATGGGGTACAGGATAAGGTCAAAGGGTTTAGACTAGGTGCAGATGATTATTTGGTAAAGCCATTTGAAAGAGAGGAATTATTAGCAAGGTTAGAAGCGATTATACGAAGAACAAATGGGACATATTTCGAAAACACAGTAAAATTTAAAGAATTAGTTTTAAATTTGCAAAATAGAAAGGCTACTATAAAAGAAAAAGAAATAAGTTTACAGGGTAAGCAATTTGATGTACTTGAATATCTAATAAATCACAACAATACTATAATAACAAAAGAGCAAATTTTTGACAAAATATGGGGGTTTAATAGCGAAACAACAACAAATGTTGTAGAGGTATATGCAAGTGCATTAAGAAAAGAGTTGAAAAAGTATGGTTATGATAAATATCTAAAAACAATTAGAAATGTTGGTTATATATGGACCGAGTAAAAGGAGGAAAATTTTATGAGTGAGTGGCAATTAATCAGAAAGCAATTGCTAAAAAATATGCTATATAATTTAGTCGCATTTACTATTCTATTTTCTGTTTTTGGAATTACTATTTTTAGTACAGTAAAAACTTTTTTATATCAGTCATCAACCAATGAATTGTTAAATGCAAAAGAACACTATAATAGAATGCAAATATTAGATACAAAGCCAAAGCCAACAGCACAACCAGCACAGGATAAAATGAATAAAGAACCAAAGAACAATAACAATCCAAGGATTATATACATAAAGCGTGATATAAATGGAAATGTTATAAATCAAGAAGAAATGGGAAGCTTTTATGACAACTATATTGAGCAAACAAAATTTGATAGTAGTAATCTAGACAAAATTGTTGAAGTGACAGTCAATAATAGTTATACGTATAGGAGCATTACATTTGTTACTACAGATGAAAATGGAGAAGAAGTTTATGTTCAATTATTAATTAATATAGACTCAGAAAAAAATATACTAGAAAACTTTTTTAGTATACTAAGCTTGGGAATAGTTGTTACAATAATCTTAGCTATTTTTGTGAGTTACATTTTATCAAAAAATACACTAAAGCCAATTATTGATTCATGGAGAAAACAAACTGAATTTGTACAAAATGCTTCACATGAGTTACGTACACCGCTTACAATAATACAAGCTAAACAAGAATTGTTGTTACAAGAACCTGAAAGTAAAATAATAGATAAATCAGAAGACATAAGGCTTACATTAAATGAGACTAAACGCTTATCAAAACTTACAAAAGATTTAATGCTACTTGCAAGAGCAGACTCAAATCAAATAAAATTAAACAAAGAAGAGGTAGATATAGATCAATTAATTAGAGAAATTACAGTTCCATACAAAGACTATGCTGCAATGCAAGAAAAAACAATAAGTTTGAAGCTAAGTTACTCTAATATGATAACAGTAGATACAGAAAAAATACATCAATTGCTAGTAATTTTATTGGATAATGCAATAAAATATACAAAAGAAGGTGAGAAGATAGAAGTTTTAACGTATTCTAAAGACAATAAGTGTGTAATTGAAGTGAGGGACACGGGAATTGGAATAAGTAAACAAGGAAAAAAACATATTTTTGAAAGATTCTATCGAGAAGATAAGGCTAGGTCAAGAAAAACAGGAGGAACTGGTTTAGGACTTTCCATTGCATATTTTATCGTAGAAAGCCATGGTGGCACTATCAAGGTAGAAGATAACGAACCTAAGGGAAGTGTTTTTATTATAAAATTTCCAAAACAATAAAAATTTAATGTTAATTTAAGAAAACTACTTTATACTAGCACTATAAAATAGATAGGAGGTTTGTTATATGAAAGAAAAGATACTTACGTTAATAATAGGTATATTGATAGGAGCCATAATAACAGCAGGAGGATTTTTGCTTTTTGGTAAAAATACTTCAGGAAAAATAGATGGAAGAGATGGAGGCAGACCAAGTCAGATGAAACAAGGACAAATGGAAAACTTTATTCCGGGAGAAAAACCAGATGGAACACCGCCAGATGGTGCAAATGGTGATGGACAAAATACAACACCACCAGCAAAACCTAATGAAACCAATAACAATAATAACAGTAATAGCAATAATGCATAAATTAAAAAATACTATGTCAAGTTTGGCATAGTGTTTTTTTATGCAATGTTAATAACTTGCAGGAATTACCAAAATAAGCTATAATTAAACTAAGGAAAAATGCAAGGAAAGGAGAAATACAATGATAGAACTAAATAAAAATAATGTAAAAAAGATTATATTAATTGTAGGATTTGGAGTTGTTTTATATTGGGCATTACAAAATCTAGCTACAGTTGGAAATGCAATTGCTTTTATGATACAATTAATATTTCCGTTTATACTTGGTTTGGCTTTAGCTTTTTTATTAAATATAATAGTAAATTTAGTTGAAGATAAGGTTTTGAAAAAAGATAAAAATAAAGTGATATCAAAAATAAAAAGGCCGCTTTCAATTAGTTTATCTATAATATTATTACTAGCAATAATATTTTTTATAGTTTTTTTAGTAGTACCAGAACTGATTAATACCTTTAGTATATTTGCTCAAAATATACCAGCAATAGGTGAAAATATAAAACAGTGGGGAGAAAAAATAACTGCGGACTATCCTCAAATTAGTGAACAAATTAAAAATATTAACATAAATTGGAGCAATATAAATCAAGACTTGATTAAATATGTCCAAAGTGGTATTAGTACAATAGTTTCAACTTCAATTGATTTTATTATGGCAACAATTAGTGGAGTCGTAAATTTTGTAATTGGATTTATTTTTGCAATTTATATTCTATTACAAAAAGAGAAATTGATTAAACAAGCAAAAAAACTATTATATGCATATGTACCAGCTAAAAAAGCAAATAGGATAGTACATACAGCAAGTCTTGCAAATAAAACATTTAATAATTTCGTAACAGGACAATTAACAGAGGCATTAATTTTAGGATTTTTATGCTTTATTGGTATGCTAATATTAAGAATACCATATGCGTTAACGATTTCAGTATTAATTGGATTTACGTCATTAATTCCAATGGTGGGAGCGTTTTTAGGAGCAGGAATAGGCGTAATTTTAATTGTTGTATCTAGTCCGATAAAAGCTTTAATTTTTGTAATTTTCATTATAATATTGCAACAAATTGAAGGTAATTTAATATATCCAAGAGTAGTTGGAAATTCAGTTGGTTTATCTGGAATGTGGGTAATGGTTGCTATTACAATAGGTGGCAATGCGATGGGATTAATAGGTATGATTATATGTGTTCCTATTGCATCAGTTATTTACACGATTATGTCTGAAAGAGTAAATATTAGACTTAGAAAGAAACAAATTAAAATAAAATAAAAAGTGGTTTTGCCTTAAACAGCAAAACCACTTTTTATTTACTTAGCAGCAACCTCCGCAATTGTTGTTACCACCACAGCAACAACAAATTAAGATTAAAACAATAATAATCCAAATGCAGTCATTTCCAAAACCGCATCCACCGCAACATCTGTTTTCTGGCATAATTCTTACCTCCTTCCGTTTAAATAAAATTGACTGTTAGATTTAATTGCAACAAGCTCTATTGCCACAACCACAGAAAAGTAGTAAGAATAGGATAATAAACCAGAGAATATCATTGTTACAACTATTGCACATATATGTTTACCTCCCTTGAAAAATTTATTTTACGTATCCTTGGTATGTAATATAGTATTCGATTTTAAAATAAGTGTTACAAATATATCAAATGATAAATAAACAAAAACTTTGAAAAAAAGTATTCAAATTAAAAAAATAATGATATAATCAAAAAACGAAATGGAAGTACGAGAGGAAGAAAAAAGAAATGGGAAATATAGTTTTGTTAGATGACCTTACAATTAATAAAATAGCAGCAGGAGAGGTAATAGAAAGACCAGCATCAGTTGTTAAGGAAATGGTTGAAAATTCAATAGATGCGGGTGCTAAAAATATAGTTGTAGAAATAAAAAATGGTGGAATTTCATATATAAGAGTAAGTGATGATGGAAAAGGAATTGAGCAAGATGATATGGAAATTGCATTTGAAAGACACGCTACAAGTAAAATTAGACAAGCAGATGATTTACAGACAGTAAAATCAATGGGATTTAGAGGTGAAGCTTTAGCGAGTATAGCAGCTATAGCAAATGTGGAAATGGTGTCTAAAACAGCAAACGCTGAGTTTGGATATAGGGTTGTAGTAGAAGCGGGACAAGTATTGGAAAAAGAAGAAACGGGTTGCGCAACAGGAACAACAATTACAGTAAAAAACTTGTTTTTTAATACACCGGTAAGATATAAATTTTTGAAAAAAGATTACACAGAATCTGGTTATATAGAGGATGCTATTACCAGATTAGCTTTAGTGCATCCAGATATTGCTTTTAAACTTGTTAATACAGGAAAAGTAATTATTCAAACAACAGGAGATGGACAAACCAAAAATACAATATATAGTATTTTTGGTAAGGATATTGCAAATGGAATAATTCCACTTCACTATACTTATGATGATATTATTGTTGATGGAGTAATTGGCAAACCAGCAATTGCAAGAAATAATCGTACTCATCAAATGTTCTTTGTAAACAAACGTTATGTGAAGGATAAAACTTTATCATCAGCGATTGAACAAGCATATAAGGGAATGTTGACAATTGGAAAACATGCTTTTTGCATATTAAATCTTGAGATGGATCCTAGCCAGGTAGATGTTAATGTTCATCCAGCAAAATTGGAAGTAAGATTCAAAGAAGAAAATAAAATATTTAAGTCTTTGTATCATGCTATCAAAGAAACATTATTAAAAACAGATTTGGTAAGAGAACCAGAAAAAAGTACTGAAATAAAAAATGAAGAATCTAAAAGTGACAATATAATTTTAGACCAAATTGATGAAACAAAAGAAATAAATAAGGTAGAGGTTCCGAAAGAAGAAGTTAAAAATCAGAAAGAAGAAATAGATATTGATAAAAAATTCGAAGAAATTGCAAGAAATTATCAAACAGAAAAAAGTCAACCAAAATTTTCAAATTTCTTCAAAAGAAGACAAAAAGAAACAGATTCTAATGAAAAAATGAGTGTAGTGGAACAATTATATTATCAAAAAAACAATATAACACCGCTTGAAAAGACAGAGCCTGTGCAACAAACACAAGTACCGAAAATAGAATATAAATTTGAATTGTATAATGAACCAGAAATAAAAAATGAAGCTAAAGATAGAGTGGACACTATAATAGAAAATAATGCAAAGGAAAAGACAATTGAGAAAAAAGAAAATGAACCAAACATAGGTGAAAGCGAAACATTAGAAAGTTTACAAAACGAAAATATAGAGTCAATTGATAAAATAGATTTTAAACCGTACCCTGTTGAAGAAAATAAAAGTATTGACTTTGAACAAATGTATCAAAAAACTTTCGGAAAAGAAGTTGTAAAAGAGGATGAAGAAACTTACAAACAAGGTCAAATGGAAACAGTTGAAAACCAGATGAAACCTGTTCAAGGAGAAAATATTTCAGTATTTGATACAAAAGAAATTGCAGAAAAACAGCCTAAATACAAATTTATTGGAATTGCTTTTTCAACTTACATTATTTTGGAAATTGAGAATGATATATACATATTAGACCAACATGCAGCACATGAAAGAATAATGTATGAAAAAGTAAAAAAGAATTTTTACAGTGATGAGGCAAAAGATTCTCAAATGATGTTATTACCTGATATTATAACTCTAACACATAAGGAGATGGATATTACAAGAGAAAATATAAGTATGTTTGAAAAAGCAGGATTTATATTAGAGGAGTTTGGGGATAACACAATAAAATTGGTTGGTGTACCTAATATTTGTATGGAATTAGATACAAAAGAATTATTTATGGATATATTAGACGCAATTGATACTGTTGCTATAACTGCAAAACAAGAGAAAGAAGATAAATTTATAGCAACTATTGCATGCAAGGCTGCTGTTAAGGCAAACATGGCTTTAAGTATACCAGAGGTAGATGCTTTGATGCAGGATTTATTAAAATTGCCAAATCCATTTACATGTCCACATGGAAGACCAACTGCAATTAAAATGAGTAAAATTGATATTGAAAAAAAGTTTAGTAGGAGATAAAAGGAGAAAAGCATGGGACAAAAACCGAAAGTAATTGTTATTGCAGGACCAACAGCTTCAGGAAAAACAGCATTATCAATAGAATTGGCGAAAAAAATCAATGGAGAAATTGTGTCAGCAGATTCTATGCAAATTTATAAGGAAATGGACATTGGAACGGCTAAACCTACAAAAGATGAAATGGAAAATATTAAGCACTATTTATTGGATTTTGTTTCACCAGAAGAAAGATTTAGCGTAGCACAATATCAGGAATTAGCACAAAAAAAGATAGAAACAATATTAAAAAACGGTAAAGTGCCTATTGTTGTTGGTGGAACAGGTCTATACATTGACTCGCTTGTATATGGCATTAAATTTGAACAAACAAATACAGATATGGAATATCGTTCTATGCTTGAAAAGATAGCTGAAACTGATGGATTAGAAACATTGTATAATAAAGCTAAAGAAATTGACCCAACTGCGATGAAAAAAATTAGCCCAAATGATAAAAAGAGGATTATTCGTGTATTAGAAATATATAAACAGACTGGGAAAACAAAGACTGAACAAGAGATAGAATCAAGAAAACAAGAGATTCCTTTTGATTATAAAGTTTTTATTTTAGAAATGGACAGGGATAAACTTTATGAAAAAATTAATTTAAGAGTTGATATGATGCTAGAACAAGGCTTAATTGAAGAGGTTAAACAGATTTATAAAAAATATTCATATTTTCCAACTGCAATGCAAGGTATTGGCTATAAGGAAGTAGTTGAATACTTGAAAAATGAAATATCAAAAGAAGAAATGATTGAAAAAATTAAGCAGGAAACTAGAAGATATGCTAAGAGGCAAATTACTTGGTTTAAAAAAGATAAAAATTGGAAAAAAATAAATGCATTAGATACATTACCAAATAATATAAATATTATTTTGGAGGAGTATGGTGAAAGATAATAAAAAAACAATCAATATAAAAAAGAAATTAATACAGATATTTATTTTTGTTCTTTCTGTAGGTATTATTAGTTATTTGATTTTTAAGGGATATTCGTTATTAACTCAATCGGCAAATGTTTTTATATTGGAAAATGGAAATTTGACACTACAAGAAGAAACAGTTGGACTATTAATTAGAGAAGAAAATGTAGTAAAAGGACAAAATTATAAAAACGGAATGTTGCAGATAAAGACAGAGGGAGAAAGGGTTGCAAAGGGAGAATCAATATTTAGGTATTATAGTGCTACTGAAGAATCTATAAAACAAAAAATTGCAGAAGTTGAAAAAGAAATACAAGCTAATATACCGTCCGATATGCAATCATTACCTAGTGATATTAGTCTACTTGAAACTCAGATAAAAGAGAAGTTGGATGGATTAAATAAAAATAGCGATTTGCAAAAGATACAGGAATGTAAGCAAGATATAAATACATATATGACAAAGAAAATAAACAAAATTGGAGAAAGTGCAAGTGAAAATTCTGTAATAAAAAATTTAATTGCTAAAAGGGAAAATTATGAAAAAGAATTAACAAAAAATTCAGAGTATATTAATGCACCTGAAAGCGGTGTTGTATCATACAGAGTAGATGGATTGGAAGATGTATTAAAAACTGATGATTTTAGTTATTTGAATAAAAAATTTTTAGATGGTTTGAATGTAAAAACAGGTCAAATAATAGCGACAAGCGAAGAAAGCGGAAAAATTATAAATAATTTTAAAAGTTATATTGCTGTTCATTTAAATTCAGATGCTGCAAAGCATGCACAAATAGATGATAATGTTACATTACAATTATCTAACTCAGAAGAAATTAATGCTAAGATTTCATATATCAATGTGGAAGAAGATGACAGCAGGGTAATTGTATTTGAAATTACAAAAAAGATAGAGGAATTAATACAATACAGGCAAATATCATTATCTGTTATTTGGTGGGATTATAGTGGATTTAAAGTGCCTAATATGGCTATTGTAACAGAAAAAGATAAAACATATATTATGAGAAATAGAGTTGGTTATACTGAAAAAGTTTTGGTTAAAATTAAAAGACAAAATGATGATTATTCTATAATAGATAATTATACATCAGATGAATTAAAAGAAATGGGATATTCAAAAAAAGAAATAGACAGTATGAATAGAATTGCAATGTATGATGAAATTATTATAAATCCTAACAGGTAATATTACAAATATATTACAAGAATATTATTTTTAAATTACAAACAGAAAAAATATAAAAAAACCCTTGACATTGGTTCGAAAAAGTTAGATACTATAAATGCTGTTAGAGGAGATTACGAAGGAAAAATTTTAGGAGGTAATGATATGGCTGGAGCTATCATGAACAAGCTTTTAGATTTTATGGGTGTTGAACCTGAAGATGATGAAAAAGATGAATTAGATAATAAATATATGTATGAATATGAAGATGATGAAGAAGAAGACGATAGAAAGTTGTTTGGTAAGAAGAATAAAGTTGTAAACATGCCACAGGCTCAACAAGTAAAAATGGTAGTTTTTCAGGTGACTTCTTTTGAACAATCAGAAACAATTTGTAATTTACTAAAAGAAAAACAATCGGTTATTGTAAGCTTAGAATATGTTAATAAAGATATTGCAAGACGTGTTATAGATTTCATTAGTGGAGCTGCACACGCTTTAAATGGACATATTCAAAAAGTATCAAATGCAATTTTTGTTTTAGCACCATATAACTATGAAATTGCAAATGAATTAGCAAGGGAAGAAATAAAAAATAAACTTTCTGTATCATGGCTAAAAAACAATAGTAATAATTCTGGATTCTAATGTTAAAAAGTAGGAGGCTTTAAATATATGCTCACACCTTTAGATATAGAGAATAAAAGATTTTCTAAACAAATGATGAATGGATATAATGTTGGAGAAGTTGATGATTTTCTAGATGAATTAACAGCTGATTATGAAAAATTATATAAAGAAAATTCAGATATGAAAGAAAAATTAGATGAAACTTTAAATAATTTGTCTCAATATAAATCAATCGAAAGTACTTTGCAAAGTACTTTAGTTATGGCTCAGTCAACAGCAGATGACATAAAAAAAGTTGCACAGCAACAAGCCACACAAATTGTAAAGGATGCTGAAACTGGTGCAAGAGAAGCTGTAAATGAATTAAATCAAGAAATTGCTTTAAAACAAAAAGAATTAGATGATTTAAAAAAGCAATTTGATGTATATAAGGCAAAAATGGAATCAATTCTAATTTCTCAATTAGAATTATTGAAAGAGGTAAATGAAGAGTAAAAATGGGTTAAATAATAATTTGACCTGTTTTTTTATATACAAATCTAATATAAAGTGGTATAATATAGTTATGTTAAGTTTATTATTGCAAGGAGGAAGACATAATGTTAGATTACAAAAAGGCGCGGGAAAAAGGCGTTAGGGCAACAAACATTAACGAGCTGTATTTTACTTTAAGAAATTTTTATCCTACTATAACAAGCAAAACTTTTGACTTGCTTATTAAGAAACTGGGCGAAGATGAGCTTAAAAAGGCTATTGAAAGAAAAAAAATAGAAGAAATAGGAATTGAATTAGAAAAAGTTGACAAGTTGATGAATGAAAGCAAAGTGGAATTTTGTTCAGATGAAACTAAATGGGTTGTTGGCATTACAATTTTAGCTTTATATGCAACAGTAGCATCCACTATTGCATTAACCTTAATCCTGAACCGTTAATCCGAATGCGGAAGGAGCCCTAAATTTAGGGTTCCTTTTTGTTACAGTAGGTTACATTAATGTTAAATCTATATTACATTTGTGTAAATACTATTGACATATTGAGTTATTGGAATAAAATATTAATGTATGATGGAGTGAAAATATGAGAATTATAAGTGGAAGTGCAAGAGGAACTAAGCTTTTTACTTTAGAAGGAATAGAAACTAGACCAACCTTAGATAGAATAAAGGAATCATTGTTTAGCATAGTTCAAAATAAATTAATAGATGCTGAAATATTAGATTTATTTGCTGGAAGTGGTGCTCTAGGTTTGGAATGCCTAAGCAGAGGGGCAAAATTTTGTATTTTTTCAGATAGTTCTAAAAAAGCTATAGGGATAATAAATCAAAATATTGAAAAAACAAAAATGACGGATAAATCACTTGTAATTCAAGCAAATTTTGAAAATGCTTTAAAAAAAGTGGCTACACAAGGAAAAAAATTTGACTTAATTTTTTTAGATCCACCTTATGAAAGCAATTTAATAGATAAATCAATTAAAATAAT
Source organism: uncultured Clostridia bacterium (assembly GCA_934120395.1). Lineage (GTDB taxonomy): Bacteria > Bacillota > Clostridia > TANB77 > CAG-508 > CAKOTZ01. The sequence continues at coordinate 114,219 of CAKOTZ010000004.1, forward strand.
TTTAGAATTAAATCTATTGAAAAAAGAAGGAATAATTATAGCTGAAACAGACCAGCTTGAATTATTGTTAGACAAAATTAAAGAGTTAGAAATAGAAATTATAGATATTAGAAAATACGGAAGAGTAAAATTAGTGTTTTTAAATCGAAAGGGGTAAAAAATGGAAATTTTTACACTATTGGAAACCTTAGAAGATATAGTAGAAAGAAGTAGAACTGTGCCATTAACTAAAAAAGGCATTATAGAAAAAGAGGAGTTACTTGATATTGTAAAAGAAATACGATTAAAATTGCCAGATGAATTAAAACAAGCTAAATGGGTAAAAGAGGAAAGACAAAGAATTTTGGAAGAGGCACAAAAAGAGGCAAATGATATAGTTAAAGAGGCAGAAAATAGAATTATAGCGATGATTGATGAACATGAAATAACTAGAAAAGCATATGAGCAAAAAGCAGAAATTATAGAAACTGCAAATGAAATGTCTAGAGAAATTACAAAGGGAACAAAAATATATGCAGATAATATTTTAGAAAATGTTCAAAACGTTTTAGAGGATTCACTAAAAATAATGCAAAAGACAGTACAAGATTCGTTAAAGGAAATGCAAGATTCTATAGGAGGAACTTTAGAAAAGGTTCAAGGAAATTTTGAAGGCACTATTGATGATGTTATAAAAACTGTACAAGAAAATAGAAGAGAATTAAAATAATAGGAAAGTCAAAATAGGAAGTCAAAGCATAGTGTTTGAGTTGGATTTACTGTTTTGACTTTTTGTTATAGGTAAAAGGAGCAAAAATGGCAAAAAGAAGGAAAAAAAAGAAAAAGGAATTTAATTTAGATTTAACAGTAGTTGTGCTTATAATAATAAGTATTCTATTAGCTGTGTTAATATTCACAAAATCTGGATATATTGGAGAACAATTAAGTCCAATGCTAGGAGGATTAGTTGGAATTATAAAATATTTAATACCAATAGGAACATTTGCCATAGCAATTAGTTTGGCGTGTCAAAAGCAAAAATATATGACGATGAAGCTTGGACAGTATACTGTATTTTTGTTGTGTATTTGTGTAATATTATGTATATTTCAAATTTCAAATGAAAAATTGAATGTAAATGATGAATTTTGGACAGTTGTAAAAGAAGCTTATACATTAGGAGAGCAAAATCAAGGTGGTGGAGCAATAGGAGCAATGATAGCTCTTCCATTTATTGATTTGATTGGAATATATGGCACAATTATTTTAAATGCCGGAGTTGCAATTATATTGTTAATAATTATGTTTGATATAAAACCAGCACAGCTAATTGCTGAGTGGATAGAGGAAATGCAAGAAAGAAGAAAAGAAATAAAAGAAACAGAAGAAAAGGAAATAGAAGAACCTGTTAAGAAGGAAAGAAAAACTAAAACAACCAAAATTAGAAATGTTAAAACTGAAGAACCTGCAATAATAGAGGAAATACCAATGGAAGAACAAATTACAATTAATATACCAGAGAATAAATTAGAGAAGAAGAACAAAAATAACGGAAAAAAAGGTAATGATTTTATTGAATCTAATTTGTTTAAACAAGAGGTAGAAAAGAAGGAGGAAAAAACAAAAGAAGTTTTAACTTTAGAACATGCAATAACAATTGAAGATGAGCATTATGAATTTCCACCTATTGAATTTTTAGAAATTGGAGAACAGCAGGTACTTAAGGGAGGAAAAAAATCTGTAACAGAAACAGCAAGCAAGTTACAAAAAACACTATATAGCTTTGGCGTATCGGCAAAAGTAGAAAAGGTATCTGTAGGACCATCTATTACCAGATATGAGCTAAAACCAGCAGAAGGTGTAAGAGTTAGTAAAATTGCAAAACTTGCGGATGATATTGCTTTAAATTTAGCAGCAGAATCAATTCGTATAGAAGCTCCAATACCAGGTAAGCAAGCGGTGGGGATTGAAGTTCCAAACAAAGAAAATGAAATTGTACATTTAAGAGATATTATTGATAGTGAGAAGTTTAGAGAGTCAAAATCTAAGCTATCAATGGCTCTTGGGAAAGACGTTGCTGGAGAAGAAATAATTGCAGATATTGCTAAAATGCCACATGTTTTAATTGCTGGTTCAACGGGTTCTGGTAAAAGTGTTTGTATTAATACTTTAATTACGAGCATTATATATAAGGCAAAACCTAGTGAAGTAAAGCTAGTAATGGTTGATCCTAAGGTGGTAGAGTTATCAGTATACAATGGAATACCACATCTTTTGATTCCAGTTGTAACTGATCCTAAAAAAGCAGCAGGTGCTTTAGCTTGGGCAGTACAGGAAATGGTTAATAGATATAGCCTTTTTGCGGCAAAAGGTGTAAGAGATATAAAAGGATATAATGCTGAACTTGAAAAAGAAGAAGGAGCAGAAAAACTACCACAAATTGTTATTATTATAGATGAACTTGCTGATTTGATGATGGTTGCTCCAAATGATGTTGAAGATGCTATTTGTAGACTGGCTCAAATGGCAAGAGCAGCTGGAATGCATTTAGTTATTGCAACACAAAGACCTTCTGTTGATGTTATTACAGGTATTATTAAAGCAAATATTCCATCTAGGATTGCCTTTGCTGTATCTTCTGGAATAGATTCAAGAACTATTTTGGATATGGTAGGTGCAGAAAAATTATTAGGAAAAGGAGATATGTTATTTTCACCTATTGGAACATCTAAACCAATTCGTGTGCAGGGGGCATTTATTTCCGACAAAGAAGTTGAAAAGATTGTAGACTTTTTAAAGGCAAGTGGTGAAGTCAACTATAGTGAAGATATTCTTGAAAAAATAGAAAATAATGCCAGTGGAAATGATAAGGAAATAAAAGATGATGATGACGATACAGATGATTTATTAATGGAAGCAATAGAAACAGTTGTTGAAACAGGTCAAGCTTCAACGTCATTTATTCAAAGAAGGTTTAAAGTAGGATATGCAAGAGCTGGAAGAATAATGGATCAAATGGAGGCAAGAGGAATAATATCTGGTTATGAGGGAAGTAAGCCAAGACAAGTATTAATGACAAAGGAAAGACTTCAGGAATTAAAAACTGCTACTCCAGCAACAGAAGACCAAGAATAAAAGGAAGGTGTTTTCTTGAAGAAAAAAGATTTCTTTTCAAAAATATCAATTAAAAATTATAATAACAGTATGGAAGAAATACTTGAAAAAAAAGAATTTTCAAGTACTGCAAAGAATCTGCTACTTAGCATGCTATATAAAATTGAATTAGCATATAAAGATTATAAAATGGTAAAGAGAACTACTATTTCACAAGGACAGCTAATCGAGGAAATAATGGACATTATAGAGCGTGATTGCAAAAAAATAGAGCTTGTAGAGCCGAACTCTAAAAAGGGAAGGGTTTTATCTAAATATGGAATGAGTTCTATAACTGACGAGAACTATAAGACAATAATTTCTTATCCAACTGAAAAACAATTGTTATATTCGTTATATGAGTTATCCTCAAATAAATTTGAAGTGAAAGATGAATACTATATATTAAAGTATGCAATACCAAGAACTTTAAAAATTGGAAATTGCATAAACAATAAGGAAATAATCAGAGATTTCAGTGGCTGGTCTTGGGAAATTGAGATAAAAGATATTGAAAATTATGAAATGAATTTAGTTTTTCAAAATTTGAGAATTTTAGTAGATGCAGCATTTTTGAGCGAATGGTATAAAAATAAGGATGAACAAAAAGATTATTTAAAAAAAATGAAGGAAAACTTAATTTTAAAATTTGGAAATGAAAATGCTGAAAGGTTTTATAGCAATTTTCTACTATTTACCATTATCTTAAATATGAATATTAATCAAGAGTTAAAACAGTATATTTTTAAAGAACAAAAGCGTGTAAATCAAGAAAAAAATTTAATGCTTGATAAAACTAAATTTTTAGACAAAATGACAGATGATAAAAAAAGAATAAATGTTGAAATAAAGAAAATAGATAAAATTCTTAATAATAGAGAAATGCTTGAGAATGAATTACAGAGACGAAATCAAGATGGTATAGAAAAAATATCGAATATTGATTCTTTAGAATTTATATTAAGGAATAGACGAAGAGATTTAATAAAGCAAATGGAAAGATATACTAAACTTATGGATCCAAAAATGTATGTAAAAAATATTGAATGCTTAGAGCAAAAGGAGGAAATGCTCCAAAAAATAGATTGTAGTATGATTTCAGAAGAATGGTTAGAGGAAAAAATGATAGAATTACAAAAAAACTTTTTATCTTGCTTAAAAAAATTAATAGAAAAAACAACCATTAAAGCTGAAATAATTGAAGCTTTATATCATTTGCGTTATTATAAAAGAATACCATTTAATAAAGAGAAAAGAATATTCGAAATAGAGGAAATAAAATTAGACATTGGACGTATAGAAGAGCTTTTAATTGTAAAAGGGATTAATTTAAGAGTATTAAATATCATAACGAAAAATGGTAGCTATAATGTAGAAATAATAAAACAGGCAATTAATAGTAAAATTATAAATTTGGAAAATATAGAGTTAGAAGTAAGACCTAAGTATAGCAAATTACAAGTATCAATTTATGATGGAGATATTTTAGAAAAGCAATTTGAAATAGAAACAAATGGTTCTGCAGAAAAGGTAGAATTAAAAACAAATAAAAGATTTAAATTGTTTATATAGAAAGGATGAAAAAATATGAAGGTAACATTTTTAGGCGCTGCAAGAACAGTAACAGGTTCAAATTTTTTAGTAGAGGGTGCAGGAAAGAAATTTTTAGTTGATTGTGGTATGTATCAAGGATCAGCAGAATTAGAACTTGCAAATGATGAAGATTTTAGATATGATGTTAGCACAATTGATTTCATGGTATTAACACATGCTCATATAGATCATTCTGGAAGAATACCAAAATTATATTTAGCAGGTTATAGAAATCCAGTTATTGCAACTAAAGCAACATGTGATTTATGTAATATTATGCTACCAGATAGTGGACATATTCAGGAAACTGAAATAGAATGGAAAAATAGGAAAAGAATAAGAGAAGGAAAGAAACCATTGCCTCCATTATACACAGCGCAGGATGCTATTGACTCTTTGGTATTATTTAAGCCAATTTCCTATGATGAAATCATTGATATAGATGAAAATATTAAATTAAGATTTAATGATGCAGGGCATATGTTAGGTTCGAGTATTATAGAGGTTTGGATAACTGAAAATGGAGAAACAAAGAAAATAGTATTCACAGGCGATTTAGGTAATAATGATATGCCTTTACTAGATGCACCAACTATGATAGAAAGTTGTGACTATTTGGTAATGGAATCAACTTATGGTAATAGGCTCCATATTAGAAATGATGAAAAGGCGAAATTATTCTTGAACATTGTATCTGAAACACTAGATAAGGGCGGAAATGTTGTAATACCATCATTTGCAGTAGGAAGAACACAAGAGATTTTATATGAACTAAACAAATTAAAAGAAGAAAACAATGAAAATGAGGAATTTAAATCTAAATATAAAAAGTTGATGCAGGCACCTGTTTTTGTTGATAGCCCACTTGCAATATCTGCAACAGAGGTATTTAGACAAAACATGGACTTGTTTGATGAAGAGGTTCAAAAAGACATAGAAAGTGGAGATAATCCACTAGATTTCCCAGGATTGCAATTTACAAAAACTGCAGATGAGTCAAAAGCGTTAAATGAAATGGATATGGCATCAATAATTATTTCTGCGAGTGGAATGTGTGATGTTGGACGTATAAAGCATCATTTAAAGCATAATTTATGGGATCCAAAGAACACAATATTGTTTGTTGGATATCAAGCTCCGGGAACATTAGGACGTTCTATTGTAGATGGCGCTAAAAAGGTAAAAATTTTCGGGGAAGAAATTGCTGTAAATGCACGTATCGAATATATAGAGGGATATTCAGGACATGCTGACCAAGAATGGTTATTAAACTTTGTATATTCTTTTATTAATAAACCAAAACATATCTTCCTAGTACATGGAGAGTTTGAAGGTCAAAAGGTTTTAAAGGAAAAAATAATTGAAAATACAGAAATTCCTGTAACAATACCAGAACTTGGAGATGTTTATAGTTTAGATGAATCATTGAAATTAGTAGATAGGATTGAACCATCTGATAGATATAAATATTTAAGGTTATCTATTTTGGATAGAATAGAAACATTAAAAGAAGAGATTGATGATATGGGTTCTATTGTTAAAGAAAATATGCTAACAGAGGATACAAAGGATGAGGAATTGCTAAAATTAAATGAAAAAGTTAAAGAGCTTGAAAGAAAAATTGTGGAAATTATTGAAGAATAAAACAAAGGGAGTAGAAAAACAAATGAGAAATAAGTATTTTAATGATGCTGTTATTGGAAATAAAAATATGGTAGCTAGTTTTAGTAAAAAAGGTGAGTTATTACGCTTATATTACCCACAAGCTGACTACAAACAATTTATTGATTTTATAAATATTGGTATGAAGGTAAATGATTCTGGAATGATTTATTTTCATTCTGATGTAAATAATGTATATGAGCAACATTATATAGAGGATACCAATATTTTAGCTACAAATATATTTAATAGTTATTTTAAAATTAAGATAACTCAAACAGATTGTGTGCCAATAAAGGAAAATGTACTTATAAAAAAATATGTATTTCAAAACCAAAATAACATGAATATGAATGTGAATTTATTGGTGCACTCAAAGTTATTAAATAATACAAATAATAAAGTTAGTGGGATGTTTAAGGATAATAGTTTGCTACAATATACTCATGATTATACGGTTGCAATTGTATCAAAAACACCTGCTTTAAGCTTTCAAATAAATGGTAGTGAAGAAACTATTAATAGCGGAATTATTGGTGGTAAAGATTATATTGGGATGTCAGACGATTCTAGCATTAGCTATGATATTGGAGAATTGAAACCAGGAGAAGAAAAGGAAATTGAATTAATTATTGTGATTAATTCTAATAAGGATAGTAACTTAGTAGAAAAGTTAAGCAAAACAAAAAAGATTGATGCAAAAGAAGAAATTGATAAAACAAAAAAATATTGGAGAAAATTTGTAAAGGAACATGCAAAGTTAGATTTTGATGATGGACAAAATGCCTATTTACAAAAAATAAGTACAATTTATAAAAGAGGAATATTATTATTTCCAATTTTACAAAATGATAAAACAGGCGGAATTTCAGCAGCTATTGAGGTAGATGAAAATTTAACTAAATGTGGTAGATATTCTTATTGCTGGCCAAGAGATGCTGTTTTTATAACAAATGCATTGGACCTAGTAGGAATGGAGAAAGAAACCAAGAAATTTTATGAAGTATTTTGTAAGAAAACTCAAAGCAAAACAGGAAAATGGGAACAACGTTTTTATACAGATGGAAATTTAGCACCTTGTTGGGGATATCAAATTGATGAAACAGCTTCAGTTGTATATGGAGTTTATAACCATTATTTGAAAACAAAAGATAAAGGTTTTTTAAAGAATACTTTTAAAATGTGTGAAAAAGCTATTCAAAGTTTAGAGGGATATTTAGACGAAGTGTTTTCTGGAAAGAAAATGGTAAAAAGTTATGATTTATGGGAAATGAATGAAGGAGTCCATACGTATTCTTTGGCAAGTATTTTCGGAGCATTTGATGCCATGCAAAAAATATATGATTTACAAAAACCGGAATTTGAAAATAATAGATTAAAGTTAGAACAGATAAAAAAAGAAGAAGAGAAGATACAAGATTACTTAAGAAAAATAAAAGATTATATTTCAGAAGAGTTTTATGATACTAGCAAAAAAAGTTTTGTAAGACATGAAGATGGAAGAATGGATATTAGCTTGCTTGGATTAGTATACCCATTTAAGGTTTATGAACCAAAGGAAAAGAAGATAGAAAATACAATAGAGAACATACAAATGACTTTGCGTACATATACAGGAGGCTATTTAAGGTTTGAAGGTGATAGCTATTGCGATGGTAATCCTTGGCCAATAGCTAATTTATGGCTTGCAAACTACTATTTAGACAAGGGAGAAAGAAAAAAAGCAGAAGAATGTTTTAATTTTGTTGTGAAATCGGCAAACCAACATGGATTTTTACCAGAACAAGTTGACAATGCAACAATGCAACCAGCTTGGGTAATTGGACTTGGATGGTCACATGCTATGTTTATTACAACTCTAGAGAGATTATCAAAAAGAAGTTAATTACAATTTAATAAGTTCAATAATCAAAGGGAGTGAAAAGAGTGGCAAAAAGTAAAACTGTATTTGTTTGCAGTAATTGTGGATATGAATCAGCAAAGTGGCTTGGTAAATGTCCTGGTTGTCAAGAATGGAATAGTTTTTATGAAGAAACATTAGTCAGTAATAGTTCAAGTGGTTTAAACAAAAAGAAAAAAATGGCTATACCTATGCCGTTAAATTCTGTAGAAGGAAAAAGCACTGAAAGAATTTCTACTGGATTAGATGAACTAAACAGAGTTTTAGGTGGAGGCTTAGTAGAAGGTTCATTAATTTTACTTGGTGGAGAACCAGGAATTGGTAAATCGACATTAATTTTACAAATATGCGACAAGGTACAGGTGGAAGGAAAAATACTGTATGTGTCTGGAGAAGAATCAGCAGAGCAAATAAAAATTAGGGCAGATAGGTTAAATGTAAAAAGAGATAATTTAATGTTTTTACCAGAGACAGATATTGACGCAGTAAATGATGCAATTAATAGTATAGAGCCTAAACTGGTTATTATAGATTCGGTTCAAACTATGTATGCTGACAATATTAGTTCAGCACCTGGAAGTGTAAGTCAAGTAAGAGAAATAACAGCTAGAATTATGAAAATTTGTAAGGAAAATTCTATTACAACTATAATTATTGGACATGTTACAAAAGATGGTAATATAGCAGGACCAAGGGTTTTGGAACATATGGTTGATACAGTTTTGTATTTAGAAGGTGAGAGATATTTTTCATACAGAATGCTAAGAGGTGTGAAAAATAGATTTGGTTCAACAAATGAAATTGGAATGTTTGAAATGCAAAATGAGGGAATGATAGAAATAAAAAATCCATCATCTATTTTACTTTCAGAACGAGAAGAAAAAACGCCAGGCTCAGTTGTTGTAGCAAGCATTGAAGGTACAAGGTCCTTGCTAATAGAATTGCAGGCATTAACCACTCCAAGTGTGTTTGGAATGCCAAGAAGAACCGCTAATGGAATTGATTATAACAGATTAACATTACTGATTGCAGTTTTGGAAAAAAAAGCAGGACTATTGCTAGGTAATCAGGATGTATATTTGAATGTAGTTGGTGGAATAAAGATTAACGAACCGGCTATAGACTTAGGAATTGTTTTAGCTGCTGCATCTAGTTTTAAGAATATAAGCATTCCAAAAGACGTAGTTGCAATAGGCGAAGTAGGCTTAACGGGAGAAGTTAGAGCTGTAAATGTGATTGAAAAAAGAATAAAAGAAGCTGAAAAATTAGGGTTTAAAACATGTATTGTTCCAGAAAATAACAAAAAACTATTGAAAGAAAAATTTAAATTAGATATAATAGGTGTGAAAAATATTGTGGAGGCAATGAAATATCTTGGCTTAAAGTAAGGAAGTGAGTATTTTTGGATGATACAGTAAAAAAAGATGATTATATTACGGAAATTCTTAAATTAGTAGCTCCAGGTACACCTCTTCGAGAAGGACTTGAAAACATTTTGAAAGCAAAAACAGGAGCTCTTATAATTATTGGAGATTCTAAAGAAGTTATGGATATTGTAGATGGCGGTTTTAACATAAATGAAGAATATACATCTTCTCGATTATATGAACTTGCAAAAATGGATGGTGCTATTGTATTAAGTGAGGATTTAAAGAAAATTTTATTTGCAAATGCACAAATTATACCTGCATCTAGTATACCAACCAAAGAAACAGGAACGAGACATAGAACCGCAGAACGTACTGCAAAACAAACAGGAAAGTTAGTTATAAGTATTTCACAAAGGAGAAATATTATAACTGTATTTAAAGGAAACTTTAGATATACAATAGAGGATACATCTAAAATTATTACAAAAGCAAATCAAGCTTTGCAGATATTAGAAAAATATAAAAAGGTTTTTGATAGTAAATTAAATATACTAAATGAATATGAATTTAACGATATTGTAACATTGGATAATGTAATTACCTGTATACAAAGAGCAGAAATGGTTATGAAGGTTGTAGATGAAGTTAAAAAAAGGGTGTACGAGCTTGGAGAAGATGGAAGATTAGTAAAAATGCAGTTGGAAGAACTTATTGGTGGGCTTGAGGAAGAAGAATTATTAATTATAAAGGACTATATTGCAGTAGAAAATGAAACAAGTGCAGATGAAATATTAGAACAAATTCAGGCTAAAGATAGTGTAGGAATTATTGAGAGTGGTTTTATTGCTAAAAGTCTTGGATACGAAAATTTTGAAAATTACGAAGAAATTGCTGTTTATCCAAAAGGATACCGTATATTAAATAAAGTTCCTAAGGTTCCTTCAAATATTGTTGAAAACTTGGTAAAATATTTTAAATCATTTCAACATATTTTATTGGCAGAAATTGAGGAATTAGACAAAGTTGATGGAATTGGTGAAGTAAGAGCAATGACTATTAAGCAATCATTGAAAAGAATGCAAGAGCAGTTTGTTTTTGATAATGTTATGATGTAGTAATACCAAAGAAGGGAGAGAAAAATGCATCAAAAAAATGGAGTAACGCTAATTAGTTTGGTAATCACTATTATTTTACTGTTGATTGTGGCAGGAGTATCTGTTACAGCTGGTATAAGTGCTTATAACAATGCAACAGTAACAGACTTTGTATCAAAAATGAATATTATCCAGGAACAAGTTAATACATCGTATACAAAGATAAAGAATGGAGATGCCACAGTACTTAGTTATGGGAAAAAAATTGATAGTTTGGATTCAAATTTGCAAACTAAAATAAATACTGCATTAGGCTCAAAAGATAATACAGACTTTCTATATTATGATATAGATGCTTTAAAAAAGTTGGGCGTAGATGGAATAAAATTATACGTTGTAATTAATTTTAATACAAGAGAAGTTTACAGCTTAAATGGAGTAGAATATGAAGGAACAGTGCATTATTCACAATACGATTTACCGGGAGGACAAAAAAATATTAATTATGTTGAACAAAGTGAAGTTGCACCAGAATTTAATATTTCTAAAGAAAATTATGGATTGTATGCAACGATAAAAATAAATGATATTGTATATAAGGGAAATGTAAATGGTGGTAAACTTTATTATGGTATAGTAACTGATAAAACAACTAGTCCAGTTAAGGTAGATTATTGGCAGGAAATATCAGATAATAGCGTTGATATTGATAGGTCAGCAGAATATGCAATAAAATTAGTAGATAAGGCAAATCACCAAACTATAAAATTAATAAATATTGACTTGGTAAATTCGCCTATTATAACAGATGGAATGACACCAGTTATTTATGATGAGTCTGCTGGTAAGTGGAAAAAAGTTGAGCAAGAAGAAATTGGCACTTGGTATGATTATGCAGAAAAAAAATGGGCAAATGTAATGTTGAATGATGGACTTGTAATTGATTCTAATGGATATGTTACAACAATGGGAAGTATGTTTGTATGGATACCAAGATATGTTTATGCTATAACAAGCAATTATCATAGTAATAGTACAGGAACTATTGATGTTAAGTTTGTAAAAGGTACAACAAATTTGACAACAGATGCAAATAATACGAAAATAGATGCCACAACAGGACAAAATAAATGGAATGTTCCCCCAGCATTTTGTGATGGTAGTCAAAATAATTATACCAACAGTGGATGGAATAAAGAATTAACTGGTATATGGGTAGCTAAATTTGAGGCGAGCAGTACTATGGCATCAGCTACAAATGGCGGTGGTGATGTTACCAATATAGGAGTGAAGGTAGTACCGAATGTTGTAAGTTGGAGAGGACTTTCAGAAAATAATATGTTTATCAACTGTAAAAATATGAATTTGACAGGAAATATCTATGGTTTAAATTCAGAGGTAATGCCACATCAAATGAAAAATAGTGAATGGGGAGCTATAAGTTACTTAACACATAGCAAATATGGCAATGAGATAGAGCCATATATAAATAATTGTACAGGCTTTATTACTGGAAATTCAGCTTCAACTTCTAGTGCGGTTGGTACTTCGAGCAAAACAAATGCTTATAATACTACTAATCGGAATGAAGGCTAGTTCAACAGGCAATATTTATGGTATTTATGACTTAGTTGGAGGAGCACTTGAAAGGGTTGCTGCTTATGTTGAAACTGGAAGTAGTAATATAGCTACCTATGGAGCTGAATTGCAAGTGGCTGAAAAATACTATGTTGATATATATGCAAATACTTATGATGCAAACAAAACTAGGTATGGAGATGCTATATGGGAAACTAGTAACAGCAGTACAACACAAAAGGCTTGGAATAATGACTTGTCTAAATTCCCAACAGGAGATACACCATTTATAAGTCGTGGTGGTTGGAGTAACAATGGAAGTGGAGCTGGCATATTTGCTTTTTATGATGATACAAACGGTTCTGCTCATAGTTATTATGGTTTTAGACCAGTAATTATAGTATAAAAAATATATGTAAAAAGAAAGGAAGTTTTCTAATGAAAAAAAATTGGTCAAAAATAGTTTTAATTGTAATATTGGTTTTAATGGTTGCAATAATTGGATATTTAATATATGGATATGCAAAAAAGGCGAATGAAAAGAAACAAAATCCAGTAGTAACAATGGAAATTCAAGATTATGGTACTGTTAAGATGGAGTTATATCCAGATATTGCACCAAATACAGTAGCAAATTTTGTTAAATTAATTAATAATGGATATTATGACGGATTAACATTTCATCGTGTTGTTGAAGGATTTATGATTCAAGGTGGAGACAAAAAAGGTGATGGAACAGGTTCAGTAAATTTAGAAGATTTATATCCAGATACAAAAACTGAAGATGATAAGGAATATACAATTCCAGGAGAGTTTATTGCAAATAATTATACAAAAAACACAATACGTTTTGAAAGAGGAGTGCTTGCAATGGCAAGAGCTGATTATTCAAACTTAAGTAGTTCTCTAAGGACAGCTGGTTATAATTCAGCAGGTTCACAATTTTTTATAATGGTTGATGAGAATTCAAGTTTAAATGGACTATATGCAGCTTTTGGTAGGGTTACAGAAGGAATGGATATCGTAGATAAAATTGTTGCTTTAGAAACAGAAACTAAAACGGATAGTAACGGAAAAGAAAGTAAAGGGGATAAACCTGTAAACCCACCAGTAATTTCAAAAATGACTGTTGATACTTTTGGCGTGGACTATGGAAACCCAACTACTCAGGATGCTTTTGATTATACATCTTGGATTATGCAAAACTATGGAAGCGGATTAAATTTACAACAATAATTATCCCTCAGTATAACTGGGTGGCATCATTGAAGTTAAAACAAGCCCAAACTTTGCTTTTGCTAAAGTTTGGGCTTGCTTTTTTATAATGGATTAACGTGTACAATAACGCGGTGTATACGATCTATTTGTTCAATTTGCTTCTCTAAGCTGTCTGCAAGTTTATGACTTTCGAAAGTAGACATATTTCCATCTACGCAAATAGTAATAAAAATATTGTATTGATATCCAACTGGTGTAGAATAAAAATTTGCAATTTCTTTTATGTCTGGAAATGATTTTGCAAGGTCTAGAATTTCATCTTGAGATTGAGTGTCAATAGACATATCCATTAAGACATTATAGCTTTCAATAAAAATTTTTACCCCAGTAAAGAAGATCCATAAAGAGATAAGAGCACCAACAAGACTGTCTAGCCAAAAAATACCGTAATAAGCAAAAATACAAGAAAGAAGAGTACCAGTTGTTACAATGCAGTCATTTCTATGGTCTTTATAATTGGCTTCAAGTAAAATGTTTTCATATTTATTGTATTGTTTCTTGGTGTATAAAAACATGGTGAATTTTAAAATAATGGTAATGAAACATACAATTATTAGCCATACAGAAAATTCAAAATTATTTCCAATAAAAAAAGAATTAACAGAACTTAATAGCAATTTGCTAGCTACCAATATTGTAGCAATACTAATTAAAAGTGAAAATAGATATTCTGCCTTTCCATGTCCAAAATTATGATTCTTATCATCTGGAACACTTGCAATTTTATTGCCGAGAAAAGTCATCAATGAAGCAAAAATATCGGAAGCACTATTAATACTATCAGCAATCATGGATTGACTGTGTGTAATAAAACCGATAAATCCTTTGATAATCAATAAAAAGATGTTACCCAAAATACCAAGCAAACCAGCTTTTCGAGTAGATTCGAATCTAGCATCAATTTCCATATCATACCACCTTAAAAATATATTTTAAATCAGTATATCATATAAAACAAAAATACATAACAAAATTTAAAAAATTTGCCAAAAATGTATAAATGTGATATACTTATATTAATGTTTATACAAAAGAGGTGTTTAAAATGTTAGTAGTTGCTATTTATATTTTAATATTTTTAGTTTTTGCTTTAATTGCATTTGCTGTAATGCAAATTAGATTAGCTGGAATTAATGTAAAAGATTTTGTAAGTTTTATTAAAGCAAACGAATTGTTAGATCAATTATATCGTTTTGCACAACAATACGACAAATTAAACCCAATGGAGCAATTAGTTTTTTTGCAGGAAGCAGAAAAAGTATTTAGTGCCTTTGATAAAGTACCTAATATGCTTTGGGAAGAGGAATATCAAAAATATATGCAGGTTTTAAATACTTATAAAGATATTAAAGTTTTGAGATGGCAATCATAATAAATTTAATAACATAAAAAATCTTATATATATCAATAAATGTAACAAAATTTAGTTACATTTATTTTTTTATCTTAATTTGGTTGAAATAGGAATATACAATTGATATAATTAAACAAAAACAAGGAGACGAAAATGGACGAAAATGAGAATATTGTAGTGCCGAATTTAATTGATGATGAAGAAAGAATTGAAGAAACCTCATTAAGACCAAGAAATCTAAGAGAATATATAGGTCAAGATAAGGTAAAAGAAAGTATGAAAGTATATATAGAAGCAGCTAAAAAAAGAGGAGAAGCACTAGATCATGTTTTATTATATGGACCTCCGGGATTAGGAAAAACAACATTGTCAAATATTATTGCAATGGAAATGAATTCAAATATACGTATTACTTCAGGACCTGCAATTGAAAAGCCAGGAGATTTAGCAGCTTTGCTTACAAATTTATCAGAAAATGATGTGTTGTTTATAGATGAAATTCATAGAATTAATAGAAGCATTGAGGAAATTTTGTATCCAGCATTAGAAGATTATAGTTTGGATATTATTATAGGAAAAGGGCCAAGTGCTAGGTCAATTAGGCTAGATTTGCCGAAATTTACATTGATTGGTGCAACAACAAGAGCTGGTTCACTATCTACACCATTAAGAGATCGTTTTGGAATAGTGTGTCGATTAGAGCTATATAATGTCGATGAATTAGAAACTATTGTAAAACGTTCGGCTGGAATAATGAATATAAATATTGATACAGAAGGCGCAAGAGAAATTGCAAAACGTTCTAGAGGTACACCAAGAATTGCAAATCGTTTATTAAAAAGGGTTAGAGATTATGCTTTGGTATTAGGTGATGGAGATATAAATTTAGAAATTACAAGAACAGCTCTCCTTAAATTAGAAATAGATGATTTGGGATTAGATAATATCGACAGAAAGTTACTAGAAACCATTATTGTAAAATACGGAGGAAGACCTGTAGGAATAGAAACATTGGCAGCTACAATAGGAGAAGAAACTGAAACAATTGAAGATGTATATGAACCGTATTTAATGCAAATTGGATTTTTGGCTAGAACACCAAGAGGAAGAATGGCTACGCCATTAGCTTATAAACATTTAGGAGTAGAATATGAGGGATAAGAAAAAAAATATAATTGCATATACAATCATAGTAGTTTGTGTGTTAGTGTTAATTGGAGTGGTGTGGTATCAATTTAATTCAAATGATAAATCATACTATGTAACATATGATATAGGGGAAGCAAAGGAAAAATATAATAAGAGTTTTGAGAATGTTGAAGATGGTTTAGAAATTGGTCAAAGTTTTGTAAGCAAAGAAAATAATTTGGCTAAAGTATTAGTGTATTTTGATAAGATAATCAATAGTGCAAATAGTACGGAAATTGGTGGAAATGCTATCATTGGATTGAAGAATGAAAGTGGAGATATAGTTACAGAGAAACAACTTACATATAATTATATTCGAACTAATAATGTATATAAATTTGAAATACCAGTGCAAGAAAATTCGAAGAATAAGCAGTATTATTTATATATAAAATTTTTAAGTCTAGATGAAAAAAATGATAAATATTTTTCAATTTATTATTCAGATACAGATGCATATAAAGATGGAAATATGTATCTGAATAATATAAAAACAGATGGTGATGTTTATTTTCAAGAATTATATTATGATTCAAGTGTAACTAAAGTGTTTGCGATAATGACTATAGCTATTTTGATTATATTTGGAATACTTATTATTGCAATTTATCAAGATAAGAAAATAAGCCCAGAAAGGGTATTTGCGTATACTGTACCAGTTATACTAGTTGCATTTTTGCTTTTTATGCCTACACTAAAAAATCATGATGAAATTTTTCATTGGTTTAGAATATATGATATAGCACAGGGAAATTTATTTACTAAAATGCAAGATGGAGACCCAAAATCTATAGCACCTATTGAAGTAAATAAAATAAGAATATATGATAACCCAGTTAACATACATTATGTTGACATAAAAAAGCAATTCTCTTATCATATAACAGAAAATGGACCAAAGATAATATCTACATTGTCAACAACTTCAATATATAATCCGTTACAATATTTGCCACAAGCGTTAGGTGTGTTTATATCTAAACAAGTAACTAATAGTCCAATTGTTATGGCTTACACTGCAAGAATTTTTAACATGATTGTAACTGCAATTATTCTATTTGCAGCATTAAAATGTATGCCTTATGGTAAAAAAATATTATTATTGTTAATGTGTATACCAATTGCAGTTGAAGGATTTTCTTCTATGTCACCAGACGCAATGACAATTTCTGTAGTATTTTTATTTACAGCTTATGTTCTAAAGTTGGTAAATGAAAAGGATAAAAAGATTACAAGAAAAGATAAGATATATTTATTTATAATGGCGATAGTAATAGCACTTTGTAAAATTGTGTATGTACCGGTTGTTGGTTTGCTTTTAATATTACCAAAAGATAAATTTAAAACAAGAAAAGAGCAGATTTTAACTGTGGGGAGCATTATGAGTATTGCTATTCTTGCAAATTTAATATGGCTTGCTATTTCAAGTATGTATTTAGTAACCTTTAGAGGAGGAAACTCTAAATATCAAGTTGCAAATTTATTATCACATCCAATTGAATATATACAAATGCTATTTAACACAATAAATATTTACGGAAGAGATTACTTGTATTCGATGTTTGGGGGAGAACTTGGATGGGATGAATATGTAAAAATATATTCAATTGTTCCAATAACTTTTGGGGCTTTATACCTGTTATTTAGTGCAACAGATAATGATTTGAAAAACAAATTCACAACGTATCAAAAAATTATAATGATACTGATTATACTTGCTGTAGTTGGACTAGTATTTACAAGTTTGTATGTTCAATGGACACCAATTACACATACTTTTATTGCTGGAGTACAGGGTAGATATTTTATACCAATTTTACCTTTAGTTTCAGTAGCAATATTAAGCATGATTAAGGTAAAAAATGATTACAAGGAAGAAAATAAATTAAAATTATTAGGAATTAGTGTATTAATATTATACATTTATGTGTTTTTAACAATAGCAATATGTAATTTATAAATTATATATTAAAAATAAAAAGGTGATAAATTATGAAATTAACAAAAGATAAATTGAAATATTTATCTATATATACAGTTTGTTTTGCAATATTATTTTTTGTATGTTATAGCTGGTATTTTTTGAAGTATGGAAAAACTTTTTTTAGAACATATGACGGTATCGATCAACATTATCTTTCGTTTATGAATCTGGGAATATGGTTAAGAGAGATTTTTCAAAATATTTTTATTAATCATAATTTTACAATTCAATTATGGAACAACGGGATTGGTTATGGTGCTGATATATTAACCTCAAATAGTGCATACTACTTTGATATATTTAATTGGATATCTTTTTTTATACCAAGTAAATTTTCAGAATTAGGTTTTAATGTGGTTATAGTTTTAAAATTTTATGTTACAGGATTAGCGTTCAGTTATTTTGGATTTTATAAAAAGCAGTCATTTTGGGCGGTTTTGGCAGGTTCTATTATATATACATTTTCTGGAGTAACATATATTACTTTTATTGAAACATTTTTTATTAATGTAATGTTTATTTTGCCATTTGTTATTGTAGGAGCTGATAAACTTTTACGTGAAAATAAAGCTGGTTTATATGTAATTTCACTAGCGTATGCTTTTATAAACTATTTTTACTTTGCATATATGATTTGTATTTTTGTTTTTGTGTATTGTATACTAAGCTTTTGCTTAGATAAAGATATTCAAAAAACATGGAAGAATTTATTGGAAATTGCAGTAAGATTTATAATATTTTCACTAATTGGTATTGGAATATCAATGGTAGTAGTTTTACCAATAATAAATATGCTAGGGGAATCAGATAGATTAAAAATAAAGCAAGAAATACCTATAATGTATAATGCTGAATGGTATATAAACTTTTTAAAAGGTTTTATTACAAGTTTTAGCATGTCTGACAGAGATGCGATTATTGGATTTGGAGCCATATCTCTACCAGCTGTAATATGTGTTTTTCTACAGGGAAAAAAATATACTAAGCAAAAAATTGAATTTATTTTGATTACTATTGGATTATGTGTGCCTTTAATAGGCTCAATAATGAATGGTTTTTCATATTATGCCAATAGATGGTGTTTTGTATATGCACTAATTGTGGCATATATGGTTACAATTGCTGTAGAAGAATTTAAAAACTTATCGAAAAAGCAAATTATAATATTGTGTATACTAGTATTAGTATATGCTATTGCTAGCAATGTATTGGCAAATTATAGCCATGATATTGTAGCAACTAGTATATTGGCTATAATTTGTGCTATAGCATGTTCTTTTGCGACAAAAATGCACGACAAAATGTTTAAATACATATTTTTAGGCTTAGCTTCTATTTCTGTTGTAGTTTCTAGTTTCTATAATTATGATGAAAACCATGGTAATGCAACTAAGGAAGAGGAAAAAGCCAATGTAGCTTACGGTTATATAATTAATGGAGGCGGTTTACCTTTATTAAATGAGGTAGACACATCTGATGCAAGTAGATATGATGAAAATAAAATAGGTAGAATAAATAATGCAAGTTGGATATATGGTGTTAGTGGAATAGATTTTTATACAAGTGTTTACAATAATAATATTGATAGATGGCATAATAAATTAGGATTAAATACTAATGCTTGGCCTATGGCCTATAGTGGATTAGACAAAAGAGCTGAATTAGAAGCTTTATGTGGTGTTAATCACTATTTGGTAAGAGCAAGTAATGAGGGAAACAAGCCGTATGGCTATAATAATTTAGAATTAAGGAAAAATATAGCTAGTACAGAGTATGCTTCATATGCACCTGAAAATAAAAATTCTATTATATATGGATTTGAAAAAAGCATTAAGCAAAGCGAGTATGACAGACTTTCAGAATATGATAGACAGCAGGTTCTAACTCAGGCTATCGTTGTACCTGATGATATGGCAAATAATAGCGTTGAAAGCCTAAATATACAAAATGATAGTATTAGTTATGAGATAAAAGCTGAAAAAGATATAGAAGTCAATAATAAACAGTATATGGCCAATGGAGAATATGGAATTATTAGTTTAAATTTTGATGAAATTAAAGATTCAGAAATATATGTATATTTTAAAAATATTAATTTTGATTATTATGATAAGGCATTTTACAATGTTTATTTTATAGCATATAATGATGACAAGACAATAAGAAATGAGCAGGCTATGTTAAGTCGGTGCAAACAAGAAAACTCATATGTATGGTGGGAAACATACATATATAATTAATTTAGGATATACAGAAGAAAGTGTTAATAAAGTAAAAATATTCTTTGAAAAAGGAAATTATACAATAGACGATATTATTGTGTATGTAAAACCAAAAAGTCAAATAAATAACTCCATAGATGGGTTAAAACGTATTGCTAACAATGTAAGTTATTCTGCAAATAAATTTGAATTTGATGTAAAATTAGAAAATAATGCTAATGTATTTATGTCTATACCATATACAAATGGGTGGAAAGCTTATGTAAATGGAGAAGAAAGAGATATAATAAAGACAAATGATGCTTTTATGTCTATTCCATTAGAAAGTGGCGAATATAAAATACAATTAAAATATTTCACACCAGGTCTTAAAGTTGGATTTATTATCAGTTTAATATCGATAATTATTTTTGTAATTATTATATATAAAAATAAACATAAATTAGAAATAAATGTGAGGTAAAAATGGAAAAAAGAAATGTTATAATTATTGGAGCAGGTCCAGCAGGCTTAACAGCTGCATATGAATTATTAAAAAATAAAGACGAAAATGTTGAATACGAAGTTGTTGTTTTAGAAGAAAGTAATGAAATAGGTGGTATTTCAAAAACAATAGTTTATAAAAATAATAGAATGGATATAGGTGGACATAGATTTTTTTCTAAAAATCAACAAATTATGGAGTTATGGGAAGAAATAATGCCAATTCAAGGGGAAAACTCTATGGATGATAAGATATTAGGAAGAGAAAAGGCATTAAAAGAGGGAGGACCAAATCCAGAACAAGAAGATAATGTGATGCTAATTAGAGATAGAGTTTCTAGGATATATTATTTAAAAAAATTTTTTGATTATCCAATTTCGTTAAAATTGCAAACATTTAAAAATATGGGATTTAAAAGGACTATAAAAGCAGGGTTTAGTTATTTAAAGACAATTTTTTACAAGAGAAAAGAAAAATCTTTAGAAGATTTTTATGTAAATAGGTTTGGGAAATATCTATATGAAATGTTTTTTGAAAAATATACAGAAAAATTATGGGGTAGACATCCATCTCAAATTTCAGCAGATTGGGGAGCTCAAAGAGTGAAGGGACTTTCAATTGCTAAAGTAATAAAAAATGCTTTAGCACATGGAAAAGAAAAAAACAAGGAAACATCTTTAATAGAACAGTTTTGGTATCCAAAATATGGACCAGGACAATTATGGGAATTGTTAGCACAGAAGATTCAAGATATGGGAGCACATATTAATAAAAATAGCAAAGTAACAAAAATAAAAGTAGATAATAATTTAGTAAAAAGTGTGGTATATGAGGAAAACGGAATTGAAAAGGAAATTCAAGCTGATATATGTATATCAACTATGCCATTAAAAGACTTGGTTTTAGGATTACAAACAGATGTACCAGAAAAAATTAAAGAGATTGCTAACGGTTTACCTTATCGAGATTTTATTACAATTGGATTAAAATTAAAGAAAATTAATTTGAAGAATGAAACCAATATAAAAACACTTGGTAATATAGTTCCAGACTGCTGGATTTATATGCAAGAAGCAGAAGTTAAAATGTGTAGAATTCAAATCTTCAATAACTGGTCACCATATTTAGTGGAAAAACCGGAAGAAAATATTTGGATAGGTTTGGAATATGTCTGTTCAGAAAATGATGACATATGGAAAATGAGTAATGAGGAATTTAAGGAATTTGCAGTAAATGAATTGAAAACGATAGGAATTATAGATGAAAATGAAGTAATAGATTATCATATAGAGAAGGTAAAAAAGACATATCCTGCATATTTTGATACATATACTAAAATTGATGAATTAATACAATATGTAAATAATTATAGCAACTTATATTGTATTGGACGTAATGGACAACATCGCTATAATAATATGGATCATTCTATGTTAACTGCAATTGAAGCTGTAAATAATATAAAAAATGGAATCATAGAAAAAGAAAATATATGGGAAGTGAATACTGAAAAAGAATATCATGAAATAAAGGAGAAATAAATAGTGGATATAAAAAAGATAAAGGAAAAAATAATAGCAAACAAAACTGATATTTTAATTTGGGGCTGTTATACTATTTTTATTTTGATAATTGCTGTTGTATTTCATGAAAAATGGAGAGATGAAGCTCAAGCGTGGTTACTTGCAAGAGATTTAAATTTTATAGATTTGATAAAACAGATGTCATATGAAGGTCATCCACCTTTATGGCATATTATCCTCATGCCATTTGCAAAATTAGGGTTTCCGTATATAACTGAATCTGTAATTAGTTGTGCTATTATGAGTGGAACAGCGTGGCTTTTACTAAGAAATGCTCCTTTTAAAAAAAGTACACAAATTATTTTACTTTTAACATCACCGTTTATATATTTGTATCCAGCAATATCAAGAAGCTATTGTATAATAGCACTTGCTCTTGTATTGATAGCAATATTTTATAAAGATAGAAGACAAAAAAAGGTACAATACGTATTATCGATACTATTATTGGCATATAGTCATGTTATAATGTTAGGCGTAGTAGGAATGTTATATTTATTTTTCTTTACAGAAGAAATATTCTATAATAAGAAAGATAAAAAAGAAACAAAAGAGTTATTAATTAGTTTGGCTATAGCTGGAATTGGTTTATTGATACTTGTTGCGTTGCTATTTGGATGTATAACCAAAAATCAAATAGTAAATATGAATATGACTGGAATTGATGGCCTAAATATTCAAACTGTTAAAAAATTATTATATGATATGTTTATTTATATATTTGGAAATTTATCATATTCATACGGGTTTAGACTATTCGTAGAAATATTTGTTATATTTTTAATATTAGCAGAAGGAAAGAGAAATCCAGAAAATATGCTCGTTGCAGTAGTGGGAATATTATGGCAGATATTTATATATTTATTTATATGGGGAGTTTTAACACAAAGAGCAAATACAATAATATTAATTGGAATATTTATAGCATGGATAGGAAGAGAACAAACGAATGAAAAAAAAGAAAGTAATTTATCTACATTAACGTCAAAAATAGTAGAATTTGGATGCTTGATGATTCTTATTTTTAGTATAATGCAAAGTGTTGAGTTGGTAAATTATGAAATTAAAGAAAGTTACAGTGATGCAAAGGCAACAGCACAATATATAGAACAAAATTTGGACGATGATGCTATAATGATATGTACAGATAAATCATATGCATCAGCTATAATACCATATACAACAAAGGTAAAATTTTGGAGCCCTACAGATGAAAAATATTTTACATATGTAACATGGGATGCAAGTGCAAATAAGAAAATGACAATAGAAGAAATGATTGATAAAGCAAAAAATAGTTTTGGGGCAGATAGAAATGTGTATTTGCTAAATTGCAATAATGAGGAAATGAAGAATGAAGATACTTTGAAAACGTTGCAGAATAATAATGTATTATCGGAAGTTATATATAAAGGCAGTGAAAAAAAATGTATTTCAGACGAGGTATATGATATTTACAAAATCGTATTAACAAAATAAAAGGAGATAGCGAAAAAAGTGAAAGTACTAATGCATACTTGTTGCGCTCCATGTAGTGTTTATTGCATAGATCGCTTAAAAGAATTAAATATAGAAGTAGAAACATATTGGTACAATCCAAATATTCATCCATACAAGGAATATAAAACAAGATTGGATACTTTTATTGAATATATGCAATCGATAAATGTTAATTTTATTGTTGAGGATATATATGGATTGGACGAGTTCGTAAAACAAACAATAACAGATTTACAACATCGTTGCCAAAATTATTGTTATAGAGTGAGACTTGAAAAAACAGCTAAATATGCTAAAGAGCATAATTACGATGCTTTTTCAACGACACTGTTAGTAAGTCCATATCAAAATCATAATCTATTAAAACAAATGGGAGAAGAAATTGGAAAAAAGTATGGAATAAATTTTCTATATGAAGATTTTAGAATTGGATTTGCAATAGGGCAAGAAAAAGCTAGAGAGCTGGGACTTTATATGCAAAAATACTGTGGTTGTATTTTTTCAGAGGAGATGAGATATTATAACCACAATGCCACGGAACCTAGTATTCCCAATGGTTACAAGATACCAAGAGAACCTAGAATGCAAGTTAAAAAAATAGAAAATAAAGAAGATTATATTGATTTACTTTTAGAGGCAGATCCTTCAAAAGACATGATACATAAGTATTTGAACAATTCTGATGTATATGCTTTAAAAAAGGGAGATGAGCTAATTTCTATTGCAGTTATTTTGCCTATTTCTAGAAAAATATTAGAATTAAAAAATATAGTTACAACAGAAAAATATAGAAACAAAGGTTATGCAAAAACACTTTTAAAATCATTATGTGGTAATTATAAACAAAAATATGACAGAATGTTAGTAGGAACAACGGAGAATAACATTCCTTTCTATGTTAAGCAGGGATTTGATAAATACGAAAAAACAATTAAAAATTTCTTTATAGATAATTACAATGAAGAAATTAAAGATGGAGATTTAATTTGTACTGATTTAATATATTATTCAAAAAATTTAAAGAAAAAAGTTAAAGATAAATAATAATTTGAAAGTGAGATGATATTTTTGAATAAAGACATATTATTATCTAGTATAGATAAAATTCATACTACTGAAAT